>CAVRFM010000028.1:0-28522 GCA_963720375.1 uncultured Chloroflexia bacterium | reverse complement strand
CTTCTCTAATACAAAGTCTACTGGTGCGATCTCACATTCATATCTCAAGAGGAGCTTTGAAGTTCACAAATTGTTCTCCGTCAGGAGCGAGCCCGAATGCTCACCAAGAGTGGGTGTCAGGTCCCTGACCTGGGCCATATGTCATTCCCGCGAAGCTTGTCCCCGTCAAAACGGGGAGCGGGAATCCAGGGTCGTAGGGACGGTACGCGAACCGCCCCTACGTGTCATTGCCAGGAGCGCAGCGACGAAGCAATCTCAGAGAATAACCATGAACCATCAGCTATGAGCTATGAGCTAAAAGGAATCGCATGATCACCAAGGCCATCATCAAGTCTTACGATTCCCACCCCACCGACGCCGTGCTCCTTGCCACCTGGGCGTAGGAGTCCCTTTGTATCCAAGCTGAGGTTGGGTGTGGTAGATACAACAAGCGCAGGTTGACACTCTTTGCCCTATTGGGATACAGCCGAGGCAGCTTCCTGCAAGAAACCCCAAACCCGCCTTAGATACATTGCCATCGCTGCCCAAAACGCTATTTCGTGCAGTGAGGCTACTCAGTCTGACTGATCGTGTCGGCCTGCCGGCTCGGGCATTGTGCCACAAAAGACATTATGGACTTCGTCGCCCATCCTTCTACCTCAAGTACGACTATGCGGTCTACAGTTGTCCGAGTCAAGATTTATATCACAAAATGCTATGTTATTGTAATGCAAAAATAGCTATATAAATGCCACTAGTTTACCATACCATATTGACAAACTCGCTGGGCCTATGGTAATGTTGCTACCATGAAGAATGAAAAGAAGAATGAGAAACTAAGAATGAACATCAAAGATCTGTTCAATGAGACTGGGTTCAGACCAAGGACTATTCACCACCTAGTCGAAGTACAGCGCCTACCTCCGGTTGGGAGGGGCAGAGCTGGTTACGGTGAGGAACATCTTAAAGCATTAAGAGAGTTAAAGTTTATGCAGGATGTGGGCGTTAGCCGCTCAGATGACTACCGACGGTACATCCTTCGACCCGGAATCGAGCTGCATGTGAAGATCCATTCCTTGAAGGAATTGAAGAAGTCAGAGACAGACATCCTGGGAATTCTGCAGGTTCTGTCGCTCATGTTACCTGACAAAAAGACTGCATTGGTGGACAATGACAAGACAAACTGAAATTCAATAAAGAGAATGCACTATACAGGAACACAAGTGAAGCTGAGCGGATGCCAGGAGTGGCAGCCGTGAGTGGATAAGTTAGGAGTAGGAGGTTAAAGAAATGGCTAGGAAAGAAGAATCACCGATTGTTGAACTAGTAAGGGAAGAGGCTCATGATGCTGGCGGGCTAGACCAGCGTTATAAAGAGATGCTTGACGGTCAGATAGCTCAATCAGAGAGAAACTTCGAGAAGTCCCTGGAAATATTGAAGCATCCTTCCAGGTAAGCAGAGCTGAGCGGACGCTAAGACTGGCAGCCGCAACCCGATGGGCAGAAGGGCAGGGCTTAGGCTCTGCCCTGAGCATTGAAAGCAGTCCTTTTGCCTCATTCCACCATCGCCTTGCACAACTTCAGACTGTCCCCCTCGGTATACAAGCTAAGGTTGTGTGGGGTGGTACAATGTCGGAGGCGAAAGGAAATGTCGTGCTATTGGAGGAAGAATGATCGAAATGGGTGTGGATAGTGTTCGGGTGAGTACAATGAACTCCCAGCGAGTGGTCGTGTTGAAGGAGACTCATGGAGACAAAAGCCTCCCTATATGGATTGGGCCTGCTGAGGCTGATGCAATAGCCGTAAAGCTGCGGGGTATAACTGTGCCCCGACCGTTGGCTTATGATCTGCTCTACTCAATGGTGAAGATCATTACTGCTGCAGGCGGAAAACTCAGCCGAATTGTAGTAAATGATCTCCAAGATGACACGTTCTATTCAAAGATCGTCTTGGAGTTTAGTTGTGAAGGACTCCCGATGGAATTGACGTTTCATCCCGATGGCACAGCATATCGTCCACGTAAGAAGGCCAACATAGAAGGGCTACAACTATCATTTGTCTGGGGTGGTGATAGGCACAAGGTAACTGCAGTTAAAGAATGGCAAGGGCAAAGCGAGAGATCGCTTGAAGTGAGAGATGATGATGGTTCAGTATTTGAGTTGCATTACAATGAAGCGAGAGATCAATGGGCAATTACTGAAGTCAGCATCGATTGCCGTCCGAGCGATGCGATTGCCCTTGCTTTGAGAGCCAGAGTACCTATATATGTGAGTGAAGGGGTCTTGCAGGAAGCTGGGATTATCTTCGATCCGCAGGCGGACAAACCAGTGCCTGATTCGTAGGGGCGCACAACGTGATTTAACCAAGCCGGTTACAATTATTGTAGCACACCTACCCGCGGAGATAGATAAAGCAGGAGGACAGTAATGCCAGTAATCACAATCTTGTGCCCTTTCCATAGAGTCAAAGAGCAATTGGATATACCAGCCTCATATGGGCCAGACTTCTACGGTGACGTCATATGTGGATGTGAACAATACCGCGCCAGATTGGTAGTGAAGCTAGTCAACTCACAGGTTGCTCATATTAGTGTGCACCCCAGCGAATTGGATCATGATGATGATGACCCAGGAGAGCCTCCACCAGATTATTACCCTCCTTCCTATGAAGTGCCCTCCTATCCATCTGGTTATGGGCCCTCTCAGCCGCCTTCCCCTGGGGATTTCTACCACGATTGGAAGGACAGGGAAGCCAAGACGGAGAATCTGAAGGCTGACGCTGAAGAAAAGAGAGCCAGGGCAGACTGGTATAAGCGCAGAGGGAAATGGTAGGGAGGCATCGCCTCACGCCACTCCGTTAGTCTACGGCAGGAAGGAGAACGCCGACAGGCGGTTCACTCAAAGGAGGCTGGCCAAGATGTTCGTGGTTGAAGTAGAGAGAAGGAACGCAAATGAAGAGTTCAATTTCCGTGACATCAAATTAAAGAACGCAATCCACGAAGATTGTTTGAATGGAAGAGTTAAGATAAGTGGGGGCTATTGGGACAAGAAGAGTGGGCAATTCACATGGTATCTTACATGCCACAGATGCGGACAAATGGCATCGTTCTACTTACATGCGGGGAGCTCCCTGACAGTGAGTGTTATCAAAACAGCGATTGATGGGACGATCACCATGGACGAATCATGTGGAGTAAAGTTTGTCAGAGAGGGTGGGCCGCCCTATAAAGACTGCTGAACCGAGATGCTAGACTTTACCTTCTTGTACCCACCCGCCCCCCTTGCAGAACCTGAGTTCCACCTTCCTATCCAAGCTGAGGTTGGCTGGTACAATGTCGCAGGAGATCCCAACCTGTTCGTACCGACTGGGAAATCTGAAGGAGGAAATATGAAGCAGTTCGTCAGAAAGTGCATGGAAGACTACCTAAAATCGGTTTGGGCAGAGGCCCTTCGGTACCAAAGAGGCAACAAGACTGTGTACCATGGGACACTAGCATTGCTCAACCTGACGGCTCACAAGGGATGTGGGGCTTGGGTCTCCAGAAAAGAGATAAGACACGAGATAATGTCCCATGCGGGATTAAAACAGCAGGGAACCGGCCTTGAGCCATGGATTCAAGCTGGAGTAGTTGAGAAGGGAGAAGGCAATCAACGTGGTCAACGCCGAATCAGGCCTGAATTCTACCCAGTGATGAGCAAGGAGGATCTGGATAAGGTCCCCCGGCTGGGTGAGGAAACCAGGGAGTCAGAAGGGCTCCTGACGCTAACGGCCAAAGCCGACCCTGTGCTCGCCGAGATCTGGGACAACGAGAAGGACGCGGCATATGACCGCCTATAAGCGCGGAGATGTGGTTCTGGTCACCTTTGTCTTTGCAGACGAAACGGGAGTCAAGCTCAGGCCGGCTGTGATAGTAAGCTCAGGCCGGCTGTGATAGTAAGCTCAGAAGCCTACCACAGTGGACGGGATGAAGTCATTATCGAGGCTATCAGCAGCAGGACTGACCGCATACTGCTGGGCGATCACCTTATCAAAGACTGGCGAAGAGCGGGCCTCCTCTTCCCTTCCGTAGCGACCGGTGTCGTAAGAACGATAAAGCAGAACATGATCGCTCGCAAGCTGGGCTCCATGCCGTCCCCGGAGATGAAGGTGATAGACGACAACATTCGCCTGGCGCTGGGTCTTTCCTAAGCAGGCAGTGTTATTGCTCAACCAAAAAGAACGGTCTCGATCTTTTATGTATTGCAAAAAAATGTGAATGATGTATAAAATCATATTTTGTTCTGTTATCGTGTTTTTGGTTGGTACTTAAACGAACAAAAATTAAACAAGGAGGGAAGGTGATTTGAATGCGCTAGGGAAGCATATGCTCTTGGAACTGAGGGACTGCAACAAGGAGTTGCTGAATGATCTGAGTTTTCTGCAAAATGCTCTTGTTTCTGCAGCTGAAGAAGCCGGTGCTACTGTCATAGACAAACATTTCCATCGTTTCTCTCCCCAGGGTGTGAGTGGGGTGGTGCTTATCTCTGAGTCTCATTTGTCCCTGCATACCTGGCCTGAATGCGGCTATGCTGCAGTGGATATCTTTACCTGCGGGGATTCAGTGAATAGTGAATTGGCAGCAGAACTATTGATAAAGAGCCTGCAGAGCAAAGACCCTACTATCATGGAGATAAAGAGAGGGGTTTTGATATCGTAGGTGGGGCAGATCGGGGAAGGTATGGAAGAAGATCCGAACTTATGGTTTCATGACACTATTAATCCCGACTTTGTGCAAATGTACAGGGTGAGGGAGATTCTGTACTCGGGGGAGAGCCGGTTCCAATCGGTGCAGATCATTCAAACCTCTAGTTTTGGCAGATGTCTGATCCTGGATGGCAAAGTGCAGTCGAGTGAGAAGGATGAGTTCATCTATCATGAGGCCCTGGTTCATCCTGCGATGATCACTCATCCCAGCCCCGCGGCAGTCTTTATCGCCGGTGGGGGTGAAGGAGCGACGCTGAGAGAGGTATTAAATCACCGCACAGTGGAGAAGGTGGTAATGGTTGACATTGATCAGGAGGCTGTGGATATTTGCCGCCGCTTTCTTCCGTCGCTGCATCAGAACTCCTTTGATGACAGCCGCGCGCAGCTGCTTCATCTTGATGCCAGGGAATATTTAACTAATTGCGAGCAGCAATTTGATGTGATCATAATGGATTTAACCGATCCTGTAGAAGAGGGTCCGTCCTGTTTGCTCTACACCAGGGAGTTCTACAGCCTGGTCATGAAGAGGCTGACTCCTCGCGGCATTATTTGTGTACAGGCCGGTTCTTGTGGTTGGGGCGAAATGGGTGTGTTTGTAGCCATTAACAACACCCTGCGCACTGTCTTCCCTCTCGTTTTCCCGTATCGGGCTAACGTGCCTTCTTTCGGAGGAGACTGGGGGTTTGCCCTCGCATCCCTGGAACCGAGTCCGCTCTCGCTGTCTACGGCTGAAGTGGATAATCGGGTGTCTGCAAGAACATGCAGGAGTCCCCGTTTTTATGATGGTGTTACGCACCAGGGTATGTTCTGTTTGCCCCTGTATCTCCGGCAGGCAATGAGCCGCAGGGAAGGCATTGTTACTGACAAAACCCCGCTGTCTCTTCATTAAGGTTAAGCAAGCGCTGTATAAACACCATTTCCCTTAGTTGGCTATGTGCGGTAATTGACAAGTTTTTGGGATTAGTCTACAATGTTGATAAATTTAGTTTACAAAGAACGAAAATGAAGCTTTCGACCAAAGGACGCTATGGGGTTAGAGCACTGCTGGATATAGCTCTTAACTGTGAGTCAGGCCCGGTGCTTCTGAAAGACATTGCCAAGAGGCAGGGTATTTCAGCGCAGTATCTGGAGCACCTGGTTTCGCCGCTCATAAAAGCAGGTGTAGTGAGAAGTATTCGCGGTGCGCGTGGAGGGATAACTCTGGCCAAGTCACCCGAGGAAATAAGGCTCAGCCAGGTGATCGAGATTCTGGAGGGCTCGGTTGCTCCTGTGGAGTGTGTTGATGATCCCAGAATATGTTCCCGCTCCGGTTTTTGTGTTACGCGGGATGTGTGGGCGGAATTGAAGAGCGCTATGGTAGGAGTTCTTGACTCTGTCACTCTGAAAGACCTGGTTGAGAGACACAAGGAGAAGGGACAGCCGAAGTCCGGAGTCTATTCAATATAGAGACCTGTCCGGTATTTTGAAAGACAATATTCTGATTCCCGTTTTATTTGAATGGTGGACTTAAATCGATGATTAATCATGAAGTAAGATCAGGGACAAGAAGGCGGAAGTTGAAGATAGCCAATAACATCACCGAGTTAATTGGCGGCACTCCTCTGGTCAAATTGAATGTGGTGACCGAGGGGGCGAATGCGACGGTTGCAGCAAAGCTTGAATCATTCAATCCCCTGTCCAGTGTAAAGGACAGGATCGGCATTGCCATGATTGAAGCTGCTGAACAAGCGGGTCTGATCAAGAAGGGTACGGTTATCATCGAACCAACCAGCGGGAATACGGGCATTGCCCTGGCCTTTGTCTGTGCTGCCAAAGGGTATCGCCTTATCATTACTATGCCTGAGACCATGTCCATTGAAAGGCGGCAGCTTCTGGCTGCTTTTGGCGCGGAGCTGGTCTTGACTCCGGGTTCGGAGGGTATGGCAGGGGCAGTGAGAAAAGCGGAGGAGTTGGCAGCCGGGACCCCGAATTCCTTTATGCCCCAGCAATTCAAGAATCCTGCCAATCCTCAGGCCCATCGGAAAACTACCGCAGAGGAGATTTGGAAGGATACTGAAGGCGAAGTGGATATAGTTGTTGCCGGCGTGGGAACGGGAGGGACGATCACAGGTATAGCTGAAGTGATCAAACCTCGTAAAAGCGGGTTCAAGGTTGTTGCTGTCGAACCGGCGTATTCACCGGTTCTTTCGGGTGGCAAGCCTGGTAAGCACAAAATTCAGGGCATAGGAGCCGGTTTCGTTCCTGAAGTGCTCAGGTCTGATCTGGTTGATGAGATCATCCAGGTCAGTGATGAGGATGCAATGATGATGGCAAGGAAGTTGGCCAGGGAAGAGGGGATACTCGTCGGCATATCCTCCGGGGCGGCTGCCTGGGCTGCTCTGCAGGTTGCCAGGAGACCAGGAAGCAAAGGCAAACTCATTGTGGTTATATTCCCGGATACGGGCGAGCGTTATCTGACTGCCGGTCTTTTCTAGAAAAAAAAGGAGGATTTAGAGAAATGGATGAAGTGACCATATCCAGGGCCATAACAGAGTGTTTTATGAAGGACTTCATGGAGGCAATGGATGTGGATGTTGCCGTAGCTGGGGCAGGACCATCGGGCATGGTGGCTGCTTACTATCTGGCGAAGGCAGGAGTCCGGACGGTTGTGTTTGAGCGTCAACTGCGTGTTGGCGGCGGCATGCCTGGCGGGGGTATGATGTTCAACCGCATTGTGTTTCAACGTGCAGCGAAGCATATATTGGATGATTTTGGAGTCCGAACCAGAGAGTATGAGAAGGGGTACTATGTCGCCGACGCTCTGGAGAGTATTTCTACTATCTGCTCTGTTGCAATAAAGGCGGGAGCCAGGGTATTCAACCTGATGAGTGTAGAAGATGTGATGATCCGGGGGGATAACAGAATCCATGGATTGGTTTTGAACTGGAGCGCGGTGTCTCTGGCCAAGCTTCATGTGGACCCGCTGACTATAAGGTCGAAAGTAGTTATTGATGCCACGGGACACGACAGCGAGGTATGTAAAATTGTAGAGAGAAAGATAGGCAAGAACCTGAGCACTGCCAGTGGTGGTGTGGAGGGTGAGAAGTCAATGTGGGCTGAAAAGGGCGAGAGGGAGATTATAAAGAACACCAGAGAGGCATATCCCGGTTTGATAGTCGCCGGCATGGCGGCGAATGCTGTTTTTGGTTCCCCGCGGATGGGAGCTATCTTTGGGGGGATGCTCCTGTCAGGTGAGAAAGCGGCGAAATTGGCCCAGGGTATCCTGGCTAAGGAGTAGATGAGATCTTCAGACGGCTGAAAGAGGATATAAAGACAGTTTTTGCACGGGACCCGGCAGCGAGGAGCTTGCTGGAGGTTATGTTTTGCTACCCCGGCTTGCATGCTCTTTGGATTCATCGGGTGGCGCGGTTCCTCTGGCAGCATAGATTACGTTTGGCGGGGCGTCTGGTCTCCCATGCCGGCCGTTTTCTCACGGGTGTGGAGATTCATCCCGGGGCTAAGATTGGCAGGAGGTTCTTTATTGACCATGGGATGGGTGTGGTTATCGGGGAGACAACGGAAATCGGGGATGATGTACTCATCTATCAGGGGGTTGTTCTGGGAGGAACGAGCTCGGAAAAGAAAAAGCGTCATCCCACAATCGGAAATAATGTAGTTATCGGCGCTGCAGCGATATTGCTGGGTCCTATCACTGTAGGAGAAGGTGCCAGGATTGGCGCCAATTCTGTTGTAGTAAGGTCTGTTCCTCCCGGAGCTACGGTGGTAGGAGTTCCGGGGAGAGTAGTAGAGGAGAAGAGATCTCTGGTTGTCGATCTGGAACACGGCAAGTTGCCCGATCCTATCAGCGAGAACATCAGGTTAATAACAGAGCGGCAGGATAAGCTGGCCGAGAGAGTAAGACAATTGGAGGCTTTGCTTAATGTTGAGGCTGCCGTGAAGGAGCCAAAGACAGGGGATGGCGAATAGAAAGGAGGCATGGAGATGCCGAAGACAATAGCGGAAATCAATGAGAAGATACGCAAGGGGCAGGCGGTTGTGGTAACAGCCGAGGAAGTAATCGGTATTGTTGAGAAAAAAGGGCTGGAAAAGGCCGCCCGGGAAGTTGATGTAGTGACCACAGCCACCTTTGGCCCGATGTGCTCCTCCGGTGCCTACCTTAATGTCGGGCATTCCAAACCGAGGATAAAGCTCGGTGGCGGGACTGTTTATCTTAATGACGTTCCTGCTTATACAGGATTCGCCGCGGTGGATATTTTCCTCGGTGCTACCGCCATGCCTGACAATGATCCGAAGAATAGAGTCCACCCCGGAGATTTCAACTACGGGGGCGGGCACGTAATTGAGGAGCTGGTGGCAGGGAAGGATATAAGGTTCATAGCTACTGCGTATGGAACTGATTGCTATCCGAGGAAGAAGATTGAGACCCTGATCAATATAAAGAGCATCAATGAGGCAGTGCTGTTCGACATCAGGAATGCATATCAGAATTATAATGTGGCAGTGAATCTTTCTGACAAGACGATCTATACCTACATGGGGGTACTTAAACCGAACCTGGGGAATGCCAACTACTGTTCAGCGGGACAGCTTTCCCCGTTGCTCAATGATCCATATTACAAAACCATCGGCATAGGAACCAGGATATTCCTGGGTGGCGGGGTGGGCTATGTTGCCTGGAATGGTACGCAGCACAACCCCAATGTTCTTCGGGGAGACAACGGTGTGCCTAAACGTGGTGCGGGGACATTGGCGGTGATCGGCGACCTGAAGCAGATGAAGCCGGAGTGGCTGCGTGGGGTGAGCTTCATAGGCTATGGATGCACTCTCGTGGTGGGGATCGGTGTTCCCATCCCCATACTATCCGAGGAGATACTGCGTTACACCGCGGTGAGAGATGAGGAAATCCTTGCCCCGATAGTGGACTATTCTGACGCTTATCCCCAGAGAAAGCCGGACGTCCTGGGAGAGGTCAGTTATGCTCAGCTCAAGAGCGGCAAAATAGTAGTGCAACAGAAAGAGGTTCCTACGGCCTCTTTATCCAGCTATCCCAAGGCTGTTGAAATTGCCCAGACCTTGAAGGAGTGGATATCCAAAGGACGTTTCCTGTTGACTGAGCCTGTAGCACCATTGCCCGGTGTAGAATCGGGGATAACTTTCAAACCGTTGGAAGAACGTCTTTCTTAGAGGGGGATGAAAATGGCTATTGCTAGAAGAGTGGTTTTACACTTCCCGCGCACTGTTGTCGATCAACCGATAATATACAAGTTGGTCAGAGACTATAACCTCATGTTCAACATCCTTAAAGCTTCAATAACTCCTAATGAAGAGGGGCTGTTAGTCCTGGAGCTGAGTGGTGAGCGTGAGGACTATGAGAAGGCGGTCCGATTCCTGGCTGAAGTTGGTGTGAAAATTCAGCCCCTTAGCCGTGATGTCTACTGTAATGAGAAGCGATGCACTCACTGTGGTGCTTGTATTACGATTTGCCCCACGGGTGCATTTGTTCTGGAGACACCCAGCAGACGCGTGAAATTCCTTGATAAGAAGTGCATTGTCTGCGGGCTATGTATAAAAGCCTGCCCCCTCGGGCAATGGAGATACGCCTTTAGTCTATGCATGAATATGAGCCGAGGTTCTATCGGCACTGGGTCAGGGACAAGGATTTGGTTTCTTTCACAGTCGTAGTGAAAGAATCGGACTTGTATGTACGGGCAGGACGCAACCTCAAAAGGAAGACACTGAAAGTACTGCTGAAGCACCGTGCTCTGCTGGAGGGATACATTCAGCGGCATCCCGAGTTCCTCACCAGTCTTAAGCCTTTTCCCGTTGAGCAAGATGCGCCGGAAATCGTTAAGTCGATGGCTGAGGCGGCAGGCAAGGTTGGTGTCGGGCCCATGGCTGCAGTCGCCGGAGCTGTAGCTGAATTTGTGGGGAAGGAATTGCTCCCTTTTTCGCGAGAGGTGATAGTGGAAAATGGCGGGGATATATTTATGAGGACCCTCAGGATGAGATCAATAGGAGTCTATGCCGGGGAGTCCTCTCCTTTTACAGGGAAGATTGCCCTGGAAATACAGCCTGAGGAGACCCCGCTGGGAATTTGCACTTCGGCAGGAACGGTGGGGCACTCCCTCAGTTTCGGCAGGTCTGATGCCTGTATTGTACTCTCGCATTCTACCTCTCTGGCGGATGCGGCTGCTACGGCTGTGGGCAACCTCATTAAAGAAGCGGACGATATTCCCCGGGGAATTGAGTTTGCCAAGGGCGTTGAGGGAATAGAAGGGGTAGTGATTATCAAGGATAACCGCATAGGTATTTGGGGCCAGGTGAAGGTTGTTTCTGTTGAGGGGTGAATGAAAAGGATATATCTTGACCATGCGGCTACCACGCCCACAGACCCACGGGTATTGGAGGCTATGTTGCCGTATTTCAGTGATGCTTTCGGCAATCCCTCCAGCATACATTCCCTGGGTCAGGAGACACGGGCGGCTGTAGAGGAGGCCAGACATAAGATTGCCGGTCTTATCGGGGCCCGGAGTGAAGAGATTATCTTCACCAGCGGGGGAACGGAAGCTGACAACCTTGCCATAAAGGGAACGGCTTCTGCAAATAAGCAAAAGGGAAATCATATTATCACTACCTCCATAGAGCACCATGCAGTGCTTGAGTCCTGTAAATTCTTGGAGGGACAGGGGTTTGGGGTTACCTATCTGCCTGTAGACCGGAATGGTCTGGTGGACCTCGATGAAATAAGGAGGGCGATTACGGCTGGAACTATCCTGATTTCAGTGATGCATGCCAATAATGAGGTGGGTACTGTCCAGCCTATAGCTGACATAGGCAAGATTGCCAGAGAACGAGGGATTTACTTTCATACAGATGCAGTGCAAACCGTGGGTCATATACCGGTCAATGTAAACGAACTTGGCGTAGATTTACTGGCCATGTCGGCTCATAAACTATACGGTCCGAAGGGGATTGGAGCTCTCTATATTCGCAAAGGGACAAGGATCGATTCCTTTATGCATGGTGGAGGACAGGAGAGGGGACTCCGGGCCAGTACAGAGAACGTTCCCGCAATTGTCGGGTTTGGCAAGGCAGCGGAGATTGCGCAAGGGGAAGTGGATAGAGAGTCGAAACGTTTGACCTCTCTACGGGACAAGCTTATTCAAGGGCTCTTTGAGCGAATTCCCGAAATCCATCTTAATGGCCACCCTGTGCAGAGACTACCCAACAATGTCAATGTAAGTATCGGGTTTGTGGAGGGGGAGTCAATGGGCATTGGCCTGGACATGGAAGGCATTGCTGCTTCCACTGGTTCAGCCTGCAGCTCGCACGATTTGGAACCCTCTCATGTTCTAATGGCGCTGGGATTACCCGGTGTGCTTGCCCGTGGCTCGCTGCGCTTCAGCCTGGGCCGGGAAACTACTGAAGAAGAGATAGGTCGAGTCCTGGAGGTATTGCCCCGGATAGTGGCCAGGCTCAGGGCTGTCTCACCTCTCTCAAAAAATAGCTAAGCGCTGACCTTCCATCCGTACTTTCCTATATAATAAATGTGATTGCTATTCCAAGGATCAATTTGTTCAAGGAGGTGGGTAAGATGGCTAAGGACCCTGTTTGTGGAATGGATGTGGACGAGAAGAAGGCACCGGCTAAGGCAGAGTATAAAGGGAAGACCTATTACTTCTGCGCTCCTGGCTGCAAGAAGGCCTTTGTTCAGAATCCGGATAAGTATTTGAAAGCTCAGAAATAGTGGCTGAGATAATCGCGGTCTGCAAGAGTAAGAATAAAGGCACCAGGAAGGAGTCTGTCGAGTCAGTAATTGTTAAAAAAGATTACGGTGTTATCGATGATGCACATGCCGACTGCTGCACGCATCGGCAGGTAAGCCTTCTTGCAGAGGAAAGCATCGATAAGATGGTAAACATGGGTCTTAAGGTTGGGCCGGGAGATTTTGCGGAGAACTTCACAACCAGAGGGATAGCTCTTGTTTCTTTGCCTGTCGGCACCCGGTTGTCCGTAGGGGAAGAAGTTGTCCTGGAAGTGACCCAGATTGGCAAGGATTGCCATGTTGGTTGTGCGATCTTCCGTGAAGTCGGCAAGTGTATCATGCCCAAAGAAGGGGTATTTGCCAAGGTAGTCCACGGCGGGTTGGTCAGGCCGGGGGATCAGATAGCAAAGATGTAACACAAATGGATATTCAAGAGATTGCAGACGAGGCGGAGAAGGCCGCGGTCTTGCGTATCACTGAAACAGGAAGAAGTGATATCGAAGCCCTGGTTGTCAGGGAATCTCCCCTCACTATTGTTCTGGATAACCAGGAGTTGGTGACCGTGCTATGCTCTCCGGTGAATCTGAAGTATCTGGCTGTGGGGTTCCTTTTCTCTGAAGGGTTGCTTGAGGGCAAAGAGGAGATCAAGAAGATAATAGCTGATGAACGGAAGGGTATAGTATGGATCGAGACCAAAGGGGACAAGGGTGTTGGCAGTGACGTCTTGAATAGGCGTTTCATTACCTCGGGTTGTGGTAGAGGGGCCTCTTTTTACAGTATCGCCGATGCTCAAAACATGAGAAGAGTAGAATCGCATGTTGAGGTGTCATCCGGCGAGGTGTTTGCTCTCGTAGATGAGTTTCAGCATCACTCTGAAGTTTATAAGGCAACTCACGGCGTTCACAGTGCTGCTTTGTGTGACAGGAATACCATACTGATCTTCAGCGAGGACATTGGAAGGCATAATGCTCTGGACAAGATTTTCGGGGAATGCATTTTGAAGGACATGCCAACAGACGATCGGATTATAATTGTGAGCGGGAGAATTTCCTCGGAGATGTTGCTCAAGGTGGCTAGAAGAGGCATTCCGATCATTGTTTCCATAGCTGTACCCACCAATGCGGGAGTAAAGCTGGCCGCTGATCTGGGCATAACCCTGATTGGGCTTGTCAGAGGAAAAAGGATGAACATCTACTCTGGTGCTTGGAGGATAACGGACTGATGAAAGATAGCCGTGCTCAGTTGGCAGAGAAAATCCTAAGCTTGAAGAAGGAGAGAAACGCAGTCATCCTCGCCCATAATTATCAACTGGGGGAAGTTCAGGATATCGCTGACTTTGTAGGCGATTCTCTGGAATTGAGCCAGAATGCAGCCAGGACTGATGCTGATGTAATTGTCTTCTGCGGAGTGCACTTTATGGCGGAGACGGCTTCGATTCTCTGCCCGGACAAGATGGTGCTATTACCGGTCTTGGAGGCCGGTTGTCCTATGGCAAACATGATTCGAGCTGAAGACCTGCGGAAGATGAAAAAAGAGCATCCCGGTGCAGTAGTTGTCTGCTATGTTAATACAACTGCTGAGGTGAAGGCCGAGTCAGATATCTGTTGTACTTCGGCAAATGCTGTGCGGCTTGTACAGAGATTGGAGGCCAGGGAGATCATCTTTGTACCTGATCAGTATCTGGGTCACTATGTCTCCACAAAGACGGGGAAGAAGATGATACTCTGGCCGGGGTATTGTCCCACCCATGTGCGCATACAGGCGGAGGATATCCACAGGCTGAGGAAGATGTATCCCAGAGCCGAGGTGATGGTACATCCGGAGTGCCGCCCGGAGGTAGTGGCGATTGCTGACTTTGTCCTCAGCACTGGCGGAATGATCCGGCATGCCAAGAGCAGTCAGGCTGCAGAGATAATTGTTGGCACCGAGATCGGCATGATATATCGACTGAGGAAAGAGAACCCGGATAAGGTATTCATCCCTATTTCTGAGCAGGCTGTCTGCCCGAATATGAAGATGATTACCCTGGAGAATATCCTCTGGTCTATGGAAGACATGTCGCCCCAGGTGAAGGTTGCTGAGGATATCCGGCTCAAAGCCAAGAAGGCTGTGGATAGAATGATCGAGGTTGGCTGAATAGATACCTGCAGGCTTCTTCCGATTGGATTCAGCCGGCGCAAGGCAATCTTCTTTAACCGGTTTTGATTAATGTCCTCGATTTGCCGATACTGCAAATGACTTCTAAACTGAACCTGTGATCGATATCTTAGAAGATCTCAATCCTGCCCAGAGAGAGGCTGTAGAGGCCGTTCAGGGGCCTTTGCTTATACTGGCTGGGCCAGGGAGTGGCAAGACCAGGGTTATCACTCATCGGGTGGCTTATCTTATCAAGGTTTGCGGTGTCAGCCCCCGTTCTATCATAGCAGTCACCTTCACCAACAAAGCGGCCAGGGAGATGAGAGAGAGGCTCTATCACCTTCTGGGACGCTCGGTAGAGGAGGTGTCTCTTGGCACTTTCCACGCTATCTGTGCTGCTATCCTGCGTCGGGACGGGCAGGTGATGGGTTTGAACCCCAGGTATGTTATCTACGATGAGGATGACAGGCTCAATTTGATAAAGCGCAGCCTTCAGGAGCTCGGTATTGACCCGAAGTCCTATTCCCCGAAAGCCTTTCAATCCGCTATAAGCGCTGCCAAGAGTCAACTGCTCACGCCGGATGACTACGGCCAGCGTAGCCGGAGCTACTTTGAGGAGGTAGTGCAAAGAGTCTACCAGCACTATGAGACGCTTCTTGTTCAGAGTCAGGCCTTGGATTTTGATGATCTCCTGGTGAGGACTTACCAGCTCTTTCAAGGTTATCCCAAGGTATTAACGAAGTACCAGTCACGCTATGCTCATGTGCTTATCGATGAATTCCAGGATACAAACATTACTCAGTATGCCCTGGCAAGGCAATTGGCAGGGAAATATCGCAATATCTGCGTTGTGGGTGATCCTGACCAGTCAATATACTCCTGGAGGCATGCCGACATACGCAATATACTCAGTTTCGAGAAGGATTTCCCTGAAGCAAAGGTCGTCTATCTGGAACAGAACTATCGCTCTACCAAGAATATCCTGGAGGCAGCCCATACGGTTGTCTCGGTCAACCGTGAGCGTAAGGAGAATAAGCTTTGGACTGAAAACGAGGTTGGTCTTCCTATCAGGGTAGTCGAGGCTTACAGTGAAGCCGAGGAAGCGCAGTTTGTGGTGAATGAGATTGCGAGCCTGATGGATAGGGGTGAGGCCAAGCCGGTTGATTGTGCTGTTATGTACCGCACCAATGCTCAATCACGGGTGATCGAAGAAGCTTTCATCCGCTACGGGATACCTTATCAGGTGGTTGGTACTGTCCGGTTCTATGAGCGGCGTGAGATCAAGGATATCATTGCCTATCTCAAACTTGCCTATAATCCCTACGACAGCCTCAGCTTAGCAAGGATAGTCAATATTCCCCCGAGGGGCATTGGACGGCGAACGCTGGATGAATTGGCGCGATGGGCGGAGGGCCTTAATATCCCGCTATATACGGGGCTGGAGAGGTTGACCCAGGACAAATCCGGCTCTCCTTTTGCCAATCGTGCTACGCAGGTGCTGACAGACTTTTATGGTCTCCTTCAAGACATAGCCAAGCAAAGCATGGAGCTCAATGTGGTCGACCTTCTGGATGCAATAATCCGGTCAACGGGATATAAAGAATATACATTGGAACTCCCGGATGGTGAGGAGCGTTGGGACAATATCCTGGAGTTGCGCGGGATAGCGAAGGAATATCAGAACTTCAAGCCTCAGGAAGGATTGGCTCTTTTCCTTGAAGGGGTAGGTCTCTTTTCTGACGTTGATGAATTGGATGAAAAGAAAGATGTTGTGACCCTGATTACACTCCACCAGGCCAAGGGTCTGGAGTTTCCGGTGGTTTTTATAGTGGGTATGGAGGAAGGTATCCTGCCTCATATCAGGTCTTTTGATGACCCGGCGCAGATGGAGGAGGAGCGGCGTCTGTGTTATGTGGGCATGACCCGTGCGAAGAGGCAACTGTATCTGATCCGTGCTTTACGGCGTAGCCTGATGGGAGGCACTAATGCTAACCCACGGTCACGCTTCCTTCAGGATATTCCACAACACCTTATTCAGAGTACAGCTCCATTTGAAGAGCAGGAGTCGATGCCGGCAGTCAGCATGGATACCTTAGTTCCGGAAGTTGGCGATTATGTGGAACATGCGAAGTTTGGTCAAGGTGTGGTAATAAGCTGTGTTCCTGTCAGAAATGACTATGAGGTTGAGGTGGCCTTTCGGGAGGTGGGGACCAAGAAGTTGCTGTTAAGCCTGGCATTCCTGAAGCGGTTAGAATCTGACTCAGAGGGAGAGTGAAGATGTGCCTATTGGCTGGTCAGGCTTTTTCTTCATTGTTGAATCCCACTGATGCTGCAGCCAACTTAATGCTTTCTTAGTATCACTGGCAACCCTTGCCTTTTCGCACCTGTCGACCCGATATTTGAACAGCCAATAGATGAATTCCTTATACTCTGTTAGCGTGATTGAATCACTCTCGGGATAGTTATTTTCATTCCTGAACTGGTTCAGCAGAGTGCTCATGTCAACGCCGTAGATTCGAAGGAAGGCTTCTTCTTCAGTACGATCATAGTGACAAAGGCCGATCCCTGTCTGCTCTTTGCATATCTCCTCCTGGACTGTAGAAAGCAGTGCTTCCTCCACCACAACCCCGTAAAGGTAGTTAAGGTAGGCTCGGTATTTGGTGTCACCAATAAGGTGGCGGAATTCCTTCTGGGGCAGCTCAATGGGAGGTGTAGCGGCGAAGAGCAGCCTCATCTTCTCCTCTTCAGGTACAAGGCCGTCAACCTCCAGGCAAAGACGCTCCGCAAGTGAAAGCCAGTCAAATGCCTCATCGCCAATGAGGTACCGATAGTGCCTTCCGTCAATGGTTTCTTCAGCGCTTCCCCATAAGCCGATAGCTTCAAGCAAAGCAATATACCAATGCTTATCAGTGAGAACTGCCTGTTTCAAGTGCTGAATTGCTTCCGTGTCAGCACGATTAGTACTCAGAGAATTCTTTGTCACGATATCTAGATTTTAGCATAGAATGCTTGAATGCCCTCAAATGGGAGATGCACTCAACATGTCCGACAATCTCTTGGCATTCTTCACGGCGAAGGCTTCTGTATCGTTGTTGAAGTAGATGTAGATTGAGGTCAAGCCCTGTCCCAGCTGCCCGATCCTCTTTGCCCATTCCTTCAGTTCAGGATCGGAGTAACAGCTTCCATACAGGTATTCGCTCCCGTGAAAGCGCAGGTAGGCGAAACTGGCAGTGGCCACCAGAGGAGTGGTGAACCCGGGTGCATCGTAGATGCAAAAGCCGGCGTTGTGTTTCCTCAAGAGGTCAAAAACTGCTTCATCAAACCAGGACTCGTTGCGGAACTCGAAGACGTGACACAATTGGGGCGGAAGCAAATTGAGAAAATCCTCCAGTACGGCGTCATTGCGGCGCATGTTAGGCGGCAACTGATAGAGTAGCGGGCCTAATTTCGCCCCCAGGATCTGAGCCCTCTGAAGGAAATTCTCCAGCGGCTCTGCAATGTTCCTCAGCCTCTTTAGATGAGTGATGAGGCGGCTGACCTTGACTGCATAGACAAAGTTGTCCGACGACTTCTGTCGCCAGGTGGTAAAAGCCTTTTCTGAAGGCATGTGGTAAAAGCTGCTGTTCAGCTCCACGGTGGAGAAGTGCTGGTTGTAAAATTCTAACCACTTCGTTCGAGGCAGCCCCTGGGGATAGAATCCCCCCAGCCAGTGATCGTAGGCCCAGCCTGATGTTCCGATATAGAGGTTCACTTGTTTTTGGTTCTCCCTTTCCCTGACTAAAATAGCATGTGGTTTAACGTGGGTCAAAGTTCCACCGGCTTTCCCCGGCAAGTTCCGGCTGGCTTGAATAACAAGGGCTATAACTGGTACATTTGTAAGGGTATTCTCTATGCAGCGGTCCGTTGATAAACTGGTGCACTGGATTAAGGCGCAGGTAGCGGCGGCAGGTGCGCGTGGCGTGGTAGTGGGGATGAGCGGAGGAATTGACTCCTCAGTAGCCGCCGTACTGGCCAAACTGGCCCTGCCTGACAACACTCTTGGCTTGCTCTTACCCTGTCACAGCATTCAAATGGACGTGGATCATGCTTATATGGTGGCCAACAAGTTCCAAATTCCCACCAGGCTTATTAGTCTGGATAGCGTGTTTGATGCACTTGTTGCCGGTTTGTCTGATGATAGTCTGGTTCCTGCTACGAAAATACTGGCTGAAGCAAATCTCAAACCCAGGCTCAGGATGGCAACACTGTATTACTTCGCCAATCGCCTGCATTATATGGTGGCAGGTTCCGGCAACAAGTGTGAACTGGGCATAGGCTATTTCAGCAAATATGGAGACGGCGGTGTTGATATCCTGCCTCTGGGCAATATGGTCAAACGACAGGTGCGGGAAATGGCACGTCATGTGGGCATTCCCGAGGAAGTCATTGATAAGCCGCCATCGGCAGGACTGTGGGAGGGCCAGACCGACGAGCAGGAGATGGGATTGACCTATGACCAGCTCGACACTTACTTCACCAGCGGCAAAGCCCCGGAAGACGTGAGGAGAAGGATTGAAGAGAGGATTACTCGCAATGCCCACAAGCGGGTTATGCCTCCTGCACCTTCCTTTTAGCCTTGTACTGCGTGAGGGCCTGTGTTATCATGCCATCTAATGAAAAAGAAGGGGAATGAGTAATGGAGACAGAAAAAGAGAAAGCCCTGGATCTAGCTATTGAACAGATTGAAAAGCAGTTTGGGAAGGGCTCTGTCATGAGACTTGGCGAGGCCTCGGCGAAGCTGGCGGTGGAGTCTATTCCCACTGGCTCTCTTTCGCTTGACCTGGCTTTGGGAGTCGGGGGTATCCCTCGTGGCAGAGTAACCGAAATCTTTGGCCCTGAGTCTGCGGGGAAATCAACTCTGGCTTATCACATTGTAGCCCAGGCCCAGAAGGGAGGGGGGATAGCTGCCTACATAGATGTAGAGCACACGTTTGACCCTACTTATGCCAGCCGTTGCGGGGTCAAGGTGGATGATCTTCTGATATCGCAGCCTGACTCGGCTGAAGAAGCTCTGGAGATCACGGAGTCGCTGGTAAGGAGTGGGGCAGTGGATGTGATAGTGCTCGACACTGTGGCAGCTCTGGTCCCAAGGGCGGAGATTGAGGGTGATATGGGTGATCCGCAGATGGGGTTGCAGGCCAGGCTGATGTCGCAGGCCCTGAGGAAGCTGACTGGTGCCATTAGCAAGTCGCATACGTCAGCTATATTCATCAATCAACTGCGTGAAAAGGTAGGGGTCTTCTTTGGCAACCCGGAGGTGACTCCGGGTGGTAGAGCACTGAAGTTCTACAGCTCGGTGAGAATCGATATCAGGCGGGTGGATTCGATAAAGGTGGGCAGTGAGATAGTCGGCAATAGGGTCAGGGCTAAAGTGGTGAAGAACAAAGTTGCTCCGCCATTCAGGACTGCGGAGTTTGACATTATGTTTCAAGGTGGCATAAGCAAAGAAGGCGATCTTATGGACCTGGGTGTGGCCATGGGGATGATAAAGAAGACCGGAGCCTTCTTCTCCTTTGGTGATACTCGCCTGGGGCAGGGGCGTGAGAATGCCAAGAGCTATCTCAAGCAGCATCCGGAAGTTGCTGCGGAGATAGAGAGCCAGATCAGGTCCAAGGGTACATTGCCGGCTGCCGCTATTCCTGTTGAGGAAGAAGCAGCCGCGTCTGAATGAGGGCAGAAGTGGATGCCAGGCATCAATCCTGTCTTGATAGCGCTTCTCGTTATCTTGGCTATCGCCCCCGGAGCGAACTTGAGGTAAAGAGGTATCTAAAGCAAAAAGGATTTGATGATTCAGCCATAGCAGAAGTGCTTGCAGAATTGAGAAGAGAAGAGACTACTGGACGATTATGCCTTTGCCCAATTCTGGAAGGAGAATCGCGAATCATTCAGCCCTCGTAGCCAAGCCATGCTGCGAAGGGAGCTAAGGTCAAAGGGAGTTACCCGTCAAATTGCTGATGAGATGGTTGTGGGCGTGGATGAAGATGGGAATGCCTATCGAGCGGCGCAGAGAAGAGCCGGGAAGCTGGCTCAGGCTGACTACGACGTCTTTCGAAATAAGCTGGCCTCGTTTCTAAGGCAACGAGGCTTCGGTTACGAAGTGATAGAGCATACAGTAAGACGGCTATGGCAGGAGGAGGTTGGAAATGCCTAAAGGTGCTTCTCATGGTGGCAGAAAAAGGGGCAAGAGGAGGCGCTATATCCCACAGACTGCTCGACCGTCTGGTCAAGCCCCGCCTGTTAAGAGTGCTATTGCTGCGCCTTCAATTCGAACCCCTGCACCTGTCCGGCAGCCTGTCCAGCAGGCTGTTCCTCAGCAGCCACATCTGGCTGGGGACTTGAAGACGATTGGAGTAATAACCGGATTAATGGTTATCCTTCTCGTTGTTCTTCACTTTGTGCTCTGATGGCGTGTTGCCAGCGACATAGGATGTGACCTGCGTTTTGTTTTATTCTTTCTTTTGATAGGGGTAATATCGTATGGAAGCAGCTTACATGCGGAATGTGAAGACCTGGTTTTTCGAAACACGGCCTCAGTTCCTATTGCTGACGCCGGTCTGTTTTCTGGTGGGATTGTCTGTGGCCGTCTATGAACGCTCATCCGGGCATTCCCAGGTGAATGGTCTTCATCTTGTTCTGGCACTGGTGGGTGCTTTGCTGGCACACATAAGTGTCAACGTGCTCAATGACTACTTTGACTACCGGAGTGGAGTGGACCTGGCAACAAAGAGGACACCATTCAGCGGTGGCAGCGGCGTACTCCCGGCAGGTCTTCTTAAGCCTCAGCACGTTTACCTCTTTGGCTTGGCTTGCCTTCTGGGAGTAGCTGGCATTGGGATCTATTTCACTGTTGAATATGGTGTGAAGATTCTACCCCTGGGCATACTGGGTATACTGGTCGTATATTTCTACACTACTCAACTCACCAAAAACCCCTTGCTATGCGCTATTGCCCCCGGTCTGGGATTTGGCCCGCTGATGGTTCTGGGCACACAATTCACTCAGACGGGGGAATACACTCTGGCAGCCGGGGTGGCATCGCTGGTGCCGGGGTTTCTGGTGTCTAATCTGCTTTTGCTCAATCAGTTTCCTGATATCGAGGCCGACCAAGTGGCCTCACGACGCCATTTTCCCATAGCCCTTGGCCGGAGAAACAGTGCCAGGATATATGTGGGGCTGATGGCAGCTGCTTATCTCGGTTTGATCTTCGCGGTGGCCTTCGAGTTGCTGCCGGTGACGGCCCTGATAGGGTTGCTTACCTTGCCGCTGGCTGTGAAGACAGGCCGGGGCGTTCTGAAGAACTATGATAATATCGGTGGCCTGCTGCCCTTTATGGGGAGCAATATATTGCTGACTCTATTGACTCCTTTGCTGGTAGGTGTGGGCGTTCTCTTGGGCCTCCTCCTGTGAGGCCCCTATCTGTCTCGGAGACAGACGCGCAAGACCGTATTTACCCTAAAGCCTGTAGGGGCGGTTCGCGAACCGCCTGTAGTGAGGTTACAATGGCCTCCCGTACGTGCAGGTGACTATCCTTTACCGGGGAAAGAGCCCTAATGCCTTATGCTGAATCCTGAGAACTCTCCGCCGTATTCTCCCCATCTCAACTCCACCCTGTCTACTACCGCTCCCTCAGGGCCTTGGTGCAGAAGCTCCAGCAGTTTCTCCAGCCCCGATCGCTTCCCCTCTGCCTCCACCTCCACCGCACCCGTCTGGCGCACATTGCGAACATAGCCGGTCAGCCTCAAAGAATTGGCGTACTGTTGCACAAAGGCACGGAAGAAGACTCCCTGCACATGGCCATGAACCACAGCATGAAGGGATGCCAGGGCAGAACTCGAGTTGTTCATAGAAACATGGCTCTGGCTGTTGGAGGCGAAACCCTGTCCAGACGCTTGAGCCCCTGCCGCTGGGCCATATTGACAGCCTCCAGAAATTCCTCTCTGGTGACCGGCCGGTCCAGCAGTGGAAATTGGAAAGCCTTATGACAGGGGTGATACTGCGCCATAGTGAGGACCTTAGCTCGAGACAACCGCCTGAGATCCTGTGTAGCATTTCCCCATCTCGCCATGTAGGCGGTTCACATGGCAGTGGCGAGGGCAAAGCTCACAGCTTTCCAGGATCTTCCGGGCGTGCCCTATTCTTGCTGTGAGTTCGCCGCTGTTATATAGTTGATTGTAAATTGCCCCCGGCCTCATTCCTCCTCTGGAGGGGACTCCTTCTTGCCCTTCGTCTTGATCACTTCAACTGTAACGGGTGTAGGTAGAATCTCAGCCACAGCCGACTTCTTGGCATCCTTCTTGGGCTTCTTGTGCTCTTTCCGTCCGAAGTCTTTTCTTCCCATGGCTTCACCTCGACTTTCGTTCCATTTAAAACTAGTGCTTAGTTGCAGGAATAGGCGTCATTCGCTTTGTGGGAGGAGACCCTTCGCCTTCGCTCAGGGTGACAAACTGCATAAGTGTAATTCTGACATATTGACCACTGTCATCATCAAGGTGCGGCTCTTACCTGAAGACCGCCAACAACTACCATCAAGACTTCACGCGAGAGTTGCATAAAAGCTATTGCATTAGGAGAATTTCCCAACTCAGCGAAACTGTGCGCATAACCCTGTAATCCCCCAAATTCCGACGTCGTAGTATTGTCAGAATAGGTATCACCGCCCTCCATAGCGCTCGATACTACTGCTTGCCTCTGGGTACTAATGATGTCGGAGGAGGCATTTTGTTGTGCCTGATGTCCGATTACCTTCGATGTCAGCAATACCAGACTCAAGAACAAGACTACGATAGCAGATAGCAATTACAGCCACAAATTTCTGCTTTGAGATGAATATGTCAAGTGCTCTACTCGGCAGGTTCTCGCATTCCTCCTCTTCAAGAATCCAGTCCATATCACAAGTTCGTATTTTGAGTGTTCTTTGACTGACAAATTCGCCTGTGGTGTGATATGTATTGAGTTGCGAGGAGACTGTGTTGAGGCGTGTCTTCCTCTCCATTGTGTCACCTCCGTGACTTGACGGTTCTAGCCTTTGCGCTCGGTCAAATACTGCGCCAAGTTCGCCAGGGACTCACAGGCTGCATTACGTGGTAGCGACTCCAAAGCAGAGCACGCCTGTCGGCCGAAGCTCCGCGCGATCTGATGGCACTCTTCCAGAACAGGCGAATTCTCCACTGTATCCATGATCAGTCTCAATCCTTTTTCTCTATCCTGCCTCAGCAGTTCCTCAATCCGGTGATTCTCAGGGCTTTCCAGCAGCACTATTGCCGGCAGGGTGACTATGCCTCGCGACAGATCGCTCGTAACGTCCTGGATATCATCTACAATCTGAAAAGCCATTCCCAGGTTGTAGCCATAGTCCTTGAGCGATTTCACCACCTTGTTCGGCGCCCTGCTCAGCACTGCCCCTGATTCGGTGGCTACAGAGAAAAGGGAGGCTGTCTTCCAGCCTGTGGTTTGGAAGTACTCATCCCTGCTCCTGTGTGATCTGGCAACGTGTTCTGTGACGGCACCACTGCAGATAGCTGCCAGGGCCTGAGCAAAAAGCCCCATCACCCTGATGTTTTCTGTTTCTGCTGTCATGTAGGCCGCTGCGGCAGAAAGGTAATCTCCTAAAAGGACTGCATCGTGACTTCCCCAAAGACGGTTGAGAGTCAGCCTGCTGCGGCGGAGCAAGGCGTTGTCGATGGTATCATCATGTACCAGTGTAGCCGTATGCAGCAATTCCACTGCTGTCGCCATGGAGACGAGGGATTCAGAATCACCGTGGTAAAAGCTGCCTGCCAGCATGGTCAAAGCAGGGCGGATCCGCTTGCCGCCGCCTTTTAAAGCATGTCGCATTTGCTTTGTCATCCCGGGAGGGGCATCGGCGATCACCAGATCCAGCCTTTCCTCGACGCTGGCCATCTGCGACTGAACCGGTTGGTAGATTGAGGTGATGGTCAGGCGTTCTTGTTCTTCAACAGGCATTGCCTGTCGGTACTTCCCCTCGCATGTGGTCGAGACAAGGCCGATGCCTTGTCGGCTTGCAGAAGTCTGGACCATGCCAGCTTCGGGAGTAATCGTATGATTTTGAATTGCCCTATTGCTTCTCATTTTTTCCTTCCGTTCAGGTGAAGCAGGCGGAGTATGAGGTCAACGCCGGTCCGCACCTTTTCAACCACCCAGAAAATGCTCAGCCAGAAGCGCTTTCTGACGAAATTGACTGCAGCCACAAGCCCACTCCGGGCTCCTTTCGACGGTTTCCCCTTTCCGTTTTGGGTCTTTATGCCCGGCAGAGCTGCAGCAGACGTTGACTGACCCGTCGGGGTTGTGCCGTTGGGCTTGCTCTGTGCTCCCATCGGTTTCTTTCCTGCGGGTGCCGGTTTGCCCCACATCCATTGCATTCGTCTCTTCAGCCATGAAACGAAGAGTCCTAAACGCCACGTGAGTGGGCGAAGGCCAGTCTGCGGTGGTTTTGCTGACACTCTGACCCTTGCTTTCTCCGTGGGGGAGATAGTTACCTGAGACTGCACTTGGGAGGGCACAACGTTAGCCTTTGGCTTCTTTCTCACGGTCTGCTGAGGTTTTCCCCAGAGCAGACTCCACAGCCAGGAGATATCGAGCCAGGATCGCCTTTCCGGAGGCCCCGCCCGTGCCGTTGGCTTTGCCTCAATACCAGCTGTACCCGAGGGTTGGGTAGGCGCTGGTTTCCTTGCTGCTGGCTTCTTGCCTGGCTGTGGCCCGCCCGGCATCCTCTTCTCAAACTGCTCGGGTATCCTTCTATACACCAGGTCCCAAAACATAGGCGGGAAACGCCAGAACCACCGTCGGAAGCGAGGCCAACCCCCACTGAGCAGCCTGACAGTCAAGGCGATCAGGGCAAAGGTGCCGAAGACGACGATGATAAGTATGAGTACTATCAATCCAAGAATACGCAAAATCCCCAAAGAGTGAGGGAGAAAGAGAGGGACAACAACCAGAAGAAATATTAAGCACCCGCATCCCGTGCAACTGCAAGGAACCAAATTCCGCCAGTCAGCCGTCCATCGCCCGAAATTAACAAAATAGGGGCCGATACGGCGCCAACACCAAATGAGAAGCGTCAAGCCTACCAGTCCAAAGAACATCATGATCGGCAACAATATCAGGATTGCCCCGATCACTAGTAGTGCTATTAAATTCATTTCAACCTACTTGTAAGAATCTGAGTTGTTGCCTCTCTGCCTTACGTGAAATAGGGGCCCCCCAGTCTACTCCTTACCGCTCTCACGATTGCGGTGAGCCTTGTCAATATACCACCGATGATCCCTTTGACATTGGAGTTCGGGCCTCCCAGCTGGTCGGCGATCATGTCGAAGAGAAGTGTTCCGCGTTGTACTACGTACTCTACGTTCGCAACCCAGTCGCTGCCTTCACGATCAGGAATCTGGACGTCACGGGTTCGCAACACGAAGATATAGAGTCTGGCCACGTGGTCAGGAACGGGCACTGCCAGCCGCCCTTCGCAGGCCACATAGTTGGTCTCGTCCAGCCAGGTCCCTTCAAACTCCGCTATCAAAGGGGCAGTCCCTCCGGTGACCTGTTTGAGAAAGAAAACTGACCTTACCTTGGTACCTCGCAGTTCGAGGTCAAAGTTATCGGTCTGATTCGGCAGGTTGAACGAGAGAGTGCCGGTCAAGTATAGATCAGCCACGCTGGTTGTCCCAGACCTCGGCAGTACGCTGCCATTCAGATTCAGCACTACGTTCCCCACCACCGTGTAGTTAGCGCACCACCCCCATCCGGATAGTGACAGGGTGATAGGCGGATCGGCGGACTGATTTCCATCATCTGCTGCTGCCACGGGAGTGCTGGTGACAGCGATGAGAAGCAAGACAAGGATTATGAGCCCTGCCGGTGCTATCGGTGGCTTCTTAAGAGTGCCAGCTCTGCCTAGGATAGTATCCAGCATTACACTCCCCCTCGAACGGCAATCGTACTACGTATCGCAGCATACGTCAAGCGGCGGATGGACTCATAATAAAAAGTCACCAAAGGGTGATATCGTTGCCTCAAAATGAGTGTTACTCAGAAGGAGGACGATATTATGACGGGAGGCAGCATAAGGGAATATGCCGGGGGAGTGCGAGTATAAGCATGGTAACCAACCCGAGAGTGGGGCTGGTCACCCTCCTTATAAAATGTTTTTGGGGGAGGATTTACCCTCCCCCAAAAAACGAGTCCCTCCTAGATTAATGGCTTCTACCTAAGTATCCAGTCGCCTTTGCCACAATTTGATGTTGACTTACCAGTAGTGTGCGGTGAGGTCTATCCCTTGACCACCATAAGACCGGGCAGTATGCCGCCGAAGAGCTGAAGGACTGCCTCAGTAAGGCCGGCCAGAGTGGCGACCAGCTGCGAGCCGCAGGGAGTCAGAGCGGCATTGAGTGAGACAACCGTTAAGCCGCATGCTCCGTACACTACAGTGTTGTCGGCGCTAGTGCCAACAGTAACAAATTGATCCAGGATTCCCTCTGTAAGGGCAAGTACTTTGGCGATTATCGAAGACAATATCATGATATTTACCCCCCTTTCTAAAATCTCTACTAAAACCTTGAAACACTAACTAAGCACTACCGTACTGGCTGGCAAAGCCGATCTACCCTTAGGTATCACCTCCTTTCTAAGAGAACTACCACCCTCGACTATTGTACCGAAGGTTATAGTGTATGTATATCACACATTATCCATTCTGTCAATGCCCCGAATTGACTCATAATAAAAGTTACCGAAGGTAGTATTGTTGCCTCAAAATAAGTGTTACCCAAAAGGAGGGCAACACTATGACGAGAGGCAGCATACGGGAATATGCCGAGGCAGTGCGAGGGCGGTATCTTATAGCCTCGAAGAAGGAGAAGAGCCGTATTTTGGATGAATTCACCAAGGTTACGGGATGTCATCGGAAGGCAGCTATTCGTCTGGTTCGCCGTCGGCATCGGCCCCGGGCAGATAAAAAGAGGGGGAGACCACGGCAGTATGGCACTGCTGCAGCCGAGGCACTAAAGGCAGCCTGGGAAACCACCGACCACTTGTGTTCCAAGCGACTACATCCATTTCTGCCGGAACTGATAACGGTCCTGAGGAGACATGGTGACAAAGCGATGACCGCTGAAATGGAAGCCCAGCTATGCCGCATGAGTCCCTCTACCATAGATCGGCTATTAGCTCCCTGGCGCAAATCGGGATGGCGTCGTCCTCTTAGCACTACCAAACCCGGTACTCTGCTGAAGAATTGTATCCCCATCCGTACCTTCACCGATTGGCAGGAGAACCGCCCCGGCTTCCTGGAGGTCGACTTGGTCTCCCACTGTGGTGGGAGCACCGAGGGTTTCTACTTGACCACCCTGTCTGCCGTTGATGTACACAGCGGTTGGTCGGAATGTTTTGGAGTATGGGGAAAGGGTCAGGATCGTGTCGGCGCTGCTGTCCACCGGGTACGGCAACGCCTGCCTTTTCCCCTGTTGGGATTGGACTCAGACAATGGGGGTGAGTTCATTAACCAAAACCTGTATAGTTATTGCCTTCGGGAAGGTATCAACTTTACCCGATCCCGCTCCTACAAGAAAAACGATAGCTGTCATGTGGAGCAAAAGAACTGGTCGGTGGTAAGACGGCTGGTAGGCTATGATCGTTACAGATCCCGGACAGCCTTAGAGACACTTAATCGTCTCTATAATCTTCTGCGCCTCTATGTCAATTTCTTTCAGCCGGTTATGAAGCTGGTGAAGAAGACCAGGGAGGGGGCTAAGGTACGAAAGGTCTATGATACTGCCCAAACCCCTTACCACCGCTTACTTAAGGCTGGCGTGCTTCCCCAGGCTAAACAACAGGAGCTGGCTGCGGTATA
>CAVRFM010000027.1:0-17812 GCA_963720375.1 uncultured Chloroflexia bacterium | reverse complement strand
ATTGTACCACTTGTTTCCTTAGAGATCCCAACACCAGAACGCCTGCTTAGCCAGGCAAGTAGAGGCTTCGAGAATCGGATGGAGCATCCCATTCGCTTATGCACTGGAAACTCCAGCTTGGAGCAGACACTATCACCGGATGGTGAATGTCAAAGGTCTTTTGTGCGACTCGACGATGTGACTCCGACAAGGATGATACTGAGCAATCGCCTTCCTGGTGGACCTGCCGAAAGCGGAGGCCCTATACCGGTTGGGGGAGCAGCCGGCAGCAATGTAGTTGGTGGAACGATACCTGTAGCATAATGGATGAATTCACCGCAAGCGTATGCTTAGCCAGACGGTAATGACGCTGGTCAGTTGGTTATGCCTGTGGATTTAAGGATATGGAGTCGTTGCTGCTGTCTGCATAGTCTTGTAGCTTGCTGCAGAGGGGAGCAGCAATTAGTTGGTTTGGCTGGGAGATGCAGAGTTAGGACGGCTGGTGAAGGGTGGAGAGGAAAATATGCTTAGCTGGGGGAATATAGAGCCTTTTGGGTCATGTTATTGGGCCATTTATGCCTTGTCCGGGTGGTGGGCAGGGCGGAAAATGAAGTCATTGATAAATGAAATATAGGATCATATCGTTTATGTAATACCTAGACCGATTATCACCATGAGGAAGGCAAGTCCTCATGGACTACTGAGGGGGAGTTGGCTATGGACACGATAATACGTAAGGAAATGGCGGAGCAAGATACTGGCCTTCAATACAGGGCCATTTTCGAGGGCAGCCTTGAGGGCATGGAGGTTATCGATGCCCAGACACACAGGGTGGTGATGGCCAACCAGGCCATGGCTAACATCTTCGGCTTTGCGTCCCCAGAGGAAATGGTCGGCCTGAGTCCACTGGACCAAATTACTACAGAAGACAGAGACCGGGTCGCCAGGATGATAGACAAAGATATGTTCCGGGACAACCTGCGGCTGGTCATAGAATTCAGGGCTATGACCAGGGACGGCAGGGAGATACGGATCGGCGCCCTCGGTGTGAGAATAGAGTACCAGGGACGGCCCGCCGGCTTGATTTCCGTCAGAGATATCACCGCCCAAAAGCTGATAGAAAGAAAGATAGAGGCATCAAAAGAAGAAACTCGCCTGCTGGTCGGGAATGCTGGTAAAGCCATTATTGTGCTCCAGGATGGGGTAATCAAGTTTGCTAACTCCAAAGCCACGGAGATCACAGGATATTCAGATAAAGAGATGATCTCCAGTGCCTTTAAGGAATTCATCCATCCTGAGGACCAACAGGCGGTGGCGGAACTCTATCTCCACAGCCTGAGAGGTGAGGAGATTCCTCAAGGCTCTATTGTCAGATCTATTGGCAAAGAGGGCAAAGTAATCTATTTGGGGTTGAAGGCACTCTCATTTACGTGGGAGGAGAAACCGGCTGTCTGGCTTCTGATGAATGACATCACCAAGCGCAAGACATTAGAGGAGGAACTTCAGGCAAGCGAAAAGAGATTCAAGGCCCTCTTTGAATCGTCGAGGGACGCGACTATGTTGTTAGCCCCCGAAAAAGGATTTTTGAGAGGAAACCCTGCAGCCATAGAGATGTTTGGCTGCAAGGATGAGTCAGAATTCACCACAAAGACTCCTGCTGAGCTGTCCTCCGAATACCAGCCCGACGGAAGACCGTCAATGGCAAAGGCGCAGGAAATGATAGCTATGGCGCTGGAGAAAGGATCGCATTTCTTCCAATGGACCCATAAGCGGGTGGATGGGAGAGAGTTCTTTGCCGACGTCCTGTTGACCAGGATGGAATGGGGAGGTAAGACGATTCTTCAGGCGACAGTCCGCGATGTCAGTGAACGTAAAAAGGTAGAGGAGACCCTGAGGGAATCAGAGGAGCGGATGAGGATACTGTTCGAATATGCCCCGGATGCTTACTGTTTGAGTACTCTTGACGGCACCATCATTGATGCTAACAGGCCTGCTTTGGATCTCACAGGGTACTCGAAGGAAGAAGTCATTGGCAAGAGTTTCATTGGGATGGGAGTGATTTCCCTTGAGCAGTTCGAGGTAGGAACTACTGCAACTGCGCATAGACCCGACGAGCCACTTGAGCTGGTTTTGAATCGGAAAGATGGCACAAAGGTTACCACCGAAACGAAGACATTCAAGGTGGAAATCAAAGGGCAAACCTTGTTGCTAAGTATTTCCCGTGACATAACCCTGCGCAAGAAGGCAGAGGAGGAACTCGAGAAGGCCAGGGGGCTGGCTGAGGCAGCCAACAGAGCGAAGAGTGACTTTCTGGCTAGCATGTCCCATGAAATTCGGACCCCGATGAATGGTGTCATGGGCATGGCAACACTTCTGGCGGATACTCCGCTGAATCCGGAACAGCAGGACTATGTGGCAAGCATCACGTCATCAGCAGATGCTCTCCTGACCATAATCAACGATATCCTTGATTTTTCCAAGGTGGAGGCTGGCAAACTGAATCTGGAGAGGTTGGATTTCGACCTTCACACTACGATGGAGAACATGAACGATGTTCTTGGCATCCGTGCCCGAGAGAAAGGACTGGAGTATGTGTGGCTGTTGGAACCAAACGTGCCCACTCAACTTGTGGGTGACCCCGGGCGTTTGCGTCAGGTAATCATCAACCTCATCGGCAATGCCATCAAATTCACCCCAAAAGGCAGTGTTGACCTGCAAATCAGTTTGGTCAGCCAAACGGACAATGAAGCCATCATCCGCTTCGATATAAGGGATACCGGCATCGGCATTTCTGATGACAAGCTCGGCACGCTCTTTAAGCCTTTCACTCAGGTAGATACCTCAACCACACGCAAGTATGGCGGCACAGGGCTTGGTCTCTCCATATCCAAGCTCCTGGCCGAGCTTATGGGCGGGCAGATCGGAGCGGAGAGTACAGAGGGGAAGGGTTCCACCTTCTGGTTCACAGCTCGCCTGGGTAAGCAGTCGGCCGAGTGCAGAAGTGAAGAGTGGCCGTCTGATCTTTCTGGCCTGAGAGTGCTGGGGGTAGATGATAACCCGACCAACCGTAAAGTGCTGGAGCATATGCTGCGCGCATGGAGATGCCGGGTGGAGGTTGTGGAAAACGCGGCGATGGCTATGGCAAGACTACATGCTGCGGTTGCCAGCGGTGACCCGTTCCGCGTGGCTATCATTGATATCATGATGCCGGAAGTGAGTGGGGAGACACTGGGACGCATGATCAAAGCAACTCCGCAACTCAAGGACACGGCTTTGATTGCATGGTCCTCATCAGGCCGACGGGATGAGGGTAGTGAGTTAGGAATGGCAGGTTTTGCCGAGTACCTGACCAAGCCTGTCAAGCAGTCCCAACTCTTCAACGCGATTGTCAAGATTGTGACACGGGAAAGCGGGAAGGTGATGGCCGTACCACTGGCACCCACTGCTGCTCCTGCATCCAAACAAGAACCCTGGAAGGCACGAATCCTCCTCGCTGAAGACAATGCTGTGAACCAGAAGGTGGCCACTGCCATGCTGGGCAAGATGGGATACTATGCGGACATTGCATCCAATGGAATTGAGGCGCTCAAGGCGCTTGAGACCGCTCCCTACGACATGGTGCTTATGGATGTGCACATGCCGGAGATGGACGGACTGGAGGCAACACGGCGCATCCGCGATGCCAAGTCGGCAGTTAGCAACCATCTCATCCCCGTGGTGGCCATGACTGCTTCTGCCATGGCGGGGGACCGGGAGATGTGCTTGGACGCTGGCATGAACGACTATATCTCCAAACCCGTCAATCGCGGTGAACTCGCACGCGTATTGGAGCGGTGGGCAGTTCCACAGCCTGCTGAAAAGACATGTCCGCCGGAGGCTGAGGTAACCCAAACAGCGAAAGTCTTTGACAGGTCGGCTCTGTTGGAACGGGTAGGGGGCGATAACGAGATCTGCGCAGAGATCCTGAAGATTTTCCTTGCAGATGTACCAGAACGTATTCGGGAAATGGAAGATGCTCTGGTGCGGGGTGATAATGAAACGTTGCGGCGTGGGGGACACACTATCAAGGGTTCAGCCGCCAATGTCGGTGCGCCTATGTTACAGGAAGCTGCCGGTCGGCTTGAGGCGGCAGTTGCTGCTGGTGAACTGGGATCCGCACGTGAGAAGCTAGGAGTTGTTGTAGCCGAGTTTGAGAGGTTCAGAAAAGCTACCGGGGAATCTTGACTGAATCTTCGGACAAGCTAATATCGATACCTCATGACAGACGGCTCTGGCTATCTCTCATTTTCACATGATTGTGGAGACTTTACTGAGTACCTCGCTGATTGAAGTTTTGCCTTCCTTCACTTTCAGCATCCCGTCCCGTCTCATGGTTACCATGCCTTCCTCTAGGGCTTGTGCTTTGAGATCAACCGCAGTGGCATTACTGCGGATCATATTCCGCATTCCGTCAGTCATAACCAGTACTTCAAAAAGGCCGGTACGTCCCTGGTAGCCGGTATTGCCGCACATGTTACAGCCTGACCCGGCGCCGTAGAACATGGACGGACGTTCTGGCACTTCCTTGCTGTAAGCATCAAGCTCCTCCGGCGCAGGCTCATAGGGAGTTAGACAATGGGGGCAAAGACGACGCGCCATTCTTTGCGTTGAAATCCCGAGCAGTGTAGATGTGATGAGATAAGGTTCAATCCCCAAGTTCATCAAGCGGAACACGACACCAACTGCATCGTTAGCATGAACTGAAGACAATACCAGATGCCCTGTTAGCGCTGCCTGTATAGCAACTGCGGCTGTTTCATTGTCCCGTATCTCGCCCACCAGAATAACATTGGGGTCATGGCGCATAATAGCCCTGAGACCACTGGCAAAGGTGATGTCTGCTTTGACATTTACCTGATTCTGGTTGATATCATTGAAACGGTATTCAACTGGGTCCTCAATCGTCATGATGTTGCGTCCCGTGCGGTCAAGGGTGTTGATTAGGGCATAGAGGGTGGTCGTTTTGCCCGACCCTGTCGGCCCGCCCACCAGGACAAGACCGAAGGGGTTTCTAGCCATCATCTGGAATTTCGCCAGACTATCTGCCATCAAGCCTAGTTGTGAAAGACTGATCAATGAGAGAGATTTATCGAGAATCCTCAAAGTAGCTCGTTCTCCATGAACAGTAGCCATAGTAGCAACACGAATGTCAATATCCTTGTCGCGAACTCTAACGGTGATCTGCCCATCCTGGGGACGTCTCTGTTCAGCAATATTCATCCCCGCAACGATTTTTATTCTGGAGAGCAGCTGAGCGTGCACACTCAGCGGCAGAGAGAGTATATCACGTAGAACGCCGTCGATTCTGAGGCGGATACGGAGCCTGTCTTCCTGTGGTTCAATGTGAATATCAGAAGCACGGTCTGTCACTGCTTGGGTGAAAAGCAAGTTAACCGTCTGTGCAATGGGCGTCTCATCAGCCTGTTCTGAGGTGACTCTTACCTGTTCTTTAGTTACTGGAGGCGCGAACCTCAGTACCTGCTTTTCGATCTCACTAACGGAGCGATAATTGATATCAATAGCACGTTGTATGTCTGCAGGTATACCGAGGGCGACCTTCACTTTCATCTTTGCCCGGACTCTGATGTCATTAATAGCCTGGCTATCCTGAGGGTCAGCCATAACTACCAGCAGGGAGTCGCCAACTACATCCAAGGGTATCAGAGTATGCTTCCGTGCAAAGTCTGCGGTGATAAGTCCTACTGCACGAGTCTGAACCTTATGTCTCTGCAAATCAATAAAAGGCACATTCAACAGGATGCTGACTACAGCCGACAAATCTTCAGGTTTGATCACGCCCTGGACTCGGAGTATTTCGGCAAGTCTGCCACCTTGCTGCCTCTGAACTGCCAGGGCTGTCTCCAGTTTCTCCGGAGTAATCAGTTCCTCTCTAACAAGCAATTCACCCAATTCTGTATCGGTTTCCGTGCCAACGGCAAGATCCTTCAGTTCATCCTTCTCCATGCTTCATGCTTGAAGTGCGCGTTCAGATGGCGTTCGGGTCTTTCTGATCCCCCACGAATTCTGCCACCTTGCTTAGGAGCGCTGTCCTGTTCACTGGTTTGGGCAAGAAAGCATTAGCCCCAACTTTTGAAGCAGCATCCTGGTCGCTCTTTTGCTGCTTGGCGGAAAGCATCAGGATGGGCAATTTCGCCATGTCAGGTTCGCTTCGCAAGCGATGGCAGACCTCAAGGCCATCGAAGCCGGGCAACATCACATCCAGAATCAGGAGATCAGGGGATTCCGTTCTCGCTTTCCTCAGTGCTTCCAAACCGTTAGAAGCGCTTACCACCTGGTAGCCTTCTTTACCAAGGATAAGCTCTAGCAACCTCAGGGAGGTAGGGTCATCGTCAACGACCAGTATTTTCTTCCCCATGACATTCATTTGATATCTCTAACGGTAGGAACGTAACAGCATCATTTCCTATACCCGATACGAACCTGAATCCTTCCTTAATCTTGCCTCAGTACATATACGAACTAATCATATATCATATCATAATGCCACGTAGGATGTCAAGACAGCGCTCTATTCATTCAGACATTTCCAAGGTCAGCCTCGATTCGTGATTACCCCCTTGTCCCACTTAAAGCAATACTAACTACTATAGCTTTAATTAGGACAACTTTAACCACTGGCCTCACTCCCATTCTTGGGCATGTTGACACCACACACCACTCAAACATGCCAGCTTCTGTACTTGTGCAAAACTAGCCCAAACCTGCATAAATGTTTGAGTTCCACTGGGCTACATTTTGGAAGAGTCTTTGGGAAGTGGTCTGGAGAGGTCTTAGTCATGGAGATGCAGGGTTAAAAAAGTTAGCAAAGTTAATAAGGTTAGTGTTTTAGAATGGGGCTGCTTTACTAACCCTGTGCAGCAATGAGCCTATTTACCTCTTAATGCAGGGCCTGCGCTAGACTGGGTATCGGAAGGCTCTTCAGAATGATTCAGGCTTTCTCGCTTACGAAGTCTTTCTTCTACGCTATCTATGATCATTGTAGTGCCGCTGTATTTCATCAGCCACCTATATAAGGCTCTCGGTGCCTTCTTAAGGATCCGAAGAGTGCTCATGATAGCCATCTCCAAATTCACCTGCCTCTGTTTATTAGGCTGGAATCTTCCGTGACATTATATCAGCCTCAACCTCAGCTTGGATACATAGGGGGGACAGAGTGACACTATATTTGGATCGTGTTGGAAGGCAAGAGTCCCCTGCCTACTTGTTCAGCATCGGCTATCGTAGATAGGACAAGTTGCTCTCGGACTCTTATCGCAGGACGCCATCGTGGACTGCTAAGCTTCAACCAAGGATGCGTTGACTTACTATGGAGACCGAGATGAGAGAGGTTCGATAGTCGTCAGAGAAGAAACTGTGAAGTTCACAGGCTCTCCTGATACACAGATGTGAGACTGCCTCCTTATACTGTACTGTCGCCACTCTGCTTTGAAGAGGTCCTGTGCGCAGGTCTCGAACGGTGCTCTGTAAGCGCAAGCTATCATAAGAGAGTATTCAACACCAGACATGGTGTGGAGGTAGACGAGATGGCTGAGAAGCTGAGGGAGTCGGGAATCGAAGTCCTGGGTAGTGTTCCATGGGGGACACATATCTGCCAATGGTATGAGACCGAACAGGATCTGCTGGATATCCTGGTGCCCTACTTCAGGGCAGGACTGGATAACAATGAGCTCTGCGTCTGGATCACTTCAGCGCCCATTGACGATTCGGACGCCCAGAAAGCCCTGAGAGAAGCGATGGCGCTTTTCGACAGCTATGCCAAGAGAGGCCAAATCGAGATAATCCCCTATACCGAATGGTATGTCAGCGATGGCTCATTCAGCCCGCAGAGGGCTCTGAGCTTGGCCAGCAACAAGATCGCTGAAGTGACACATAAGGGCTACGAGGGTCTCAGAGTTGCCGCAAATGCCGGCTGGCTGGAGAAGAGGGACTGGGAGAGTCTCACCCGATACGAAGAAATGGTTGACAATCTCATAGACGAATACCGGGTGATGGCCATCTGCAGCTATCCTCTTGACGGATGCGAGGTGCGGGAATCCTTGGACGTAGTCAGGAACCACTGCGTTGCCCTGACAAAGCGGCGAGGTATGTGGCGAAGAATGGAAAACCCGGGGCGGAAAAAGACAGAGGCAGCCCTCAGGAAGAGCGAGGAGAAGTACCGACATCTCTTCGAGAATACGCAGACCGCCATGGAGGTCATTGACGGAGAAACCGGTCTCGTGGCGCTGGCGAATGAGGCCACAGCCAGAATATTCGGATTCGCCTCTCCTGATGACCTCATCGGCATCGATTCGATGGAATATCTTCGGCCGGAAGACAGGGACTGGGTTGCCAACCAGATGGCCCAGGTATTGGTAGACAAGAATTGGCACGAAATTGCCGAATTGATGGTGAGAAGAGCAAATGGCCAGTGGCTCTGGATCACTGGCATGGCTGTTCAGACTGAGTTCCAGGGGAAGCCGGCACTGCTCATCTCCCTGATAGATGTGACCAGCCGAAAAGAAGCGGAGCGGAAGCTGATGGAGTCGGAAGAGAAGAATCGTCTTCTCATAGACAATGCCGGTGAAGGCATAGCGGTAATCCAGGATGGTGTTCTGAAGTTCGTCAATCGCAGGTTCACCGAGTTGAGCATGTACTCGGCGGAGGAGTTGGTCTCTAAACCGTTTACGAATTTTGTCCATTCTGATGACCTCGAGATGGTAGCAGAATACCATGCCAAGAGGATGAGAGGTGATGCAGTCCCCCAAAATTATCAGTTCAGGTGGATTGACAAGGAAGGCATAACCAGGTGGGTAGAAGTAAATGTTGCCTTACTCACCTGGGAAGGGAACTCAGCTGCTCTGGCCATGCTGAATGATGTCACCGAGCGCCGGCGAGCTGAAGAGACATTGCGAGCATCGGAAGAAAAATTCCGATTACTGACCGAGAAGACAGGTGACATCATCTGGACCTTGGATCTCAGTCTCCGCACGACCTACGTCAGCCCGTCGATAGAGAAGGTGCTTGGTTTCACGCCAGAAGAGCGCCTGTCACAGAACCCTCAGATGCAAATGACACCGGAGTCGTTTGCCCAAGTACAAGCGCTGCTCTGCGCGGAGTTGGAGCGGGAGCGTGAACGGAGTCATGGGCTCGACCCTGAACGAACTGTGAAGGTCGAGGTGGAGTACTACCACAAGAACGGCTCCACGGTCTGGGTGGAGAACCTGGTCAGTGGCATACGGAATGCCAAGGGGACTCTGATTGGCATACACGGCATATCGCGCGATATCACCGAGCGCAAGAAGGCCGAACGGGCGCTGTCGGAGAGCGAGCGACGCTACCGTCTGCTGGCGGAGAACATCTCAGATGTCATCTGGGTTACTGACATGAACCTTAGTCCCACCTATTTCAGCCCTTCCGTCACTCGCCTGCTGGGTTACAGCGTTGAGGAAGCAATGGCCGGCACAGTCGAGACAAGGCTGACCAGCGCTTCTCTCGAGGCGGTTACCGATACCTTTGCCAGAGTGGTTGCTCTTGAGCAAAGGAAACCAGGGAGGGTATCAGGTGAGGGAACGCTGGAATTGGAATTCAAGCGGAAGGACGGCTCGATGGTTTGGGCTGATACCACAGTGAGTTTCTTGCGCGATTCCAGTGGTCGGCCGGTTGAGATTCTGGGGGTCCTGCGTGACATCTCGGAGCGGAAGAAGGCAGAAGAGGGGCTGCATCATAGTCTGGAAGTGCTGGAGAGAACTATTGAGGGCACCGTCCAGGCCATAGCGTCCACTGTTGAGACGAAGGACCGCTACACTGCTGGTCACCAAAGACGGGTGTCCCAGCTTGCCTGTGCCATAGCGCGGGAAATGGGCTTGTCAAGCGACCGTACGCGTACTATCCGCACAGCCGGACTTCTTCACGATCTGGGCAAGATATCTCTACCTTCTGAGATACTCAGCAAACCGGGCAACTTGACTGAAATCGAATTCGCCATTATCAAGACTCATCCTCAAGCTGCCTATGACATATTGAAGAACATAGAGTCCTTCGGGCAGATCGCTGAAATCGTGCTTCAGCACCATGAAAGGATGAATGGATCTGGATATCCATTTGCCCTTCGTGGCGAGGGGATTCTCTTGGAAGCACGCATCCTGGCAGTATCAGATGTGGTTGAGGCCATGTTTTCCCATCGTCCCTATCGACCCGCTCTTGGTCTGGATAAAGCTCTCGGAGAGATCATACAGAATAGCGGTACCCTGTATGACCCTGACGTTGTCAGTAGTTGCACAAGACTGTTCGCAGAAAAGGGCTTCCAGTTCGACGAATAACTGACAGATGGCTTTACTCCATACCATCTCTCAACGAGGTTGCTCGTATACATAAGGGAATTGAGCGCATCAATAGTATCCATAGATAACCCATAAATCGGCTTGATTCATTATGGCTGAGCTTTGGCGCTATTTCCCTTCTCCTAGTGAAGAAGCGTCACCCTTTGTGGTGTCATTTCCTGACTTGTCCTTTAGCAAAGCTATGCCGAGAAGACCTATGGGGCTAAGCAGACCCCATAACACAAAAAGCCAATGTCTATTTTTCATGGATGTCCAGAGATAACAGCCCACCAATGTCAGACAGATACCCAGAAATCCTAGCAAGGGTAAGGCCCGGTAGTTTGTGTTCGCATCGCTCATGTAGTAATACGACACATATGTTACGACAAGACCAAGCAGTATCGAAACTGTTCTTAGCAGGGACTGATGTTTCTTAGTCATCATCTTTCTCCGAGTGTTTTTTCGCTAATAACACCGATACGGCAGGCTGCAAGCCATAAGTGAGGAAATTGTCTAGCCTATTCTAAGTCGTTGATATATGGTCGGCAAGTGTATGTACTCTCACCCTGCATATGACACAGACAGAGGGGTGGGGGCACCTCCGGATGCTAGTCTCTAAGATACGCCGCTGGAGTTTCACCGTCCAGTGCCCGATGGGAACATCCACAGTATCTATCTCAATCTGAGGGCCTCAACGATATCCATATGTCCATTCTTGCTTTGGTCCTCCGACTCCTCATTCTGCCATCCGATTTGCGTGCAAGGTGGAGATGTCATAACATTGATTGGTATTAGGTGCCTCCATTATGAGTGATCGACGAGGCAAAAAGGAGTAGTCACAATGTCCTCAGTCATTTACTGGATCGTGTTTGTGGCATTAATTCTCGGCTTATGGTATTTCCTGATGATCAGGCCGGAGCGCAAGAAAACCAAGGAGCATGAGACTCTCATGAGGGAACTTAAGCCCAGCAGCAGGGTTATCACAGCGGCTGGGATTTATGGAGTAGTTGACAGCGTTGGTGAAGATACTGTTGTACTGAAGCTGGAAGATGGGGCCAAAATGAAGGTCTCCAAGGCCAGCATCCAAGGACTGGAGGAGATAACAGAATAGCCCTCGTCTGCATAGCACGCTCTTGTGGCTCTTCAGCCCATAGCCAATCCCATCTTTGAGACAGAAGAGGACGGACTCTCAGCCAAGGCCCTTGTTGCCGAACCGGTTGTGGTAGGTCAAATCCTCCACATCGCGGCGGACTCCCAGTCTCTTACCTGGCTCAGAGACAGGGTATCCGACACGGCAGCCAAAGGCAACCTTAATGTATCCGGGAATGTTGAGCATCCTCTTCGTCTCTCCTTCTACAGGGCTCTCGCCGAAGTCGCTTATGACACGAAAGCCAATTCCCAGGGACTGAGCCATGAGCCACATATTCTCCATCACACAACCGAGACTGACGATGCCCAGGAAATCGCCCTCCGAAGCAGGGGCTCTTTTCCTGGAATCATAGATCACGATTAGAATCGTTGGGCTGCCATCGATGGTTTGACTCAGAGGAAAGGGCGAGCTATTACGAGCTGCCTCTCCCAGCTTAGCAGGATTTCTCCACTCGGGTGGGAATATGGTGCCCAGAAGCCCGACCTTCTTCTGAAGCAACTCTTGTCTTGAGAACGAAAGCTGCTGATAGTTCTCCCGGAGGAATTCCTCTGTTATCGGCGATCTGATGTTTCCAATCTTCTTCAGAAGTTTCTTGTCGTCAACCACGATTATTTCGAAGTTCTGCATATTGTGAGGGGTAGGTGACCAACGTGCCGCCTCTAAAATCCGCCTCAGGTCCCGCTTTGCTATCGGCCGTTCGGAATCGAAAGAAACCCTTGTTGATTGCCTATCTCGGATAAGTTTCAAGAATTCTTGCATGATGACCTCCTGACTGAGAGAACCCTCTTGCTTTCGGACTGCAACTGTGCGACCGCCAGCGATTGGGATCACCACCGATTGATGTTTTGAAAAATCTGTTCCGGGTTTGTTCTCGCTCCCATTCTCAGGTTCTCGGCTGTTCCAATAGTCACTTCGTATTGATTGCTCTCCAGCGCCTTCATGGTGGCTTTGGCGACTTCGACTGGAGGTATGCCTCTATCTTCCTGTCCTCTCCGCCCCCTTGCCCCTTTATCCAGTTCTGTATCAACAGTCGGCGGGATTACTTCGAACACTCTTATGGACGTGTCTCTCAATTGATGCCTAAGCGACTGTGTGAACGAATGAATGGCAGCTTTGGTAGCACAGTAGACCGGCATCACTGCTATAGGGACAAAACACAAGCCGGAGGAAACGTTGATAATAGCTGTTTCTTCTTTCTTTAGGAACAATGGGGTGAAGAGCACAGAAAGGTGAACGCAGGCCTTCAGATTGACTTCAATCTCATCGTCCCCGGCAGACAACTCGCTGATACCTTTCTTGAGATCGATCATTCTTTGAATTCCTGCATTGTTCACCAGCATGTTGACATCATTGAAATTGGAACTGACCCATTCATACAGGGATCTACGCTTATCCTCCTTTGACAAGTCACATACTGTGACATGCACCTGTGGCAGCCTGCTCTTTGCCTCTATCAGTTTGGCTTCCCTTCTCCCGCAGATCACTACCTCGTTGCCGGCCTTCACGAAGGCCTCAGCGAGTGAGAAACCAATGCCGGTTGCCCCGCCCGTGATCAAGACCGTATTGCTCTGGGTCTTCATAGTTTGCCTCCTCGTTCGCTTATGTCTATCTCGGCCTACCTTCAAGCATTATAACCCTTCAACCTTAGCCGACTACAGCAGTCCTCGAGCAGTCTTGGCTACGAATGACGCGGCGGTCGCCCGCTATCACCCGGCTGGATTCACTGGTCTGGCAAAAATAGCATTCACAGCGGCAAAACCTCGGATTGCAGGAGTGGCGAATTGTCACTTAAGCTTGTTTCGTTCAATGGTCGCCATAGAGAGTCAACATACCTGATCAGCCATGTATATCAAACGCGGAAGAGGGTTCTGCCCAATAGAGTATTCTCTACAAAGACTGCCCCCTCTGGGCAGGCTTCTTGGCAGCAGTAGCAACGAATACAAAGGTCATATCTATGCGTCGGCGGCTTGGTTTTGTCACCTTTGCGCCAGTCTACAGCTTTCGGTTCGACCGGACACATCTTGACGCATGCCCCACATTTGGTGCACCTTGCTCTATTTATGGTTGGCCTTTCGCACAGCCGGTTCTTGATGAAGGTTTTCACCGTGCCTCTATTGCAGTGGTCAGGAGGAGTCTGAATGACATCGAAATCATCACACGTGAAAGAATCTATTCTCTCGCCAACAAGTTCTATGTTGTCACTGTGGTAGGTTCCCAATCCTGCTGCTTCGCCCAACTTTGATGTTGGCACGACTTCCGGATCAAGATTTATGATTCTGCAAGCTGTGGCATCCAGGGCTATTGGATCGCTGGAAAACAACAGAACGTTGAGTTCTCTGAGTTTCCCGCTTCTAGGTCCATTCCCTTCCATGGCCACAATGCCATCCATGACGCAGAAACGCGCTCGTACGAGCGTATTCAAATCGACCAGCATGGTGGCGAAGTCGTATGGGTCGTGTAACTTCACATGATATTGGCTCTTGAGAAGGCCAGGGACACATCCAAATTGGTTCTTGACGGCGCCCGTGAATCGAACGAGTGGGTGAGTCTTCAGCTTCGGTAGATTGACAAGGCCATCTGAGTCCAACACTCCATTGGCAATCACGAAGCTCTTAATCAAGAGTGAATCCTTGTGGCTGACAGCCCTCCCTTTATCAAAATCGGACAATTGGATCGCCAGCTCATCAGCAACCTGCTTCAAGCCGGCTCTTCTCATGTGGCTCTCAGATCTTCCGAAACTGGGAGAATCACCGTAGAAAACACTCGCGCCCGCTTCCTTGAGCAGCATCCCGACCGCCCTCAAAACTGAGGGATGCGTTGAGACGCCCTTCTCAGGATTAGTGCCATAGAGGACGTTCGGTTTCATCACGATTCTCTCGCCGGATTTCACGAGGCTTGAGACTCCCCCAATAAGGTCCAATCCTTTCTGGACAGCCTCATGCACAGCCTCTTGATCGTATGTATCGCATCTTACCAGGGCCACCTTTGACCTATTCATTCTTCCTCACTCCCACGGTATCTTTGACGACATCAAGCAGTTCCCAATCATTGTAGCACCTCAAGATAAGATGGCTGTAAGTTCAAGAGTGGGATAACTGCAGGGGGCAGATAAGACCAAAGCTGCCCATCACCTAATACTTCTCCGCTGACACTGCTGGCACTTCAAAACGTGAACCTCCACGATCAAGACCACTTCGGACCGCTTCACCCAGACTATTGTCAGCTTTTGCCCCTTCAAACCCAGACTATACAAATCTCGGTTAATGTGTCTTGTGGCCTAACGTTCGAGCTAAGGGGCACGGCGGCTTTTCGGTGCGTCCCTCTTGAGTGCCAGGTTAGGCATAGATATTCCCTTCTTTTCCATTTCCTCAAGAAGTTTCTGCGGAATAGGGCGACATGTGCAGTGTTCGGCATGTTCCAGATGCCACTGTAGTCTTTGTTCAAACGTGGCTCTGGCAGGCATTTTGTGCGCCTGATGCCAGTCTTTATTCAATCTGGACTTACTCATGTTCTACATTCCTCCTGAGTCGTGAGCCTGAATTGCGGCGGGCAAAGCTTGCTGGAAAAGTCATGGGCATCTTATGGTGCAGACGTCGAAGATGTCAAGTTTGTGAACCGGCGCTATTTGGTGCCGGCTTTTTGCGCCCTGACCAGTAAGAGAGGTTTGTTTCCGGAGTGTAGAACTCTTTCAGCGACACTGCCGAAGACCCAACGTCCAATGCCGGACCGCCCATGCGTTGACATGGCTACCAGGTCGGCACCAATCTTGTCGGTGAAATCAATAATCTCTTCGGCTGCATTCCCCAGCCTTACCACCGATTCTGCGGCTATCCCGCTCTGTCTCAATCGGCCGCCGACCTTGTCCAGATAGTCTTTGGCCAATGCCGAGTCAGAGGCAATCTGCTGCTCAGTATAGGCCACGTATGTATATCCCAAACCTATATAGCCTGTATAGCCTGTTGCCAACACTTGCAACAGGATGACCCGTGCCCCCAGTTTGGCAGCGAGCTGCTCAATATACGGCAAAGCGGCCTCGCCTTCCTTTGAGCCATCGAGGGGAAGCAGAACACTACTTATGTTGACCTTCTCAGTGCAAGCGCCATTGGCTCTGATGAGCATCACGGGACGGTCTGTAGCCCGCACTACCTTTTCGGCTACATTGCCGAGAGCCCAGTTCTTGATGCCTGATTGGCCATGGGTAGCCATCACAATAAGGTCTACGTTTTCTTTTCCGGCGTATCCTATGATCTCTTCAGCAGGGTTGCCGACTTGAACTGCAGACTTGACCTTGATTCCCGGATCACCCGATAGTCGGCATCCTCTTTCGGCACCTTGTTTTGTCACCTCGACCATTCTTTCCAGATAGAACTGGCCCATACGCTGGTTCGAGAACCCGGTTGCTTCATGGATGTATATCAGGGTGACTTCGGAACCGAGTTTCCCGGAAATCAGTTCAGCATAGGGCAACGCTACCTCAGCCAGCGCTGAACCATCCAGAGGGACGAGTATCTTCTCGTACATTTCCAGCCTCCTATCTCACAACTGATGTCACCTGGTACTTCTAATCTTCTTCTGTCCTTGGATTGGTCATTATCACACCTCTGCATCGCGATGCGCAATATGGGCTGCCGTAAGAGAGACCATCGGTGTGAGAAAGCAGCCACTCGCCAAAGGAGTCAATGCCCAAGAGCAGCAATCTCTACTCCGGTGGCTGTGCCGGTTTTGGAGCTTCGGCCTCCGTTTCTCCCTTTTCACGATAGATATACTTGCCACCCCGCAGCCAGGAAACCCCGGCCGCAATCAGGCACACGATCATGGAGAAGATGAGCACTATTTCAAGACCATGGTGGAATGGCCCCGATATTATCTGAGGGAAAAACGTCTTGGAAGTGATGGCGGCACCATGGTCAGGCAATCCCTGTAGCACAGATGAAGGGATGATCGAAGCCAATGGGTTATAGCCCAGCAATGCCGCAAAGAGATAGCTGGTCGGCGGTAAATTAGCTATTTTAGTAGCAAGTGCATCAGACACGCCGTTCTGCACCAGTCCACTGTGCATGGCCGCCGGCACCGATGCAACCATGCCGACCATCATCAATGTGAAGAGGATACCCATAGAGAGAGGCGCCCCCGTATTCTGCAGCGTGCCTCTCATCCCGGAGCCGGCACCGCGATGTTTCTCCGGGAGGCTGTTCATGACAGCCGCCATATTCGGGGACATGAACAGCCCCATAGAGAGGCCGTTCATAAAGACCAGGACTGCAAACCAGTGATATGTGAAGTTCGCCGGCAGCAACATCATTAGCCCCAGTGTGAGTGCTGCCAGCAGCATGCCGCCGGTGGCAAAATAGCGCGCTCCGTACCGGTCGGACAACCGGCCGGAGAGTGGTCCTCCCACCAGGAATCCTACGCTCATTGGAATCCCGAATATCCCTGCCCACAGGGGCGTGTCTTTGTAGTTGTAGCCATGCAAGGGCAACCAGATTGCCTGCAGCCAGATGGTGACCATAAACATCAGCCCTCCCCGGGCCACCGCCGCCAGAAATCCGGCCGCGTTGCCGGCGGCAAAGGCACGGATGCGAAAGAGGTTGAGTTGAAACATGGGTGCTTTCACGCGAAGCTCAATGAGGACAAACGCTACGAGTGTAATGAAGCCGCAGATGAGCATGCTGAGCACCAACGGACTCGTCCAGCCCATGTAAGAAGTGCCGTACGGTTCGATACCATAGATGATGCCCACCAGAACCATAGTCAAACCGGCGGCAAAGGTTATGTTTCCCAGCCAGTCCATACGCTCAACTTTGCGTTGGCCTATTTCCTTTAGACTGCGATATGCCCAGATGGCACCGATGACCCCGATAGGCACGTTGAAGAGGAATACCCACCGCCATCCCGCCAGGGATAGCAGCCCCCCCACCAATATACCGAGGAAGGTACCCGCAATGAATGATGCCCCGTTCAGTCCCAGAGCCAAACCTCGCTCCTGTACCGGGAAGGCATCGGTAAGAATGGCTGCAGAGTTGGCCATCAGAGCAGCGCCGCCGACAGCTTGCACGAGGCGGAATATGATGAGCTCCAGTGCTCCGGCTGAGCCTTTGCTCCAGACAATAGCACACAGGAGAGATCCGAGGGTGAATACGACGAAACCGAGGTTATACATGCGGGTCCGGCCGAACATGTCACCAATGCGGCCCATAGCAACCACCAGAACGGCCATGACCAGCATATAGCCCATAAGCAGCCAGAGCAGATAGGTGGAGCTGCCTGGATCCAGCGGGTTAATCTTTAGACCATTGAATATGGTGGGCAGTGCCAGCATGACGGC
>CAVRFM010000026.1:0-27541 GCA_963720375.1 uncultured Chloroflexia bacterium | reverse complement strand
ATAGAAGGCAGGAAATTGACCGTCGGGTCCGTCCTGCCTTTTCTATTTGTGTTAATAAGGGAATAGACATTCAGTTTCCCTGTGTCAAAAGCCGGGGCATACCTATGCTATTTCAGCGTTGAGGAATGGAATGAATCCCTTTGTATTACAAGCTAGTCTGGATCATGCCAGCCCGGATATGACGAGGAGGTACTGTGCCGGCCTGAGCTTTGAGGATGTGTTCAGAGAGCATGAGAGGGCTTCTCCTGTGGATCGTCTGAAGAGGGTAGATGGCTGACAGCGGGAGAGATATAGACTCTGTAGCCTTTGGAGGACAGCCTGAAGTTCTACAAGATGCTGGTGAGGTTAAAGTCAGGCGATAGAGAAAGGATGAGACCTATATCTTTATAGACGCCCCATCCACCATCGCCATCGTATTCTTAAATGTCTTTTTTGCCTCTACTTCGGCTTGTTTCCGATCTTCAATTGACTTATAGATGGCGGCATCAAAATGAGTTAACAATAGCTGCTTCACCTTGGCTCTGAGAGCCAATTCTGCGGCTTCTTGCGGGTTTGTATGAGGCCAGTTTGTGGCAGAATGTCCAGACTTGGAGGCACACTCATGAATTAGAAGATCAGCATTCTTGCATAACTCCAGGCTATTATCGCAAACGGCAGTATCAGTACAATAAGCAATAGTCTTTCCATCCAGACTCACTCTATAACCATAGCAGGGGTCAGCGTGTAATAGAAACTTACAGGTTACCGGGAAAGGAACCTCGTGCGTACCTTCAGAAAGTTCGTGAATCCTGACATCGATTGGTAGATCACGGAAAGGAACAGTGAAGGGATGCTGAACGAGACGGCTCAGAGTTCTCCGCGTACCCCTTTGACCATAGATATCTATCCCCTGATCCAGTTTAAGCTTGCTTATAATATGAAATCCGGAAACATGATCTAAATGGAAATGGCTCAGGAAGAGATGAACTGGTTTATGGCGAGTGACGTAATTATCTAGTTTATATATACCGTCACCAGCATCAAAGACTATGTAATACTTATCCGAATCGATAAGCACACAAGAAGTGCTACCTGTTTCGGTGCTGTACCATCCGTTAGTTCCCAAAAAGACGATCTCCATTGTTTCCTCCACTAGCCTCGATCATTGTCATTATAGTATGAACTAGGTGTAAGAGAACATGGTATCCCATGAGGGGAGAGGGGGGGTGCCACTATGATACGGTGATATGAATAACCGAAAGTGGAACCACACTGCCGTTGATACACGGGAATGCTTCAAAATCCAGTCCTTTCGGAACACCCGGTTCTCGGGGATTTGTGGCAGCTCTGCACCACTATCCCCATTTTAGAGCGTTATCCCCGGCTATCACTAGGTGGGGAGAACCTTTAGACTATATCCACCCATCACAACCTCAGCTTTGGATACAGTATCAGGCAACCCATTGAATCGAGGTCAGAATACCCATCGGGCTTAGTCCCCGAGGGTTATTTTGAAGCTGGTTCCCAGATTGAGCCATGGAGCCAGCCTGATTGTTTCTTCAGCGAGGTATTGACAATCTGTCGTATAGTCGTTAAATTATCTCAACTGTTAGTATCATACAAACGTGTTGGATGGAGCGAATTTGGCAAAGGAGCTTGAGATGGAACCTGAAATGACAAAAGATGATCTTGTTAGAAGCACTCTGAAGTTAACGGATAAGGCATTTCGTGAACTCTTTCCTATCTTGCCCAAAGAGTGGCTCAGCCTGGATCTGACCATGCCACAGCTTAAGGTGGTGCTTCTCTTGTTCACGAACGGTCCGGAGCGGATGAGCACCATTGCTTCTGCCTTAGGCGTCAGCCTGGCCACAGCAACGGGTGTGGTGGATCGTCTGGTAGAAAAGGATATGGTGACGCGGGAGGGTGATCCAAACGACCGCCGTATAGTCTTAATTCGCCTGTCAGGTAAAGGGGAGAAGCTGATAGCAGGGCTGTGGCAATTGGCACGAGTCAACACTGAAGCGCTGTTGAAAGCGCTTGATCAGCGAAAGCTGCAGCTACTTAATGAAGCGCTGAGAGCGCTTTTGGAGGCTGGGGAAGTAGTCAAGGGGGAACTGCAAAGCAACAACACAACCAAATAGGGGAACTGCACAGTGGCCCCGTGAAAGGGTATGGTGGGGGCTCTCGATTCTTGGCTGCCAGGGTGTGAAAGCAGCCGTCTTGCTTGAACCGCAAGTGGCTGTTTTTTGTTTGCTGTGGGCCAGCTGTTGCGGCTACAGGTTATTGCCTAACAATTGCCTTGTCTTTTCTCTGCGGTTTGGGATAGAATGAATAGGCTTGTGAGGGGCGCTAGCTCAACTGGTAGAGCAGCTGACTCTTAATCAGCAGGTTCAGGGTTCGACCCCCTGGCGCCTCACCATCCGCTAGCTCTCAGACTTCACTGACTTTCCTTGCGTAGTCAGCCTTGCGGGTTTCCTGGCTCTTCTCATTGTGTCTCATGTCCCTTTTTCTGTGGGTATGCAGGGGTTGCCTACCCATTGGGTATGGGCTCCGGCAGGATACTGAGGGATTTTACCCTTTCAGAAATTTCCCAAATCGGGACAGCAGACAATAGAACGCATATCCGGTCATCGTGAGGGCAACCGAGAGTTCGAGCCCTCTGACGAAAAGATTGGGTTCGCAGAGCTTGACGGTATCTTCCAACCACATTGTGGCAAATACACCTGCTGCTCCACATGATGAACACAAGAGCAACCAGGATAACATGAATTCTCTGTCGCGCAGGTATTTTCTCATGGATTCCTCCTGTAGTACATATATGATTCTATCATTATATCATATAAACATATAAGATATAACTATAAACTCGAAGGCCATTCTCGACGTTGTGCCCCTGGCGTAGCGGTGCAGTAAGCCATCCCTTGTATTCAGGCTGAGGTCGGAATGCTCTAATTTTCAAATGTATCGCGCAGCGTCAGAATCAGGTCTTGGATGAACTGAGTGATGGAAAACGAGACCGAAACGAGCTCTCTTGAGGCCAGAATGTTGCGTGCTGCGAAACTGGAGGCAAGCCTTTACGATGAGGTTAAGGCCGATACTGCCGGTCGAGCTGTTGGTCTTTGGGTGGTTGTAGCGATTCCGGCTGCCCTTATATACTTGTTTGCATACTTGCTGCAGTGAGTCCAACTGCTATTTTGACCAAAATGTAGTTCTCCTCTGGCCTGTGCCTTGTTGGTTCATATGCCCGGCGGGGGCACCGGTCAGCTTCTCAGGTGCTATAGACGTCTTCCATGCTTGACTTGACGGGTATAGAACTTGCTATAATTGCTCAACTCTGATATTTTATCTGTCGCTAATCTGTTGCGAGAGATTGAGCACGTATGCTGGGCTCTTGGTCAGCCGGCTACAGGTTTGAGCCCTGTGCACCTCACTTAGGACGGGAGGGATGACTGACATGGTGGGAATCGTGCCTGCATGTCATAGAGAAAGTGGGGCTTTCTTTTTAGTCTCCCATCCCCACCTGCCTCGAAGCTCCAGGGCTGCCTGTACTTGCTGTTGGACGGTTTCTCTGTAAAAATCTTGGCAATATGTGAGGATATGGCGTAAAATACTATCTCAACTGTCTCAGTTAAAGGAGGTAGAATGGCTGATGCTAGTTATGATGCGGTGATAATCGGGGGAGGGAATAAAGGGCTGCTGCTGGCGATGTACCTCATGAAATATGGTGGCATGAGCGTTGGTATTTTTGAGAGAAGGCATGAAATTGGCGGGTGCCTGGCCACGGAGGAGACCTCGGCTCCGGGCTTTCGTGGCAACACGCATGCCAATATAATACTGCCGATGTATTATCTGCCCGTGTGGCGAGATTTTCCTGATTTCTGGGAATATGGTGGGCGGTGGGACCAGCATCTGTGCAGTGATGGGTTTGTCTTCAGAAAGAACGAGACCGCTCTCGGCATTTACAGCACGAAGTACGATCCGATGCAGGAACGGACTGCCCAGCAGATTGCCCGTTTCTCCAAGAAGGATGCTGAGAAGTGGCTGAAGCTGTCGACAATGGAGCGGAGCAAGGAATACTGGAGAGTCCAGGCGGACATGCTCTACAATCCGGCGGAGTTCAAGACGGCTCCCGAGATTTTTAACAGACAGCTGGAGTTATTCCCGAAGATGGTGGAGGCCGGATTCACTCCTGACGGTATAGTTCTAACTGCCAGCAGCTACCGCATAATAAGGGAATGGTTTGAGAGTCAGGAGCTGCAGTCCTGCATACTGAGGTTTGCGGTTTCGTCGGTGAACGATATCAATGAACCCGGATGGGGGCCCTATGCCATGGGTCTGGCGTCATATCTTCCGCTGGTAGGCTTTGCGCCTGGCGGGACGCACCAGATAGCGCATGCGGCGCACCAGATACTGGTGCAGATGGGGTGCAAGTTTTTCACGCATGCTGAGGTAGACAAGGTTGTCATTGAGAATGGAGCTGCCACAGGCATCAAACTGATGAACGGCAGCCAGATCAAGGCCAACAAGATCGTTGTCAGTGCCGGCATGTCGCCGCAGCAACTCTGTTTTGATCTGATCGGGAAAGAGTATATTGATCCGTTGCTGGCCAAGCGGATAGAACTCATAGACAAGTCCTTCGGCTGCCTGATGTGGTATACCTTTGCCGTACACCAGGCTCCGAAGTACAAAGCGGAGGCCTTCAACCCGGACATACACGAATGTGAATGGCTGGGGATGCAGCCGGACCCCAGCCCCGACCACATAGCCAGGGAGTGCATGTACATGAAGCTGGGGCAATGGCCGCCCTTTGAGGACTATGCTCCAACTGTAGGTTGCCACAGTCTGGCTGACCCTGCCTATGCACCTCCGGGGAAACATGTCCTCCAGAACGAGCAGCTGGCCCCGCCGGCCACTCGTCATACTGAGAAAGAATGGCTGGAGATCAAGGAGCGGTATGCGGATGAGCTGATCCAGATCTGGCAGCAGTATGCTCCCAACATGACGTGGGACAATGTCATTGGAGTTGACACCAACAGCCCGTATGACCACCTGAGGATGAAGAACCTGGCACCGATGGGGACGATGGCGGGCATCGACCGCAATTACTGGCAGCAGGAAGCCAACAGGCCCACTCCGGAGCTGGCGAACCACCGGACGCCGATAAAGAACCTATATGCCACGGGAGGGTGCTGGCACCTGGGATCCAATGCCGGGTCAACGGAGTCATACAACTGCTACAAGATCATTGCCAAGGACCTGAACCTGGCCAAGCCGTGGGAGGAATCGGACAAGAAGGAACCGGACTCGCTGGTAGAAGAGGTCTTCAAGGTCAAGAAGAGAGTGCAGGATTCGGCCAAGCCCAAAAAGTACTAACCCCGACAGAAAAATATAGCAGATTATAGTATCAAAGCTACGCCGGACACAATTGCAATATCCTGTCCGGCGTAGCTTGTTTTTTGCTCTGGTAGACTTTCTACGCTGATTGAGTCTTCGCGTTTATTCTCTCTAGAGCTTCCTTGGCAGATGTGCGGATGGCTTCGTGTTTATCATTGAGAGCTTCAGTTATTGGTGCCACTGCCCTGGCATCTCCCAGTTTTGCGAGAGCCTCTATTGCCTTTTGCCTGACCCATGCCTTGTTTGACTTTGGGGATGAGGGCTTCTCTTTCTTACCGATCTCTATAAAATTGTCCAATAGCTTTCCTTTTGGCGGTGTCTCTGCAGCCATCTCTATCCAACCTCTGTCCTTTAGTGCTTGGATGAGCGGTTCCACAGCCCTGCTATCCCCGATCTTTTCCAGAGATTCGACTGCCTGGTATCGAACACGAGCGCTTTCATCCTTCAGGGCTTGAATCAGGGGTTCGACAGCCTTTGCATCACCTGTATTTCCAAGAGCTAATGCCGCGGTTTGGCGAATGTTCTTGTCTTCATCCTTCAAGGTTTGAATCAGGGCATCAGTAGCCCTTGCATCACCTATGTTTTTGAGAGCTGATACTGCAATTTGGCGAATATCCTTATCTTCATCCTTCAAGACTTGAACCAGGGGTTCGACAGCCCGGGCATCGCGTATCATTCCAAGGGATGCTGCTGCATTTTGTCTGACTAACCAGGATTCGTCCTTTAATGCCTGAATGAGAGGGTCCACTGCATTCTTGTGACCTACTTTCCCCAGGGCTGACGCCGCTTCCTCACGGACTATTGACTTGTTGTCCTTCAGGGAGGCAAGGAGCAACTCCACTGCTCTCTGGTCTCCTCCAAGCTTCCCGATGGCCTCTGCCGCAGCATTTCGAACATCTTTATTGGGATCTCTAAGAGACTCAACAAGTGGGTCAATGGCTCTAGCGTCCCCTGTGTCTCCAAGGGCTAAGGCCGCATCCCTTCGAATATAGACATTTCTCTTATTTTTTAAGGCCTGTATCAAGCCCTCAACGTCTTTTTTGGCCTTCATCTCTTCGACGTTGATCTTTAATATAGAATCAAATACTCCCACTCTGAAACCTCCTGATGCTCACGATAACCCATTATACATGGTGTATTGATACATGTTTTCTGTGGTGTTGCACAGTTCAGTGCTCGACCACTCTTGATGCGAACGGTTGTTTGTGAGATTGTAGCAGGCAAGGTCAAACTGCTCAACTCGCGATCCCCTGTGCATTCCGTTTCGGGTTCTAAAATGAACTCGGTTGACTTTGAACACTTCCGTGCGCTACCATTTCATCTCAATCAGGTGAAATTCACATTTTATGAAAACCTGGTGGGGCTGATGCAATCTGTTTTGGCATTGGTCAGTTTTGTGGTCGTCAGACGGTAGTCAAGAGTTTCTGTGGTAAATATACTACTCTGCCCCGTGTATTCCTCTAGATACACGATACCCGGTTCGAAGGTTGTCAGAAAGCAAATTCCTGGCTTTCCTTCGCAAGAATTCTCTGCCAGTAAGGAGTCTTAGATAGATGGGTTTTCTGGACGACATCAGCAATAAAAACGAAATCCTGCGTTGGGTAGTGCCCATCGGGATAGGCGTAGTTGTCATGGTGCTCACCCTTCTACTGAGGAAGACTATCTACTGGAGGCTTCAGAAGTGGGCAGAGAAAACAGAGACGAAGTGGGATGACGTTTTAATCCACTCGACCCGTCTAGCCTCTATGCTGTGGTGCTTCTTCCTGGGCATTTACACGGCAGTGGAGGTTGCTGTCGTGCCGGCATCCTGGGAAGGACACCTCGATGATATCGTACCTATTCTGTTCGTGGTCATGGGCATCTACACCGGCGTTGTCATAATTGAGGTATTCATAGAGTGGTACATTGTCGAGGTGGCCGAAAAGACCGCCAGTCCCCTGGATGACATGATAATGGGCGCACTAAAGTGGCTAGTTCCGTTGATCGCCTTTTTCCTAGGGCTGGTCCTGGTTCTGGATATGCTCGATATCGGAAGTCTTGAGACCAGTGTGCTGCCGCCGGTGAAAAGCTGGCTGAGACACCCCGGCCCTCAGCTTGCGCTCCTGGGGGGTGTTGGCCTTGCGCTGGTTCTATTAGCAACGGCGGCGATTCCCAAAGTCATCAGGGAGGCAGTCACCAGATCACGAGGGGATCAGACTGACGAAGAGGTCAACAAGAGAGCGGACACCCTGTCCGGTGTGCTGGTGGCCTCACTTCAAGCTGTTATTATTGCGGTTGTCGTCTTTATGATGCTCAGCGAAATAGGCCTTAATATATCGCCCATCATCGCTGGCGTAGGTGTGGTCGGCATTGCTATTGGCTTTGGGGCGCAGAGTCTGGTGAAAGACCTCATCGCTGGGCTGTTCATCATCTTGGAGAACCAGTATCGAAAGGGCGATGTAGTGAAGATCGCCGATACCTCAGGTCTCGTAGAAGAGATCAATCTGAGAAGGACATTGCTGAGAGACATGGACGGGGTTGTGCACTCAGTGCCCAATGGTGAGATCAGGGTGGCCAGCAACTACACCAAAGAGTGGTCCAGAGTAAATATGAATATCAGCGTGTCCTACGATACGGACTTAAAACATGCTATAGAAGTGATCAACAGGGTGGGGAAGGAACTGGCTGAGGACCCTGATTGGATGGGGGCGATCTTGACACCACCTCGTGCTCTCCGGGTAGATAACCTTGGAGACTCGGGAATCGACATCAAGATACTGGGAGAGACCAAGCCCATGCGTCAGTGGGATGTCATGGGAGAGTTACGCCTGAGGCTGAAGAAGGCCTTCGATGTGGAAGGCATAGATATCCCTTACCCGCATACGAAGGTTTATTTCGGCAACGCACCGGCGCCTTCCCGCCCGCAGAAGGAGCCGTTGTCAGATACCCATGGAGTCGATCGCTGACAGTTTTTCATATCCGATGATTTGAGGGGGTGTTTGTGGAACTGCTTAAAAAGACGAAGTCCATTTGCCCGGAGGATCTAAGGGTTCTGGATGCTGAGTTGTGGGAGGTCGATGGTCAGGTACTGATGAGAAAGAGTTGCCCTGACCATGGGAGTTTCGAGGATATCTACTGGAGTGATTATGACGAGTATGTAAGAGCCGAGAAGTTCAGGGATGATGGGAAGGGGTTCCTCGTAGCCAGAGGATCAAAGCTTGGTTGCCCGCTTGACTGTGGGGTATGCCAGAAACACAGAACGCACACCACCCTGTTGATCGTAGATCTGACCAATAGATGCAATCTGAGGTGTCCGATATGTTTTGCTGCTGCCCATGCGGTGGATTATGTCTACGAACCGACCATGGAGCAGATAAGGGCAATTATAGAATACGCTCAGGAGATGAACCGCCCCAATATTGTTCAGGGGATTCAGAATAGCGGTGGAGAGCCTACGGTAAGGGATGACTTGCTGGACATACTGAAAATGGAGAGAGAGCTTGGTATTGACTACATTCTGCTGGCTACAAATGGAATAAGGCTGGCGGAGGACATCGAATATTTCAAGAAGGTGCGGGATCTGGAAGGGGTCTATCTGTATCTGCAGTTTGACGGGGTAACATCGGAGCCTTACATAAAGGCCCGGGGGCGCGACCTCTGGCCACTGAAGCAGAAGGTTATTGAGAACGCCCGGAAGATAGGCTACAACAGGATTGCCCTGGTTCCTACTGTGGTCAAAGGGATTAACGACCAGCAGGTTGGCGATATTATCAGATATACGGCACAGAATTCTGACGTGGTGAGGCATATTGTCTTCCAGCCTGTCAGTTTTACGGGGAGGATAGACCGGAGCAAGCTCAAAGAGATGAGGATAACCACGCCGGATGTCATGAGGCTTTGTGAAGAACAGACCAATGGTGAAATTAAGAAAGGAGACTTCTTCTCGCTGCCCATGAGTGAGACCTTGGCCAAGATGGTAACCAAGGGTGGCCGGCATAGAGAATTCTGCGTTCATCCCCACTGCGGTGTAATAAGCCTCGTGGCCCATGAGAAGAACAGGCTGGTTCCTGTATCGCGTTTCATCGATAATGAGAAGCTGTACTTCAGAATGCGGCGGGCGTTTGATCAGAACAAATCCAGAGCAGGAATCACGTGGGACCTGGTAACCGGCTTCATCATGTATGTTCGCCCCGGCTTCTGGGCCAGGCTTCTGCCTCTCCTGTTTACCAAGAACCGCAAGTCCGGTCGTCACTTGGTAGACGACTGGATGCGAGGCAAGTGGATTACGATAGGGATTATGCAGTTTATGGACCCGTACAACTTTGATCTGGATAGAGTCCAGGGCTGCTGCCTTCACTATGGGGTTCCTGACAAGGACTCAAAGGCCAGATTGATACCCTTCTGTGCCATGAACAATATACACCGGCAGTCTATAGAAAGGCAGTTTTCGGTGAGTACAAAGGTCAAACACAGCGAGGATGTAGCAGGCCAGCAGATTACCGTTGGTTCCAAAGAGCCTATCAGTACTGTGTAGATGCCAACCCCTAGCCTATCCTGGCAGGCGGTCTTTTGGTGCGGAAACGAAGATGAAAAGCCCGTTGACAAACTATGGGCATGATGATACACTTCGGCGCGAATGACGATACTTGCAGGATCGTCACACAAGGCTAAGACATGCAGGCTTGACTAGGCTATAGTCTTCTCCGGACTTACTGTGAAAGAGGAGGGGATACCATGATGTGCAAGCTGTCTGCCATGAAGCATGCCGCCTCAGCCGTAGCAGTTACCCTGGCAGTGCTGGTGCTTATGCTGGGTTTGGCTTGTGCCAAAGCTGAAGCCCCGCAGGCTGAATTCAAAGGTGATCCGTTAACAGGACTCGTGCCCCTCACAGTCAGTTTCACCGATCAGTCTACCGGAGAGATCACTTCGTGGAAATGGAACTTCGGCGACGGCAAAACTGATACTGCCAGAAACCCATCGCACACCTATACAGCTGCTGGCGAATATAATGTCTCTCTTGTAGTGGAAGGGCCGGGAGGAAAGAAGGGTACAAAGACTAAGTTATACTATGTGTATGTACTTAGAATCTCCGAGGCAGCCAACGCAGAGGTGAACGAAGCGCAGAACGCAATAACGCAATGCATGACAGACGCTGGGGCCGCCGAGCTTCTTGCGGCTGTTACAGGCTGGGATGGCTCGGCGGGGATGGTGGAGGCTAGCGGGTCTAGGCGGCACCAAGGATGCAGCGAGCTACCTCGAAGGGGAGTACCTTCAAGGCCAAATACGATGTAGCTAAGGATGGCACCATCATGCAACGGCACTGATGTCTCTTGGGGTGGTATTAAGTGGTCTGGAGAGAAGCCTGTATGGTGGCTTGACGTATCCTGACCTGCCTGCTCTGCGAAGCGGAAGGCCCTCACTCCCACGGGTGTCTTCCTGTAATCTGGTGAATACCGGCTAGAGACCTACCAGGTTTGCAATTCTCCTTCTTTATCTCTGCATGTGCTTTGAAGCGTAAGAGACGGCCAAGCTATTGTCCAGATAGACTAAGCCCATTTCATAGATAGAAAGCTTCTTCTCTCATAGAGAGGCTCTGTGACCTGGCACAGGCAAGCTCCAGGGCCGCCTCACCGGTGTGCTCCTTCTATCTCCTCCTGGATATTCTTCTGAGCCTGTCCTCTTCAGCATTTCTCAGCGCAACCTGATAGGAATTTGTGAAATGTTGAGCCGATCCTGAGACACAGGCGTGACATCGTGCCTGTAATCTTTCAGACGATATATGGGAGGGAGGTACGTCAAATGCATTTACCTGTCGCATATCATGAACGATCATCTTCGATACGCAATAGGATGTCCCAGATGATGAAGAGGTATTCGGTTTTGGCGCTGCTTTTGGCCGCCGGCGCTCTGATAGTTTTCTCCATTGTCGGTTGTTCTTCCAGTAAGGCGCTGCCTGTTGTGCCCAACCAAGAGACTCACTCGATAAGTGGCACGGTATTTAATGATCTCAATGGTGATGGGAGCAAAGGGGCTGATGAGACAGGAATCTCCGGCATCACGGTGTCCAACGGAACGACTTGCACTGTGACGGATGAGGCTGGCAATTATACCCTTCCGAAAGAAGGCTCCTCCGTTTTCATTACCACTCCCAAGGATTACACAGTGACCGGCCAATGGTATCGCAGTATTGCTGCAAGCAATCAATTCGACTTTGCCCTCAAATATACGCCTGAGAAAGAGACGGCGAGGTTTACCTTTGTCCAAATGACGGATGTACATCTGGATACAAATAGTCTGTCGTCCTTTGCCCAAACGGTGCAGGAGATAATGGGGATCTCCCCAGCTTTTGTGGTGAACACGGGGGATATTGTGAACATAGGCAACGGAGTTACCATCTCAAGGTGCCCAGGCAGATGAATGGTTCGGTGCGTACCAAAGTGCGGTCACCGGGCTTACCATGCCTGTCTACAATGCGCTCGGGAATCATGATGTCGCTGATATACACCTTGAGGGTGTTGCTGGTGCCGAGCCCGGATGCAGCAAGGATGCCTGGCGCGGCTTCTTTGGACCCACCTATTATTCTTTCGATTGGGGACAGTATCACTGTATTGTGCTGGACCCCAATGAGCTTAATGGGGGCAAGCAGGTATACCAGATTTCCGATTCACAGCTTGGATGGCTGCAGCAAGACCTGAGCTACAGGGTAAGCCAACCTTTGCTGGTCTTCTTCCATGAGCCTACGACAAGCTGGGAAAGCCAGAGCCAGGTGCTCGACATACTCAAGCAGCACCGGACAGCGATCTTCTGCGGGCACGCACATCAGAACCTCTTGATGAACACCCAGGGCATTCCTGAACAGGTCACCGGGGCGCTTTCTGGTGAATGGGGCTTCGGCCCTAATCCTGATGGAAGTGAACCCGGTTATCGTATTGTTTCTGTCGATGGTGATAACATTTCGAGCATCTATAGGGATATAAACAGCGAGCGGACAATAGATCTCGATCTGCCCGGGCCGATAGTAAGCGGGCAGGTAGATCTGACAGCCAAGATATACACTAAAGATGGCTCCATCTCCGGAGCGACCTACTGCATCGATAGCGGTGAAGCTGTCGCTATGCAGGTGCAGGTCTTGGACGGAAGACCATGGGCCGACGCCAGTGCAACCTGGGATACTGCTTCTGTGGCATCAGGCTACCATAAGATCACTGTGACGGCGAGTGATAGCGCAGGGAGTTTCCAGAAGGAGATGGAGGTCAAGGTCAGTCCAGATACGAACTTAACCATAGATGATCTGCTGGCCCATTTCGAGGTGTATCAGGGACAGTATGTCACCATACAGGGCATAGTAGATTATGCATTGTTTGGTCCGCCAACGACCGACGAAGGCGCTGGAGGCATGAAGTTGTACGATGCCACCGACAACACCGTCTTCTGCTGTTGTGTACGCTGGTGAGTGCGTATCCCCCGCCCTTCCCAGCCTAGCTCAGGGCGACGTCGTAGAGGTAAAGGTTATCCCTGTGAGGTTTAGCTGGGCTTTTATTACGGCAACGGAAAACTACGAGGGACACTATTCTCTGATGCAACTCTACGAGAGTCAACTGCCCGATGGCCAGAAAGAGAAGGATGGCAGCGGGAACATGATAGCGATGAGATTTCTGAGATTGGTTAGTGCTGGCGATCTGACAAAACTGTCCGGGTCGTAGCCTCTTGAACTTGAGACTGTTGGGCAATGACCCGGTGGAAAGCTGCGAGCCAACAAGTGGACTCGCAAGAACAGTAGGGAGGAAAGAAGGGATGTCAATACCGAGACTTAGAATACCGAAAATGCACAGAATGAAGGTTGGCATTCTGTGGAAGATATTCCTGGCAGCTCTGGCCGTAATTGCTGTCATAGACATTTACTTCGCATGCTATGCTCTGCCCAAGATGAGAAGCAACCTCTTCCATGAGAAGGAGGTCGAGACGCAGCAGGAGGTGCAAATTGCCTGGGGCATGATGAATTTCTGTTATAATCTCGAGTCCAATCACCTGGTAACCAGAGCCGAGGCCCAGTATTATGCACTCCAAGCTATAAGCGGTCTCCGCTACGGCCCAAACGACGAGGGTTACTTCTGGATAAACGATTACCAGCCCGTCCTGCTGGAGGACCCTTTCAGCAGCGATCTGGTCAACACAAATGTCAGTAACTATCCAGGATGCCGAGGGCAAGTACATCTTTCAGGACATCGTCAACATATGCAAGGAAAAGGGAGAGGGATCATATAGCTATATGTGGCAGTATAAGGATGAGGTTGGCCACATTGTTCCCAAGCTTTCCTATGTGAAGTCCTTCGATCCGTGGGGATGGATAGTCGGCACTGGGATCTATACGCAGGATGTGACGGCAGCCGTAAACTCGCAGCGGAACCTCCTGGCCATGGTATATGCAGCAGTTTCCGTATTCGGTTTGATCGTATTCTGGCTTGTCACCCGATTCACGATAGCCAAGCCTCTGGCATCTCTGGTAAGAACTTCTGAGGCTCTGGCTGAGGGCGACATAGACCAACAGATAAACGTGAAGTCAAGGGATGAGGTTGGTGCCATGGCAACCGCCTACTCCAAGGTTATCGACTATATGAAAGAAATGGCAGGCGTTACCAGGAGAATAGCAGACGGTGATCTTACAGTAGAAATCAGACCAAAGTCTGAGAGGGATATCCTGGCCAATGCTTTCTCTCAGTTGGTCGCTAAACAGCGCGAATTGATAGGTAAGGTAAAGGACACAGCAGCAAGTGTTGCTGAGGCCAGCAAACAGCTCTCTATGGCATCTGAACAGACAGCCAAGGTTACCCAGCAGATAGCCGGCACGATTCAACAGGTAGCTAAGGGTGCTAACGACCAGTCAACCTCACTTCAAGAGACTATTCAGGGCGTAGAGCAGCTGTCTAATGCGATTGCCCAGATAGCCAAGGGGGCCCAAGAACAGGCTAAAGGCGTGGAGGAAGCGGGTGGCATTGTTACCCAGGTATCAGCGGCGATCACAGAAGTATCGACCAATGCCCAGACAGGAGCCGAGGCCTGGAAAAGTACGGCCAGCTCTGCTGAGACAGGTGCCCGGATGACCCATGAAACCGTTGAGGGTATGGATAAGATAAAGAAAGCCATGGATCTTGTCTCCTTGAGAGTTACGGACCTTGGCAAGCGATCGGAAGAGATCGGTAATATTGTGGCAACCATCGATGATATTGCAGCCCAGACCAATCTCCTTGCCCTGAACGCTGCTATTGAGGCAGCGAGGGCCGGAGAGCAAGGCAGAGGCTTTGCCGTGGTTGCGGATGAGGTGAGGAAGCTTGCCGAGCGGTCATCTATAGCCACCAAGGAGATTGCAGGTCTGGTTGGTGGTATTCAGACTGGCGTTCGGGAAGCTGTGAATGCCATGCAGCAAGGAAGCAAGGAAGTAGAAGTCGGCTACAAACTTGCCAACGATGCCGGTGGTGCTCTGGATGACATACTCGTAAGGGCACAAGAGGTTGGCAAGCAGGCTCAGCAGATATCGGTTGCTGCCCGGGAACTTAACGCTCTGAGCGGTGAGATGGTTAAGGCTATCGATAAAATCAACCGGATTGTGGAGCAGAATGCGGTGGCCACCGAGCAGATGGCAGAAAGCTCGACGGTGGTATCGAAGTCTGTCGAAAGTTCTGCTGGTGTGGCGGAGGAAAACAGCGCGGCTGCCCAGGAAGTCTCAGCTTCGGTGGAGGAGATGTCTGCCCAGGTGGAAGAGGCTCTTGCTGCCGCCCAATCACTGACTGAGATGTCTGGGGAAATGGAAAGATCGGTGGCGGTATTCAAAACCGGCACAGATGTAGCAGACCTTACGAATTTAAGGGGACAGGGCTAGCTTGATGGTTTCGCGATTAGGTGGACTGAATGCTGTTACCATTTCTTGCCCTTGTGAGTCATATATCGGGGCTCATGTGGGCAAGGTGAGAGCGCAATCTTAGAAGGTGACCCTGGAAAGAGGATGGTGAACAAATGATCAAAGAGGCAAAGCCGTTAACGGAACTACAATTGGTGCTTTTTGAACTGGCTTCAGAACACTATGCAGTGGATAGCAGCAATGTGCGTGAAGTAATGCGGATGCAGAATATCACCAGAGTACCGGGGGCACCACCCTTTGTGAAAGGGGTGATAAACCTTCGAGGTAAAGTCATGCCGGTACTGGATCTTGGGAAGAGGCTGGGATTGCCAGGGGGTGAGCATGGCAAGGACGCGCGCATCGTGGTGGTAGAAGTCGGAGGACAGAGTGTTGGCATGATAGTGGATGGTGTAAGCGAGGTGTTGCGTATCCCTCTGTCTATTGTTGAGCCGCCGTCTTCCCTGGTCACTCCTGATGATTTGAACTACGTCATAGGCGTTGCCAAACTCGAGAACGAATTGGTCGTACTCCTTGATTTAGATAAGCTTCTTAATGTGAGTGAGAAGCGAACTCTCTCAGGGGGTGGAAGGGGCGACAGCCAGAACTAACCACTTCAATACCTGTTCCATAAGGATAGGTAATCAGCTTTTTAGAAGTCTTGAGGGCAGAGAAAATGAGTAGAACTACTGGTACTGAAATCACTCGGGAAGAACTGAAAGTCTTTCTGGAAGAAGCTGACGAGCAGACAAGGCTGCTGGACAGAGATATCGTCAGGCTGGAGACAGAGGGAGATAATCCTGATCTGCTACAGGAGATATTCCGTGCCGCCCATACTCTTAAGGGGTCATCTGCCATGCTGGGGCATGAGTGCATGGCAGAACTCACGCACGCTATGGAGAGTCTCCTGGACGGGCTTAGAAGCGGGAAGATTCTGGTGAATGCCGAAATAATTGATTCTCTGCTTTACAGTCTGGACGTGCTCAGGGCATTGAAAGAGGATTTGGCCTCCTCTAAAGACGGTAGCCTGGTTGATATAAGCTTGGCGGTAGCGAGGTTGGGAAGTGCGGCGGAGCGGGCAAAGGGCGTGGTAGTCCCGAGTCTCGATATGGCGGAAACTGACGCTGTCAGCATGGAGCGATCTGGTAAACACGAAAGTGCCGCCGGTAAAAGCTTAGCGGGAACGGACGATGGCCATGGGGGAATGGCGATTTCAGCGAATCAGGAAGGGCGCCCCTCTTTTCGGAGTGTCAGGGTTGATGTCAAGACTCTCGACAATCTGATGAATATGGTGGAAGAGCTGGTTATCGACCGTTCCAGGATCAGCCAGATCAACCGTGTATTGGAATCTAGATATGCGGGGGATGAATTGGTTCGTGACCTGAGTCAAACTTCGAACCATATTGTCAAGATCATAAATGAGCTGCAGCAAGATGTGATGCAGGTTAGGATGGTACAGATAGGAACACTCTTCGGCAGCTTCCCGCGCTTGGTGAGAGACTTGGCTCAGAAACAAAAGAAGAGGGTGGATTTCATAATGGAGGGTGAGGATACTGAGCTGGATCGCAACATAATCGAGCATATACGCGATCCGTTGATTCAGCTGCTGAGAAATGCAATAGATCATGGTACGGAAAATCCGGAGGAACGCGAGGCTGCTGGCAAGTCACCGATGGCAGTAGTTAAGTTATCAGCCTCTCAAGAAGAGGGACACATCGTGATCTCTGTAGAGGATGACGGCAGAGGGATCGATATTGAGGCGGTCAAGGATGTGTCTGTGAAAAAGGGGTTTATCTCTGCCGAAGAGGCGTCCCGCTTGTCTTTGGCTGAGGCCATCAACCTTATTTTCATGCCGGGAGTTTCAACTGCTGAGATGATCACTGATGTATCAGGCAGGGGCGTGGGGTTGGATGTGGTCAAGGCGAACATCGAAAAGCTGAACGGTGCCATAATAACGGAGAGTGAGATTGGCCAAGGCACCAAATTCATTGTAACTCTGCCCCTGACCATATCTTTGATCCAGGGGCTGATGGTTTCCGTGGATAAAACAATCTATGTCATGCCTCTCACGTTTGTGACAGAGACTATGCGAATAGAGCCGCAGAAGATTGAGACCATCCGGGGCAGAGAGGTAATTCGGGTGAGAGACCACATAGCCCCGCTGTTAAGGATAGACGGTGCACCATGCATGAAAACGAATGGGTTAAGTAGCAGTGACAAGGGCTTTGTTGTTGTTGCCAAGGACAGAGATATATCTATTGGTGTTATCGTTGATGAGTTGATGGAACAACAGGAGTTTGTTGTGAAACCACTCAGCAGGTACCTTTGTGATGTCAAGGGCTTGGCCGGAGCTACTGTTCTGGGCGATGGCCAAGTGGCATTGATTGTAGATATCCCGACTTTGGTCAGAATGTCAGTGTATCAAAGACAGTAAGGAGAGAATAGCGCAAATCCCCTAAGAGGGTTCACTTTCAAGTGATATAGAAAGAGGTTAAAGAATGGGAAATGACTTGACACTAAACAAGGATGAGATGCGGGTTTGGAGCAGCCTGGTAATCAGAGGAATCGATAATGCGATGTCCGGACTTGCCACAATGGTGAATCAGCAAATCAGGATCAGTTCTCTCAGCCTGAAACAGGTTCCGGCGAAGGATGCCCCGGATCTGCTTGGAGGATCCGAGAAGTTGGTGATAGGGATCTATCTGACCTTCACTGGCGATGCTGCAGGACACATTATGCTGATCCACCAGCCAGAGATTGCCTTTGCCATAACAGATATACTCTTGGGTAATGATCCTGGCACAACGCGAAGTTTGCAGACAATGGAGCAGTCTGCTTTGGCGGAGTTGGGCAACATAATTGGATCATCTTTCCTGAACGCTATAGCTGACAGTCTTGGGCTAGCTCTTCGCCCGTCACCGCCGGAAGTCATCTTGGATATGGCAGGCGCTATTCTGGATATCGCCTTTGTTGAAATTCTACAAGAGAGTGATGATGTTTTTGTGGCCGAAACCACCTTTGGCACAGAGGACCGCCAAGCTGATGGAACTTTCTTGGTGGTACCATCCTTGAATTTCCTCAATGTTATTCTGGAACATTCCGGAGTACGGCGATGATCTTGAGCAAGGCAGAGCCAATGGTAAATGAAATCGACCTAGCCAGAAGCGGTACCACGATCACAGTCGGTTTGGGTGAGATTAAGGTAATAAGAGACCCGGCCGCAGTCTTAGCTTCGTTTGGACTCGGGTCATGCGTTGCGGTATGTGCCTATGACTTGGAAGCTCAAGTAGGGGGAATGATGCATGTGGTGTTGCCATTTGGTGGCAGCAAGATGATGAGATCCAGGTCTTCTGGGAAGTATGCCGACACGGGAATGCCTCTATTAATTCGGGAACTCGAGAACCAGGGGGCTGTACGCTCTCGAATACTGGCTAAAATAGCCGGGGGAGCGAGGGTTATCCATACTGCCACATCTGACGGTCTCCTTGAAATGGGGCAGAAAAATGTGGCAGCAGTAAGAGCAGCCCTGGGCCGAGAGGGCATTCCAATAGTTGCTTTTGATACAGGCGGTGAGCATGGCCGCTCGGTGTGGTTGATAGTTAGATCAGGAATGATGAGTGTGCGAACAGCAGTAACTACAACCGTTAACCTGTAGGAGGTGTGTTCATTAAAATGTGGCCTTATGGCTCGGAAAAGTTAGCCATCCGTGCCTTGTGGGGGGCACAGGCCAAGCCTAGAATAGCCGAGGTAGCATGAGGAAGAATGGCTGCAATGGCCGGGTATGACAAAATAATGACAATAAAGAATAGAGGTGCAATATGCCAAGGATACTTGTAGTGGATGACGCTGTTTTTGCCCGCATGAAATGTGCCAGGTTGTTGTGCGACAAGGGGTTCGAGGTTGATGAGGCGGGGAATGGCACTGAGGCACTCGCCAAGTACAAGCAACAGAAGCCAGATGCAGTGTTGTTGGACATTACAATGCCCGACATGGACGGTTTGAGGGCACTGAAAGAGATAATGACTTTTGATCCTAATGCCAGAGTGGCTATGGTGTCAGCTATGGGCCAGAAGTCCATGGTGGTAGAGGCCCTGGAAGCAGGAGCAAGGGATTTTGTGATGAAGCCCTTCGATTCGGGAAGAGTGTTACAGGCAGTGCAGAAAATGTTGTCTTGAGAGCAGTGAGTGGACTGGCTTGAGAGTTATAGGAGTTTTAGTCAAATGAGTCGCCCAATAAGGGTTCTAATAGTCGATGATTCGGCTTTTGCCAGGATGGCTATCTCAGGGCGGATTAGTCTTGCCCCGGAAATAGAAGTTATTGGGGCGGCTGTTGACGGTATTGATGCTTTGGACAAGGTGAAGAGGCTCAAGCCGGACGTGGTAACCCTCGATGTGGAAATGCCAAGGATGGATGGCTTGACCACTCTCGACCGCATTATGTTAGAGTGCCCTACCCCAGTGGTAATGCTTAGCAGGTTAACTGATGGAGATACGGAGATAACCATCAAGGCGTTGGAGGCTGGGGCTATTGATTTCTTCCTCAAGCCATCCTTGATTAGCTCAGGAGAGAATTCTAGGTCAGTCAGCGGGTTAATTGACAAGATAAAGCTGGCATCGAAGGTGGATATTTCTAGAGTAGTGACAATGCTGCGGGAAAACCGTCTCCGTAGTCGAGTAATGGAACTCTCACCACCTCATCCTTCGAAATCGAACGGGCATCCCTTGGCAAAGAAGAAGGTGGTGGTTATTGGTAGCTCAACAGGTGGGCCAAGGGCACTTTGTGATATTATTCCCAATCTGCCTGGTGATATCCAAGCATCAATAATCATAGTCCAGCATATGCCCCCAGGGTTCACCAAGTCACTTGCCCGAAGGCTGGATCATCTTTCGTTGATAGAAGTGAAGGAGGCCGAACAAGGGGATGCTCTAAGAGTGGGGCAAGCTCTGGTGGCCCCTGGCAATTACCATCTTGCTGTGAGTTTAAGTAATGGGATCGAACTCAACCAAATGCCGTCGAAGCATGGTGTTCGTCCAGCCGTGGATGTGACTATGGAAACAGCAGCCAGCCTCTATGGGCACCGCTGTATAGGTGTGATACTGACTGGCATGGGCTCTGACGGCAAAGAAGGAGCATTAGCCATCAAGAGATCCGGTGGCAAAGTCATCGTTCAAGATGAATCCACCAGTGTGGTCTATGGAATGCCGAGGAGCGTAGTTGAATCTGGGTGCGCCGACAACATAGTGCCATTGCCACAAATTGCTCGTCAAATTGTGGGGATGTGTCAGGAATCGACTACCTCCCAGCGGGAGCTCAAAGGATGCGGGACCTAGAGTATACATATCTCAAGGCACGGATAAAGCGTCTTACCGGCATCGATCTTGGCAGTTACAGGGAGCAACAGATGCGTCGCCGATTAAGTGCTTTTCTGTCTCGTACATCGGCTCCTAACGTTTTCGCATACTGCCGCATGCTCGAGCATGATAGTGGTTTACTGGACGAGCTATGCAAGTTTTTGACCATCAAAGTGAGTGAATTCTTTCGTGATTCTCTGCAATTCGAACAGCTTAGAACCATCGTTCTACCACGGTTACTGGCAGACAATCCCTGCCTGAACATTTGGAGCACGGGATGTTCTATTGGAGGTGAACCATATTCCTTTGCAATCATCCTGGACAAAATTTGCCCTTATCGCACTCATGGAATCTTGGCTACTGACATCGATGAGTCCAGCTTGATGAAGGCAAGGGCCGGTGGGCCGTATCGCTCTACTGAGATGAAGAATGTGCCGGAGCCGCTTCTCCAAGAGTACTTCAGCAACCGTGAAGGATCGTACTGGGTCAGTGACAAAATCAGACGCAGGGTAGAATTCAGGAAACACGATCTGTTATGCGATCCATTTGAGGAAGGGTTTGATCTTATTTCGTGCCGCAATGTAGCGATCTACTTCACTGATGAGGCGAGGTTGCATCTCAACTGTAGATTTCACAGTTCGCTGAGAGAGGGGGGGATACTATTCGTTGGGGGGACGGAGACTATTATGAATGCCCGTGCGATAGGTTTTGCTGCATTGGATCACTGTTTTTATGTTAAGCAATCAAAGGCATCCCAGAGCCAGTATGGACTGAGGAAGATTGCAATATCAGTATCGTGAATTTGAGGAATAGAAAATGCGTCGAATATTAGTGAAGTATGCTAAACCGGGTATGGTGCTGGCCAGAGATCTATACGATGGACATGGCCATATAGTGTTGAAGGAAGGAACTCAACTAACCGAAGAGTGGGTGCAGTCTTTAGGATATATAGGATGCCCTGAATTGGTGATTGTGGATGACCGGGTTCAGGATGTGGCTGTATGGCCCTTGATGTCCTCGGAATTGGAAGGGGCAATAGCGGAGAATCTGGGCGAAATCCTGGTGCAAGCTGAGTCGATGCGTCCTGATGGAGCTATTGAAACCAGAGATCCGGGCCGCTCAAGTGCCGCTATTTCCGGCTCTGCCATTACCCAGCAAGCTACGAAGACCGGTGAGAACATTGACCTGACACGACTGCGCCAATTGACATCTCAAATGGTTCAACAACTATCCCCAGTACCCAAGGGAGACCCCACTATAACCGGATGGCACTCTTTGAGGAATTCTACCTCTGTCCTCCCGGTAAAGATTGCTGGTCTGTCTCTGTTAATGGGCAAGGCGGCTGGCCTTAATGAGACCCAACTGATAGACCTGGGGATGGCAGCCCTGCTGCAAAATATCGGCTATGTCATGGTGATACCTCAGGAACTTGTACATAGGCCGGGAGCTTTGTGCGAAGACTTGGCTTTTAGTAATGCCTGGAGAATAGCCGATAACGGCCAAAAGCCTGAGCCAAAACTGGAGCCGCTGACTGAGGACGAACTTCAGATTGTCTGGAGACATCCAGTCTATGGTGCAGAGATGCTTGAGAAATGTGGCGTTGAATGTGGCGTTGATAGTAAGCTGACGGAGATCATTCTTCAGCATCACGAGCGTTGGAATGGGAACGGATACCCGGCCGGACTGAAAGGTAAGGATATATCCCTTTCTGCGAGAATCCTGGCCATGACTGACACCTGCTGCACCATGGTTTCAAGGAAACCGTATAGACAGGCTTTCTTGCCTCTTGAAGCTAGTGAGCTGATTGTAGCTTGCAGTCACGTGTTTTATGATCCCGAACTGGTACGAATGTTTATTGAACAGATCCCCTTCTTCCCTACCGGAGTTATGGTTAAACTAAATACAGGAGAGGTGGGTATTGTTACTGATGCTAACCTTGGTATTGTGGGCCGACCGAGGATCCGTATCTGTTACGATGAGGACTCTCAGCCTGTGGAGAAGCCATACGATATAGATCTGGCAGAAGACGAATGTGAGGGCAAGCTGGTCACTACAGCTTTGGAGTACTGACGTCAATGTTATCTGATTACTTCAGTCTCTTTAACGCAACCTTGAAACTTGAATGAGTAATTGAAGGTGAATTGTGGACAAGTCAAGAAGAAGAAGGCTTTCACAGGATGAGATCGATAACCTCGTTCAACAAGCCGCCGGTAGAAACCTGAGTCATACTGCAGTAGATGTGCCGGTGCCCAAGCCAGCGAGGCATGTGGCGGTTCCGGCAACAGCTGTTGCTACCCGACCAACTGCAGCAGCAAGAGAAGAAGCAGAACTTCGTTCTCTTCAGGTGGCAGTGACTCGTTTGACCGAACGATTGGCTACGGCAGAAAGAACCATAGGCGAATTCCAACATCAAGTCGATGGTATTCAAACATCATTGGCAGAGGATCACCAGGATAGTAAGGAGCACTCAAAGGCGGTTAGTGAGATCAAAACACTTGTGGAAGGTCTCCAAAATTCATCAGTTGAAGAGACAGTGTCTAACCTGACTGAACACATGACGGCAGTGGAAGGGGCTATAGGAGGATTTGAACAGCAGGTCAACGGCATTCGGGAAACCCTGTTGGCAGACCGTCAAGCCCGCGAGGAGCACTCAAAGGCGGTTAGTGAGATCAAAACACTTGTGGAAGGTCTCCAGAATTCATCAGTTGAAGAGACAGTGTCTAATCTGACTGAACACATGACGGCAGTGGAAGGGGCTATAGTAGGATTTGAACAGATCAAGGAGGAACAATCAAAGACAATTAGCCAGCTTTGGGCGATCATGGAAGAGTTGCGAGATACATTGCCTGGTTTGACTGAGCGCCTGGCAGGTATGGAAAGCTCTCTGGGGAAATTTGAACAATATGGTGAGGCAATGGGGACCGCATTGGTGGCAAGCCGTCAGTTCAATGCGGAACGATCAAAAGTGTTCGTCAGTCATATCAGAGATATCACTCGAGGTCTCCAGAATACACTGGGCTACAATATCAAGAAGAACTTTAAGTGTCAATCTTGCGCTGCTAATGGAACTGTTGCGATTCATGTCAAGTGCACCCAGTGCGGAAAAGAGAACTGGTGGGGTTGGCCAAGAAAAAATTAAGACCTGTTGAGGGCTTATTTTGAGAGCCCTGTGAAATTATAGCTGGTCAGAAATAATGAAAAGACCTGCACTCAGGTCTTTTCATTATTTCTATAAACTGCCGCAGAGTTGCTAAAACTCGCCGGGGTGCTTTGGCTCGGCCCTCCACTTAGTGGAGAGCAGCAGCTTGATGTTCTTCCATTTCAGGAGGCCTTTGATGACCTGCCATATGTCCGGCTTGGCGATGGCCACCCGGATCTTCCACTTCACCGGCTCAATGGTCTCTACCTGCAGGACCAGGTAGTCCCCCTGACGTACCAGTCCGGAAATCTTCCCCTTGAGCTCTGTCTTCCCCAGCCCCGTGGATCGCATTAACATCTTGTGTTCACTCCTTCCGTGAGCTACCTTATGGTTTCATAACGTAGTTGTTCTTGATTGCTTCGGTGACTATCTTCGGCTCTGACCACCACTTCTTTATTCCATAGTCCTCGGCCACTGCATTGGCGCAGTTGTAACCCGGCCCCCAGATCACACAGCCACCGGGGGCAACGCTTGACCCTCCTACATAGAGGTTCTTCACCGGCGTTCTGTACTGTGAGCAATACTGGTTGGGTCTGAGGTATCCCATCTGGAGGGGATGGTACATCCCCTGTTTGTACCCTCCCTTGACCATGTTGGCAAACTTGTTCTGAATGTCGGCAGGGGTGGTGATGTACGTCTGCAGTACCTTATCCTTCGTCATATTGGGGGCATATTGCTGCAGTTTGGCGATCTGCTTCCACATATATTCCTGTCTGAACTTGCGGTTCAGCCATTTTTCATGACCGCCGTCTTTCAGATCATAGACGGCCATCTGGGAGATGAGCCCGGAACACTTTCCGGGCGGCGCCTGGTAGGGATCATGGACACTGGGGAAGGTGGCATTATACCCGGCCTCATCCGGCATCTTGCCCTGCTTCATCTCTTCCCAGTGGCGTTTCAGGGCGGCCAGGTTCTCATAGCCGATAAGGTATATGAAGGCCTTGTTGATCTGGGGGTCGGAGGCGGCTGCCTTGAACTGCGGCGGCTCCGCCAGGGCCAGATGCACGTCGAAGAGACTCCACTTCTCCCACTGCCAGATCTTGATCATTTCCACCAGTTCCTTGTCCAGGTTGCTCTCCCCCACATACTTGAGGAAGGTCTGGTGGGGGTCAATCGTGCTGATGACGGCCTTGTCAGCCAGGTACTGGGTGCCGTCTTCCAGTTCCACACCCTTGGCCGTGCCGTTTTCAATGATGAAGCGCTTGATCTGGGCGCTGGTGCGCACCTGCCCCTTGTTCTCGAAATATCTCTTCAGCAGGGCATTGGAAATGCGGTGAGACCCGCCGGCTACCAGGTAGTAGTTCACCAGCCTGTTCAGGTAGAGGGGTATAAGGTAGCTCAATCCGGACTGGCTGTAGTCCAGGCCCCAGTGGCAGCAGGCGTAGAGCATGAGCGTCCTCACGATGTCATTCTCATAGAGCTCGCAGATTACCTCTTCCGGGGTCTTCTCTGTCATGGAAGTCATCTGCGCACCCAGAGGTGTCGACTCAGCAAAAGCGGCCATGAGCGGCGCAGGCCCCATCGGGACATAGGTCTGCGGGCCGACAATGTTCTTCATCATCTCGTCGAACAGCTTGTACATGCTGCGATAGCTGTCGGCGTCTTTCTTGGAGAACTTGGCTATAGAGGCACAGGTCTTCTCTACATCCGTATAGATGCAGAGGCACTTGCCATCCTTCAGAGGCATGGCCCACTGGAGCTCCGGTTTAATGTGTTTCACCAGGTATTCATCGAAATTGAGGTCCTGGTACACCGGCGCGTAATCCACCATCATGTGGTAGATGGCATGGGTATTGTGGAAGAAATCCGGCAGGGTTACCTGTTCTGTCATCAGGCCTCCGCCGACCTCGAACCTCTTCTCCAGGAGCAAACATTTCTGACCTGCCTTGGCGAGGTAGGCACCGATCTCCAGTCCGTTGGGGCCACCTCCGATGATTATTATGTCGAACTTCTGTGCCATTTCTCCTCCTTAAGTTAGGTATATGTTGTGCGCTGCGCAACATCGGTCTCCTACCCGTACTTCTTCGGCTTGGCCGAATCCTGCACTCTCTTCTTGACCTTGAAGACCTCTTCTACCAGCGAATCCGGTTCCTTCTTGTCCGATTCCTCCCACGGCTTGGCCAGGTTCAGGTCCTTGGCAATGATCTTGTAGCAGTTGTATGACTCCGTTGACCCGGCGTTGGATCCCAGGTGCCAGCACCCTCCCGTGGCATAGAGGTTCTTTATCGGCGTCCGGTGGTTCGCCAGCTCCGGAGTGGGCCGGTTGGCTTCCTGCTGCCAGTAGTTGCGGTCGATGCCCGCCATCGTCCCCATCGGTGCCAGGTTCTTCATCCTCAGGTGGTCATACGGGCTGTTGGTGTCAACTCCTATGACATTGTCCCACGTCATGTTGGGAGCATACTGCTGCCAGATCTGGATCAGTTCATCCGCATACCGCTCCTTGATCTCCAGCCACTCTTTCTCAGTATGACGAGTGGCCGGCGGGGCCAGCTGCTCGTTCTGGAGGACATGTTTCCCCGGAGGTGCATAGGCAGGGTCAGCCAGACTGTGGCAACCTACAGTTGGAGCATAGTCCTCAAAGGGCGGCCATTGCCCCAGCTTCATGTACATGCACTCCCTGGCTATGTGGTCAGGGCTGGGGTCCGGCTGCATCCCCAGCCATTCACATTCGTGTATGTCCGGGTTGAAGGCCTCCGCTTTGTACTTCGGAGCCTGGTGTACGGCAAAGGTATACCACATCAGGCACCCGAAGGACTTGTCTATGAGTTCTATCCGCTTGGCCAGCAACGGATCAATATACTCTTTCCCGATCAGATCAAAACAGAGTTGCTGCGGCGACATGCCGGCACTGACAACAATCTTGTTGGCCTTGATCTGGCTGCCGTTCATCAGTTTGATGCCCGTGGCAGCTCCATTCTCAATGACTACCTTGTCTACCTCAGCATGCGTGAAAAACTTGCACCCCATCTGCACCAGTATCTGGTGCGCCGCATGCGCTATCTGGTGCGTCCCTCCAGGCGCAAAGCCTACCAGCGGAAGATATGACGCCAGACCCATAGCATAGGGCCCCCATCCGGGTTCATTGATATCGTTCACCGACGAAACTGCAAACCTCAGTATGCAGGACTGCAGTTCCTGACTCTCAAACCATTCCCTTATTATGCGGTAGCTGCTGGCAGTTAGAACCACCCCATCGGGTGTAAATCCCGCCTCCACCATCTTCGGAAATAACTCCAACTGTCTGTTAAAAATCTCGGGAGCCGTCTTGAACTCCGCCGGATTGTAGAGCATGTCCGCCTGGACTCTCCAGTATTCCTTGCTCCGCTCCATTGTCGACAGCTTCAGCCACTTCTCAGCATCCTTCTTGGAGAAGCGCGCAATCTGCTGGGCAGTCCGTTCCTGCAGCGGATCGTACTTCGTGCTGTAAATGCCGAGAGCGGTCTGTTCTTCTTAAAGACGAACCCATCACTGCACAGATGCTGGTCCCACCGCCCACCATATTCCCAGAAATCAGGAAAATCTCGCCACACGGGCAGATAATACATCGGCAGTATTATGTTGGCATGCGTGTTGCCACGAAAGCCCGGAGCCGAAGTCTCTTTCGTGGCCAGGAACCCCCAATTTCATGTCTTCTCTCGAAAATACCAACGCTCATGCCACCGTATTTAATCAGGTATATCGCCAGCAGCAGCGCTTTGTTCCCTCCTCCCACTATTACCGCATCATAACTAGCATCAGCCATTCTAC
>CAVRFM010000025.1:0-77452 GCA_963720375.1 uncultured Chloroflexia bacterium | reverse complement strand
GGAGCAAACATTTCTGACCTGCCTTGGCGAGGTAGGCACCGATCTCCAGTCCGTTGGGGCCACCTCCGATGATTATTATGTCGAACTTCTGTGCCACATTCCCTCCTTGTTTAGGTTTTCAGAAATCAGCCGAAGCGAGAGTTTTTACTCGTAGTATTATACACTTGGCATTTGCCCCAGGGCAACCTTGCTACCATTAATCTCAGCCCTGCCGGAAGTACCTCTCGCCTTATTGTGTCGTTGGGGGTTTGAAAGACTCCCGCATTTTATTAGTAGCCCAGCGAGTGTAATGGACTAGGGAATCCGGCTCCTCCTTGCCTTTCTCCTCCCAAGGCTTGGCCAGGCCCATGTCCTTGGCTATGCTCTTGTAGCAGTTGTAGGCCGCCTCTGCGCTGGCGTTGCCACCTATAGGCCAGAAGCCACCTGTGCAGTAGAGGTTCTTCACAGGCGTCCGGTGACTGGACAGCTCTGGTGAAGGCCTGTTGGCACCGGATTGCCAGAGAGTCCTGTCGATCCCGGCAAAGTTCCCATGAGGCGCCAGGTTCTTCAAGCGGAGGTTGTCATAGGGGCTGTTGGTATCGACACCGATGATGTTGTCCGCCGTCATGTTGGGCGCATGTTTTTGCCAGATGCTGGTCAGATCCTCGGCAAACTTTTCCTTCAGCACGAGCCATTCTTTCTCACTGAGGTCGCTGGCCCGCGGCCCCTGCATCTCGCACTGGGCCACATGCTTGCCGGGCGGTGCGTATGCTGGGTCAGCCAGACTATGGCACCAGACGACGGGATTGTAGTCCTCGATCGGGGGCATCTTCCCCATGTTGGCATAATAACACTCAGTAGCCACATGCTCAGGATTGGCATCGTTCGTCAGCCCGAGCCATTCGCATTTGTTGATATCCGGGTTGAAAGAAGCAGCCTTATACTTCGGAGCCTCATGTAGGGCAAAACTGTACCACATGAGATTGCCTATGTTGCTGGTGGACAAATTGTCTATACGTCTGGCGAGGTTTTCTCCGATTACATCTCTGCCCATGAGATCGACCAACTGCCAGGCGCTCAAGCCGGCGCTCACTACAACCTTCCTGGCTTTGATCGTACTACCATCGGTGAGCCTGACACCGGTGCATATGCCGTTCTCGATAATGGCCTTGGCTACCTCAGCATGGGTGAAGAATTTAACGCCGTTCTGCACCAGGATCTGGTGGCAGGCATGGGCTATCTGGTGTGTACCGCCTCGGGCGTAGCCAATCGTGGGGGTTGTCATGAACATACCTATTGCAGTAGTTCCCAGCTGCACGTCATTAACGTTGGTACAGGCGGAAACAACAAACCTCAGAAAGCAGTACTGTACCTCCGGGCTCTCGAAGTACTCCTTCACTATCCGCTTGGGGCTGGCTGCCAGAACCAGTGAGTCTGGATTGATGCCGGCCTCGAGCAGCTTGGGGTATACGGCGAGTTGCCTGTTGAAGAACTCAGGTTGAATCTGCCAGTCAGGAGGGTTCATTAACGGATCAACGGTCACTTTCTGGAAATCGTCGCACTGCCACAGCTTCCAGAACTTGAGCCATGTCTCAGCATCTCTCTTGGAGAACCGGGCAATCTCCCTGGCCGTCTTCTCCTGCGTGGGGTCTTCCTTCTCGCTGTATATTGTCAGACAGGTATGGTTGTTCAGGAAAACCGCGCCATCGCTGACCGGATACTGGTCAATCTGCCCGCCATACTCCCAGAACTCGGGGAAATCACGCCAGAGAGGCGCGTAGTACCAGGGCAGCATTATGTTGGCGTGGGTATTGCCGCGGAACCCGGGGGCCGAGGTCTCCTCCGTGGCTAATCCGCCGCCAATCTCATGCCTTCTTTCAAATATGCCGACGCTCATGCCGGCATATTTGCTAAGATACATGGCCAGCATGAGCGCTTTATTGCCACCACCACATAAGACTGCATCAAAAGTCAGATCAGCCATTATGGCTCCTTTCAAGGCACACCAGGAAACGGTGTGCCCTTAATGTATGCTATTCGGAATCCAAGGTGCTTACGATATCTTTACAACGCTCCTGACCACTTCGCTCTTGTCAAGGGCAGAGTAAGCCTCGTTCACCTGAGCCAGTCTATAAGTGTTACTAATCATCTTGTCCAGCGGGATCTTGCCCTGCATATACATGTCCACGAACCTTGGCACGTCCACGGAATGCACTATGTCACCCTGAACCGTGCCTACAATAGACTTGCCCAGCAGAAACTCGAACGGGGCGATGGTGAGCATTTCAATCAGGGGAGCCATTCCCGCCACCACCAGTTTGCCTCCATTGCGGATAGAACCGAAGGCCTGCATCATGACGGCCGCTTTCCCCACTGCCTCTACCGCATAGTCCGCTCCACCACCGGTCAGTTCCTTGACTTTGGCCACCGGGTCCTCCACACCGGATTTGACCACATAGTCAGCCCCAAGCTGCTTGGCTACCGCCAGCTTCCGATCGGATCTGGAGACGGCGATGATCTTCCCGGCTCCAGCCAACTTGGCGCCCATGATAGCACTAAGGCCCACTCCCCCACTGCCGTAAACCACTATGCTTTCACCCGGCCTTATCCCGGTCGTGTTCATAGCAGCGCCCATTCCCGTCGTGACGCCGCATCCCATGATGCAAATCTTGTCGAGGGGAGCGTCTTCCCGAACCTTCACGACGGACCGCTCCTTGACTACGGCATACTCAGCCATGGCAGCCAGGCCAAATACATGGTTTATGGGCTTTCCGTCCTTGCGCAGACGTGTTGCCCCCATGGTTCCCGGGAGGCAGGCCATCATCATGACGGGCAAGTTCTCCACACACTGGGTGGGCTTCCCCTGAGCACACATGGGGCACTTTCCGCACGAGTATGAAACCATCATCAGCACGTGATCACCAGGCTTGACCGAGGTCACCCGTGGCCCCACCTTCTCGACAATGCCCGCGCCTTCATGACCCATTACGATGGGCATGGGGGCTGGCATATCGCCTTTCATGAAGGTCAGATCGCTATGGCATACGCCACAAGCGACTATCTTGACCTTGATCTCGTCGTCTTGAGGATCCTCCAGTTGCACCTCATCCACGACCAAGGGTTTGCCCGCTTCATACTGTACAGCTGCCTTCATGATTTGTACCTCCTCATTCTATTTTCTTTCTATAACCACACGTCACTATAGACGAGCGATCTGTGAAAGTATCCCTCTTTCCAGCGGCATTAGTCAACCTGAAGGGCAAGCGCATTTCTCTGTAAACAGGAGTGACTTTGACCGCTAGCCCTCGTACGTCTTGAGGTACTTCTCAATCAGCTTGGTGGGCTTCCACCATTTCTTGAGGCCCATGTCCTCTGCTACCTTGTTGGCGGCGATGTACCCCGGTCCTCCCGTGACCATCCCGCCGGGATAGGTGGAGGCACCACACAGGTATAGTCCGCCGATGGGTGTCTTGGACGTGGAGCACTCAATGTTGGGCCGGTTGAAGCCGATCTGCATCGGTGTGTAGTCACCGTGCTTGATGCCGCCACGCCGCATGTTAGGCAGACGGATCTCAATGTCCTCCGGCGACTCACTGGTGCTCATTATGATGTTCTCCTTGTTCAGGTTGGGAGCTGCCTTCACCCACTTCTCCATTATGGCCGCGTCTACTTCCTTAGCCTTCTTGGTCCAGCCGCCTTCGATCCCATAGGGGGCGTGCATCTGGAAGAAGGAGACCTGTCCGCCGTATGGTGAGTGAACCAGGTACGGATCCCAGAAGCTTTCGCAGGTGACGTGTCCGCCGATCAGCTTGTAATCCAGCTTGCCCTTGATGACGTTGTTCCAGTGGGCCACTATCTGGTCGGTGCTGTCAAAGCCAACTACGGTCATGAAGCTCTCGCTGGCCCAGGGGTCATCGCACTTGTACTTTGGCATCTCCTTGGACACGATGTGGAGAGTGTGGTAGCTCCACTTGTCATACTTCCAGGCCTCAGTGGCTTCCTTCAGTGTTCCCGGCAGGTTCTTGCCCCCGACCAGATCCAGGAATGTGGTCTTGGGATCGAGGCTGGATATGACTACCTTGGCGTTCAGTTTGCGCCCTTCCCTGAGTTCCACGCCGGTAACGTTGCCGTTCTGGGTGATGATCTTGGAGACCTCAGCTGCCTCTACAATGATGCCTCCGTTGCCTATGATCTCACGGGAAAAGGCGCCGGCAAGCTTGTGTGAGCCTCCCATAAGGTAGGCCTTGTCCATGGCCCTGGTGAGCAGCAGAGGCACAAACAGCCCCACCCCCGTCTCATTGGGGTCGAGACCCCACATACAGGTGGCGTACAGCAGCAGAGCCCTCAGCTTGTCATTCTCAAAGGACTCCTTCATGATCGCCATGGGGCTCTTCTCATTGAGTTCCAGCAACTCCCGTCCGATCTCGGTGCGCTGCATGCCCACGATCAGGTCCAGAGACGGCTTCGCCGGCAGATAGGTGGCCGGGCCCACTATCTCGTCCATCATGCGCTGCCAAACGCGCATGTGCTTCCCGAAGGCCACAGCGTCCTTGTGGGAGTACTTGTGGATGGAGTCGACGGTGTCCTCAATCATTTTTGTCAACAGCAGTGTGCTGCCGTCGCCGAACACCATGGCCATCTGCAGGTTGGGTTTGATCCAGGTGAGGGCATGGCGGTCCAGGTTGAAGTCCTTCAAGGCTGGCATGTAGTCCACCATCATGTGATAGATGGCATGCATGTTGGAGTAATAGCCGGGGAAGAGAATTTCCTCTGTAGCCAGCCCTCCTCCTACCTCATAGCGCCGCTCTATGACGACGACTTTGGCTCCAGCTTTAGCCAGATAGGCCCCAGTCATCAGGCCGTTGGGGCCGGCACCGATGACGATTACATCCCAGTTACTCTCAGTAGGGAACTCATCGAAGAGTTTTCCCAGTAGTTGATCCATCACCATGTTATTGTTCTCCTCCTCTACTACGGCCGCTTCGCCGATTTCTTGCCCTGCTGTGGTATGTACCACGGTGAGGAATACCACCACGGGCCCGGCTCGACCAGACCGTCCTCAATCAGGATGTGCATTAGGTTGTACGGGATGGCCATTAAGAAGAGGCCACCGGGATGACACGATGTCTGATTGCAGAGATAGAGCCCGTCTATCGGCGTGCGATAGCGCGCCAACTCCGGTACGGGGCGATTCTCGGCCCACTGGTCATGGCAGTGGCGGGTGCCGCACCAGGTGCCTCCGATGAGGCCGGTATTGCGGAATAGGGAGTCATATGGGGTGTTGGTCCATGTCTTGATTATGTTGTCCGAGTTGAGGTTCTCGTATGGGCCACTGCTCATGGCCTTGATGATGTACTGGATCATCTGGTCCTTGATCTTGTTGATGGCGTCTGGCCCATCCACGTGGTACTCCGGTGGTGGGACCAGGAAATAGACGGGCGACATGATATGACCTTCGGGCCGGGTGACCTGCTTGTCGGTGGGTTCAAACCTGACGTAGGGGGTGCTCAACCACAGTGCTCTCTCCGGTGGCACCCTGGGGTTGCCCCTCCAACCGTCCACATCGGCCACGTGGTCATAGTAGATCTCGCGGGAGTCCTGGGGATACCCTCCACCAACCATCCCCTCCCACGGCTTCTTGACCCGAAGCCTCTCGCGGGTATAGAAGTGGAAGTTGAAGATGCTGCCACCCTTGAGGCTGATGTCATTCACTTTCTGGAGAAGGCCGCGGTCCACATAGTTTGGCCCGACCAGCTTGTTGAAGGTTTGCCTGACATCGACGTCGCTGATCACGGCCTTCTTGGCCCAGATCTTCTTCCCCGCCTGGGTAGCCGTCTCTCTCAGTCGCACTCCAACGGCAACGCCGTCATTGATAATGATCTCTTCAACCGGGCAGCACGTGCGTATGGTGGCTCCGTGAGCTATGGCGCAGCGCATAACGCAGTGGAAGTAGTCATGCATGCCGCCGCGTGGAGGTCTCATGCGGCCGGGAATGAGCAGGGTTATAGCGCAGGCCCACGCCGGAACGGCCACACCCTTCCAGTGGCCGGCAGCCCCAGAGTACCAGGCAATGACTGCCTGCTGCACCTTCCACGGTTCGCTTTCCAGGTGTTCGTCCATCAGGTCAAACAAGTCCATATCCAGCATTTCCTCTGTCCATATGTCTGGCTGGTACTTCTTGTAGACCTGCATGTAGGGGATGTTGTCTATCGTTACCTCTACTTCAGGTGGATGCGGCGGGCACCAGAATACGGAGCGAAGCAGCTCCTTGGTGAACGTGGGTTGGGTAAGCAACCCGGCCATCTTGGCAAACCCCATCTGGTCCTTCTCCGTCAGTTTCGACATTCCGAAGCTACAGGCAACGCCGCGGCCAGCGTCTGCCATGAGGTCGCCCATCTCGTTCTCGCCGACGCGCCAGCCATATTTCCACAGCTCCAACTGCTCGAAGCCGGGCGCTGGTGCTCCATAGAGCATGATGGCATGGGGGTTTATCTTCACACCGGCTATCGGCTCCGTGTTCTCGCATGCCCCGCCGGCCTCTGTCCTCTCCTCCAGAACGCAGACGCTTTGCCCCGGACTTGGCCAGGTAGGCGGCCAGAGTTACGCCATTGGGTCCACCACCTACAATAACGAAATCATATCTCTCATCTTTGGGCATACTTGCCTCCTCTCTAGATATATTGGCTCTTGGAAAGTTCGATTTGCCCTGTGGACTCGTTGCGCTATGGCTTGTTTCCCCCCTTCTGCCGTGACATACGACCACTGATTTGGCTGGCTGCTAGATCATTTTTAATCTTGATGTTGTTTAGTTTTTAAAAAATTGTCGCCCCCTTTTGTTACAGGAAACCTGTTTGTGTAATGCTAAGTGTTGTTACTATACCAACCAAGTGGGAGGTTGTCAAGTCACCTTGGGCTCTATCAGGACCTTTATTGCTTTGTCGGAGTTGAGCTGAGCCTTGAAAGCCTCCTTGATGTTCTCAAGGAGGAACTTGTGTGTTATCAGTTCCTTTGTCTTCACCTGGCCAGTCCGCATGAGCTCGACTGCCATGTCCCATCTCTGCCCCCCGGAGCCACGGAGGGTTAAATTCCTGAAGTTAAACATGAAGCTTAGTAGTTCCGGGCTCAGCTCAAGGGTGTCCTCAAACATGCCCACTTGAATCATCCTGCCGAATGGCCGTGTCAGCAACGGCGCTTGGCGGAAGGCAACAGGTGTTCCCGAACACTCGAAGACGACGCTGGCCATTTCCCCTGAGGTAACCTCTGCGACAGCCTCAACAGGGTTAGTCTCCCTGGGATTCAAAGCCACATCAGCGCCTAACTTCCTGGCCATTGTCAGGCGTATGATAGAAGGCTCGCTGACAATGACTTTGGCCCCCATGCCTTTGCACACCTGGGCTATGCACTGGCCGATCATTCCTGCACCCAGGATAACAACAGTCTGATTTGGCTCAATGCGTGCTCGTGTCACGGCGAAGCAGGCAACGGACAGGGGTTCTATTGTGGCTGCTTCCTCCCAGCTGAGGTTTTCCGGTATGCGGAAGATTGTCTTCCCCAGCGCTGGGTTGGGGACCACAACGTATTCAGCAAAGGCACCGTCCAGGCCCTCACCGGGAACTGTGGGGTTGGGGCATCTGTCGGCTTGCCCTGTTTGACACCAGTGGCACTTTCCGCAGGCGCGGTAGCCAGTCCCCACTATCTTATCACCCGCCTTCAGACCTGCAACTGACTGCCCTACTTCGACTATTTCACCGCTGAATTCGTGACCCAATATGGCGGGTTTCCGAGAGGGCGATGTCTTACCTACCTTGTAGGTATGTATATCAGTGCCGCATATTCCACAGGCTTTCACTTTCACTAATATCTCATCCTTTTTGATGGAGGGGTAATCCACCGTCTCCATTCTTATGTCACCCGTACCGTAGATTATGGCAGCTCTCATTATGGTGCAGCTCCTTTCAAGGTTATGTTAATTCAGGCGATGTCTCGAAGGCAACCAGGAGGTTGAGCCAAGCTGTCTGCCTTATACCCCGGAACTCTATTTTGCAAAGGGTATGCTTGTAGCTGACGTGGGTCCTTCTAGAATCCCAATTGAGTAGAAGTGCTTAGACAGAACAATATGGCTGGTTGAACGGCAATAAGGGCATTACCCCCCGCCGATGCCGAAAAGGATAAAAAGCTCATCGCCGTCCCTGAGGGGGGTCGTGAGTCCATCAGACGGGAGTTTCTCTCCGTTGACGAAGAATTGCATCAAACCCAGCACCTTGCCTTCCTTGTCGTAGACCCACTGCCTCATGGAGGGGAATCGGTCGACCAGCTTTTGCAGGCATTCTATGGCGTTGGGTGCGGCCATCTCAAATACCTCTGGTTCGCCGGTGATCTGGCTGAATTGGCGAAGCAGCAAGGATATCCTGACCTTTACCTTCATCCTTTTGCTCCTGGATGAGGCGGCTGATGTGGTCCGCATTCCTCACATTTGAGGTCTTTCTTCATCCTTACCTCATTGAATCTCGAACTAAGGCCGTTGTAGATCAGGAGTCTGCTGATGGGCAATTCTCCGGATCCAATGATGTATTTTATCACCTCGCTGCCCATCAATGCATCCCACTGGCAGTGTGGCTGAGAGACATCTACAAAAGAGTGACCCCTCGCTCTTGGGCGAGGGGTCACCATACTTACAGGATACTCACTCTGTCTGGATACTACTTATACAGCTTGGCCGCCAAGTCATCGAGGCCTAGCCTGCTCAGCGTCTCTTTGGTCGGGCGTCCGTCTGGGGCCAGTCCCCTCGCCGGGTAGAACTCATCCATCAGCAGTTTGATGTCCGGCACTGATCCGGCCGCTCCACCTTCCGTGGGCATCGTTAGTATCCGCACCGGCAGCTTGTCATCCTTGACCGTCATCCCCATGAGGTTGTTGATGCCGCGCTTCATATGCCATATCCGCTCGCCACACTCAGCCAGCTCCGGGAAAGTATAGTCGAACCCGCTCGACGTGACCATGAGGTCTACCAGGTCTTCTGCGTTGATTGCGCCCGTCACCATGTAGCAAAGTATGGCAGAATTGTATACCGCGCCGTAGTCCTGCGCGCCCTTTACTGCCGGGGCCCACCCCTTGCTGGTCTTGACCTGAACCGCCAGAGCCCCGGTCAAGCCAAACTCAGGGAAGTTGTAGACGCCTGTTCCGACGCTGTACAGCGGGTCGCTGGTATGGCAGGCACCCCGCGCACCCGTGGCATAGGAGAGCGCCAGCCCATGATTGGTTCTGGGGTCATGCATGGGTACCTCCATGCCCTTGACTTCCACCAGGAAATCGGATGACCCAAGGCCGACCTTCTGCGCCGCCCGTTTGGAGCCCTCAGCCAGCAGGTCCCCAATGCCTTCCCGCTTGGCTATCTTGGTGATCAGCTTCATGGCAGCGTCAGCATTTCCCCATTTAAGTTCAATGCCGTCGAGGTCCTTGGCCTTGAGGATGCCCTTCTCGAAGCACTCCATGGCCCAGGCTATGGTTCCGCCGCAGGAGATGACATCCAGGCCGTAGTCGTTGCACATCTCGTTCATCTTGATGACCGCGCCCATGTCCTCCATCAGCAGGTTGCTGCCCAGGGCGCCAATTCCTTCGTACTCCGGCCCCGGCCCCTTAAATCCCTTGAACGGGCCTTCCTTGATGTCCATCACCCGCTTGCACCCGACGACGCAGCCATGGCAGGACTCCGTTCCGCCCAAGAAGGCGGGGCTGTTCTCGACCACACCGCCGATCTTCCCCGCACCCTGGTTGCCCACTATGGTCCAGTTCTTCCCCGGGATGTCGCCGGTAACCATGCTCACTTCCACCGCAGCAACGGTGCCGCTCATGCCGAGCACCATAGTGATTATGTTCTCCTTCGCCTTCTGGATGGCGATCTTGCGCCTTTCGGCGAACTTCTCCGGCTCGGCCAGGGGTATCTTGCCGCTGCCGATAGCCACGATGGCCTTCAGTTTCTTCGATCCCATCAGGGCGCCCATGCCGCAACGGGCAGCGAAGTCTTTCTCGCCGTTGCAGACAGCGGCGAACTTCACCATCTTCTCCCCGCCCTGCCCGATGGCTACCACCTTGGGCTTCTTGCCACCGTGACGTTCCTTCAGGATGTGACTGACTTCGAAGTTCCCCTTGCCCCACAGGTCAGAGGCATCCTTGAGCTCCACCTTGTCATCCTGAATGAGAAGGTAGACCGGCTTGTCGGAAGCTCCAGTAAAGATGATCTCATCCCATCCGGACATTCTCATCTCGCTGGCGAAATCCCCCCCGCTGCTGGCCTCTCCCCAGACGTTTGTCAGTGGCGACTTGCCGCACGCAGCAAAGCGCGCACCGCCTGGGAGGCTATTGCCACTCAGAGGCCCGGTTAGCAGGAAAAGCGGGTTCTTCGGGGACAGCGGGTCAACGTGCGGGTCAACCCGGTCGAACATCAGCTTGGCCCCCAAGCCGCTCCCGCCGATGAACTTGCGCAGGATATTCTTGTCTAGAGTGCCCTTCGAGATCTTGCCACTACTGAGGTCAATTTCCAGTGTCTTCCCTTCGAAACCCGCCATCAGTGTCCTCCTTGTTTAGTAGAATGATGATTAATGTGACAGCAGAACTTTAGTTCTTGGTGGCCTGATAATATGACCCCAGCCATTTAGTTGTCAAGCGGGAAACTCTCTTAGGTTTGACCGTTGATTGGGGAGGCAACAGACATCGCTATAGCATCAACTGCTCTCCGCCGGGGGAACCCGGGGATGGGGGCGCTGATACTGAGACCTTGTCTTATCTTACTGTGACTTCTTTGAACCCGTCCTGATTAAGAACGCCGAACCGACGACGATAACGAGTCCCAATCCTATGGATAGCCAGGGCACGGTGGTTTCTGCAAAGGGCAGCACCCAGTGATAGAATCTGGCGTCATGGGACAGTTTCTCGATGGTGGCATCAGTGAACGTCAGGTGATCCTCGTACAGCGTTATGTCGGTGTAGGTGATAGGCCCGGTGTTCGGAAAGAGGCTGTCCTGGACAGGAATCGTCGTGGTCCTCTTGGTAGTGCTCTCAACACGAACGGTTAAGCCGGAAACTGGCTCAATCCACTGCGTGATCGTTTGATAGACCTTCATCTCGGGGGTATCTATCCCCGCAGGGATCACCAGGCCACCATCGGGGGTGGACATCTTAAAGACATAGACGTGGATCCCGTTGAAGTCTTCTTCACCGGTATATATGCAGTCGAGGTTGCTGGGATTGCCGGTATTCCAGAAGGGATAGACCACGTCAGTCTTCACGTCGCGGGGGAAGCCCCAGTAGCCGTCGCGGCTACCATCGCCATGCCCCGGTACATTGGCCCGGGTTACCCTGTTTATTGCCAGCAGGGTCTTTGTATGAAGCGCGGGCATATCCTGGCCGGTGGCATTGTCTGTGAAGGTGATGTCCTCCCAGATGTAGATTATGTTGCCGGAACATTTGTCAGTGGTGTAGTCCCTGGTGTTGGTGATATCATAGTGCTGTAGCTGCCCCGTCCCAGGATCGAATAAATCCACAGTCCCTTGTTGCTCGGTGGACTCTTTGAGATTAGATGGTACCTTGCTTATTTGCGGGAAGATAGCGGTCATCCAGACGGCCCCGAAGATAACCAGGAGTATTCCAATCACGGCAAGGACAATTCCAATGATGGATCTGCGTTTCATGATTTCAGACCCCCTTTCATATATGTCATATGGGTATAGAATATGATATATGAGTGATATCTCATATGTGTCTCAAAGAACTCTGCTAATCTCACAATCCGCTCCTACTAAGAGAGGATATCTCTAGTATCACTAGAAAATAATATCACATAAGTCAAAATATTACAATACTATTTTCGTAGTCGATATTATCGAAACAATATTCCCTTCAGCGGAGACATATGCTACATCCAGCTGGAATACTAGTCTTTTGTCTTGTCTATTGTCTGTCAGGGAAAGCCTTACATTTGCATAGAAATGGTTGCCTAATTTGGACTAAGGCCGGCTGCCTTCCTGGAAATGAATGGGAAGGGGCTGAGACTGGTGATATGGTGTCTGCGACATCAATGATGGCGGATCCGAGGGTCATGTATATTGCACATCAGGGACTTGACACCGAGGGGCAATATACATATTATGACTGCCGTCTCCAGTGGGGGTTGGGGGGAACCCTGACTGTGAGTTGCCGTTAAGAATTCCCCTCAGCAGTCATCATTGGGTACAGGCATTACTTGGATCAACCTGGGGCCTTACATTATTTAGAAGGAGGAGTAACAGCCATGGCAGAGTCCTATGATGTAATTGTGATTGGAGCTGGATTTGGTGGCAGTGCCTGCGGTGCCCTTCTGGCGAAAAGGGGGCTCAAGGTATTGCTTCTGGATAAAAATGCCAAAGCCGGAGGTAAGGCCATGGCCTTTTCGAAGGGGGGCTATACCTACACGGCCTGGGTGGTTATTGCGGCCCCCACCATGGGCAACGTATTCGAGGCTGTTCTGAAAGAACTGGGGATGGAGAAGAAGGTGGAGTTGGTAGCCCCCGGCATCCAGGGGGCCACGTTCAAGCAATCGTCAGGCAAGTGGGCGGTGGGTCCGCAAACTGAGACTCCGGATCCCAACAAGATCTTTGACTGGCTGGAGGTACCGGAGGCGGAAAGGGCAGACGCCCTGACACTTCTGGCAGAGCTGACGATGATGAGCCCAAAGGATATAGCGGCGCTGGACGACGTCAGCTTCGGTGAGTGGCTGGGCAAACACAAGGTGAATAGGGGGTTGTATAGCTTCCTCATCAGCCTTGTTTCCGATGGCTGCTTCGTGCTTCCGGCTGACGCTGTGGCTGCCTCTGAGGGTGTTACAGTGGTTCAGCAGATGTTCCTCCGCGGCGGCGGTGTGTTCTGCAAGGGTGGCATAGGGCGGGTGGCTGAGACCTTTGCTGAGGCAGTGGAGGCGTATGGCGGCAAAACGATCATGCGGTGCCGTGTAGAGAAAGTCCATGTAGAAGATGGACGGGTTACCGGTGTGACCACTGACAAGGGGGAATTCAAGGCACCTATCGTGGTGAGCAACGCTGGCATCCAGCCCACGGTGCTCAAACTGGTGGGTGAAAAGCATTTCGACAGGAGCTATGTAAACTATGTGAAGGACCTGGTACCGTCACTGTCGTTCATAGGTGCCCGCTATTTCCTGAACAAGGAAGTGATTCCGAGAGTGCCATTCGGAGCAGTATTTACTACTGAGAGTCCCTGGAGTATTGACAAGTGGATCAAGGCGAAGTCTGGCCAGATCCCCGAGGAAATGACTGTTTGGTACGAGATCCCCTCCAACTATGACCCCAACGCTGCCCCGAAGGGTAAACAGATCATCCTGACCGGGTTCCTGGGCCCCTGTGATCCGAAGCTGACGGAGAAGGAACTGAAGCCGTGGTTGGACAAGGGCGACGAGATGATGTTCAAGGCCTTCCCTGAGCTGAAAGCCGCTATTGAGTCGAAGGAATACTACTCCCCGCATGATGTCTCTTCGCTTACCCGTGACCAGGTGCTGCCGGGTATCGGTGGCGAATGCATTGGACTGGGGCAGGTAGTGGGCCAGGCTGGCAGTCACAAGCCATCGGTCAAGGCGCCGATACAGGGGCTGTTCTATGTAGGCTGCGACGCTGGCGGCATTGGCGTTGGCACCCAGCAGGCAACGGACTCGGGGATGAAAGTGGCCAGTGCGGTGCTTCAATACCACCGTATGCGCCAGGCGACTGTCTAGGAGATTTCCCGGAGAATTATTAGTACTGTGGGAGAAGCAGTGAGAGGTCTTGCTTTCACAGGTCTCGTTACAGAGTAGGTTGAAACGTATCTCAAAAACTGGCTGAGTCCACTAGCTCGGACATCCGGCAGCAGGTCGGGAACTGTTCCCGACCTGCTTTTTTGTGCTTTGTGATAGCGATGTTGGTCATAAGTCCGCCAACTTGACTTAGCGCGCGGTTAAATATTAACCTATCATTAACTTATTTCTAGATGGGGCTTGTTTCCCGAGAAGAAAAGCAGAATAGGAGGTGGCGATGGTAGGGATAACCTCATATGGGGCCTACATCCCCTGGAACCGAATGAAACGGGAGGACTGCGTCAAAGCCTGGGGTGGCTTTGCGATGCCCGGTGAAAGGGCGGTTGCCTATTACGATGAGGACAGTGTGTCCATGGCCGTGGAAGCGGGCATGGACTGCCTCACTGGCGTGGATCCCAAGAAGGTGGATGGTCTCTTCTTTGCTACAACGACCTCTCCTTACAAGGAGAAGCAGTGCTCGTCCTTGATGGCTGTACCCCTGGATCTGCGGGCTGATATCAGAACTGCTGATGTCACCACTTCCCTGCGGGCGGGGACTACTGCTCTGGCCCTGGCTTTTGATACGGTAAGGGCAGGTTCGGCGAGTAGCGTGCTGGTGACTGCTTCAGATATGCGAGTAGGAGCCCCGGCGGGGATGGGCGAGCAGCAAATGGGCGACGGCGCTGCTGCTCTTCTCCTGGGCGATCAGAATGTAATTGCGGAGATTCTGGGTGTCTATTCCATATCGGATGAATTGGCGGGGACTTGGCGGTCCGAAGACGACAAGTTTGTCCGCTCCGGGGAAGACCGCTTTGTGATGGACGAGGGCTATTCCAAGTACGTGCCTGTGGCTATCGCTGGCGTGCTGAAGAAATGCGGGCTCACGCCGAAGGATATCACTAAAGTGACTCTTGATCCTCCCGGCGACCCCAGAAGGCACGGGAAGGCGATATCGCAAGCCGGGTTCGAAGCTTCTCAAATGCAGGACCCCTTTGGCTTGGTTCTTAATGTGGGTGTCACTGGCTGTGCCATGGCTCCGATGATGCTGATAGCTGCTCTTGAGGATGCTAAACCCGGAGACAAGATACTCGTCGCGGGCAGTGGCAACGGGGCGGATGCCATGGTTCTGCAGGTTACCGATGCCATTAAGAAGATGGGAGAACGCAGAGGTATTAAAAAGAATCTGGCATCAAAGCGGGTGATGCCCAACTACAACGACTATCTGCGCTGGCGTGAGCTGGTTCCCCAGGAAGTGGCCAGACGACCTGACAAGCAGCACATCCGGATGTCAGCCAACTGGCGTGAGAGAAAGCAACTTCTGGGCCTCTGGGGTGTAAAGTGTAAGAAGTGTGGTACGCCGCAGTATGACAACGGTGCTGCTACAACAGGCCCTATCCGCATCTGCGCTCAGTGCCAGGCCCAGGACACCTTTGATGATTACAACTTCGCCAGGAGGAAGGCCAAGGTCTTTAGTTATACCCAGGACAACCTGGCTGCGGTCATCGATCCACCGGCTTCAGTGGTGCTCATAGAGTTCGATGGTGGGGGAAGAGCGTTCTTTGATCTCACCGATCGGGACCCTGCAAAGGTGGAGGTGGGCATGCTGGTGGAGATGACGTTCCGGAAGCTGCAGTACGACCGGGGCCTCACCAACTATTTCTGGAAGGCTCGACCAGTAAGGTAAAGGAGGCAAGAGATGCCAGGGAGTATTAAGGATAAAGTTGCTATTGTAGGTATGGGCTGTACCCAGTTTGGGGAACTGTGGGGCAAGGGTGTCACTGACCTCATTGTGGAGGCAGTGAATGAGGCCTTAACCGATGCCGGCCTAGAGATGAAGGATATTCAGGCTGCATGGGGAGGCACCCTTTTCAGTGGCAATGGAGGACGGACTGTCAGTGAAGCCTTGCGGTCGCAGTACATACCGGTTACCAGGGTGGAGAATGCCTGCGGCTCCGGCCACGAGGCGGTGCGGGGTGCTTCTTATGCGGTGGCCGCCGGTATTTATGACATTTGTCTGGCCCTTGGCTATGAGAAGCTGAAGGACGAGGGCGCCTCTGGCCTGCCGGGCATGGAGAACCGGACCAACACACACTATCAGTCAAGTATGCCTGGCGTGTTTGCCATGATGGCCACCAGGTACTTCCACCGATATGGCCTCAGCCCCGAAGAGGGCAAGAAAATGCTCGGCAAGATCTCGGTGAAGAGCCACAAGAATGGCGCTCTGAATCCCAAGGCCCATTTGAGGAGAGAGATAACCCTGGAGCAGGTACTGGGTGCCCCCATTATTGCGTGGCCCTTAGGACTGTTCGACTGCTGCGGCGTGTCTGATGGAGCGGCTGCTGCCATCGTCGTGCGGGCCGACATGGTCAAGAATTTCAAGAATAAGCCCGTGTTTGTCAAAGCACTCCAGATTTGTGCCAGCCCCACGACGGGCAGAATGCTTACCAGCTATGACTATACCCATGTGGAGGAAGCCTATCGCGGGGGCATAGCTGCCTATAAAGAGGCTGGTATCAAGAATCCCCGTGAAGAGATAAGCATGGCGGAAGTCCATGACTGTTTCTCCATCACTGAGGCTGTTACCATGGAAGACCTCCAGTTCAGCCCCAGAGGGCGGGTGAAGGAGGATATTGACGCCGGGACTTTTGAGCTAACCGGGAAGCTGCCGGTGCAGCCTGACGGTGGTCTTAAGTGCTTTGGCCACCCAATCGGTGCATCTGGCATCAGGATGCTCTATGAACCCTGGCTCCAGTTCCAGGGGAGGGCCGGGAAGCGTCAGCTAAAGAATCCCAAGATGGCTCTGGCTCACAACATGGGGAACGAGCCCTATGCACCGGTAGTCAGCGTCTGCATTGTAGGACTCTAGCCAGTTTCACCTTTTTGCTCTTAGACTGGCCATGCGGGCTTCCTGCCTGTATGGCCAGGTTTGTTTCTGTACGGTAGACGTTACCGGAAAAGATTTGACAACCTCAAAAGGTGTGGCCTAACCTTTATTATCAGGCAGAATCAGAGATGGAATTTGAACTGACACCGGAACAGCAGCAGTTGGAAGCGCAGATTAAGAGTTACTTTCAGGAGAGAGTGACCCTTGAGCTGGAACAGGAAATAGATGTCCTGCCTGAGGGCGATGGGCCACTTTGCAGGCAGTTCGTGAAACAGCTCGGTAACGATGGCTGGATGGGCATAGGCTGGCCTAAGGAATACGGAGGTCAGGGCCGTTCAGCGATTGAACAGTACATTTTCTTTGATCTCACCCTCGGCTACTATCATATACCCATTCCCATGCTGGCGGTGATGACGGTAGGCCCTACCATAATGAAGGTAGGTACTGAAGGGCAGAAGAAAAAGTTCCTGCCTCCTATATTGAAGGGCGAACTTACCATTGCCATCGGATACACAGAGCCTGAGGCTGGGACTGACCTGTTATCTCTCAAGACCACAGCAGTGAAGGATGGCGACGATTACATCATTAATGGAGAGAAAACCTTTACCTCTATGGGCCATTGTTGTGATTATTACTGGCTGGCAGTCAGGACCGATCCCAAAGCGGCTAAGAAATACCAGGGGATCTCTATTTTCTTGATCGATGCCAAGACCCCTGGCATTACTGTCAAGCCGATCTGGACGATGGCTGGCTTCAGGCTGAACCAGGAGTTCTTTGAGAATGTGCGGGTGCCCAAAGAGTGCTTGATAGGGGAGGAGAACCGGGGTGCAGAATATCTGTTTATGCAATTGGCTCATGAGCGGATAGCTCTGGTTCCCCATTCCTTTTCGCTGCGGTCACTCGGGGGCGTAGCACAATGGGCAAAAGCGACAAGGTTAAATGGGGCGCCGGTTCTTGAACAACCCTGGGTGAGGAACAAACTGGTGGATCTGGCACTGGAGATGGAGGTGCTCAAGCTGCTCAACTACCGGGTATCCTGGATGATTGCGCGGGGTGTTGTCCCCATTGTCGAATCGTCGATGATAAAGGTATTCGGGAGTGAGCATACCAGGCGGGCTACCGATGCATGCTTACAGATAATGGGGCTATACGGTCAACTGCAGACAGGATCAAAGTGGGTGCCGCTCAGGGGGAGACCGGAACACGTGTACAGAATGGACGTTCTGCTCACCTTTGGTGGAGGCACGAACGAGGTTCTGAGAGATATGATGGCCATGATGGGCTTGAGCTTGCCCAGGTCAAGATAATTTCATGGATTGTCACTCTTCTACTGATAGCGCCGGTGTGCTTCAAGGCTGAAGGAGGCTGGACAGTTGGACTTTGCCCTCACTGACGAACAAGAGCTTCTGAAGAAGACAGCCCGGCATTTCCTTGAGACTGAATGTCCCAAGTCAGTGGTGAAGAAGCTTGAGGCCAGTGACCTGGGCTACTCACCGGAGCTGTGGAAGAAGATGGCGGAACTGGGGTGGCTGGGGCTGATACTCCCTGAAGAGTATGGTGGGGTGGGCGGCAGCCTGATGGATCTGGCGGTGCTGTTTGAGGAACTTGGAAGGGCTGCTTTGCCCGGTCCGATGTTCAGCACTATAGTCCTGGGAGCGCTCCCTATCCTTGAGGCGGGGGACGGGGAACAGAAAAAGCAGATACTCCCCAAGGTAGCTAAAGGCGAGATTATCCTCACCATGGCGCTCACGGAGCCGGAAGCAGACTATAAACCGGGATTCATTGCGACTAAAGCCCTCTCGAGACGCAACGGGTTCTCCATTAGCGGCACCAAGCTTTTTGTCCAGAATGCTCATATAGCTGACTATCTGCTTGTAGTGGCCAGGACGGGCAGAGTCACTGCTGCTGGGGAAGGTCTGGGTGTCTTTATAGTCAATAGGGAGGCTTTGGGTATAAGCCTTACCCCCCTTATCACCATTGCCGCTGATAAGCAGTTTGAGGTGGTATTCAACAGGGTATCGTCCTCTCGCAATGATATCCTGGGTAGTCCGGGCAATGGTTGGCCGTTGATTGAGGCGACTTTGCGCAGGGCTGCTGCTATCCAGTGCGTTGAGATGGTAGGCGTAGCCCAAAAGGCGCTGGAGATCACTGCGGGTTACGCGTCGACGAGAATCCAGTTTGCACGCCCTATAGGGAGTTTTCAGGCAGTGCAACACCGTCTGGCTGACATGCTTACGGATGTTGAGGGTGCCAGGTGGACGGCGTATCAGGCGGTATGGCGCTTGAGCAAGGGTTTGCCGGCTGAAAGGGAAGTGGCGATTGCCAAAGCCTGGGCCAGCGATGCCTGCCAGCGGGTCACTGCCGGAGCTCAGCACATACACGGCGGCATAGGGATGGACCTTGACTATGACCTGCATTACTATTTCCGTTGGTCCAAGGCGCTGGAGTTGAACCTCGGCGCTGCTCCTGTTCACAGATCTGTTGCTGAGTCAGCCATAATTGAGGACCTGCTGAAGACTTAATCTTTTGATTTGGCAAGTTGGTTATTGTTTTTCGGTTTACTCCGACGGTGTGAGTCGAGAGGGCAGGTGTATCGCGTCAGGATAGGGTGGATGTCCTTCCCTGCGATAGCCCCTGTGATTACATATAGTACGGGTCTTGCTGGAGAGACCGGGATTTCGTTTGGTACGATTTGGCAACCGAGCTGTGATTTGCTAGACTGGCAGTGCCAGAGAAATCACGGTTTGATTGTATTCCAAATGCCAAAAGGAGGAATGTATGGCTGAAAGAGTGGGGATTGTGGCGGTCGCGCAGACCAAATACCATCCCAATAGGGCTGACGCGAATGAAGGTGAGTTGGTGTATGAGGCAGTAAAGCAGGTCTTGCAGGAGACAGGCTTGACCTTTGCTCAGGACGGCACCGGGATCGATGCCACCATCACTTGCTCTCAGGATTTTTGGGACGGCCGGACCATATCGAGCTGTAACGTGATGTCCTATGTGGGCGGCCATCACAGTGACGAGGACAAGGTGGCTGAGGACTCGCTTAATGCGGTCTACACTGCCGCTGCCCGGATTCTCTCCGGGCATCAGGATATTGTTCTGGTTGCCTCCCACTGCAAGGAGTCTCAGGCCGACAAGAGGGGCATTGAGAATGCTGCCTTCGACCCCATTTTTCTGAGAGTCCTGGGCCTGGACTTCTTAAGTGCTGCTGCCCTGCAGGCCAGGCGTTATATGTATAAGTACGGGATCACGCCTGAACAGTGCGCCAGGGTGGTGGTCAAGAACCGTGGTAACGCCAGGAAGAATCCCTTCGCCCAGGAGCCACTGGATATTACAGTAGAGGATGTCCTGGGTTCACAGATACTGGCATCCCCTATCAGGCAACTGGATGCCAAGCCTACTTCCGATGGCGCTTGCGCCATGATCCTGGCCCGGGAAAAGAAGGCCAGGAAGCTCACGGCGAAACCCGTCTGGATACTCGGGGTCTCGAACTGTTACGAGACGCATTACCTGGGTGACCGGGATCTGGCGGAGTGCGATGCTCTGGTGGCTGCCGCCAAGAAGGCCTACAGTATGGCGGGCATCACCGATCCCATGAAGCAGATCAATGTAGCCGAGATATCGGAGGAGTACTCCTATCAGGAACTGCTGTGGATGGAGGGGTTGGGCCTCTGCTCACGGGGCGAGGCAGGCAAGATGATCGATGCCGGGGTGACCCGGATGGGAGGACAGCTTCCGGTGAACCCGTCTGGCGGGATGCTTTCAGGAAATCCAACAGTGGTAGCGGGCATGACACGTGTGGCCGAAGCGGTGTTGCAGCTGCGGGGGGAGGCGGGTGAGAGACAGGTAACAGGAGCCAAGATGGCTCTGGCTCATGGTTTCACCGGCGCTTGTGGTCAATTGCAGGGTGTCATGGTCTTGGGTAACAGTTAGTTGGAGGTAGAGATATGGCAAACAGAGTAGCGATAGTAGGGATAGGCCAGACGTACCACAAGAGCAACCGCAAGGATGTCAACCAGCAGGAAATGGTCGGTGAGGCAGTCAGAGCAGCGCTGGCTGACGCACAGATGAAGGTCAAGGATATCGAAGCCGTGTTCACGGCGAACATGGAGACCTTCGAAGGGATTTATCTTCCCGACCATTTAATGGCTGACGAAGTTGGGGCCTTCATGAAGCCGGGCCTGAAGGTCGCCACCGGAGGCACCAGCGGTGCCTCGGTGGTGGAAGAAAGCTTCCATTTTGTCGCCTCAGGTCTGTTTGATACCGCTCTGGTCATCGGATTTGAGAAGCAAGATACGGGCGATACCACTGCAGCCATCACTGCCTGCGTTACGCCGGTATGGGGCAAGGGCGTGGCCACTGGCGCTATCGGAGAGTTCGCCAAGCAGGCGCTGACCTATATGGAGAAGACAGGCGCCAAGGAAGAACACGCCGCGATGGTGCGATTGAAGGCTGATCGGGGAGCCTGCAGGAATCCGTATGCTCACCTGAAGCTGGGACTGAAGAGCGTTGAAGAGGTTCTCAACTCCGGATACCTGGTGTGGCCCCTGCGGCTTCTGGACTTCTGTCCCCAGTCCTGCGGTGCCTGTGCCCTTATCCTGGCGTCGGAGCATAAAGCAAAGAAGATCACCAAGAAACCGGTGTGGATAGCAGATATAGTGACAGTGCACCAGGAGCCTTTCCGGGCTGGTTCCTTCGGTGACCCCACCGGCACTGAAGAGTACAGTCAGGATATTGCCGCTGAGAGGCTTTACAAGAGAAACGGCATCACCAATCCCATCAAGGATATCTGTATGGCGGAGATCTACGAGCCTTCGAACTGGGAGGAAATGAGCCACTACGAGCACTATCATTTCTGTGAGAAGCACCAGGGTTGGAAGATGGTGGAAAAAGGGATAACTGAAATAGAAGGGGAGTTCCCGGTGAATCCCTCCGGCGGGGTCCTTGCCACTAACCCCATAGGAGCTACCCCCACCATCCGGGTGGCAGAGGCGGCATTGCAGGTTCGAGGGGATGCCGGCGAGCATCAGGTTACCAGGGATGTCCACACCGCATTGGCTACGGGTCTGGGTGGGCCGAACTGGACTGTCATGACATTGCTCAGAAGGTCACTGTAGGAGGAGGGAAGATGACAACAGAGAAAGCAGCCAAGAAACCCGAATATATCAAGGTTGAGATAGCCAGACCTCGGGCCTACAGATGGTCCAGCGGCAGGTACCTGGGCAGACTGTACAAGGAAGCCATGGAGAAGAAGATAGTGACCAACCGCTGCCCCAAGTGCAAGCAGCTCCTGTGGCCGCCGGCAGAGGTTTGTGGAAGGTGCAACGTGGCGGCAGGCGAAGACTGGGTGGTGATGAGCGACAAGGGAACGGTCTTGCAGTACACCTACCTCGTCTTTCCGCTGTGGGACCCCCACTATGGAGACAGGTTGGCCAGTCCCTATCCTACCGCCACCATAAAGCTGGACGATGGCGTGTTTCTGGTGCACTTCCTGGAGGAAAAGGACCCGGAGAAACTGAAGAAGGTGAAGCGGGTGCAGGCAGTATGGAAAGAAGAGGGTAGAGGTCGTGGTTTGGCCGACATCCTGTACTTCCGTTCAATTGATGAGTAGGAGGACAAGAAATGGCTGAGTTGATGGCTGATAGAGTTGAGAAGCTGAAGGACCTGGATGTCTTTGTCTACCACGGGAAGATTTATATTCCGGATACCTATACTGCCGGTGCAGTGGGGAGCCGTTTTCTCATTGAATTGAGGGATAACAAGAAGATCATGGGGACCAAGTGTCCTGCCTGTGGCCTTGTCTATGTCCCGGCCAGGTCTGTCTGCAAGTATTGCTTTGGCCAGCTTGACCAGTTTGTGGAAGTCAGCGATAAGGGCACACTGCAGACCTACACCGTCGCCTGCCAGCAGAACGGCGTTCAGCCGGTCGATCCTCCCATAATCTACGGCATCATCCAGCTTGACGGAGCCAGCACGGCCCTGGTGCACATGCTGGGTGAGGTGGATCTTGAGGAGTTGCAGATTGGAATGAGAGTCAAGGCTGTTTTCAAAGAGAAGCGGGTGGGCAGCATACTGGATATCAAGTACTTCAAGCCGCTGGTATAGACTGACGGAAAGCCAACAGAGTTGACAGGTCATCAGGTTCTGTCAACTCTGTCTTTTTGGAGAGCAGACTGAGCTTATGTAAATGTGCTTTGCACTGACAACCATTTGCATGGTCTAAGTTGCAGCAAAAGGAGAATTGCGAATGTCCCGAAAAGTCCTTCGCACAAAGCTATGTGACGTCCTTGATATCGAGTACCCCATCATGCTGGCTGGCATGGGTGGTGCTGCCAATGCAGAGCTCGCGGCCGCAGTTTCCGAAGCCGGAGGCCTCGGCATTATCGGTGCTATAAACTTGACACCCGATGAACTGGATGCTGAGATCAGGAAGCTGAAGAAGCTCACCAGCAAGCCCTTCGGTGTGGATACCATCGCTCCGACCAACATGGTGGACACCGGCACCATTGATGAACTGAGAAACTACATCCCTGATGAAGCCGTGAACTATGCCTCCAAGCTGGTCAAGGAGTTGGGAATACCGGTGCCTGAGGGTACCAGGATTTGGGAAGGAGGGCGGCACCGGCTGGGCCGCCGGCATGACGCCGAAGCAGATTGAAGTTGTCTATGAGCACAAAGTGCCGGTTTTTGCTGCTGCTCTGGGTAGCCCGGCCTTTATGGTCCCTGAAGCTCATGCCCGGGGCATGAAGGTAGTCGGCCTGGTGGGAACTGTCAACCAGGCCCGTAAGGAAGCAGAGGCAGGAGTGGATATCATTGTGGCCCAGGGGCATGAAGGTGGGGGGCACACCGGACACGTTGGCACCCTGCCGCTCGTACGGTTGGTGGCGGATGCGGTTGCCCCGGCCCTGGTCGTGGCTGCCGGTGGCATAGTTGATGGCCGCGGTCTCGTGGCGTCCCTGGCTCTGGGCGCCTGTGGCGTGTGGTGTGGCACTGCCTTCCTCTGCACCTATGAGGCCGGTATAGAGCAGGTCGCCAAAGACCGCATAATAGCGGCGTCGGAGAGGGACACCCGTGTGACACGTGTTTTCACCGGCAAGACGTGCCGTCTTCTCAACACCAAACTGATAGAGAAATGGGAAAAAGAAGGGCCCATGCTGCCCTTCCCGCTGCCGATTGTGCTTTGTACCAGCCTGCAGGATTATATAGGCCGGGCGAAGATGGCGGAGAATTACTTCATCCCCTGCGGGCAGATTTGTGGGGCGGTCAAGGAGATGAAGAGTGCCAGGCAGGTCGTGAAGGAGATGGTGGATCAGGCCGTGAGTATTCTGGAGGAAGATCTTCCGGCCAGGGTCAAGTTCGGCAGCTGAATATTCATCAGGTCGCTGCTTATAATATCAAAACATAGACTGAGAGTAGGAGGATAGCATGGCTGAACAATTGGATATCACCACCAAGAACTGCACGGTCGAAAGGGAAGGACACGTTCTGATCGTCACCCTCAATAGGCCGGAAGTTAAAAACGCGCTTACCCCGTCCATGCTGATCGGCATGTATAAGGCCTGGCGTCTTCTGGATAAAAATGACGATCTGTATTGTGCCGTACTGACTGGCAAAGGGGATACGTTCTGCGCTGGCATGGACCTGAAAGCAGGGCCGGGGCCGGGCGATGACCCGGAGGAAATCCAGCGGTTGATGAAAGATGTGCCCAACCTGCACTGGCAGGCACTGCTGCGGGAGGGCCGTCCCAACAAACCGATCATACTGGCAATCGAGGGTTATGCCGTGGCCGGTGGTACCGAGATCCTGCAGGGTACCGATCTGCGTGTCGGCGCAGAGGATGCCAAATTCGGAGTGACTGAGGTCGCCCGTGGTCTCTATCCCATGTCGGCCTCTGCGGTCCGCTTGCGCCGGCAGATCCCTTACTGTCTGGCGGCAGAGATTCTTCTTCTGGGCCGCCACATCAGCGCCCAGGAGGCGCTGCACTGGGGGCTTATCAATCGGGTAGTCCCCAAAGGGAAAGCCCTGGAGGAGGCATTGAAGATCGCGCAGCAGCTCTGTGAGAATGCCCCGATTTCCATAAGGGCGATCACCCGCACGCTGCGCGAGATTGACGAGTCGGTGCCGGAAGCGGAGGCGCTCAAGAGACAGGATGAGATCGGATGGCCTGTCTTTGCCACAGAGGATTCCAAAGAAGGCATGAAAGCCTTTAAGGAAAAGCGCAAGCCCGTCTATAAGAACCGCTGATCGAATACCTCTGACTCACTCGGGGGATTGATCTCCACGGATAACCTGTTGTGGGTTGTGGCCACCGGGCGCTTAGGGCATGTTACCTGTTGCTTGAACGCAGCGGGTTATTGTCCCTTGTTTCCTGGTACTCCCTGCAGAAATAGGCGTTATTCTCTTTGGGGGGACTGCTTGCCGCTGTGTCATTGCGAGGAGGCTGTAGGGGCGGTTCGCGAACCGCCCTCCGACGAAGCAATCCCGGGGGAATGTAGAACCTTATGCTTCTGAATCCCGATTGTTACGCTGATTTGTGCAACCGGGCACTAGTTCAAGGAGGCAGTAGAAATAGGGGAGCTTATCTCGTACAGGTACGTTTGCTTCAGCAGCTCCCGGCCCTCTTCCTTGCCAAGGCCGATATCTTTGTGTAGATGGTCGGTAAAGATATGAAGAAATATGTTGAAAATAGACTCAGAGTTCAGTCCGCAGTGGTTACAGTAGTATATCTGCATTGTTTTCCTTTCTATCCCAACATTCTCAAGTCAAGCAGAGAGTGAGTCTGCTTTCGCTGCTGATTAGTGTTTCTTTGTCCTGATATTGTTCAAAGCCTCTTCTGCAGCTTTTCTGACATGGCTGGCCGGGTCGTTCATGGCCTGGGTGAGAAGCTCCACCGCCCTGTTATCCCCTATCCTCCCGAGAGCCCATATTGCTTCCTCCTGGACATCTTCATCCTTGTCTCTCAAGGCGCGGATGAGAGGTTCCATTGCCCTGGCGTCGCGTATTCTTCCCAGGGCCCATGCTGCTTCCTCTCTCGTATCCCTGTCCTCATCCCGAAGAGCTTTGATGAGAGACTCCACGGCCCTGGCGTCACCTATCTTTCCCAGGGCCCATGCTGCTTCCTCTCTCACATCCTCGTCTTCATCATCCAAAAGCTCGATGAGAGGTTCCACGGCCCTCGGGTCACCTATGTCCCCAAGAGTTGATGCAGCTTCCTGTCGAACATACCAGACTTCATCTGCCAGGGCTCGAATGAGAGCTCTTACACTTTTTGTATCACTTGCGACATCGTTTACCATGGCGATCTCCTTTTTCTCTGGTGAGATGGACCAGTTATCCGTTCTATTCTCTGCTGAGGGATAGCCCTTTTATTTGCCTTCCCCTGTCAACTAGTATGGAGAGGTGATCTCACACCAGTGTCTCTTGCAGTACTATCCAACTCACAGATCTTTCTCAGGCGGGTCGGTAGTGGTCACAAAAGGGTTACTGTGGTGCCCGATACAGGCATGTTTTCCCTTCCCGGAAAAATGATTTGAGGAACCTTGGCCAAAGTGGGGCGGGGGCAGTAATAGTGGTTTTTTGCAGTCACGGCAAGTAGTTATGGTAAGATATATAGCTGGAGGGGGGAGGAAAACGACGGGGGTGAAGAAGGAATGGGAACTAAGACAAGCAGGGAAAAGGAAGGTCAGCTCTGGACACTGCTGAACCAGACCCACCACGCAATGTGGAGAGCCAGGGAAAGGGAATTGGATGGCATCGATATCTCCATGATTCAGTCCGGGGTGCTTTTCCTGGTGAGCACCATTGATGAGCCGGTGACTCCTGCCATGCTGTCGCGTTACCTGTACAGGGAGCCCCATACCATATCCGGGCTGCTGAACCGCATGGAGAAGCAAGGCCTGGTGAAGAGGGTCAGGGACCTGAAGAGAAAGAACCAGGTAAGAGTAGAATTGACGCCGAAAGGCAAGAAGGCTTACGAGCAGCAGAATAAGGCGGGTGTGGTGAACAAGATCGTGTCCAACCTGTCCCCGCAAGAACGCGCCAATCTGAGCGTATATTTGGAAAAACTGCGGACTTCAGCGCTTACGGAACTCCGGGCGCAGTTGCCTTTGCCCTATACCTACTAGGTACTGGTCGGCTTCCCGTTATCAACTGAAGCTCCCCGGCACCCACTTGAACCGGGGTATTTTGCTTGCCGAACCGTCGCGTCGGTTGTAGAATGCCACAAAAGCATTGTTTTGCTGGGAGGTGAATATGGCGAAAGATCTCACGAAGATGAACGAGAATGAGAAAACCTGGGTGCGGCTATTCAAGGCCTATACTGTTCTGGAAAGGGCCAGGGAGATGGAGTTGTCCCGGGTAGGCCTTACACTTCCTCAGGCGGCAGTCTTGTATTTCCTGGGGACTGCCAGGGAGACCCTCACACCGGCCAAATTGGCACGCCTGACCTATAAAGAGCCCCACACCATTTCCGGGCTGTTGAACCGCATGGAAGATCAGGGTCTCATAAAGAAGACCAAGGACTTAAAGAGGAAGAACCTGGTCAGAGTGTCGTTGACCAAAAAGGGTGAGGAACTCTTCAAGCGTCAACTGGGTGAGAGAGTCGTCATCAATATCACCTCCTGTCTCTCAAAGAAAGAGCTTGACACCTTGAATGGACTGACAGACAAGCTCTTTGAAAGGACCATTGAAATGCTCCGGGAGATGCAGCCGTACCCCTACGGCACGACGGTTTAGTGAGATAAAGCCGGGGGTTAGCCCGGAGACCAAAGTAAAGCTGCAGGATGCCTCAACGGCCAGAGATGGTCTGTACTTCGCTGGACTGTCCTCAAATGTGACCGGCCTGCTCTTCCCTTTGCACTGTCTGTGCAGGGATTTCCACACATCCGCTTCCCTCTAATCCCTCATCCGGCGGTAGCGCTATACTCCCATAGGAAGATTTTCCCACCGGACTATCCGCGGGGAATAATTGAGAGGTTTTTGCAAGAATGATCATCGTTCCAGAGATATCTCTGTGCTACCTTTGGTGTAGGCTTGGTTCTGTTCAATCAAATCTGTCACTGAAGGTGCTTCTCTGACGGTGAGTTGGAGCGTATAGCCGGCACCTGGCAGTGTACAACGGAGGCTTTATATGGCGGGTGAATCTTCGAAACAAGATGGCAGGTACTGGTGGAGCGATGAAAACCTCAGGCCGGTGTTGGTGGTAGTGTGTACGTCCGACTGCAATGCAATAGGATATACCTATCGTCTCGATCGGCAGCGTCTCCTGGATGCCCTTAACGAGGGCATTACGGCCAATTCGGCACATATCGGTAAGGACTTCGTGCCGCTTACGGATGTCAAAATGTTTTTGCCAAAAGGTGAAGTAGAGTATATGGTATCTACCCACATCAGGAAAGCCAATATTCTCTTTATTGCTGAGATAAGCGGGGGACTGCCTGAGAAGGCAGGCAAGAAATTGGAGAAGAAACCGGTGCCGGTCAGGGTACGCATGTCGTCATACAACCTTGTCGGCAGGATGCATGCCCGGATATACCAGCAGCTGGTGGACACCCTTGAAGGCGATGAGAGGTTCTTGCCGCTGACCAATGTTGAGGTTACACCCATGCTGGTCAATTGCGGCTCAAGATTCGATTTTATTGCCATCAACAAGGATAAGGTGGCCTATGTTGGAGAGTCTATGGAGGTCGCTTCGGCTCCGGCATTGGCATCGGCAGAGAGCAAGGCAACTGCCGGGAGTAACGGCAAAGGGGTGGGGGCATATTTCGCAGGCGCGCTGTATGCTGTAGACTCGTGGCTGCGGGAGACTCGAAAGCAGGTAAACTCGCGTGTACAAAAGGCTGAGCAGAAGATAGAGTTGGGAGCGGCGGCGACTTCTTCACGCATGCTGTCGGCTGTAGACCGGCGGCTGGAAAAGACTCAGAAGCACATAGACCTGCGGCTAAAGGAGCTTGACCGGAACGAACAGGCATCTGAACCGGTAGATGAGGACACGCAGCCTGACACTGCCTCCGACAAGTCGAGATTGGTGGAAGAGGCAGAGAGATGCCTCACCGTCACGAAGAGCCGTCGTTGACCGGGCGGTAGCCTCCCCTCTTCATACTGAAGTTCTACAGGCCCCCGCTTTCGGGGGCCTGAATCATATCTGCTGCTGTTGTCTTCAAATATCACAGGTAACCCGCAGGCCCTGCACCTCCGACATATGTCATTCCTGCGTACGCAGGAATCCAGGGAGGTGGTACCATATCCCCCTTTTCCTCATCATTAGTCCTGTCGCAGTCCCAATTGCGTAAAGGTTTACTCCCTGGAATCCTGTCAGGATATATGTATATTGGACTTGCCTCTGCACTGTAGCTTGTGGGGTGCTAATCCCTGGGGATTATCCTTAATCCGTGGATTACTTTGCATTAATGTCATTCCCACGCAAGTGGGAATCCGGAAACGTGGTGTCTGGACATGCCATGGATTCCTCTTCCGCAGGAATGACACAACTCGGCATGGCTAACACCCATTGTCATTCCCGTGTAAACGGGAATCCAGAGGGGGGCAGGGGGTATGGTACCACTTCTCTAGATCAGTGTGGGTGTCAGGTCCCCGACCTGACCAGTGTTCAAGTGTCATTGCGAGGAGGCTGTAGGGGCGGTTCGAGTTTGATTGATTTGAAATATCTATTTCAAACACGCGTCCTGAGTTGTTTATCCGAAGCGACAGCGTTTGAAGAGTAAGCCGTGTGTCCGAGGTGAGGTTAAGGGTAGATCAGCCAACCATCAAGGTCACTCTAGCTCGGCGTGATTAGCTTACAGGATCGCAGAACATACTTTGCTTGATCCAGTCAACAGAGTAGTGAATGGCTCACAGCGCGCTCTAAGAGGGATGCCATGACTCTGCTAGCTCATTTACCGTTTTCTCTAACTCCTTGGCAGCGCCTTTCAAAGGTCGTGCTTGAAAGCCATGAACAAATTCGTTTCTGGTCTTGAGTAGTTTCATCAGAGTATCGAATTGCTCAACCGATAGTTCACCTTGCGAATATAGATGCTTCATGAGAGCCGAGGTGGGAAAACGTTCTATGGGAAGAGAGGCTTGCTCTGCTCGTTTACGCATCATCGCTTCAAGTATTCCCCAAAAGGACAAGAATGCCCCTTCATATTCACCAAGACGAAAGAGGTTTTCGCCCTTAGCTTTTCGACTGAGAATTTGCCTCCAAGACAACAGTTTCTCACTCTTTTGTTCCGGCTCATTTGGTGAGACATCATCTCCCGTGACGAGCAAGAAACGCCAGCCTCTGTGTTGAGCCACCGTTTCAGCAACTTCACGGAATCGCTCTACTGACGCATATTTGACCGAACCTTTGACCTCAATGATGTAGCCTTCGTTTTCCGTTTTCATTGCCAGCAAGTCCGGGATATGAGGCTAGATCAAAAGGCAAATCTGAAACCTTGGGTTCGATGATGACTTTGTACCCAAGTCTCTCATATTCCTGTGCGACTCTCGATATAAGCGAACTGTGGATATTGTCGGGTTTGTCAATCATAGATAACTCTCCAGAGACGTCGATTCGTTCACCCTTACATAGACACACTCGGTACCTGACAGTATGCCATTTACCAGAGGACTCGGACAAGCGGCAATGTCAAAAGTATCTGTAAGTGGCCGCCTGTGTGCTTCTACATCGTCAATTAAGAAATCATCGTCATAAACTAGACCTACTAATGCATCTTGAATAGGTTTGATGATATTGTCTACGTCGGCTGGTGAATCGTCACAGACATAGACCAATGTAAGATGTAGGTGACTGCCATTATGCGGAGTCCCTGACCAGATCCTGCCTGCTTCCGCGCAGACGAAATTCTTCCATGCTTGAAGGTGTTTGTTATCTTTTGCCTGCGATGAAACAGGGCGTCTCGGTATTAGAAACTCAAAGAACATTGACGCTCCGATGTCATTTTCAAAACGGGAAGGAAGCACCCAAGATTCCTCATCTATCTTGCTGCAGCATCTTAGGGAATCTTAGATTAGGATCGGCGGGCATGTCAACCGTACAAGCCGTGCCTCTCCTAGGATGCGCCTAAGGGCTGGCGCAATATTCAGCAGTAGAAACACATAGCGTTGATATTCAAGAGGCCATTTGGGATCACTTGGCGGCCTTGTAGGATTTGAGTCTGTTTCGCGCTGTATCCAAGCTGAGGTCAAGAGTGCTATAATGTCGCATGAGCATTAGCTCCGGCAGGGAGACGCAATGGATCACGCGGTTTTCATAAGTCATTCTGTCAAAGACGAGGATCAAAAAGCTGCTAATACCGTCTACGACTATTTGGAAAGCGTGGGCATCAAGTGTTTCATGGACAAGCGAGACCTCATTCCAGGTGGATTGTTTCCTGAGCAATTGGCTAAGGCCGTCAGGGAAAGCCAAGTAGTGGTACTGGTGTTTTCATCAGACTCTGATGCCTCTAGAGCTGTGCAGAATGAACGGCAATAGCCGCAAACAATAGAATCCCAATAATTCCGTTGCGTATAGAGAATGCACGACCCAATGGGTTGAGTTCTTCCCGGCCGCATCCCAGCGGCTAGCGCTTTCCCCTCACCCTTTGAGCAGCATCTGCCGAAACTTGCTGCTGCTGTCAAACAACATCTAGACAGCCGCCTGGAAGAAGACCATCCACGCTCGCGCGGTTCAACTGAGTTGTCGAGCGTTATGATTAGCCAACCCACAGCGAGACATCCAAAGGTAAACACTCTCAAGGTCTTCAAGAATTTCTTTACACTCCCTTTGGTGGTCTGAACATGAGCAACAGTAAAGCTTTCGCAGTCGCCAAGATCTGGTTAGAGCAATACGCCGACAAGGATTTCGAGCTGTTCAAGGAATTATGCTTATTTGCCTACAATAACTTTGGTGGTCTGAACATGAATAGCGACGACGCGGTGGAAGTGGCGCTGCGCTTTCTGGAACGATATGACCGCAAGCACTTCTCGACGTTGAGGAGTCTTGCCTATACGCCTACAATTCCTTCGGGGGGTTGAACATGAGCAACAAGAAGGCGGTGGAGTTCGGCTTTTCGAAGCTGTCACTTGGATGATGCCTCCCATTGGAATATATTGACGCTCGCTACTCTTCTTCACCTTCCAGCGCATTTCTCAGCCGGGATACCTCCTCCCCAGCTCTATCAACTTCAGCATTAGCTCCTTTAATGAGATGCACACCCAGCTTGAATGGCAACAGAGCCACGTTGCGGCCATCCTCAACGGGTGATCGCTTGAAAGGCTGAGGCCAACTATCCTGCATCGTGTTCACGGCTTTGGTCATTTCAGATTCCATGTCTCCTACTTAACACCAAATGTCATTTCCCACTCTCCTGTAGTAATTGAATCAGCACATCGCCGTGACAGGGTTTCGGCTTGCACCAGCAGCCCAGCCTCTTCCCCTTTAGTTCGGGAAGGCGCGCCAGCAAATCAGGTTTAGAGAGAATGTACTGCCGGTACTTCTCGATGACTTCTTCCCTAGTGCCATCATCAGGGAATTTGTATGGGTTGTGCCACGGGGACTCAGACAACCGCCAGCTTGTATTCTCTCTCCCGATATACACATCATTCTCCTCCGGGTCGAAATCCGGGCATTGCCTGATGTTCACGACTGTTGTCATCCTCAGACTCCTTCTGGCTCCTTCTGGTCTACCCAGCAGGCCTTTGCATCGCGATACCCAAGTGCTGTAGCTATTTAGGCTGGATTATACTCTATCCTTTGAGTCCCGGATGGTCGCATCATCAAGTGTACGCTTGGCTTCAGTTGAACAGGACTATTATCAGGTGATTGCTGGCAGCTACCAGGGAATATTAGTCAGAGTGTTAAGCAACATGATAAAATATGAAGCCGCTTTGTGTTTGGGGAAGTGCTGGAATTGGCAGACAGGCATGGCTTAGGACCATGTGCCGCGAGGCGTGGGAGTTGAGTCTCCCCTTCCCCACCATGGATCAAAACTCATAGGCCATGCCAAGTCGTATCCTATTCCAGGGAGGATCAGTAATGCAACTGAGGAGACTATTAATATCACAACCTTCTGATTGGGAGGCATGCCCAATTGCAGGGCCTATATTGTATACTGTGTGTGTTTGAGGTGCGGAGTTGAGTACTGATAACAACGACAACATGCAGGCTTTCTTCGAACCCCGGGGCGTTTCCGTCTTCGGTTCGCTGAGAGAGATGCCAGGAACTGCCCACTGGGTGATCAGGAACATGCTCCACTTCGGTTTCCGCGGCGGCATATACCCCGTCAATCCTGATCCGGCGAAATACCGTGAGGTACTTGGCCTGAAGGCGTACACCGACATCAGCGAGGTGCCCGGGGATGCAGACCTGGCGGTGGTGATTACTCCGCCGCCAACAATACCCGAGATCGTCCAGAAATGCGCCCTTAGGGGCGTGAAGGCAGCCATTGTGCTCTCTGAAGGATTCACCGAGTCGGGTGAGGATGGTGCGGGACTCCAGAGACAACTGACCGAGATCGCGCGCCATTCGGGGATACGCATCATGGGGCCCAATACATTCGGCGTTGTCAATTCAGCCAACGGCTTGGTCACGGTTCCACCCTATACAGACAACGACAGAATTGAAAAGGGCGGGATAGGTCTGTGCGGCCAGACAGGTTCTATCGGCCCTCACCAGATGCCCCTGGACGACTGGGCTTATCCCATCAGCAAGATGTGCGATATCGGCAACAAGTGCGACGTTAATGAAGTCGACATGATGAACTATTTTGCCGATGACCCTGACACCAAAGTCGTGGCCATGCATCTCGAAGATGTCAGGGATGGAGAAGAATTCCATGAAGGCCGCCCGGAGGCTGACGGCCACCAAACCGCTGGTGGTCCTGAAAACAGGGCGCAGCGAGGCCGGAGCCAGAGCCTCGGCCTCCCATACAGGTTCACTGGTCGGTACTGACAAGATATACGACACCGCCTTAAGGCAGGTCGGAGCAATACGGGTCAACACCTGGCAGGAGCTGTTTGAAGTACCCAGGACGCTTCTCTTTCAGCCTCTTCCGGCTGGGAACCGTTTCGCCGTTATTACCCTTACCGGCGGGCAGGGCGTAATAGCCGCCGATGCAGCATCAGCCTCAGGACTGTCTGTAGCCCGCTTCTCCTCAGATACCGTCGGCAAGCTGTCGGCATTGTTTCCCAGGCTGGGAGGCAACCCGGTTGACATAGGGCCGGCTATGTCTGACTCGCGGAGTATGTCCTCGTCTAACCCATTCGTGGTTCTCGAAGGTACACTGTCCCTGGTGCTGAGTGACGCCAATGTGGATTGTGCCACCATTGTCTTTGCCTGCGGCAGGCAGCTTGTGCCCATGTTCCCCATGATTGTGGACATGCTGGATAGATTCACCAGAGGCTGCTCGAAGACAGTGAACGTGTGGATCTACGGGACTAGCTTATCGGCCATTCAGGAGATGTCACGCCAGCTACAAGCACGAGGCCTGCCTGCCTATCTTGACCTGGATTTGGCCATTAGATCGCTCGGCTATGCAGCCTACTATTCGAAAGTCAAAGCAAGCCTGGAACACAGACAGGAGAAAGCTGATGCCAGGGCAGTCTGATGCTAATCCCCGGAAGACTACCATTTTGATGATTTTCACATAGGCATTCCATCAACAGGAAGGAGGTACGATGGCTGATCTGCGTTCGATGCAGTGATAATCGGAGGAGGCAACAAGGGCCTGCTGCTGGCGATGTACCTGATGAAATATGGGGGCATGAGCGTCGGCATCTTTGAGAGGAGGCATGAGATCGGCGGGTGTCTGGCCACCGAAGAGACTTCGGCTCCGGGGTTCCGCGGGAACACCCATGCCAACATCATCCTGCCCATGTACTACCTGCCCGTCTGGCGCGATTTCCCGGAGTTCTGGGAGTATGGGGGCCGCTGGGATCAGCACCTGTGCAGCGATGGCTTTGTCTTCAAGAACAACGAGACCGCACTAGGCATCTACAGCCGAAGTACGATCCTAACAGGAACGCCGGCGGAGCAGATCGCCCGGTTCTCCAAGAAGGATGCCGACAAGTGGCTGAAGCTGTCGGCGATGCAGCGGAGCAGGGAGTACTGGAGAGTCCAGGCAGACCTGATGTTCAATCCGGCGGAGGTCAGAGCTGACCCCGGATCCTGAACAGGCAGTTGGAGTTCTTCCCGAAGATGGTCGAGGCTGGATTCACCCCCGATGGGCTGGCCCTCAGCGCCAGCACCATGCGCGTGATCAAGGAATGGTTCGAGAGCCCGGAGCTGCAGTCCTGCATCCTCAGATTTGCGGTCTCCGGCGTCAACGACATCAATGAGTCCGGCTGCGGACCCACGGCCATGGGCTTCGCCTCCTACCTGCCCCTGATAGGCTTCACCCCGGGCGGGACGCACCAGATAGCCCACGCAGCGCACCAGATACTGGTGCACATGGGCTGCAAGTTCTACACCCATGCCGAAGTGGACAAGGTCATCATCGAGAACGGCACCGCCAAGGGCATCCGACTCATGGACGGCAGCCAGATCAAGGCCAACAAGATCGTGGTCAGCGCCGGCATGGCGCCGCAGCAACTCTGCTTTGATCTGATTGGCCGGGAGTACATCGACCCCGTGCTGGCGAAGCGGGTGGAACTCATCGAGAAGAGCTTCGGCTGCCTGATGTGGTACACCTTCGCGGTTCACGAGGCCCCCAAGTACAAGGCGGAGGCCTTCATCCCGGACATCCATGAATGCGAGTGGCTGGGCATGCAGCCGGACTCCAGCCCCGACCACATCGCCCGGGAGTGCATGTACATGAAGATGGGGAAATGGCCGCCCTTTGAGGACTACGCACCCACGGTCGGCTGCCACAGCCTGGCTGATCCCTCCTACGCTCCTCCGGGCAAGCACGTGTCCAGAACGAGCAGTTGGCGCCGCCGGCTACGAGACACACGGAGAAGGAATGGCTGGAGATCAAGGAGCGCTATGCAGACGAACTGATCCAGATCTGGCAGCAGTATGCCCCCAACATGACGTGGGACAACGTCATCGGCGTTGACACCAACAGTCCTTTTGACCACCTGCGCATGAAGAACCTGGCGCCTATGGGGACTATGGCCGGCATAGACCGCAACTCCTGGCAGGTCGAGGGCAACCGGCCCACTCCGGAGCTGGCCAACCACCGGACGCCGATCAAGAACCTCTACGCCACCGGCGGCTGCTGGCACCTGGGGTCCAACGCCGGGTCGAGCGAGTCCTACAACTGCTACAAGATCATCGCCAAGGACCTGAATCTGGCCAAGCCATGGGAGGAGTCAGACAAGAAGGAGCCGGAGTCGCTGGTAGACGAGGTCTTCAAGGTCAAGAAGAAGGTGCAGGATTCGGCGAAGCCCAAGAAGTACGGATAGACTGGGGTCTGGGCGGCAAGGCCAATTTGGTGTGTGACTCCTGAGGGATTTCCTTTCAGCCAAAGCAGCAGACAACCGTCAAAGAGGAGGTGGAGCCATTGCAGACGAATATCAAATCCAGGGCCTTCCAAACATTCTCCGAAGCAGCTCAGACCATCGTCAATCCTGAGGTGCAGAAGTGGAAAGACCAGGGCGGCAAGACCGTGGGATACTTCTGCGCAGCGATGCCTGTAGAGATGATTTCTGCCGCCGGATTCCTCCCGTTTCGAGTCAGGGCTACAGGCAGCACAGGCACAGAATTGTCACATGCCTACCTCGGCAATATCAATTGCTCCTTTCCCCGTCACGCATTCAATTTGGCGCTCAAAGGCGAGTACGATTTCCCGGATGGCCTGGTCATTCTCAACAGCTGCGACCACATACGCCGCCTTTATGACCACTGGATACGCCAGATGAAGACCCCCTTCGTGAAGATTCTCAGTCTCCCCAGAAAGGATGAGCCGGCACAGGTGGAGTGGTTCCGTAGCGAACTTGTCATTCTCCGGGAGAATATGCAAGAGCATTTCCGGGTTGAGATAACCGATGCCAAGCTGAGGGAGGCAATAGCGCTTCATAACACATCGCGGCGCCGCCAGAGAGACCTCTACGAGCTGCGCAAGAGGGAAAGACCGCCGATCACGGGAGCTGAGATGCTGGCCGTCACTGTCGCCGGTACTGCCATGCCGGGCGAGCCGGTACAACCAGTTGCTTGGTGAGTTGCTGGAGGATGTTGGCAGGGCAAGCGGCCATTCTGACCACCGAGCCAGATTGATGATCATGGGCGGCGAACTGGACAATCCGGAATACTTGAAGGTTATCGAAGCTCAAGGTGGTCTGGTGGTAACCGATTCTCTTTGTTTTGGCTCCAGAATGATATGGAGGGATGTGGATCAGAACATCGATGACCCATTGACAGCCTTAGCACAGTACTATGTTGCTGATCGCCCATCGTGTGCTCGCATGTATACCAGATACGGGGAAAGAGTCAAGTTTATCAAGAACATGATTAAGGATTTCAACGTGAACGGCGTCATTTTTGTGCGACTAACATTCTGTGAGCTATGGGGGTTTGAGCAATACTCGCTGGAAAATGACTTCAAGGAAAGCGAAAATACCCCTTCTGTGCATGGACCGCGAATATACTCTGAGCGGTGTCGGTCAGTTGAGAACAAGGATCCAGGCATTTCTGGAGACATTGGGGGGCAAACATGGATGAGAAGAAAGAGAGAAGCCTGTCCAGAATGAGAGAGGAAGTCACCATGTTCCAGCCATTGCTGGAAGTCCTCAAAGCGGACCCGGGTGAAATGGGGAATCTACAGGCTTTCCTAGTCGAGAACATAATAGACAACCACAGAGTGATTATTGAGTGCGTCGAACAAGGGAAGCCGTTCTTGGCCAGCCAGTACACCAATCCCGTCGAGATACTGACAGCCATGTACGTCCCCGGGTATTTTCACGTTCAGCAGCAGTTTGCCGCGGGTGGCACTGGGGGAAGCCCGCACACTATAGAAGACCTGGAGGAGATGGACAGACTGGGGGTTCCTTCAGACTGTTGCACGCTTCTGCGGCTCCTGCTCTACTATCAGGTTGCCGGGCTGTTGCCCATTCCCACAGCGTATCTGGCTCTGACCGAGCCATGTGACGGCGTGGCCGGCTTGCACGCAGCGTTCATGAACCACCCGGACTGGCGGGACGTTCCCGTTTTTGCCCCTGACCCTCCCTATCACGACGATACGCGAGCTTTCGACTACTACGCCGGGGAACTGAAGAGGATGGTTGAGTTTGTCGAAAAGCATACTGGCAAGTCCATGGATATGGACCGCCTCAAAAGGGTTGTGGAGGAAACCAACAAGGGGTATGCACTGTGGCTGGAGTACAGCGACCTGAGGCGCGCGGTGCCCGCGCCCCACAGCTACATCATGCCAATGTCAGGCTTCTACACCCTCAATACCGGCGGCGCCGGGGACCCTGCAAAAACGCAATGGTACAGGGACCTTGTGGCCAACGCCGAAGCGCGAATACGTGAGAACAGGCCGGAGGTGCCCAATCAGAAGATCAGGCTGCTCTGGTATGACATCCAACCCATGTTCTTCTCTGAGCTGGCCCCGTGGCTGGAGCAGGAGTGGGGAGCAGTGATTGCTATGGACATGGTGAGCTACTGCCCCTACGAATTGGTGGATACCTCAACTGAGGATGCCATGTTCCGGGGGCTGGCCAAGAGAGCTCTACAGCACGGACCCATGGTACACCAGGCACGAGGTTTGGCAGACAACGTTCTTGCCGATATGAGACGAATCGTCAGAGACTACAAGATCGACTGTGTCATCTTCCCTGGCCATATGGGCCACAAGGACATGGCGGCCACTGCCAGTATGGCGTGCGAGACGTGCCGTGAACTCGGCGTCCCGTACCTGCGCATAGGGATGGATATCTGCGACAAGCGTTACACGAGTGTAGACCAGATCAAGGACAAGATATCCCAGTTCTTCACTGCGATGGGGCTGGGCTGACCAGATCCGCAACCCAGCCTGCACGGGCCAGTGGCTCTTGGAGAAACTGTTTCTTCTGAGGACAGTTGGGTATTTTGTTACCTTGCCAGAAGTAGAAAAACAGGTGTCTACATGTGCGAGGATCGAGCTACGGCAGCGCTGCGCCTGTGAATTTGCATCTTGCTGTAGATATGTTCCAGATGTTTCTTGACGGTACGAGGGCTTATCGATAGAGCCAGACCGATTTCCGCATTGGTTTTGCCCTGAGCCAACCAGGCCAGAATCTCATTTTCGCGAGGTGTGAGTTTCGACTCTACCGAAGAAACAGAGACAAGATCTGCCGGTTGTTCCTCCAAGAGAAGCAGGTCCTGATCGGCGGCCTTGCCACCCCGTAGGAAATGGACAATAAGGTTCTGGCTGCCCTTACTCACAACCAGGGGCACTGACGGAGAAAGGTCACCAGTGTCTTCGCCAAAGCGGGACCTCTCGTGGTCAATCCAATTCCTGAGGATATCAGGAAGGTAACCTGATGAAGGAGACACATCACAATATTGGGCTATGACTTGCCATACATCATCACTTGCCAATTGCGCCGAACCGTACCGCTTCACTAAGACAAGTCTCTTCCCACTTCCCTCAATTGCACGCTTCATTAAGCTCATGGTGTGTAGATTTCGATACGCTTGCACCATATGTGGACGGAGTAGGTCGAGACATGACCTATCATCTTCAGAAAAATCAGGTCGGTCCCTATCTAAGGCTACAGCAATGATCTGCTGCTGATTGACTGAGATGACAGCCCCCAACTGATATTCAACGTTTAACGGTCGGTAGTATTCGTTGTACAACGCCAGACGATGAAACTGTTGCTGGGAAAGGAAATCGGAAATCCTAACGCTTCTTCCACCGTCCTTTGAACCGGAGTGAGCAATAAGAGGGTGCTCCTGGAGATTCCGGTTAAACGTTTCTCTTAGAATTGGATCTGGCAGGGCATCTGCAGGTTCAGTAATCCAGGTCATTCTTGAATCGGGGAGACTAACGTGGTTATAGCATATGGTATTACATGCAAGGACCTGCTTGATCGCCTGCAGGACTGCCGCAGGAAACTCATCAAGGCTTGTGGGGCGATGCAGCGTCTCGATGGCTGATAGCAACGCCCGGAGATTGTCTTGGGATAGCTGTGTCACTGCATTCCACGTCCCTTCACATGTGGGTCCAATGTGCATTTTATTCAACTAACGTAGCGATTTCAACAAATACGCCGTTTGCCGTATTGTCTTCTTATCCATTCTTTGACTAGCATTTAATCGGTACGTTCCGATACTTGGCGGGGAGGGACGCGCCCAAATAAGGAAGACCTGGCTAAAGTCTGCAACGGTGTGGCAAGGCTGGTCAGGTGTAGAGGAAGGGAGCAAAATGGATCTACTGATTGATGTACACTCGGGGGAAACGGACACTCTGATACCAAACCTGGTTATGGCCTCAATGCTCAAGGCGCAGGGGGTGGATGTGTCGGTGTTTCTTGAATGGAGAGCTCTGGTTGCATTTGTAGAAAAGGACTTCAAGTATTCGTCACCGGTGGCGAAGTATGCTGCTGTCATCGAAAAGAATGCGAAGAAGATGGGATTGCCCATTGACCCCATGACATTGCTGAAAGCAGCGAAGGCAGCCGGAATACCTGTATATGCCTGCGCGGTGGAGGCAGACCTATCTGGTATTAGAGAGAAAGTTCCGCCGGAGGTAGAACTGCTTGAAATTGCGGATTTGCCTAGGCCAATAGTAGAGGCAAAGAAGATTATTGGAGGAATGTAGCCTGCCTAACCACTTGTTCAAGAGGCGTGCCGTAAGAAATCGGCATGCTCATTGGCTTAGTCTTAGGGCCACATAGAGGAACGTGAACCCGCCATCCCAAGACTATGCCAGGCTGAAGTGCGCACCATGCTTTTATACTAACGTGTTCCAGCATGCGTTTGTGCTATATATATTATGATGGTCCGATTCTTGTCTCACAATGATGTGTGGCCGGATCTACCCTGGTATCCCATATGTTAAACAAGGAAGCCTCTCCGCACCGGGGACAATTGAAAAGCCTTGCTGGACCAAGACGGATAGATGTGAAAGATGCTCCTGGAACCCAGGCGTAATCAAATTCAAGGCCACAATGGCTGCAGACTAAATGCGAGAGTTGAGCCGGTGGGATTATTTTTGAACTTCTCCGGTTCAACAGCATAAAAACGAATATTCCTACTAAGACGACCACCGCTACGATGGCACCCACAACACGGAAAATCACTGCAACCTCCCGCCAATTGGTTTCTTAATTGAGGGCCGGTCTGCCTGAATGCAGTACTTGGCGTTGCCCATCACTACTAATATTATACCTGCTTCTTCAAATGTAACTGTTCCGAATGGCCCACCAGGGGTTACAATACAATAGGTAGAACTTCTAATCTAATGAATGCGGTTTCCATCGTGGTAGAATGCCGGATATGCTGTATGCTGTTTCGAAGCTGACGGCGATTCGATCGAGGAGGGAGAAATGCTAGCTGATAAATTCAGATTGAACGGCAAGGTGGCGGTCATAACCGGCTCCGGAAGAGGAATAGGCCAGGGAATCGGGCTCACCTTTGCTGAAGCTGGAGCCAGCGTGGTGTTCTCGGCAAGGACAGAGAGCGACATCCAGGCTAATGCAGAGAGGGCCAAGGCATTCGGAGGGCGGGCTATAGCTATTCCCTGCGATGTCAAAGACGATATCCAACTGCAGGCGCTGGCGGCCAGGACCATCGAGACCTTCGGCAGGATCGATATTGTTGTGAATAACGCCGGAGGGGCGGTGCCGAATCAGATTCCCAGGACGAGCCGCAAGCGGTTCAACGAAGCCTTTGATTTCAATGTCGCATCGGCTTTAGCTTGCGCCCGTGTCTGCCTGCCGCAGCTGAAGGAGAACAAGGGGTGCGTCATCAATATATGTTCGGCGGCAGGACGCGTTGTGCAACCTAATTTCAGTGTTTATGGTACGGTAAAGGCCGCCCTGATTCATATGACAAGGCTCATGGCTTCCGAGCTGGCACCGGACGTGAGAGTGAATGGCATAGCTCCCGGGTCCATACTGACCGACGCCCTCAAAACCCTCTTGGATGAGCCGTCTCTGCAGAAAATGTGCGACCGTACGCCGATGAAAAGACTCGGCGATGTGGAGGATATCGCCCTGGCTGCCCTATACCTGGCGTCGCCTGCAGCAAGGTGGATGACAGGCAAGATACTGGAGGTTGATGGCGGTCTCGAGACTACCAATATGCCTTTCTAGCCCATCTTGAATGGGATGAAAAATCAAAGCTGGCCCTTGATCCGGTTCAGGGGCGGTATCCGGCCTTTGTCCGCAGAGTGATAGTGAAAAATACACCCATAGTCGAGATCCCTTCTGTAACAGGCAGGGTCTACCTGGTTGAGGGGGCAAACGGGTTGGTTCTGGTAGATGCCCTTACCAGCCGCTATAGGAGAAAAATCCTCAAGGCTGTTGCCGGGAGAGCGTCCGGCCCCCGCAGCAGGGTCAACCTGATTCTGATCACCCACGCGCACATCGATCATTATGGCGGTGCTCTGGATTTGAGGAAAGAGCTGGGTGCCCCTATCGCTATTCACCGGTTGGATGCAGAATGGATGCGGAAGGGGTGTAACGTTCATTTACACCCGCGGAACCTGTCGGAGAGGTTCATCAAGATATTTGTCAGCCGGCTGAAAGCACAGCCTGTTGAGCCGGATATCCTCCTGGATGGAGAAGAGGGAGACCTCAATGACTACGGGATCGAGGCGAAATGGATCAGAACTCCCGGCCATACCGAGGGCTCAATCTCAGTGGTTTTCCCCGGCGAAGTTGCCATCGTAGGTGACCTGGTCGTCGGCAGGTTTGGCGTTTCCAGGAAGCCGGCGTACCCTTTGTGGGTTAAGGACCCGCAGCAATTGCGGGACAGTATCAGAAAGGTACTTGATTTCTCACCCAAGGTTCTTCTGTCCGGACACGGCGGCCCCTTCAACCCTGAGGACGTGAAGAGGGTCTTCTTCGGGTAACCGCCTTTCCGGGATTTGGTTTCTTGACTCCCCATTGTGTTTTGCCTGAAGACCGTTCTCAGCTCTCCTCTTTCCGATCACCGTCTCGGTGCTTTGACAAGAGCGGCGGGGGAGGCTAACATTGGCTTTGGGTCGTGCTAGGTGGGGAGTTAGCGGTGCCCTGTACCCGAAATCCGCTATAGCGGGACTGAATTCCTGCTCCCGGCCTGTTGTCTTGTGGGACTGACTCAATTGAGCGGTATTGAAGACCGGGCCCTGTGCGGCAGGACACTACGAAGTCCGTCAGGTCCGGAAGGAAGCAGCGGTAAGTAGCCCGTTCTGGGTGCCACAGGTTCTCCTGGTTGGAGCCGTTCAAGGGATGGAAAGCCATAGGGCCAGGCCAAAAGTGGGTGCACGACCCTTGTTGATTTCCAGGATAATTTGATCTGAGATGGAAAGTTCCCCGACTGCAGAGGTAAAGGGCTTACTGGGTCATTTCGGCCTCCGGGCACGGAAGAGCCTGGGCCAGCATTTCCTTGTTGATAGGCGGGTGCTGCAGCGCATAGTCTCGGCGGCAGATCTGACTCCCCAGGATGTGGTGATCGAGGTTGGCCCGGGATTGGGTGTCTTGACCAAAGAGCTGGCTATGCATGCAGGCAGAGTCATTGCCGTTGAGACAGATAGTGCCATGGCATCTGCGCTGAGCGAAGTTGTGGCCGGCATACCTAATATCACCATCGTCACCTCCGATGTACTCCGGACTGATCCGGGGCTGCTTCTGGCCGGGGTTGGGGTCGAGGGTACCTCGCCCGGCTACAAGGTGGTGGCCGATATCCCTTATTACATTACCTCTCCCATCCTCAGGCATTTTCTGGAAGCGTCGCTTAAGCCTTCCATTATGGTGGTCATGGTCCAGAAGGAAGTGGGGAAAGCCATAGTAGCGCAGCCCGGTGACATGAGCATACTCGCCGTGAGCGTCCAGTTCTACGGCAAGCCGACTATCGCCGGTCATGCGCCATCCAAAAGCTTCTACCCTCCGCCCAAAGTGGACTCTGTCATACTCCGCGTTGAGCTTTATAAACAGCCTCCGGTCGCGGTGTCCCGGGTCAGCGACTTTTTTGATGTGGTCCGGGCTGGCTTCAGCGCGCCGCGGAAGCAGCTGCGGAATTCGTTAGCCCAGGGCCTGGGCATACCGCCCAAGGACGCTGCCGACTTGCTGCAGAAGGCGAACATAGACTCCAAACGCCGGGCCGAGACCCTGAACCTCCGGGAGTGGGCGGAGATACTCGAGGAGATGCCCCATCATGAAGAGTAAGGCTGCGGTCAAGCCCCGTAAGGCCTATGCCAAGATCAACCTCACCTTCGAGGTTCTGGGCCGGCGGGAGGATGGTTATCATGAGATTGCCAGCATCATGCAGGCCATCGACCTTGCTGATGTCCTTACCTTTGAACCTCATGAGCATATCTTTATAAGCTGCAACGTTCCGGAGCTGGTTTCCCCGAACAACCTGGTCTTCAGGGCGGCCGGATTGATGCAGGCTGTCGCCGGTCCGGATCACGGTGTGGCCATCCGCCTGGAGAAGTCTATTCCGCTGGCCGGTGGACTCGGCGGTGGCAGCAGCGATGCTGCAGCGACACTGCAAGGCCTTAATGAAATCTGGGGTCTGAAGCTGGCCCCGGAGAAGCTGCAGGGGATAGCCGCAGGTTTGGGTTCTGACGTATCTTTCTTTGTTTCCGGCGCTACCACAGCCCTGGTACGGGGGAGAGGCGATAGGGTAGCGACATTGCCTTCTCTGCCCAGGACCTGGGTTGTCTTGGTCAGACCCCCTGTCAATGTCAGCGGCAAGACACAGAAAATGTATGCCCTGTTGGACCCTTCCCGGTTCACCCGCGGACAACATACCCGGAGGATGGCCGGGTTGATAAAGGAAGGGGAAAGGGCTGTCCCCCATGTCTGTTATAATATATTTGACTATGTGGCCCCATCGTTCTTTCCGGGGCTTGATGGCTATTGGCAGCGCTTTCTGGCCGCCGGAGCGAGCGAGGTACACCTGGCCGGTGCGGGGCCTGTCCTCTTCACGTTGGTGAATGACAGGGCTGAGGGCGAGGAAATCTGTAAACGCCTGAAGAAGGAGAGGGTGGAAGCCTATCTGGCCGGGACCCTTTGAAAATGAAAGCCAGCGAATTTATAGCTGAAATACAGGAGGCAGTCCCTCAGGTCACCCCCAGGAGGGTGAAGGCCCTTCTGGCCTTGATTGCCATTTCTATTGCCTTCCTTGTCCTTCTGGTGGTGTTGGTTCATTTCCTCCCGCCGATACGGTTGGCGGAGCTCAGGAAATACGGCTACCTCGGTGTCTTCCTGGCAAACCTGCTGCCCTCTCTGAGCGTTATCGTGCCTGTCCATTTCTTTTTCCCGGGGCAGGCGCTGAATGTGGTTGTCGCCGCGGTTGGCAATCCGCTCCTGGTAGCGCTGATAGCTGCTGTGGGCAGCACGCTGGGAGAAGTGACCAGCTATTACGTGGGCTACGGGGGACGGCATCTATTCAAGCTGGAGCGTTTCCAGAGGTACAGGACGGCGGAGGGCTGGATGAAGCGTCATGGTTGGCTCACTGTTGTCACCTTTGCCTTTCTGCCCCTTTTTGTTTTTGACTTCGTAGGGATTGCTGCCGGAGCGCTGAAATTGTCGCTGCCCAAGTTCCTTTTCTTCACCTTCGTGGGCCGGCTGCCTCGCGCCATTATCGAGATCTATTTCTATACCTGGATTTTCTCGAATCTCCTCGCGCATTTGCCTCACTGGGTAGGCTCCCCATTCTCGGGCTAGGCCTATATCTAATAGAGAATGATGAGATGTTCGGGGGCCTATGACTAGCCAGACATGTGTCTCGCTTGACCTGGAGACTACCGGACTTGATCCGGAAAAGGACCGCATCATTGAGATAGGTGCGGTCAAGTTTAAGGGTGAGAAGGTGCTGGAGACCTTCCACACCATGGTCAATCCCCAGTGCCCCATTCCCTACCGCATCCGCCTGCTCACGGGCATCGCCCCGGAGGAAGTGTCAACCGCCCCGTCCTTTCCGGCAGTATCGGACAGCCTGCTCTCTTTTATCGGAGACTGTCCCATTATAGGGCAGAATATCCAGTTCGACCTGAACTTCCTTCGTGCTCAAGGGCTGGATTTCTCCAACACCACCTTTGATATTCTCGATGTGGCGAACATCCTTCTCCCCCAGCTCACGGACTACACTCTGACCACGTTGGCCAGGGAACTGGAGATACCCTACCCTGTGCAGCACCGTGCCTTGGCCGATGCCGTGATGGGCAAAGAGGTCTTCCTGTCGCTGTTGGATAAGGCTTCTCAACTGGCCCTCCCTCTGGTTGCGGAGATCAATCGCCTGACTATGACTGCCAACTGGCCGTGGCGCTCCATATTCCTCGACCTGGAGAGGAGCAAAGTGGGGGAGGTTTCCCTCTGGGACAGAGAGGCCTGGGGAGCGGACTTCAACCCGCAGGCCCTGGATCTGCCGCAGAGGGAACCCCTGGTACCCGACAGCGTCCTCAAGCCGCTGGACCTGGACAGGCTGACTGCTTTTCTCAGCGAAGGCGGTCTGCTGGCAGAGGCTTTCCCGGGCTTTGAGTACCGTCCGGGCCAGGTCTCCATGATGCAGGAAGTGGCCAAAGCGTTGAACAACGGGCAGTACCTTGTCGTAGAAGCAGGCACCGGCATCGGCAAGTCCGTTGCCTATCTGCTGCCGGCGATCTTCTTTGCGCTGGACAACAATAGCCCTGTGGTCATCTCCACCAACACCATCAATCTCCAGGAACAGCTGATGCATAAAGATATTCCCGATCTGCTCCGGGCTCTGGGCAAGGCCGGAGACGGGGAGGTGAACTCCAACCTTCAGGTAGCCCTGCTCAAGGGCCGCAGTAATTACCTCTGCCTCAGGCGGTGGCACTCCTGGCGCAAGACCCCCGGATTAGCGTGGGAAGAGGCCAGATTTCTGCTCCGCCTCCTGCTCTGGATTTACTCAACGCCCAGCGGTGACCGCGCCGAGCTCAACCTCAATCTAAGTGAATCCGCCCTGTGGAGCAGGGTTTGTGCCTCGGAAGAGAACTGTGTCATTGAGCGCTGCCCGCACTATCCGGACGGTTGTTTCCTTTACCGCGGCAGGCAGAAGACGGAAGGGGCTCATCTGATAGTGGTCAATCATGCTCTCCTCCTGTCTGACATGGTGAAGGGGGGAATATTACCCGAATACAGTTGTTTGATCATTGACGAAGCGCATCACCTGGAGGAAGAGGCCACTGAGCAACTGGGGTTCCAGATTGCGGATCAAGACCTCTATGAATGCCTGGACCGGTTTGGCGACAGGGGAGGGTTTCTGTTTCAACTCCGCAGTTATCTGCGCACTACCTCGGTAGCTTCATCGAGGCGGAAGGAAATAGGGAACAAGGTTGAAGGTCTGCAGGGCAAAGCCAAGCTGGCTCGGACCCGGGTGGCTGAGCTTTTTGATGTTTTGACTCATTTCCTGAACTTCCACCATCCTGAAGAACCCGGGGACTATGAGCGGCGACTGAAGCTTACCGGCGAACTCCGCAGTCAGCCGGCGTGGGCTGAAGTAGAGCTGTCCTGGGAGAATCTTGATTTTGATCTTGGGAGTATCGAGAGCGGCTTAAGTGAGCTCTACACCATGATGGAGGACTTGCCCGATAGGAGAAATCCGGACTTGAACAGCTCGCTGGCAGAGATATCCTTCACGCGGCAGCAGGTTCACGGGTTACGGCTCCAGACGGACTCCATCATAGCCAAACCGGGGGCGCATGATATTTATTGGGCTTCCCTCAAGGTGTCGGGGGGTCTCTGCCTGAATTCTGCTCCGTTGCATGTAGGGCGGGTACTGGAGGAATCCTTATTCTCCAAGAAGGACTGTGTTGTACTCACCAGCGCTACCCTGAGCATCGATGGCAGCTTTGAGTATATCAAAGGCTCTCTGGGGTTGGCAGAGGCTGGCGAGCTGGCCATAGATCCCCCCTTTGATTATGTGAAGTCCACCATGATCTATCTCCCTCAGGATATCCCGGAGCCCGAGAGGCCGGGCTACCAGCGGGGGGTGGCGGAATCGCTGGTGGATCTTTGCCGGGCGACACGGGGTCGCACCCTGGTCCTGTTCACCTCCCATGCTGCCCTTCGTAATTGTTACAGCGCTATCCAGCCCACTCTTGATGAAGAAGGCATTCTGGTCCTGGGGCAGGGGATTGACGGCAGTCCCAAGAAGCTTCTGGCCAGGTTCAAGGATAATCCCCAGTCCTTGCTGATGGGCACGGCCGCTTTCTGGGAGGGGGTTGATGTGGTGGGGAAAGCGCTGAGTGTCCTGGTGATAGCCCGTTTGCCCTTCGGCGTTCCCAATGATCCCATCTTCTCTGCCCGGGCCGAGCTGTTTGATGATCCCTTCAATCAATATATGGTTCCCCTGGCGATACTCAAGTTCAAACAGGGTTTTGGCCGTCTTATCCGTAGCTGGAGCGACCGCGGGGTAGTGGTTGTCTTGGACCGGCGTTTGCAGACCAAGCCTTATGGCAGGGTTTTTCTGAACTCCTTACCCAGGTGCACTATGAAAAGCGGATTGCTGCGGCATATGCCTCATGAAGTAGTCAAGTGGTTGGGTGATTGATTCTCCCCGGCAGACTGGAGTCCTTCCTCGCAGCGGCTGCAATTAGTCTCTATGCAACATAATAGTCGAATTCTGATTATATTACTGTGCGGTAGGCTGTGCTGAGCAAGTAGGCAGTGGACTCTTGCCTTCAAACACGATCAAACATAGTGTCTGTCTTCCCTTTGTATCCAAGCTACTGTTTCAGACAGACCGCGAAAAAGCTGAAATAAGATGCGTGGACCGCTAGCTCAATTGGAAGAGCACCTGATGTTTAATCAGAATGTTCGGGTTCAACTTCCTGGCGGCTCACTCTGAAACCTCTACAGTAGACAGTTGACTTTGCCGCTTCTGTGTTTTGCTTCTCCAGCAGACAGAGTCAAACCACTAGGATTCCTTCTTGCGCTCAATAGCGTTGCTCATCATTACCGAATTGGGTATGAAAACTAACTTCTCTCCAGTATCAATAATCGTGTAGATGAGTCTGATCTCAACAAGGCGTCCTGTTTTTCCCATGATAGTAAGTTCGCTGCCTCCCCGCACCAGACGGCTGGTGGCCAAGAACATGCCAGCCAGCACGTTACTAAGCAGGCTCTGCGCAGCGAATGCAATAACGATTCCAGTCATGCTGCCAACCCCAATGGCCAGAGCAGAGTTGGAAGCCAGTATGGAGACTGCGGCCACACCTGCGACCAGATAGGCCACGATACGGATGAGCGTCCGAATAGACATGCCGCTTGGCAAGACGTCGAACTGGTGGAAGTACACGTTGGCGATTCGGCCTATTGCTTCTACCACAAATATGCTGAATAACGCGATTTCGGCGGCAACCAGTCGGTTACGGTTGGCAGCAACGAAGGCAAATGTGCCTTCGCGGGCAAGTTCAATTGTCGCCACTATGACAGCAATACCGAGAAGGGTCGAGACGATTACCAGAAACCATGTCTTTCTCTGGCTGTTTGGATTCTTTGTAGTAGGCTGGTTTGTTGTCATTTTTCTCCTCTGTGTACATACAGTGGGGCAGTTGGGCCTTGGAATTAATAGACAGTTCAGAGGCCGTCGCACTGTTCCCTGGCGGTTCTATTGTAATTCTTTCTGGTCTGTAATGTCCTGCTTTTCGCCTTCTTCTTAAGCTGTGTTATTCCGGTGTGTCCGGCAATCGATTTGTGCATCAGCCTCTAGCTCCAAGGCCAAGCATATGGTCCAAACTCCGTTGGGTACAGCTTGACAAGTGGTATAATCGGCGGAGACTGATCATAAAGAACGAGAGATGCCCTTGAGGCAGGAACCGTGGAAGGGAGGATCAATGAGGAGCACAGAATCGGGAGACTGGATTGAGGAAGTTGTCAGGAATGCAGTAAAGAAGGAGCTTGGGGAAGACCCGCAGCGCATTACTATGACAACTCAAAGATTGACTTCGAGGAAGGCCTTTCCTGTGTCAGCTTCGGTAAAGATGCCAGGCGGTCGCGTGGTTGAAGTCTCCATGACGGTTGAGGGTGATTCGTACTTCGACTTCAAAGTAACCAAGGGAAGCCCCAAAGGAGGGGCGTAAGGGAAGTAACTAAAGCACTCAGGGTACTGCCTTGTACCTCTATGTCTATTCGAAGCCAGCATGACGCCCGTCTGCGACCAAACTTGATGCTCCCAGGCAGCCTCCCTCAGACGCCCAGCATAGCCCTTTGCCCCCAATTCCCTTTGTATCCAAGCTGAGGTTGGGCTGGTATGATGAATAGGCGGTTATCCACCGGACAGGTGGAGAAAGCCTTATCATAAGAGGAGTGGTTGTCTGATAACCTAAGAAGGCTGGATAGGAGGCTGAAAGTGAAGAACGTCTCAAACAGACTTGTAAGTCACGAGGAAGGTTTTGTTCATATCGTCCTAATCGTTCTGGTGGCGGCGTTCCTGATCGCAGTAGGTGTTCTCATCGGCTATGCCGTTTGGGGGAAATAGGCAAGGTGCTATCTCTCTCAGCTTCGCCGACACCATGACCCGGTAGTGTCCGCATTCCTTCACGCTGGCCTTGGTTGATCAGGCCATGCGGCAGCAATCCCTATGATATGTTAGCTTGTGTGGCTTCGTCAGGTGGTGAAACTGGAATTGAGGCTGGCTTGTATCATATGATTAGTGCGTCTTCGAACCACACCGATACTTATTGTCTGACATGGAGGTGGAAATGCCGGTAACGAAGGTGGGTGACATTAATCTGTGCTATAAAGTCCGTGGTGACAGGCCACGCTTAGCGGTGATGGATGTGAAAATGCCGGCGCCGAAGGTGGGTGACATCAATATACGCTACAAAGTCCGTCGTGACAAACAATCCTTAATAGTGATCAACGGCTTCGCCGGTTCCCAAAACGCCTTGTTCAGACTAGTGCGCACCTTTGCCAGGCACTACCGCGTTGTCACTTTCGACAACAGAGGCATTGGAGGCAGCGACAAGCCGGCCGGTCCGTACAGCATGGGCATGATGGCTGGTGATACCATCGGTCTGATGGACTTTCTGGGGATAGACAGGGCGCACTTGCTGGGAATGTCCATGGGAGGCATGGTGGCGCAGCATATTGCCATCGATCACCCGCAAAGAGTGGACAAACTGATTCTGTGCAGCACGAGCGCGGGCGGGCCACCTCTTTGGGACATGCTCTTTGACTTGGTAGAGGCGACTACACCCAACTGGAATCGATCGCGGTCCGACTTTGCCTCCGCGGACCTCCGGAAGCTGACGGGCGCCATGCTTTCGCGGACCTTCAACCGGCCGTTCAACAGACTGATGATCGTGCTGCTGGCCAAGCTTCTGTTGAGACTCGGCGTGCCCAAAGTTCCGGTGGGACAGCTCGAAGCCATGATGACGCACAATGTCCTGGATCGACTGCACCTGGTCCAGTCTCCCACGCTGGTATTGACGGGCAGCAAAGACAGGCTGATAGCACCGCAGTCGTCGGAAGTATTGGCCTCTCGGATCACAGGGGCGAAGCTGGTCAGCATCGACGGAGGTTCACACTCTGTGGGTGGGGAGATGGCTGGCCGGTTCAACAAGGAAGTGCTTGGTTTCCTGGGAAGCGGCTGAGGCTCTTGCTGAGGCGGCTGTCTTTGTGGTCGTCCCGCCGGAGCGGGACGCGGTGTAAGGGGCTTGCAAGCAATATGTGCTGATTAGGGCTCCTGTGCTAACCAGAGTTGCACCATCTCTGTCTCCTGCTCTCTTGTATTCACCCTGCCGTCCAGCTTTGCCTCATGCAATAGCCTCAGCATCTGGCCCAACTGGGGGCCTTGTGGTATTCCCATGTGCTGTAAAGCTAATCCGTCCAGCGATGTCTTCACGTGACGCCACTTGTCGAGGTAAAGGTGAAGCCGTTGCTGAACCAAAGTTGAATCCGAGGCAATGGCACAGGCCAGGATCGATGTCGGGGAGCAGTCTTGAAGGAGACGGTACGCGGCACTGGGTGATAGCTCGGGGTCAGCCAAAGAGGGCAGTTCCGACTTCAGGTGAAGTGTATCTCGTATTGCCCTTGCTGTTAGTCCGGGCATCTTCAGGCGGACAACAAAATCCTCAGCCTTCCCCTGGTTGAGGGGATATGCCAGAAGGGCGAAGTATAGTGCCAGCGGGGTAGGATGAGCGATAGAACGGGCTTGCTGGAATTTATCCCCCAACCAGCCATTGCCCTTGAGGGAGGGGTGCACTTTATCAAGCAGGCCCAGCTCCCCGGCTCGCCCCAGAGGCTTCTCGGGCGACTCCTCCTTCAGTATCAGCTCCAACTCGTGGCGTATCCTGTCGCCGGATATGGTGTCCAGCATGGATAGGTGCTGTCGGAGCAGTAGTTCCGTGGATTTCTCAAGGTGGAAGCCGAACCTCTGCTCATAACGTATGGCCCGCAGCATACGGGTGGCGTCATCAACGAAGCTTTTGCCATGAAGGATACGAATGAGTTTGCCTTTAAGGTCCTTCCTTCCCTCGAAGGGATCAACCAGCTTGCCGAAGCTGTCCGGATTGAGATGGATGGCCATAGCATTGATGGTGAAATCACGCCGCTTCAGGTCATCCTTGATTGAGCCCGGGCGCACTGTGGGCAAAGCACCGGGGCGGGCATAGCTTTCCGACCTCGCTGTGGCAAGGTCGATAGTCTGGCCCTCGCTGCGCAGCTTGGCAGTACCGAAGCGGCGGTGGATCAGGAACTTCCCCCTGGTTTTCTGCGCCACCAGGATGGCCAGTTTTGGGGCATCCCCTTCCACCACCAGGTCAAGGTCGAGGTTGGCCCTTCCCAGGAAAAGGTCTCGCACCGCCCCGCCTACCAGATACAGGCCCGCCTTTTCTTTTGCTGCGAGCTCTCCGATCATGCGGATCTGGGTCAGCGATTCGGAGGGCAGATGCTTCTCCAGTTGAATGACCGTGATCTCACTTGAGTGCTTCTTTATTTCCGACATGTTTTGTCTCTTCTGGGAGAACTCCTTAATCTGCCGAAATTCCTTCGAGGGCCTTCTTCATCCTTTGCCAGTGGGTACCCTGCCAGTAGATTCTGAGGCAGGAAGGGCACTGCATATACTGGGTCTGGGTGCGGAAAACGTAGGGGGGCACGAGGTCTTTTACCTCCTCCTTGCTTTTAGGAACCAGGAGATGGTTGCACTCCAGGCAGCGGGTGAACTGTCTGAGGCGGCAGTCCAGATTCAGTTCCTTTACCACCTGGCGCAGTTGCTCCTTCGGGTCATCGTCTTGCGGAAGGATAACCTTCAATTGGCCTTTGGTGGCAACACGCCTTCTCATGATCTGGGTATCTCTGGTCAGCACTACCCTTCTCTCTTTCAGGGCGATATCCACCAGATGGCCGTCTTCGATATCGTTGAAGAAGAGGGTATCATAGCCCATCATCCTCAGCCACCTGGCCAGCTTGCCGGCATTGGCATCAACGATGAAGCTGATCTCCATGGCAGCCCTTACAGGGTGATTTTCATTCCTTCCCGTCCCAGAGTGATGCTGGCTCCGAGTTCCCGGGTTATCTCGGCCACCTCCGCTGCAATATCACTTTCAAGCAGGGGGTTCAGGTGAATCAGGATCACAGGAGGGATATGGCCTTTCGTTTTGCGGAACTCCGCTAGTTCTGCTTTCAGCATTTTCGGAGTGAGGTGCCCGCTTCTTATAGCCCATTCCTCCATTTTCTGTGGCATGGTGAGCTCGGTGATGAGCAGGTCAGGAGAGACATACTTCCAGCAGGCCGATAGGCCTTCGCCTGTGTCTCCGGTGTAGAACAGCCGCTTTCCCTCAGGAGAAGTGATCTGGAAGCCTACAGTGGGCACACTGTGACATACCGGAACAGCTAGGACGCTGTAGCCCTCTATGTTCATGGGCTGATGCGGCTCCAGGGTAATGAATTTTATGGCTGGCTGCTGTTGTGGCCATTCCCGGAAGTCGGGGTACATTTTGCCATCGAGCAGGTGTGTGGAAAGAATTTCGAGTGTGGTGGCGGTGGAGTAGATGTTGAGGCTTCCCTGGTAGGCGGTATTCATGGCTATGAGAGGGATATCTCTCACGTGGTCATAGTGATAGTGGCTGAGCAGGATGGCTCTCAGCTTCTTCTGGGCAGAGTGGGTCAGGCTGGAGCAGAGGCTGCCGGCATCGAGGGCTAGGACTTCATCAATAACCAGCGCTGTCGATTTCGCGCCGGCTATTTCCGTCGCATGCGCCCCCAGAATTTGAATCTGCATGGGCTTCAAAATATCATAGGAGGAAGCTGGAAGCAAGTTACGCGGGCGTTTTTCCGGGAGGTTTGCTCAGAGATATTTGGTATAATAGGCTAATCGTCGAGCGGGAGGGAGGGGGTATTTGCTAGCTGATTATGGGCTTCTGGCTTTATTCCTGGTTATAGCTGTTCTCTTCACTGTTGCCCTGCCTCTGGTACCCGTTGCCCTCCGTTTCCTGGGTATTGCTGCCCGCAGGAAACCGAATCCGGATAAGGATGCTACGTATGAGTGCGGGGTGCAGACCACAGGAAAGACCTGGGTTCAATTCAACTTCCGCTATTATTTCTATGCCGTACTGTTCGTTGCCTTCGACATCTTGACCATCTTTCTCTATCCCTGGGCCACTGATATCAAGAGCCTGGCCCAGTTCGGTCTGGCGGCGGTGGCCATCTTTGTTGGTATCATTCTGACTGCTTACCTTTATGTCTGGAAGAAAGGGCTTCTGGAGTGGAAGTAGATAGGATCGAGCCCGGCTACTCTCTGGCGGACATTGATAAGAATGAGTGCCGCCAGATTGAGGCGCTCATCGCGCGCTCTCAGCAGCCTATTGCAGACCCGGATGAATGGCTGGACAGAGAGCTGCGCCGCAACGTGCTGATAACCTCGGTTGATACGGCGGTCAACTGGGGGCGGCACTACTCATTGTGGCCGCTGGCCAGTGGGCTTGCCTGCTGTGCCATGGAGATGGTGGCCACGGCTGCCTCCCGCTTCGATATCTCCCGGTTTGGCATGGAGATCTTTCGGGCTTCGCCGCGCCAGGCTGACTTGATGATCGTAGCGGGTACGTTGACCTGGAAAATGGCGCCTGCGTATAGGAGGCTCTATGACCAGATGGCTGAGCCGAAATGGGTGATAGCCATGGGCGCCTGCGCTATCAGCGGCGGCACCTTCGCGCATTCTTACAGCGTGGTGCCGGGCGTCAACCGTATTATTCCGGTGGATGTCTATGTCCCCGGCTGCCCTCCCCGCCCCGAGGCCTTGCTCTATGGCATCATGATGCTGCATAAGAAGATCGACAGGATGAGTCTCAAGCAAGATCAGAGCCCGGATAAGCTGGCGTCCGTGAAGGCCGAGTCGCAGTAAATTGAGTATGACCAAATTACTTCCGGGTCAAGACGTTGCCAGGCAGATAATCGAGCATTGGCCTCAGTCTGTTGTTGAGTCCAATCCGGAGTGGATCGTTATCAACCCCGAATCGCTTCCCCAGGTAGCCGAATTTCTTAAGACCGCCCCGGGGCTTGAATTTGATTACCTCACCTGCATCACCGGTGTGGACTACCTGGATTACCTTGAGGTGGTTTACCATCTGACCTCGATGATGCACAACCATAGCGCAGTCCTCAAGGTGAGGTGCAGTCCTGAGGATCCTCAGGTGCCCTCTGTCGTCAGCCTGTGGCGTGGTGCTGACTACCAGGAAAGAGAGATCTACGATCTGCTGGGCATCACCTTCGTGGGGCATCCCAACCTGAAGCGCATCTTCCTCTGGGAAGGATTTCAGGGGCATCCCCTGAGGAGGGATTACCTGTGAGCAGGCCTGAACTGGTACTGTTGCATGCCCCGAGCAACTATGATTTCCGGGAACGTTCCGTAGTATACGGTCCTATAAGCGATGTCATCCCCTCGACCCCCATCTTTGAGATGTACCCCATAGGCTTCATCAGCATCGCCGCCTATCTGGAGAAGGCAGGCATATCTACCAGGGTGGTGAACATCGCCAACCGTATGCTGACGGAACCGCGCTTCAATGTGGAGCGTTTTCTGAGCAAGCTTCATCCGCTGGCGTTTGGCATTGACCTTCATTGGTTACCCCATGCACAGGGTAGCCTGGAACTGGCCCGTCTGGTTAAGAAGCTACATCCCTCGATCCCGGTTATCTTCGGTGGTTTATCGTCCACTTACTTTTATGAGGAACTGATCGCGTATCCTCAGGTTGATTTTGTGGTGCGTGGCGATTCCACCGAGGAGCCTGTGCTCCGGCTCATGCAGCGCATAAAGTCCGGGGCTCCGGTCGACGATGTGCCCAATTTGAGCTGGAAGGATAAAGAGGGCAAAGCGCATCATAATGCGCTCTCTTGGGTCCCGGCCAATCTGGATGATCTTCCTTTGGACTACGCCTATCCGGTTAAATCGGTGATCAGGTACCGCTCCCTGGCGGGCATGCTCCCCTTTGTTAACTGGCTGGACTATCCGATTACCGCGGTATTCACCTGCAGGGGCTGTACCTTGAACTGCCGCTCCTGTGGTGGCTCGCGCTTCGCCTTCAAGGGCATGTGCCATAGAGAAGGGGTGGCTTACCGCAGTCCTCTCCTGGTGACTGAGGATATCTGCAGCATCCAGCGCTACCTGCGTGGGCCGGTGTTCATCATCGGAGATATCCGCCAGGCCGGTGATGACTATGCCGATGAGCTTCTCAACACAATGAGCCGGAAGGGGGTAAAAGGGCCGATAGTATTGGAGCTCTTCGGACCGGCGGGGAAGGATTTCTTTCAAAAGGTCAGCAAAGCCATTCCTAATTTCAATATACAGATGTCTCCAGAGTCGCATGATGAAGGAGTACGGCATGCCTTTGGAAAGGGCTGGCGGAATGCTGACATTGAGGAGACGATGAGGGTGGCGGTGGAGAACAACTGCCGGAGGTTCGACCTTTTCTATATGATCGGGTTGCCGAAACAGAACCACGCCTCGGTGATGGCTACGGTAGATTACCTCGGGGGACTGCTCAAGGAGTTTGGTGGCAAAGGAGTGGTGCATCCGCACATATCGCCGCTGGCCCCATTCATCGACCCGGGAAGTCAGGTGTTCGACCGGCCGGAGGAGTATGGCTATCGGTTGTTCTACCGGACCCTGGAAGAGCATCGCCAGGCGCTTCTTTCTCCTACCTGGAGCTACATGTTGAGCTATGAGACGGAGTGGCTCAGCCGTCAGGAAATAGTCGATGTCACCTATGAGGCAGCGTTAGGATTCAACAGCATAAAAAGGGATTACGGGGTTATCACCGCCGCAGTAGCTGAGCAGGTGGAGACCAGGATTAAAAGGGATATGCAATTGATTCATGATATCGATCGTCGGGTTCCAGGGCATGGTACCATGCTGGGAGAGCAAGGAGAAAAGGAACTGGCTCTGGCAGCGACTTGCCTGAAAGGGGAGCTTCAGTGGCCCGCGCGGTCCTTCCTTCGCAGCATGCCCAGGATACTCTGGGGCCTTTGCCGGCTAGGCCTATGAAAACCGTCACTGAACCGATCGTCGTCAACATAGGGCCGCAGCACCCCTCCACCCATGGTATCTTCCGGATGAGGGTTGTCCTTGATGGAGAGGTAGTTGTCGACCTGGAGCCGATTTTCGGTTATCTGCATCGGGGAATAGAGAAACTGGCCGAAACGAGGACCTACACCCAGGTTATCCCTCTCACCGACAGGTTACTCTACTTGAGCGCCATGGCCTGTAATCATGCGTATGTTCTTTCAGTGGAGAAGCTGGCCGGTATTCGTGTTCCTGAGAGAGCCGAATATATCAGGGTTATTATGGATGAGTTGATGCGCATCTCCAGCCATCTTATGGCGGTGGGCTTCTTCCTCAATGACATGGGCTGTTCCGTGTACACACCGCTCCTGTATATGTACCGGGAGAGGGAGAAAATCCTGGACTTATTTGAGATGGTCTGCGGGCAGCGCCTGACCTACAACTATATGCGCATCGGTGGGGTGAGCCAGGATGTGCCGGAGGAGTTCATACCTGCTTTGAAGAGGTTTGTGGCTGAGATGCCTGGCTTTATTAACGAGTATGAACAGCTTCTGACTGGAAACGAGATCGTTCTATTTCGCAGCAAAGGGGTGGGTATTCTGCCGAAAGAGCTGGCTGTCAACTCATCAGCCAGTGGACCGGTGTTGCGTGCCAGCGGCGTGAAGTGGGACATCCGGCGGGCGGATCCATATTCTGTGTACGATCACTTTGAATTTGAAGTCCCCACCGGCGAAGCAGGTGACAACTACGATCGCTATCGGGTGAGAATTCTGGAAATGCGGCAGAGTGTGCGTATCCTGGAGCAAGCCATAAAACAGCTGCCTGGCGGAGAGGTGTGCTCCAAAGTGCCTCACCTGTTGCACCCGCCTGTGGGGGAAACCTATGGACACATTGAGACCCCTCAGGGTGAGATGGGTTTCTATATAGTCTCGGACAATTCCATTGCTCCGTATCGCCTTCATATCCGGCCGGCTACGCTGATCAATCTTACGGCGCTTAAGGACATGGTTGTGGGCTGGAAATTAGCTGATGCCATTATCACGTTCGGCAGTATAGATGTCTGTATGGCTGAGGTGGATCGCTGATGACGCTTTGGCCTGCTGGCAACTACTGGGCCCATTTTGGCGTATTTGCCGCCATTATTATTGCCTTTGTGCTGCTTATGGTGATGGCTTTTATCTGGTTCGAGCGCCGGGCCTTCGGGCCATTCCAGCTGCGCTGGGGCCCAAACCGCGCCGGTCCCTTTGGGTTCTTCCAGCCGGTAGCTGATGCCATCAAGGTACTGCTGAAAGAGGATATTGTGCCTGCCGCAGCAGATAAACTGGTCCATTGGCTGGCTCCGGTCATTGTCTTTCTGCCGGTATTGCTGATATTTGCGGTGATACCTTTCTACAAGGGCCAGGGGCTTGTCCCCGATTTGAACATCGGTATTCTCTATGTGGTGGCTGTTAGCACCATGAGTATAGTGGGCGTATTCATGGCCGGGTGGGCCTCAAACAATAAGTACTCACTTCTTGGCGGCATGCGTGCCATAGCCCAGATGGTAAGCTATGAGGTACCGCTGGTAATTTCGATTATCGGCGTTATATTGCTGTCAGGCTCTCTCTCCATGTATGCCATTGTGGGATCACAGAATATTCCCTTCTTCCTGGTGACGCCTCTAGGGTTCCTGATTTTCCTGCTCAGTGCCATGGCTGAGATCAATAGAGGCCCCTTTGATCTTCTGGAGGCAGACTCGGAGATTGTGGCTGGTTTTCATACGGAATACTCCGGGATGAAGTTTGCCATGTTTTATCTTGCCGAGTACGGCCATGCCCTGGCTATGTCGGCGATTGCAGCCACCCTGTTTCTCGGTGGCTGGCGGGGTCCGGGGGATGGTTATGCTGCTATCGGCATTATGTGGTTCCTGGCAAAGGTCTTCTTCATCTTCTTTCTGCTCATCTGGATGAGGGTTACCTTCCCCCGGCTGCGGGTGGATCAGTTGATGGGTTTTGGCTGGAAATTCCTGTTTCCCCTGGCGTTGATCAACCTGTTCATTGTTGCTGCCGAGGTGGTCTATTGGGGAGATATCACCTGGTGGATGGTCCTCGTGAATTTTGGGGCTGCCGGCGTTTTGATACCGGTATGGTCCAGGCTCTTCAAATTAGGAGGAGGCAGGGTTGAAATTGAAGCTTGACAGGTATGGCCTGGGGTTGGTCAAAGGGAATGTGGGTGACTCTCAGACATTTCTTCCGCCGGCCTATCACCACCAGGTATCCGGAGAGAAAGCTCACGCTCTCGAAGCGGTTTCGCGGCTATACCCTGGTCTGGGACAGGGAAAGGTGCACGGGTTGTGCTACCTGTGCCAAGAGTTGCCTGCAGGGTAATATCGAGATTGTGACTTCCAAGGGGACGGAGAATAACTACGTAGTGGAGAAGTTCGAACTGGATAGCGGTCGCTGTATCTTCTGTGGTTTATGTGTTGAGGCATGCCCCTTCGAGGCGCTCTTTCTGGGGCTGGAATACGAGCGGTCTGCTTATCGCAGAGAGGAACTGGTGCTGTCCAAGGAACAATTGAAGCTGGTGCCGGGCATGCAGCGCAGCGGCTATGCCTACCCCAAAATTGCAGCCACCTTGCCGCAGCAGGACCTCCTTCTGGAAGGCAAAACAGGAGCGAAGAAGCGATGACGTTGGACGTTGTTTTCTGGGTTCTGGCAGTGATATGTGTGGGGACAGCGCTGGCTGTGGTCTTTGTTCGAGATGTGTTCCGCGCTGCCCTTTTTCTCATCCTGTGCTTTTTCGCTGTGGCCGGAATATACCTTACCCTCAACGCCGATTTTCTGGCCGCGGTGCAGGTCCTGATCTATGTCGGCGCAGTGTCGGTGCTGCTTATCTTCGCTATCATGCTGACCAGGGACGCAAAGCAGGGCAGCCCCTCAGGCAGGTTGAGGATACCCGCCCTTATTATTGGCCTGGTGCTCCTGGGAGTTATGATCGGCTCTATCCTCAGCTTTAACTGGCAGCCATCTGCTGAGATGAGTGGCATGGTCAGGACGCAGGATATCGCCGGGCTGCTCTTTTCGGAAAGTGGCTTTGTTCTGGCCTTCGAGATTGCCGGATTGATGCTTCTGGCAGCAATAATAGGGGCTATTGTATTGCTGAGGGAGAAATAAGATGTCTGTAGGTTTGGAACACTATCTGGTTCTTTCCGCAATCCTCTTCTGTATCGGTATGTATGGTGCTCTGGTCAAGCGCAACGCCGTGGTAATCCTGATGTGTATTGAGATCATGCTCAATGCGGTGAATATTGCCCTGGTGGCCTTTTCCAGGTTTGTTGACCCTGAAGGGCCGGTGATTTCCGGACAGATATTTGTCATTTTTATCATGGTGGTAGCAGCGGCAGAGGCAGTAGTGGGCCTGGCTATTATCGTGGCTATCTACCGCAGCCGCCGCACTGTTGATGCCAGCAAGAACGATCTGATGAAGGGCTAATGCCATGTGGGTTGAGGTGAAGACTGCCTCCTGTCTGATAATAGCCGAGATGTGGAAGGAATTCTTTGAAGCGGAAGGGATTCCCACGAGACTTCTGGTTCACCCTGATAGCAAGACTGTTGGGGAATCGGCTACCTATCGCGTCCTTATCCCGGAGGAAAAGGATCATGTGGTACGGGAGATTCTGAGGAAGACCTGATGTCGGCCATTCCGGAATTTGCTGTCTGGTTGATCTTTCTGATCCCCATTTTCGCCTTCGCTGTCATTTCATTCATCATCCGTCCTTTCCTAAACAAGAAGGCCCAGCTTGCCGGGTATATTGCTGTTGCCGGTATTGGTGCATCGCTTCTGCTGGCTTTATGGACGCTGGCCAGCGTGCTGCAGGCGGATGGACATGAGCTGGCATTCCATGCCCATGAATGGGCGGTTATCGGCAGCACTCAGATCAACGTGGGGCTCATGGTGGACTCGCTGACGGCGGTGATGCTGGTGGTAATCACCGTGTGCAGTTTCCTGATCCAGATCTACTCCCAGGGCTATATGCGTGGCGATGCCGGCTATTGCCGCTACTTTGCCTTCATGTCGCTGTTCACCGGCTCCATGCTGGGCCTGGTCCTGGCGGATAACCTGATTCAACTCTATGTCTTCTGGGAACTGGTGGGTTTATGTTCCTATCTTCTTATCGGCTTCTGGTTCCACCGTCCGTCGGCGGTCGCCGCGGCCAAGAAGGCCTTCCTGGTCACCCGTTTGGGTGATTTAGGCTTGCTGGCGGCTATCCTTTTCCTCTACTTCAAGACGGGCACCTTTGATATCGGCCAGTTGCAGCACCTGGCGGTAGCGGGGACTCTGGCAGGGAGCACTTTGACTCTGGCAGCCATAGGTATCTTTGCCGGAGCGGTAGGGAAGTCAGCCCAGTTCCCCCTCCACGTGTGGTTGCCTGATGCTATGGAAGGCCCTACGCCGGTCAGTGCCCTGATCCATTCCTCCACCATGGTGACGGCCGGTGTCTTCCTGGTGGCCCGTTGTTTCCCCATATTCGCCGGCTCAGAAACCGCCCTGACCGTAGTAGCTACCATTGGTGCCTTTACCGCTATCTTCGCTGCTTCCATGGCTCTGGTGGCGACCGACATCAAGCGGGTGCTGGCCTACTGTACCATCAGCCAGCTGGGCTACATGATGCTCGGGTTAGGGGCTGCTGGCATTGCCATCTCTGAGGGGGGCAATGTGACGCTGGAGGCGGCTAAGCTGGCTGCTGCCATAGGCATATTCCACCTCTTCAACCATGCCTTTGCCAAGGCCCTGCTCTTTCTCGGGGCGGGCAGCGTCAACCATGCCACAGGGACCTTCGACATGCGGCAGATGGGGGGACTGCGCAAGCATATGCCCTGGACGTATGTCACCTTTCTCATCGGTTCTGTCAGCATAGTGGGTATCTGGCCCCTCTCATGTTTCTGGAGCAAGGATGCTATTCTGGTTCAAGCCTACGGCCTGGACGGCGTGCGGATCAGCCTCTTCTTCTTGGGTATGATCACTGCTTTCATGACGGCTGTCTACATGTTCAGGGTAGTCTTTCTCACTTTCCACGGTGAGTATCGGGGTGAGGCTCACGGTGACGGTGATCAGGCACAGCCTCACGAATCGCCGAAGGTGATGCTCATCCCCATGTTTATCTTCGCCGTACTGGCTGTCACCTCCGGGTGGGTCAATGTAAATGGCTGGTTTGACCGGTTCTTTGGCGGAAGCGAGGTTTATGGATGGACGCATGCCTTCACTATATTCGTCGACAATAGCTACATAGCGCTTATATCGCTTATTATCGCTCTCTTAGGGGTTGACCTTGCCAATGCAGTGTATAGCGCCAAATGGGTATCGGCAGAGGCAATGGGCAGAATGTTCCGCACCTTATACAGGATATGCTACAGGAAATACTGGATAGACGAGCTTTATGAGCGGGTCATAGTGGTCAGGCTGTTGATGAACGGTATCTTCAGGGTTCTTCAGCTGTTTGATACTTACATAGTTGATGGTGTGGTGAACGGAGTAGCCGGGGGGGCTGTAGTTGCCGGCAGGGTTATCCGGAATGCTGAAACAGGGCGGCTGCAGACCTACGGCTTGATCATGTTTCTGGGGATTCTGGTGATCGTGGGGCTGGTCTACTGGGTCAGGTAGATGGACTGAAATGAGCATAGTGGGTGGTGTATTGGAGAAAATAAGGCGGTATGAGGGGTTGAAGTTTGGAGTTTGCTGATATCCATCCGCTGTCGCTGCTGGTCTTTCTCCCTGCAGTGGGAGCGCTGCTTGTTGCCTTCATCCCCGGCCTTGGTGCAGGTACCATCAAACGGCTGGCCGTCTGCTTCACGTTTGCCTCCTTTGCTCTGTCAGTGGCTTTGTTCGCCCTGTTTGATCGGGGGGCTAGTGGATTCCAGTTTGTGGAGAAGGTCTCCTGGATTCCTCAAATCAATGTTCAGTATCATCTCGGCGTTGATGGGCTGAACCTGCCCATGGTGGTGTTAACCACCCTGCTGGGTTTCCTGGCGGTCCTGATATCGTGGAAGATTGAACTGAGGCCGAGGGAGTACTTTGCCTGGCTGCTCATTCTGGAGTCGAGCATCCTGGGGGTTTTCTGCTCCCTGGATCTCCTGCTGTTTTTCCTCTTCTGGGAAATCGAAGTTGTCCCTATGTACTTCCTTATCTCCATCTGGGGTGGTGGCAGGAGGGCCTATTCGGCCATGAAGTACGTCATATATACCATCCTGGGCAGCGCCATGATGCTGGCCGGCATTCTCACTCTTTATGCCACGGCTGGCAGCCTGGATATGACCGTGTTGGCAGGAACCGACCTGGGTCAATTTGTGGCGGTAATCCCGCTGGCCGCCACCTTCTGGCTCTTCCTGCTGGGCTTTGCGGTGAAGCTGCCGGTCTTCCCGCTGCATACGTGGCTGCCCGATGCCCACACCGATGCTCCTACAGGAGTCAGCGTAATGCTGGCCGGGGCCCTGCTGAAGATGGGGGGCTATGGCATGATCCGGATATGCGTCACCGTCTTTCCCAATATCGCCAGAGAGTATGCCCCTGTTATTGTGGTATTTGCCGTGATCAGTGTGTTGTATGGAGCAGCCTTGACCCTGCGGCAGACCGATCTGAAGAGGCTGATCGCCTATAGCAGCATCAGCCACATGGGCTATGTGCTCCTGGGCATCTTCGCACTGTCGAATCTCAGTGTTACCGGGGCTGCCTTGCAGATGTTCAGCCATGGCATAATTACCGGACTGCTCTTTGTCATGGTGGGTTTGGTCTATGACAGGACCCACGTGAGGGATATCCCTGCGCTGGGTGGGCTGGCCCGGCAGATGCCTGTTATCGCAGTGGTCTTCACCATTGCCGGACTGGCCGCGCTGGGACTGCCTGGCACCAGCGGCTTTGCAGCTGAATTCCTGGTTTTCCTGGGCAGTTTTTCCAGTATCACCGTTGCGGGCATCCGGGTCTATACCCTTCTGGGGCTGGTCGGCATTGTCATTACTGCGGGCTATATCTTGTGGATGCTGGAGCGGGTTTTCTACCGCGAAGCAAAGCCCCGATATGATGGTGTAAAGGATGCTGGTACTTTTGAGCTGGCCTGCATCTCCGTCTTTGTGGTTGTGATCATGCTCGTTGGCATCTATCCCAGGATTCTGACTGACGTTATCAGTGCGGGAGTAAAGGCACTGCCATTGACCTGAGGAGGAAAGCACTCTGGTAGGAGCGAATAGTTGAACTACTATCTGTTAACTCCTGAGCTGTGTCTTGTCGGCGTTGCCATAGCAGTGATTCTGCTTGACCTGGTGATCACCAGGAAGGGCTGGCTGACTATTATCAGCATTGCCGGTCTGGCAGCTTCTATAGTGTTCAGCGTATCTCTATGGGGCAGGCAGGACAACAGCCTCTTCAATGGCATGCTCAAGGCGGACGATTTCGCCATATTCTTCAAGGTACTCTTGGCCGGAGTGGCTATCCTGGTTCTCCTTGCTTCGAGGGATTACATCTCCAGGTTTTCCCGTTTCCAGGGGGAGTACCATGCCCTGATCCTCCTGTCGGTCATAGGCATGATGCTTATGGCGGCCTCCAGAGATTTGATTACCATCTATGTTTCTCTGGAGCTGACCAGCCTGTCGCTCTATGCATTGGTAGGCTTCCTGAAGGATGCCAAATCCAGCGAAGCAGGGCTGAAATATCTTCTCTTGGGGGCGATTGCCTCTGCTGTCCTGCTCTATGGCATGGCCCTGGTCTTCGGGATCACCGGAGGGACCAAACTGGCTGATATCGCTGCCTTGCTCCCTTCAGGCAGGGTGTGGGAGAATCCTGTGCTTCTTCTGGGCCTGGTTTTCCTGATAGCCGGCTTTGGTTTCAAGATGGCCACCGTTCCCTTCCAGATGTGGGTCCCTGATGTCTATGAAGGAGCGCCGACCACAGTCACCGCTTACCTTTCGGTGGCCAGCAAAGCAGCCGGGTTTGCAGTGGTGCTGCGGGTGTTTCTGGAAGCCTTTGGCGGGGATGTGCTTCCGGACTGGGCGATGATCTTTGCTGTACTTGGGGCTATTACCATGACGGTGGGCAATATAATGGCCATATCTCAGACCAATATAAAGCGGATGCTGGGATACAGCAGCATTGCGCAGGCAGGTTATCTCATGGTGGGCCTGGCGGCGGTGAGCCGGGCCGGTGAAGTCACTGATCCTGTTGTGTATGGTCCCACAGGACTGCTCTTCTTCATCGCATGCTATGCTGTGGCCAACCTCGGCGTTTTTATTGCCGTCATCGCTGTCACCAATAAGACCGGCAGTGATGATATTGAAAGCTTCGCGGGCATGGGGAGCCGGGCTCCCCTTATATCGCTGGCGCTGACCCTGTGTCTGATTTCCCTCATCGGCCTTCCCCCTACAGCCGGATTCCTGGCCAAGTTCTACCTTTTCAATGCGGCCGTACATCACGGTCTGTTGTGGTTGGTGATCGTAGCGGTAGTCAACACCGCTGTTTCTGCCTACTACTATTTGAGGGTGGTGAAGGTGACCTGGTTTGGGTCTCCGGCATCAAACGAGAGCGTGCCCTCGGGTTGGGCGCTTCGCGCTGCCCTGGGCATCGCCTGTCTGGGCGTTCTGGTCCTTTTCTTCTATCCGTCGCCGCTGCTGAATCTGGCCCGGGATGCAGCCCGAACGGTAGCGGGCATACTCTTGCCCTGAGCAATTCTACTTTCCTGCTGAGCGGTGCCTTGTTTGGGTCTGATGGGATTATTTTGCCTTCCGTTGAAAAGTGCTAGAATACAACCAGACAGGGGCAGATGAGCAAGTACAAATACCTCTTTATTGTCCTTTTGCTGGTGGGCCTGCTGGCGACAAGCGCGGGCTGCACCCTGTTCAGCAAAGAAAGCAGTTCGACTAATGCCTCGGGCACACCAATTAATAACCCGGACTGGCAGCCTCAGTACGTAGACGATACGGTGCATGATCCCATAAGCAGAGGAGAATTGGTGAATACGATTGCTCCGACTGTAGTTTCTATTACCATGGAGAAATTAACCTATGACAGGTTCCTCCGTCCGGTCCCTGAGTCAGGGGCTGGAAGTGGCGTGATTATAGATCCGAAGGGCTATATAGTGACCAACAACCATGTGGTCGAGGGTGCCCAAACCCTGACTGTGATCCTCAGCGATGGACGCAGCTTTGATGCAGTGGCCTGGGTTGGAGATGCGGCAACTGATCTGGCGGTAGTACAGATCGAAGCAGGCGAAGACCTTCCTTATGCTCATTTCCTGAGCAATTCCTTGAGTAAGCTTGAGAAGCTGGAGGACGTTGTGGCGGTGGGCAACGCCCTGGCTTTGCCTGGGGGGCCTACCTGGACCAAGGGTGTGGTCAGTAACCTGGGGCGGTCCATCCAGGAATCGACCGGCGCTGTGCTGGATGACCTCATTCAGACCGATGCCGCCATTAACCCGGGGAACAGCGGAGGGCCGCTGGTGAATATGGGAGGCCAGGTCGTGGGGATCAACACGGCCATCGCCTCTGGAGCGGAGGGTATCGGCTTTTCCATAAGCACGGACACCGCCATTCCGGCGATAGAGTCTCTGGTGAAGAAAGGGCTGGTAGTCTCTGCCTGGCTTGGGGTGAGGATGATGACCGTCACCGAGGCCATCAAGTCGGAGTATGGTCTCTCGGTGGACTCCGGGGCGCTTATTGTCGAAGTGGTCTCGGGAAGCCCGGCAGACGATGCGGGTTTGAAGGTCAATGACGTCATTGTCAAGTTTGGTGATACGGACATAGAGGACATCATTCAGCTCAGGGATGCCATACAAAGCCATAGTCCGGGCGACACAGTGACGATTACTTATGTCCGCGGGCAGGACACGGCCACCACTGAAGCCACTCTGGTGCAGCGGCCGTCTTCATGATGGCTGTGCTTTCGTTCAACCTCTCCTTCTTTGCATATCCTGCAACATTCTGTTCCGGCAATCCCTGGGCAAGACAGACTTCACCACGGCTGTTTCCCGGAGCTGAAGCAGGTTGGTCATCTGCTTGTCCTGATGGGGATTATTGACTGGGTATTCGGGGGCGGGAAATGGAAAGCGTCCTGAACAGGGAAAAGCTCAAGGAACTGGAGCGCATCTTCTATCCGCGCTCCATTGCGGTGGTCGGGGTATCCGGCGATGAGAACAGGATCGCCTCGCAGTGGCTGAAGAGCCTGATATCCGGCGGCTTCAGAGGAGAACTCTACGGTGTCAACCCCAAAGGCGGGGAGGTCTTCAGCCGCAGGATATGGCCCGGCCTGAGTTCCATCCCCGGGCCGGTTGACCTGGTGATTGTCTGTACCCCCCGCTCGTCTGTGCTCGATATTCTCCGCCAGTGTGCTCACAAAAGGGTTCAGTCCGTCTATTTCTATACTGCCGGGTTTTCGGAGGCAGGTGAGCCGGAATGGGCAACTGTGGAAAAGGAGATGGTGCGGATAGCAAGGGACGGCGGGTTCCGCATCATCGGCCCCAACTGCTTTGGTGTGTACAATCCGGGGCATGGCATGTCATACGGGCCGTTCAACGTCACGGCTCCACTGGGCTCGGTAGGCCTTATCTGCCAGAGCAGCGGCAACATGGGCAAGGTCCTGGAGTACGGCATGACCCATGGCCTGGGATTTGGCAAAGGCATCAGCCTGGGCAACGGCTCCGATCTTGGTGCCGCTGACTTCCTGGAGTATCTCGCCCTTGATCCTGAGATCAAGACCATCGGGCTCTATCTGGAGGGCCCGAAGGACACCCTCCGCCTGTTTGAAGTGATGCGCGCTGCAGCTAAGGAGAAACCCGTAGTGGTGTGGAAAGGGGGCAGCAGTCCGGCAGGCATCAGAGCGGCAGCCTCCCATACCGGCGCTATGGCAGCTTCTGCTGACGTGTGGTCAGGTGCCTTGCGGCAGGCCGGGGCCATTGAGGTGCAGGGCCTCGACGAGATGGCCGATACCCTCTTGCTGCTGGACAGGTTCGGGCGGCTGCGGAGGAACAACCTTGGCGTGATCTGCGGCCTTACGGATGGAGGGGGTGGGGAGGCGGTCTTGATATCCGATGTGTGTGCTGCTGCCGGGATCGCAGTGCCCCCCTTGAGGAGCCGGACCGGCAGGGAGCTTGTGGGCCTGATCGGGCAGGTGGGCAGCGTGCTGAGCAATCCGGTGGATATGAGCCAGTGCCAGAGAGTTGCGCAGACAGTGCAGCGGGCCGTGGAACTGGTGGCCGGCGAGCCCATGATCGATCTGGTCCTGGTCTATGAGAATGCCGGAGTCATTCTGGACTACTATCCCAGGCAGGTGACGGATGCCGTCAACGGCGTCATCCTTGATCTCGGCCGGAAACAGCATAAGCCGCTGGTGCTGGTTCTGCCTCCGGGGCCGGCGGAAGTGCGCCGTCGGGAGATCGAGCAGAGGTTTATCAGCGCTGGCGTCCCTGTTTTCTCCAGCATTGAACGGGCTGCCGGGGCTATCCGCAACGTGAGCCGGGACTTGCGTCCTCGTTGTCAATCATGAGGACAGTTTGAAGTTCCTTAAGCCACTGTGGGGTTAAGCCGCATCGGAATCATCGTCATCCGAGGTGTCCTCTTTGATGAACAGATACAGCATCGATCCGAACCACAGTGGAATAAACAGAAATGCCAGAATTGCTACCCAGAACCCTATCACTTATCACCTTCTCCAAATCGAAAGTTGTTCACTCAGCCTGTCTTGGGCGGTGTCCCGCCCACCCTTTTCACCCCCAGCGTGATGTTGTGGCCGTCGATGCGGTGGCTTTCGGTGTGAGAACCTTCTGCCGGTGCAGCGCAGATCAGTTGCTGGGACAGCGTCTCCTGTTTGATGTACGATGAGAGGTTCTCGATGGCCTTCTGAAGAGGCGGCTCTGCCTGGTAGTAGGTGATGATGTAGTCGGCAATTTCAAAGCCGGCAGTGCGGCGCATGGTCTGCAGCCGGTGCACTATCTCCCGGGCAATCCCTTCGTCGATGAGATCAGCGGGAATCTCGGTGGACACCCCCACTGTATAGCCTCCCTCTTCGGCCAGGCAGTAGCCCGGCTGGCCGGTGAGGTCGTTTTCCTGCTCCACACATTCCAGTCCCTTGACATTGAGCTCCTCCAGTACCTGAGGGGCCAGGCTTTCCAGGCTTTGTCTTTCGCCCTTTGACCTGGTCTTGATGACCACCCTGGCTATGGGCTGGCGTACCTTGATGCCCGCTTTGCTCCGGGCAGCCCGTCCCAGGCTGCAGATCTTCATGGCCAGGCGGGTATCAGCTGGAAAGCTTGCTGTCGACCCTGGACAGGTCGGCTGTCGGGAAGTCACACAGGTGCACGCTCTCCGGTGCTCCGGGGTCAACCGATCTCACCAGATTCTGGTACAGCTCCTCGGCAATGAAGGGGGTGAGCGGTGCCACCAGCTTGGACAGCGTGACCAGACACTGGTAGAGGGCGAAATAGGCCGCCAGCTTTTCAGCGTCGTTCTCGCTCTTCCAGAAACGCCGCCGGCTCCTCCTGACGTACCAGTTGGAGAGGTAGTCGACGAACTCCTCGATCCTTCTCCCCGCTTCGGTGGGATCGTAGTTGTCATAGGCTTTGTCCACCTGCTCGACGAGCTGGTTCAGCTCGGAGACGATCCATCTGTCCAGGTCGGAACCGCATGAGGGTGGGGCGGCTGCAGTTGGGTCGAAGCCGTCGATATTGGCATAGATGACAAAGAAGGAGTAGGTGTTCCATAGAGTAGAGAGGAATTTCCGCATGGCCTCGGTAACCAGCTCGGCGGAAAACCGCTTCACATTGCCCGGCGGGGCGCAGGTGAACATGTACCAGCGCAGGGCATCCACCCCCTGGTTATTGATGATCTTCCACGGGTCGACCACATTCCCCTTGGTCTTGCTCATCTTCTCGCCCTTGGCATCAAGGATATGCCCCAGGCAGATGACATTCTTGAAGCATGGTTTATCCGATCAGCAGGGTGGATAGGGCGTGGAGGGTATAGAACCAGCCCCTCGTCTGGTCGATGGCCTCGCAGATGTAGTCGGCGGGAAAGTGGCTCTCGAACTCCTCTACGTTCTCGAAGGGATAGTGGAACTGGGCATACGGCATGGCCCCCGAGTCAAACCAGGCATCGAGGACTTCGGGCAGCCGCCTCATGGTGCCTCCGCACTGGCGGCAGCGGAAGGTGATCCCGTCCACATATGGCCGGTGCAGGTCGAGGGGCTCGGCCAGCCCTTCCAGGCCCGGCTGGTTTTTCAAGGCCTCGATGCTGCCGATACATTCGAGATGGTCTGCGTGCTGCTCGCAGCGCCAGATAGGCAGCGGGGTCCCCCAGTATCTTTCGCGGGAGAAGGCCCAGTCGACATTGTTCTCCAGCCAGTCGCCGAAGCGGCCTTCCTTGATATATTCGGGATACCAGTTGATATCGCGGTTGCCCTGGATGAGCTTGTCCTTCAGGGCCGTCGTCTTGATATACCATGATGGCTTGGTGTAGTACAGGAGCGGGGTATCGCAGCGCCAGCAGAAGGGATAGGTGTGCACCACGGTGGCCCGGTGATGCAGGATGTCGCGCTGCTCCAGGTCCTCCATGATCATGGGGTCGGCCTTCTTGACGAACTTGCCGTCCCAGGCCTTGTTGTTGGGAATCATTTTGCCGTCCAGATCGACGCTCAGCACCATGGGCAGTCCGTCGGACTTGCCCAGGTTGAAGTCCTCTTCTCCGAAAGCAGGGGCAATGTGCACGATGCCGGTGCCATCGGTGACGGAGACGAAGTCAGCGGCCACGACGCGGCTGTGCTGCCGGCAGCTTTGTCACCTGGCGGCCACAAACTCGGCCTTTGGCTCATAGAGGCGGTCGTAGAAGAGCCCGTCCAGGTCCCTGCCGGTGAACTCCTCCAGTATCTCCCAGTTCCCGGAGCCCAGAGCCTGATCAAGCAGAGCCTTGGCCATGATAAGCCTCTCTGTGGTTCCCTGCCGGCTTCGGGCCTTGCACCAGAACATAGGTCTCATCCGGGGCTGACCGCCAGGGCCACGTTGCCTGTCAGTGTCCAGGGCGTAGTGGTCCAGGCCAGTATGCAGGGCGCTTCCCCGGCCCACCTGCCTTCCTGAAAGTCCCAGCCCAGTTTCTGCAGGGCGTTCCCGGCATCCTTGTTTTGTTCATCGCTGCTCAGCCGGAAGCGGATGAAAATCGATGGGTCTTCGGCATCCTTGTAGCCCAGGGCTACCTCATGGGAGCTGAGGGAGGTGCCGCAGCGGGGGCAGTGGGGCGTTACCCGGTAGCCCTGGTAGACCAGGCCCTTGTCCCACAGCTGTCTTTATGATCCACCACAGGGACTCAACGTAGGTGTTGTCAAAGGTGATGTAGGGGTGCTTCATGTCCAGCCAGAAGCCGATCCGCTCGGTCAGTTCCTCCCAGCGCTTGAGGTAGCGCAGGACGCTTTCACGGCAGCGGACGTTGAACTTGTCGATCCCGAACTGCTCGATCTGGGCCTTGTTGTTGAAGCGCAGTTCCTTCTCTATCTCCAGCTCGACAGGCAGGCCGTGGGTATCCCAGCCGGCCTTGCGGAAGGTGCGGAATCCCTTCATTGTCTTGTAGCGGGGGATGACATCCTTGTAGATGCGGGAGAGGACATGATGAATGCCCGGGTTGCCGTTGACGGTAGGAGGCCCGTCGTAGAGGGTGAACAGCGGGCCGTCCTTGTGGAGCTCGGCGCTCTTTTCAAAGATGCCGTTTTGCTTCCAGAAATCCAGGATATGCTCCTCCACCTTGGGGAAGCTCACCTTGCTGCCGACCGGTTTGAACATCTATTCCTCTCTCAGCCTATATCATAAGTCCCCTTCCCTGGTCGGGGAAAGGGACTTAATGAACTCAATCGACCGGAATTGTAGCTCTCAATGTCATTTCCCGGGGAAGTTAGGTTTTCTCTTCTCCATGAAGGCATTGATGCCTTCCTTGGCGTCCTGCGTCTGGAAGTGGGCCCTGGAAGCTGCCTTCTCCAGTTCGATGCCGGTATAGAGATCGACCTGCATGCCCCGGTTCACGGAGTATTTGATGAATTTCGAGGCCATGGGGCTTCGCTCCAGCAACTTGTTCACTACCCCATTGACCGTCTCCAGCAGCTTATCAGCCGGCACTGCCTTATTTATCAGCCCCAGATTCTCTGCTTCCTTGGCTGTGAGCCAGTCACCGGTAAATAGAAGCTCCTTGGCCTTCTTCAAAGGGATGAGGCGGGGCAGCCTCTGTGATCCGCCGCCGCTGGGTATGAGACCGTAGGTAGCGTGCTGGTCTCCCAGCGAGATATCTTCGGCAGCGTAAGCCAGGTCGCAGGCCTCCATCAGTTCGATGCCGCCGGCGTAGCACAGGCCGTTCACCATGGCGATCACTACCTTGGTCATATGCTCGATGATATAGAACGTATCGTGAAACTGCTGGCCGTAGCCCGCTATGGTTATGGGATCGTCCTTATGAGCGCTTATCCACTTCAGGTCTCCGCCGGCACAGAAAGCCCTGCCGGCACCGGTGATGACTACCACGCGTGCCTCGGGGTCCTTGTCGATTTCGAGTAAGGCCTGCTGCAGTTGCCTGTGGGTATCGGGTGCCAGGGCATTCAGCGCCTTCGGCCGGTTCAAGGTGAGCCAGACTGCCCCGTTCTTCTTTTCGACGATGATGTCGGTATACTCCATGAGCTATCCTCCTTCAGTATCCCTGCTTGACTGTCATCCGGAGATGATGCGGGTTTCACTCGGACTAAACGAGAATTTTACGTGCTACTCGCTGCCACTGTCAAACTTCGTGAGCGAGGCTGTCCCCCACCTTTATATGCCCCCAGCACTGGGGGGAGACAATTCTCTGAGGAATACGGTACAATAAATAGCTGTGGGCCGCTAGCTCAGGGGTAGAGCACCTGACTTTTAATCAGGGCGTCGGGGGTCCGAATCCCCCGCGGCTCACCATCGAAATGCTCATTTTTTGCTAACTTTGCTAACATTTTGCTAACGCTCGGCTCCTCCTTTTCTTCAGCGGCAGGTCTGGTAGGCCTGTCTCTCACCACTATGTCAGCCCAAGCTCATCTCGGATACGTTGACACAATATCACAATATTGTTATAATGAGACGATCATGAACTGGAAAGAACACAAGAAACAACTTATGAAGGATCCTGAGTTCAGGAAGGAATACGAGGCCTTGGAGCCGGAGTATAAGCTTGCCGGTGCCTTGATCCGGTTGCGCCTATCCAAAGGATTGACTCAAGAAGAGCTCGCCAGAAAGGTGCATACCAGACAGTCAGCCATAGCTCGATTGGAGAGCGCCGGTTCTCTACCTTCACTCTCAACTGTCAAGAGAGTGGCTGAAGCCCTCGACGCCGATCTTGATATCGTGATTCGGCCTAAGACACGCTCGTCAGCCCTCATTTTTTGCCAACTTTGCCGACATTTTGCCGACATTTTCTTGTGCTGGCAACAGGGTGTCGAAACGATCCGCTGCTGCTCTTTGCAGCCCCGGTACGGTGTGAGAATAGATGTCCAGTGTTGTCGCAATGCTACTGTGCCCCAGTCTTTCTTGCACTATTCGTGGATGAATTCCCGCCTTCAACATCATGGTAGCGTGAATGTGGCGCAAGTCATGGAGCCGCATGTAGGGCAATCCTGCTCGTACCACAATTTTGCTGAAAGTGTGGCTCACGGTATTCGGATTCAGAGGTGTACCATCTGCATGGCTGAACACGAAATCATCGTCGGCTAAGGGCCGGCCCATCATTATGTGCTCCGCCTGCCGTTCGACTTTATGGCGGCGCAACAGTATGGCAAGGGACGGCGGCAAGTCAACAGGGCGGCGATTCCGGGAGGTCTTTGGTTCCTTAATAATAATTGAGCCATCGTTGAGTCTGTGGAGACTATGAGCGACATAGATACAAGCCAACTCAAGGTCCATGTCCTTCCACTTCAGTGCCAGAAGTTCACTCCTACGCAGACCGGTAAGCAAAAGCGTGTAGTAGAATAGATAATAGCTAGTGCCACGCATGGCATCTACTAGCTTGCTGACATCCTCTAGACCAATAGAAGGGATATCTCTGCGCACTGGTCGCGGTGCCCTTACACCTTTACAGGCATTTACGGCAATCACCCCCATTCTTATTGCATCATCAAGGGTTCCGCTCAAAATACTATAGTGGTAGTGCACGGTGCGACTACTGAGGCCTCCAGTCCTATGTCTGCGGCCTTCCGACAGCGCTTTGGCAATGTAATTCTGAACATGATGAGGCCGTAGCTCGGTAAGACGTATCCCTCCCAGGTTAGGGATAACGTAGCATCTCAACGCTAGTTCGTAACTCTCCCTGGTCTTCGGTGACAGACTGCTGGCCACAGAGCCATCGAGCCACTGCCCCAACCAGGCCGCCACGGTTAGCTCCTTTGGTTGCTTGACGTAAGTGCCCTTCTTAATATTCAGCAGTAATTCCGCCAGCCGCTGTTGTGCTTCCTCCTCTGCCACCAACAACGGTTTCCGAAGTGCCGCAAGCGCTTATTTTGTCGACGGGTCTCTACCAATATCGATAGTAATTTCCCACTTACCCTTGGACCGTGGGCGAATATATCCTTTCATGCCTGGCTCCCAATCTCAAATTCTGTGCAACTGGTGCCGGGGGCAGGTCGGGTTTCCCCTCTCGATCCTTGGCATATTTACTCAAGGAATCGTTTGAACTTCTCACTGCCTAGAGGTGTTTTCCACAATAGAGAGGAACCACCTCCAGCCTTCATACTCTACATCATCGCCTGCGTCACGGGCTTTCCACAGCAGACCAGGAAGAAGGTCTTCAGCCACACTTGTCAGCGCCTGTGCTTTGGCAGCCTCTGCTTCCTTCGAGTTCTCTCTTTGAGGGCACGGTTGAGACTCCCCGATCAGTCTCCTTTTCCCACTTCTCAGCGACCTGACTTTGGGAGGTGCAATGTGAACCTTTCTTGATAGCGCGTCTAATCTCTCCCCATCCCTTGCCTTCTGTGACGGCGGTTAAGTGCAATAGCTTCACTCCGAAATCGTATGACATTTTCGCTCCTATTTCGCATTTGTTCCAATGACAATGTGTGTAACCATTTGATGAATATAAGGTACGTAGATATTGTTTCATCGCCTTGCGAATAATATTACCATAGAAATTCGTGTTTGTCAAGGGGCGGAAGGGAAAGAACTCGGGGGTCGTAAAAATGCAGAAAGTCGATTGGAACGTAGCCCAACGCTCTGTATCATCATCCTGCCGCCGCTAAAATGCTCGGCATTTCACGCGATACCGCCTACGACATGGCGAAGTTGGGCCAGTTGCCAGTGAAAGACGCGGCCGGCGGAGGTCTCTGTGGCGCCGAGAGTAGCTCTGGAGAAAATGCTGGGCGAGGGAAACGAGAGCCATGAAAAAGGGGCGTGCTAAAGAGAGACAGCCGCCATCACGCCAGAAGTATGAGCGGCGCAATCCCAGACTGCGAGTGCCAGATTGCCAGCAGAGACACGTGAGAAACTCCTTGTGGCGCTGGCAGGCGCATAACATGAGTTTGGCAGACGCCCTGAAGGTCCTGCTGGCGAACTTGAAAAGCGAAGGCGGTGCCAATAGACGAGGCTAGGCACTCGGTTATGAGCAAGCCAAGAGAGTCTATTCGGTTGTTTTCCCATGCAGTGTGTGTGGGAAACCGCTTTCAATCGTGACCCCAAGAGCCAAGGAGGTGGCTGGGGGTAGGCAGACGTCCTCAAAATGGCTGGGGGCATCCCAGATGCCTCCCACAAACGCGAACTCACAGGACTTGGCGCGGATAGTTCTCTGGACGATGCTGACTAACAAGGCATACCTGGAAACCTCAGAGAGATCCAAAGATTAGAGAAGGCAGCTACTGAAGATGCGAGTATAATCTTAACTTGATCAGACTCTTATCTCGCCTTGGCTGTCGAGTCTCGGAGGCCTTGTCGCTAACTGTGAAAGACATCGACCTCGAGAAAGGCATGCTGTACGATGGAGCACCTCAAGACCCGTCTGAGACTTACCTGCCCCGGGCTGGGGACCGCCAAGTCTAGGCCGGAACCATGTCTTCTGCCCCGAGGTGCGGTGCGAAAAGTCTCAGGCGGCAGTAACCCAGGGAAGGCGACATCGCCGTCTGAGGACTCGATACCTGGACAGCGACACCGTGGAGATGCTTCGAGACTACATCAGCCGCGGAGGGCCGGTATCCCTGTGATGGCGCACAGCTTCTCTTCGGCATCAACCGTCACCTGGGGGTGGCAATATTCTAAGGGAGTGCGCCAATAAGGCAGGTCTTCCTCGTCTTCTCAACTCTGAGACCGGCAAAGTACATGGTGTTAGCCCTCTATCGGCTCAGGGATGCTTTTGCTGTCATGGCCGTGCAGCATGATGACTCCACTGATGGCATCCGCATGCTCCAGGAATGGCTGGGCCATGCCAGCATCGCCACCACCATGCGCTACAGGAAAGTGGCCGGGCAGGCTCTGAGAGTGGCACCAGAGATTGTGGCCTGATAGGAAGAGCGAGAGTAGTGGTGGAACCGCTGAGACCTCGGTGCGGCGGCCTACCCAGGCCCTTTGGCTGTGGCCAGTTCATCCGTGCCTACTTGGCTGGCAAAGGCCTCTATGGCTCAATGGCCATCGATCCCAACAGAGGCGCTTGCACTGAGGATGTTCGCCGGGCCTACAAGGACGCTCTCCATCATGCCTATGCCGAGGACATGGTGGCCCCGGCCCTTGAAAGGGTATTGAGCTATCTATGGAAGAGGCCTTGAGGTGTATTCCCCAACCACTGACCACAATGCGCAGTCATAGCTTCTATCGCTATTTCCACCTACTGAAGCAATTAGGCTGGGTGGAAGCCACAGGAGAGGAAGAACCCTCATTCCCCGGTGGCATGCCCGGCGCCAGGGGTGGAGCATACGGCCCAGGGAACGACATTGGTCCAGATGCCCCAGCCAAGAAGGTTCTTATTCTGCTCACCGCCAAGGGCCGGGAAGCATCACCCAGCGCCTGGAGCGATCCCCTGCAAGCTGTCTACGGCTATCCCAGGGAGTTCCGCAGCCGCAGGAAGCCATCCAGAACTGGGCAGCTGTTTGGGCATGGCCCAGGGCTGAACCGTGAACCGAGGCAGGCAATTCCTCATTCCCCCAGTCCCCTTCCAGGGGGCTTTTTGTTTTTTAAGAAATCCGTGAACGAACATATTAGTTCCTCTTCTTAAACACA
>CAVRFM010000024.1:0-84206 GCA_963720375.1 uncultured Chloroflexia bacterium | reverse complement strand
CGGCTGCCGCCACCAAGTGGTTTGATTCTCTTAACACCGGCCGTCGTCTCAATGGTCACTTCCCTATCCGCACCAGCCAGTCCGCTACTGATCACGTATCTGGCAAAACACCTCAGGCCATTGCCACAGACCTCGGCCTCTGAGCCATCGGGATTGAACATCCGCATACGGAAATCCGCGCTGCTTGACTTCAACAGCAATATCAAACCGTCACTGCCTATTCCAAAGCGACGATGGCACATAGCCCTGGCGAGCTTTGGCCAATCTCGCTGCAACCCAGTGGCATCTATCAATATGAAATCGTTCCCCGTAGCCTGCAATTTGGTGAACTCCATACCCGCCTGCTCTTTCATCAGAATACTCCCTGACCCTTCAACAACACTTCTATCCAGAGCTAAATCAGTTTCATGCTCTTCAGGCTGACATATGCCCTGTCAGCTACAATAACATGGTCCAGAACCTCGATGCCCACAATGTTACCGGCTTCAACCAGCCGTCTGGTGAGTTTTATATCATCTTCCGAGGGCTGGGGGTCTCCGGAAGGGTGATTATGCACAAAGATCACCGAGGCAGCGCTGGCTGAGATAGCCTCCTTGAACACTTCCCGTGGGTGGACAATACTGGAGTCAAGGCTGCCTATGGAGACCGGTGCTATTCCTATTACCTTGTTTCTGGTATTCAAGAGAAGCGTCAGGAAATGCTCCCTCTTTTTACCCTTGAGCTTGCTCCCAACCTCTTTAAGCACATTCTCAGGGTTCTTTATAGCATTCTTAGCTTCCTCAGGATAACCCTCCAGCCTCCTGCCCAATTCGAAGGCCGCTTTAAGCTGTCCCGCCTTGGCCAGGCCTATGCCTTTGATCTCTGATAGCTCCTCTACCGAGCTATCAGCTATGCCCTGCAGACTGCCAAATCTGCTCAGTAATCGCTGCGCAGTGAGCATCACCGACTCACCCCTTACCCCCCGGCCCAGGATCAGCGCCAGCAGTTCCTGCACAGAGAGGGCTTCAGGTCCCAACTGAAGAAGCCTCTCCCTGGGACGCTCCATGGGTGGCAGATCATGAATGGTGAATGACTTCTTCATGATCCCTTGCCTATCTGTGACCTCAGGTAAACCTCCATGAACTCATCCAGGTCACCCTCCAGGACTGCTGCCGCATTGCTGATTTCAAGGCCGGTCCGATGGTCCTTTACCATCTTATAGGGATGAAGAACATAGCTGCGTATCTGGTTCCCCCAGGCAGCCGCAACATGCTCGCCCTTGAGCCTTGTTCTCTCCTCAGCCCTTTTGTTCCACTCCACCTCCAGAAGTCGAGCCTGCAGCACCTTGAGGGCTACCTCCTTATTCTGGTGCTGAGAACGCTGGCTTTGGCAAGTAGCTATCAGCCCGGTCGGGATATGCGTTATTCTGACCGCCGAACTCGTCTTCTGCACGTTCTGCCCACCTGGGCCGCTTGACCTGAAGGTGTCTATTTTTAGATCATCAGGATTTATCTTTACCTCCATGGCTTGCTCTACTTCAGGCAATACCTCCACTAAGGCAAATGAGGTATGCCGGGCATGATCCGAATCAAAGGGAGAAAGGCGAACCAGGCGGTGCACACCATGCTCCGACCTGAGATAACCATAGGCAAGATTCCCCCTGATCTCCAGCATAGCACTCTTTATCCCTGCTTCCTCTCCAGGTGAGGTATCAAGTACCTCAGCCCGATAGCCCCGCTTCTCCGCCCACCTCAGATACATTCTCAATAGCATCTCCGCCCAGTCCTGAGATTCGGTGCCTCCAGCACCTGCATGGATGGCTACAATAGCATCACGCTTGTCATATTCACCGCTGAGAAGCAGTTGAAAATCGCGCCTCTCCAGATCGGAGGATACCCGATCGATTTCGGAGCGGACTTCCTGCTCCAGAGACATGTCCCCTTCTTGAAGAGCGAGGTCAACCAACTCCTTGAGTTCGTTGACTTTGCCTTCCAGCCCACGCCAGTTTTGGGTTTCTTCCTTCAGTGCGCTGAGCCGACGCATGATCTGATTCGCTTGAGCCGGATTCTGCCAGAAATCAGGGGCGCCGGAGTTCTTCTCTAGCTCAGCGATCTCCTTCTCTTTCTCTGCTACGTCAAAGACGCACCATCATAGCAGAAATTCGGCCATGTAAGTCTTCCAGCCTCTCCTTCTCAGTTTGCATCTCTAATCCTTCCTCCTAATTTCCAATACGTACTGAAAAATCATCTCTAGAAGACGCGGCTGCCCTGCTGTGTGCTTCACCATTGGCGCCGGGCAGATGTCCGGAGGCAGCCATATGAGCCAAGCGCGCTGGCTCGGGAAGCTTGTAGCCTCGACAGCATTTCATCACCCATGATATCGCCGAGGGCAAATCCACCTTATGCCCAATGGAGATGTAGAGTGGCTTTGACCCCACTTTGGTGCGCAGCGCTGCTCCAACAACTTCACCTTTATCTACTATCTCCGCCAGGCTGCCCACCTCCGCACCTACCGCTTCATGTTTGCCGCAAAGGAGGGACTTAGCACAACCGATAGTAGGCACATCCAGGAGAAGTCCAATATGTGAAGCCAGTCCTATCCGCCTTGGATGGGCCAGCCCCTGGCCATCAACCAGAATCAGGTCTGGAGTCGAGATCAACTTTTCACACGCCGCCAGGATCAGGGGAGCTTCGCGAAACGACAGCAGTCCGGGCACGTAAGGGAACTCTACACTCTGCTCCACCACTTTTGTTTCCACCACAGTCAACCGGGGGTAGTCCAGAACCACTACAGCCCCGGTGGCCATCCCGCCGACACGAGGCAGGGAGATATCCACCCCGGCCACCAATCTGGGCGAACCAACCTCATTCTCCCTGGACACCAGGGAGGCTAAGTGACGCTGGATCGCCTGGGCTTCGGCTGGGGTCACCTGCCACGAGTGTCTCTGCTGTACCTGCATCGCTTGATTATAGTTGCTCCACTATGGTTCTAGCAACGTGACGAGTTGGCCAAATTCCATCTCAGTGGCACTGAAAACGGATGTCTGCTATCTTCAACAGATGGATCAGACCTGAAATAGCAGCGGTTAGTGAACGACCTGTTTTGTGTCATTGCGAGGAGCGTAGCAGAATCCACAGACTATGGTTAGAGCACAAGCATTGACGGGGAGGGAAACTTGTGGGATAAAGAGCAACCGGGACATGGAATAAGTGACCCAGGACTTACTGAGAAGGAAAGCTAAACTTGGCAAAACGGCAAGGGCATAAAGGGCATAGAGGAATACCACTGAAAAATCCGCAACCAGCGGTGATCCATGTACCTGTACTTCTTCAAACGGTGATCGATCTCCTGAACATCCGGCCGGGTGGCCGTTACATCGACTGCACTCTGGGCACAGCAGGGCACGCCGCTGCCATCCTGGAGAAAAGCCTGCCGGGAGGCTCGCTTCTGGGCATAGACGCAGATCCCAGGGCCATAGAGGTAGCAAAGAAAAGGCTCGAACATTACGGCGGAGCTGCCATCCTCGTCAACGGGAACTTCAGATCTCTCCGGGACATCTGTCGGGAACACAGTTTCTATCCGGTGGAGGGCATCCTGTTTGACCTGGGGCTCTCCTCGCTCCAGTTGGAGGATGAAGAGCGGGGATTCAGCTTCAGGTTCGATGCCCCTTTAGACATGCGCTTCGATCCAGGGCAGCCAATCACTGCAGCCAATATCATCAACAACTTCCCGGAGGGCGACCTTGCTGCTCTTCTCAGAAAGTATGGCGAAGAGCCCCAAAGCCGTCTCATAGCCAGAAAGATTGTCAGCCACCGCCCCATCAATACAACGCTGCAGTTGGCCAACATAGTAGGGCAAGCTTCAGGAGGGAGCCGCGGCAGGATTCACCCGTCAACAAGGACCTTTCAAGCACTGCGTATCGCTGTTAACCAGGAACTGACCAACATTGAGGAAGCCCTTGAACAAACGATCGATCTTCTTCATCCAGGAGGAAGGCTGGTCGTCATCAGTTATCATTCCCTGGAGGATCGTCTGGTGAAACAATTCATGCAAAGAGAGTCAAAGGGTTGTCTCTGCCCTCCGGATGTACCGGTCTGTAATTGCGGGCATAATCCCACGCTGAAGCTTATCAATCGAAAGGTGATCACCCCATCAATGGCGGAAAGGAAAGATAACCCGCGTAGCCGCAGCGCTAAACTGAGAGCAGCAGAACGCCTGTGACAGAAAGCTGGGGAGAATCCCAATCTGGTCTTGTGAGGTTGACTTTATCAGCTGTAGTAGATAACCAGACTCACATTGGCGCAGAGGGAGATAACCTCGGATCACCGGTCTCTAGGAGAATAGCTCGGAATCACTAACCGGCCGCATCTGCGGCACATCTGGCACAGCTTGAGGAGTGCACAACAGCCACAATCATCGCCATCCTTATCCACCAGTCAGAGCTTGATTCAGCACGGTCACCCTTGGCACCGATTATCACAAAATCGGGGCCAACTTCTTTGATTATTCCGCCGGGGATGCCTCTACCTGCACCATCAGCCTCGGCAATTATCAAAACCTCGTGACCAAGTAGATCCATTAGCCTTTCATGTAGCTGCATACTGCCTCCCCAAGTTTGCCACAAATATACGAAAGCCCACTACCGGTGTGGGCTCGGCTGGATTCGAACCAACGACCAACCGGTTATGAGCCGGCCGCTCTGCCACTGAGCTACGAGCCCCCTTGAACCTCTCCTCCTGAGCAAGCCAATTATAGTAGTTCAGCCTCATGATTTCAAAGGGCTCCTTCACAGACCCAGGAGCTGCCGCTTCTTCTGTGCAAACTCATCCTCGGTGATAACTCCTTTGTCCCGTAGAGAGGCAAGCCTCTCCAGTTCATCTAACCCCGAGGTTGCTTTTGTTTCGGTCTTGAAGTTAGTCATCCTCTGTACAATAGCCTCTCTTATCGCCTCGAACGCCTTCTGATGATTAGCCCTGAAAACGACTGCATTCTCATCTTCTGCAACATCTGATTTCGAATCCCTCGTCTCTTGCCTCTCCTCAAAGATGAACTGAATATAGCCATTCGTTACTATGCCTGCTGCCTTGAATCGTATCGCCAAAATTTTGGAAATCAGAATGTCCTTCTCAGTTCTGCTACCCAAGTGCAGGAAGCCCATCACTCCTCTACGCTTTATCCTGACTATGTCCTTCAAAAGCTCCAAGTCGCAGTAGATTCCCTTTGCTTCCATGAGCACTTCTTGCATTTCTCTCCCTTTTACCAATCGCCTTAAATACCTTCGAGGCAAAACCGCCATTAAGCTCTCAGGAAGCCTTCATGCAACGCCTACATTGTATGGTCGCACCCAGACAACGTCAAGAAGCACAAAAGACAACGGACTTCACACCCATCCCTCCCCTTCAGCGTTAACTTGACCGAATCCCCCACTACCAAAAAGTGATAACCCTTATACCAGATAACAGGGTGACAGGCTGTTAGCACTTGCCAGTCTGGATATCACATGAACATGAAACTCGACAGAAAGGCGAACGGATAATACAAAATACTCAGCGGGTTCAGCAAGAGAGGCAACCACAAAAGCGGGAGAGGGGATTCGAACCCCCGACGGCCTGCTTGGAAGGCAGGTACTCTACCAACCTGAGTTACTCCCGCAAGATCATCCTCATTTTAGCTCCCAAAATCGCCTGCCGTCAAAGAGCCTGTCTCAATTGGAAGGAACAATTCTTTCAGTTTTCTTCCAGAGGCTGTGTACGTATTGCTTGTTCGCCACTGTTCTGATATATTTATCGGCGATTCCAAAAGGCATTCCAAGATAGGTAAATAAGACCATCTCTGAGACAAACGCGGCGTCGAAATCTGGGAACAACGCAACAAGCACAAAAACAGAATAACAGCCAGCAGGTTTACTAAGTGATAAAGGATAACAGGTTACGCCAGAAGATCATCACCGGAGCACTGCTGGCCTCGTTCCTCGGCATCGCCCTGTATTTCCGCATCGCTTTTCCTTATCATCTGGTCTTTGGAAGCGAGGAGGTAAAGTTCACTGGCGTCGACGCCTGGTGGCACATGCGCATTGTTGATAACCTGGTCCACAACTTCCCCCACCTCAATTCCTTCGACCCATACATGCTCTTCCCTGGCGGTAGCGGGACAAGCTACAATTTCCCTTTCTTTGACTATCTTCTTGCCGGCATCATCTGGCTCATCGGCCTGGGGTCACCAACTGAGCATACCGTAAATGTGGTCGCCGCCTATTTCCCTGCTATCATGGGTGCACTGACTGTCATACCGGTTTACTTTATCGGCAAAACTCTATTTAACCGCTGGGCCGGTATCATCTCAGCCGGGCTGATAGCCATTATCCCCGGCGAATTCTTATGGCGCTCAATCCTGGGTTTCACCGACCACCACGTTGCGGAGAGTTTCTTCACCACTACTGCCATGCTGTTCCTCCTACTGGCTATCAGGAATTCCAAACGGGAGCAATTAACCCTGGCACATTTCAGACACCCGAACAAGACATCCATCACCAGACCCATGATCTACAGTCTTCTTGCCGGCGTCTTTCTTGGCATCTACCTCATCAGCTGGCAGGGTTCCTTGCTCTTTGTGTTCATCATCACTGCCTACTTCCTGATCCAGTTCACCATTGACCATCTAAGACAGAAACCGGTTGACTATCTATGCCTAGTTGGTGCTATCACTCTGCTAACTGCGTTGGTGATCTCTGCGCCCATTAATCGAGACAAGATATACCTTGCTTCACTAGTCATTGCTCTAATTGTCCCACTAGCCATGGCTACAGCCTCCAGATTGATGTCACGCAGAAAGCTTAGTCCATTCTACTACCCATTAGCCCTGCTGGGAGTTGGACTGGCTGCCCTCGGAATTCTTTATGCCACTGACTCCTCTCTACTAAAGTCAATGATGGACCAGCTAGGAATCTTTTCGTGGCACACTGGGACAACCGTCCAGGAGATGGAGCCTTTACTTTTTCCCTATGGCTCTGGTGGTGGAGTATCCCTCATTGTGGCCTGGGGGAATTTCACTACCAGCTTCTTCCTCAGCATCATCGCATTAGGCATACTCATTTATTTAATCATTAAGCAGAGTGAAGCTGATAAGACACTGCTTGTCGTCTGGACTGTGGTAATTCTGGCAGCCACTCTAGCACAGCGGCGTTTCAATTATTACCTCGCTGTTAATGTCGCCATACTCACCGGTTACCTCTCATGGCAGGTACTCCGCTTTGCCGCTTTGCAAGGAAGAGCTCGTGAATCTGCGACCAAATTACCTCCCCCAAAGAGAAAGAAGGTAAAGGCCAAGCCAAAGAAAATCTCGATTGAGTGACGTGCGTATCCCAGCCAGATGGGTATATGTCACGGTCACAACAATAGTACTCTTCTTTCTGGTTTTCTTCCCCAATATAGGTAAGGCAAGGGCTACGGCCAGTCAAGATCCTCCCGGTGCGCCCAGCGATGCCTGGTATGAGTCGCTTGTCTGGCTAAGAGATAACACCCCGGAGCCTTTTGGCGATCCTGAGTTCTATTACGAACGCTATACGACCCCCTTCGAGTACCCCGAGACTGCCTACGGGGTAACCGCCTGGTGGGACTATGGCTATTGGATAACCCGGATTGCTCACCGGATGCCAAGCCAAAACCCAGGCGGCAATGCAACACCCCAGATCGCCAGTCTCTTTGTTGCCCAGGATGAAGCATCGGCCTGCACAGTGATGGACAGCCTAGGTTCAAGATACTTCATTGCAGACTACGATATCGTCACAGGCAAGTTCTACGCAGCGGTCACCCTTTCCGGCGGCAATGTGGAGGACTTCTACGATGTCTTCTACTCACCACAACAAGACGCCTGGGTCAGGCTGTACTTCCCAGAATACTACCGCTCGCTGTGCGTCAGGCTCTACAATTTTGGCGGCGAGGCAGTGACTCCTAAGACATGCATAGTGATATCATGGGAAATAGAAAGAAGCCAGCAGAACACACCCTACAAAGAGATAACTGGCAGTCAAGAATTTGATACGTACGAAGAGGCATCGGCTTACATCACGGAAATGACGGCAAAATATCCATCAGACCATTATCAGATAGTCAGCTCTAACCCATTTGCCAGTCCAATACCTCTGGAAGAGCTCAAACACTTCAAGCTGGTTCACGATTCTGAATCTACAGTGACAACCATGACAAGTCCAGTTCCAGAAGTAAGGGTCTTCCAATACACAGGAAGTTGACGATACCGAGAACGCCTTAGTAATTTTCATTCAGACGCGGAACCACTGCCAGGATGAGGAGCGGAAGGAAGACCATATATACGCTACTAACCCTTTCAGCTTCCTCTAAATCTTTTCGGTGAAATCCAGCAGGCCGCCAACATCTGCATCTTCTAAGCTCCCAGCCAACTGGACGAGGTCAGTGTCATCTTCTTCCACAGGCGTAAACACGCTACGTGCCTCATTTGATTCAGTCTCCTTTGGCACAACGCCGTCGGCAGCACCCATCTGAGATTTCATGGGAGTGGCCTCAGTAGTCAACTCTTCTGACTGCACTGAAGTCAGCGATGATGTCCCTAGACCAGGATCCGGAGAAACAGATATGGTTTGCTTCGCCTTTGAGTAATGCTTTGGCATTGCATTGGGCGGGACTATTTGAGATCCCGAAGAGGCCACACGCCCAGTCTTGCCGTTGTGCCTGCACCCTAGCGCAGTATTGGTCTGAGCCACGTCACCAGCACCCAATGAGACTACACGGCGAGACTTTGTCCTTGTCCTAACCCCACTTGTCCTCATCCTAGTTTCCCGAACCATCCTGATCTGATCTTCAGGAGGAGACACAGACTCGTGGTATCTTATTTTGCTCCTTAATGACACCCGCAGGACAGCCCCCACAATAATGGCAGCACCTAACGTAATTACAATTATGTAGATGGCCACCCAATAGAGACTCATCAAGATTTCCTTCCCACTGCATTGTGCAGGTAGAGAGTCAAAAGCCAACGGTATCTACTTAGGGCTCCTGCTATTCTTAGCAACTACCTCCTTCGGCAGTTATGACACACACGGCAGTCTATAATCTGACCAAAGCAAAATGAGCCCCGTTTTCATCAAACAACACAAGTCGCCACAGGTATATGAGTCGGATAGCTGCTACTAATTCGCTACGACCAATATTCCTGGCCAGAAAACCCACAGCACCTGCCTGAATAGCCGGAGCCAGATACTTGCGGTTATCACTGATCACAATAACACTGACCTGCGGTTGAACTTCCTTGATGCTGCGGACAGCCTCGATACCATCTACTCCTGGCACTGCAATATCCATAAGAATAATGTCAGGAGAGATTCTCTTGGCTCGGGCAATGGCTTCCTGCCCATTCCGAACTGTGCCAACCACCCTTATGCTCTCATCGCCGCTTAACATCAGGCGCAATCCCTCCCGCATGGCTTCACGGTCATCAACTAACATGACACGGATAGTCTCAGCTCTGTCACCCATCTTAGTATCCATCTGAGGTGACTCAATAGTCATAGGTCACTCCTCACAAAGCTTATGGATTCTGAATCTCTAAGCTAAATTCTTCCATCATAACCTCACAGTTAGAAGTCCCAAATGGATAATATTAGTGACCTAAATAGCTCGAATTGCTCTTATGAACGGCAGACATTGGTAATCTCAAGAGGCTACCGGCTTCAGGGATCAAGATAAGATCGGCTACAACCAATCCCACTGCAAGAACAAAGGGGGAGTCCCAGTAACATAGATGTGACAGATGAAGTCTTTGGGGATATTTCTATCGTGTCGGGAGCAGTAGAGCAAAGCAAGAAGGGAATAGACCCTCGACAAATCTATTTCCTTCTAACTTATCTCTTTCCCAGGAGGATACAGACACAACTAGAGCAAGCCCAGCTTGTAGCCCTCAGACACCGCCTGAGCCCGGTCACTTACATTCAATGCTGCGAAGATGGCGTTGGTCTCTCTCTTCACAGTAGCTGCACTGATAAAAAGCCTTGAGGCAATTTCCTTATTAGTAGCACCAGAAGCAATCATTCGCAATATCTCAATCTGCCGTCGACTTAGAACGCCTTCGTGACTCGACTTTGACAGAGCACCGTACTGCGCAAAGAGGGTCCGCGTCACGGAAGGAGCAAGGGGCGACTGTCCCTGGTAAGCAGTCCGAATAGCCTGGGTCAGATCCTCACGGCTAACATCTTTGAGAAGGTAGCCCACAGCACCAGCCTCAGCCGCCTGAGCCAGATACTTGTCCTCATAGACAGTCAGAATAATGACACGTGCTGGAGACTGCCTTGCCTTGAGTTGCTGGATGGCCTCAATGCCACCCATGCCTGGCATTTTCACATCCATCAGTATCACGTCTGGAGATAGCCGCTGGTCCTGAACAAGTGCATCTTCACCTGACGCTGCCTCGCCCACCACCTCCATATCCTTATCCATCTCCAACATCCGCCTCAGTCCTTCACGCACCACCTGATGATCATCCACCAAGAGCACCCTTATTGGCTTCAAGGCACGCCTCCTTTCATACAAGAGGTTTCTCAAGCCGTAGAGAACTTGTGCGAAGGGAGAGGTATTGTCAGAACAACCTTAGTTCCAGATCCCCGGCCTGTCTCTATCCTCAAGTCGCCACCCAGCATTTCCGCCCTTCCCTTCATAGTCAGCAATCCCATTTTCCCTGATGACACCCCACCCCCACCGACTGCCGAGTCAGGATCAAACCCTCTCCCATTGTCCTGAATCTCAGCAGACACCTCATCTGCGCATGATCGCAATCGTACCTCAACTTCAGTAGCATGGGCATGCTTTCGAACATTGTTAAGAGCCTCTTGCACTATTCGATATATGGCAATCTTCTGAACAGGAGACAACTCTTCAGTCAACCCGCCCTGAAAGCAGCAGACAATACCAGTCTCCTTGCGAAAATAATCGACATTTTGGCGCAGGGCTTCCACCAATCCCAGCTCTGTCAAGGCAGGAGGATACAGATCAGTGATTATCCGCCGAATCTCCTTAACGCTTTGCCCTATAATCCTTGTGGCATACTCTATTTCATCACGAGCTTCATCTAGCCTTGACTCTAAAAGAAGTGCACTAGATGACTGAGCATGATAAGAGGCCGTAACCATCCACTGAGCCACGCTATCGTGTATTTCGGCAGATATTCTTTCTCGCTCCTCCTCCTGAGCCTTGAGCAACTGCTTAAGCAGTTGCTCAAGCCTGGCCTGTTGTGCCTCAACATTTTGAAAAAGCATAGCATTTTCGATAGCTATAGCGGCCTGACTCGCCAAGATGGATAGCAGTTCCAGGTCACTTTGTGTAAAGGGGTCCTGACCGCTCATTTTACTGCTGTTGATGACCCCAATAACCCTGCCTCTCACTATCAAGGGAACGCACAGCGCCGAGGAAATCTCACTCCGGCCCATCCTCCCCTTGTACTTCGCTACACCATCCAACAATACCGGTTTCCCCGTCTTGACAACTGAGCCAGCAATTCCATGACCGACTCTCTCAGCAGCAGATTTGGCTATTTTTTCAGGCAGGCCGACCGCCGCCCCTATGGTTAACCTCTGCGCAGCTTTATCTAGAAGCATCAAAGACACTCTGTTGGCCCTGGTCTCGCGGCTCACAACTTCAACAATAAGGTTGAAGAGTTTCTCTAGCTTTACCTCAGATACCAAGGCACTGCTTACCTCAAGCAATGGCATCAGCGCATTCAGTCGCAGATCCTCCTTGGCCAACGCATGTTTCTTCATGGCCTTCCTGCCAGTTGTACTCAATCCTCGATGACTAGAAGACTTCAGCAAAAGCGACCCACTACTCATCTTCGAGGGATCAGCGGTGATATCAGCATCGTTACCGGTCATTCTGTTGTACACCACCCGTATTATACATAACAGATGTTAGTCAAGCCAGCATCCCCTCGAACACAAAACTGCAAAGACCGGTAGCACCTCAGGCTAAAATAGGGCAAAAGAGCATATTGACCTTCAACCAACGCCACAGTATCGTAACTCACAACAGACAGGTACGAAATCTGCAGGACTCAAAAAAGAGGCAACCCTCGCGAAGCATACAGATCAATTTTAGAGAGAACGATACCTGTAGAAACAACAGAAACACCCACGTTGGGCTGCTGCTGCTCACCAATTAATCAGAAGGATAGTGTCTGCGCAAAATCCAAAATCAGTTATGTCTATATATGCCGTGGCTTTGACAAAGCCTCCGTCCCTTTCCAATCTAACATCTACAAATTTCTCCGTTGCCAAATGATCTTTGATTTCCGCTTGGGCGTTGCCAATAGAACCACCGCCTTTATTGCTTAGCTTAGACTTCATCTTGCCACAGTTCGCAGTGGTTTTCCAGATATCCGTAGTTTGTTCAGCCAATCTATTTGACAGTAACCGATTTAGCGAGATTGCGAGGCTTGTCGGGATCCTTACCATGAGCCAGCGCCGAATAATAAGCCAGAAGCTGAAGCGGTACGACGGTTACCAAGGGCTGGAAAATTTCTTCCACATGGGGAATCTCAAGCCAATCATCAAAAATCAGATTGTTCTCCTCGGAGACCCCAATAACAAAAGCCCCGCGTGCTTTTGTTTCGTGCGCATTAGCAATGGTTTCATCGAACGTATAATCCCTGGGGCAGATGACCACAACCGGCGTTCCCTTATCGATAAGGGCCAATGTGCCATGCTTTAACTCTCCGGCTGGCATGCCTTCAGCATGAACATAAGAGATCTCCTTCATCTTGAGCGCCCCCTCGGCAGCTATAGCGAAATTGATCCCTCTGGCTATGTAGTAGTAATCACCCTTATCCTTTGTTTGCTGCGCCAATCCCCGTATCTTCTTACTGTTCTTGCTGAAACACTTCTCAATCTTAGGACATATATCCACTATCTTCCCCAAGCCTTCCTCCAACCTGTTGGCCATCGTGAAAGCCAACAGGTAAAAGATGGTTAGCTGGCTCATGAAGGTCTTGGTAGCAGCCACACCAACTTCAGGTCCGCAGTTTAGATAGAGGACTCTATCGCTCATCCTCGCCAGAGTAGATCCCACAGTATTAACCAGCGAATAGATAGTAGCCCCATTTTCCCTAGCCCTCTTCACGCCTTGGATGACATCGGCAGTCTCGCCACTCTGAGAGATAGCTATCACCAGACTATTCTTGTCAATCGAATCGGAGAAGTACTGAAATTCGGAGGCCATAATCACATCGCAGAACTTGCCACCCAGTCTGGAAAAGAGGTACCTCCCGACAAGGGCCGCATGTCTAGAGGTACCACAAGCAGTTATGACCACCTGCCTTGATCTCAGAATGCCTATGGCCATCTCAAGAAGCTGCTTCCTATCCTGCATGGTAGCACAGCGTATTGCATGGGGCTCTTCCATTATCTCTTTCATCATAAAAAAGTCATAGTCTTGCTTGGTCGCCTCATCGCACTTCCAGTCGATCTCCTTGAACTCCTTCTGAATCCGCTGCCCCTCCGCATCGAAAAACGTAATATCCTTGCTCAAGACCACGGTTTCCCCATCTTCCATAAAAGCAACCCGATTGGTCTCCTCCAGGAACGCAAGTACATCACTGGCAATGAAGTTCCTTCCGGCACTCACTCCAACCACCAGAGGACTGTCTTTACGGCTGGCCACTATCTTCTCCGGTTCCTTTATTGAAATTGCAGCTAATGCATACGAACCTTTAAGCTTCTTTGTTGCCTTCAAGACAGCCTGCTCAAGAGAAACTCCCTCATCCATATACTCCTCAATGAGATGAGGGATTACTTCGGTATCAGTCTGAGATACAAAAAGATGGTTCGGCTCAAGCCAACTGCGAAGCTCTTGATAGTTCTCTATGATTCCATTGTGAACCACTGCAATCTCTCTTTTGCAGTCGAAGTGAGGGTGAGCATTTATGGCTGTGACATCGCCGTGGGTAGCCCAGCGAACGTGTCCAATCCCTGTACTACCCGGGAGATCATCCAAGTGACGTTTTTCTCGTACCTGATCCAGCTTGCCCACGTCTTTTTCAGCACAAATCTTGCCGTTGGCAATCGTGGCGATGCCCGCAGAATCATAACCCCTATACTCCAGATTCTTCAGCGCTTTGACTAGGAAGGGAGCGGCAGGGCCATCTCCGACACAGCCGATTATTCCACACATCTACAGTCTCTCCAGTTTCTTCATAAGCTCCCTTTTCTTCTCATCATCAAGGTCGATATCCTTATCCATCACCCTGTAACGCGGCTCCGCTATAGCCAACTTGTTCGGCCCAAGATCCTTCGTCAAACAAACATGAGGACCAACAAATGAATTGGGGCCGATTCTGATCCCCGGCAAAATGCTCGCGTTAATACCTGTCTTAGACCCGGCCCCTATTATAGCACCAAACTTGTCAAGTCCAGTGTCTATCATTCCATCTCCAACTCCGACCTTGACATTCTTCTCATCGAAGCGAAAATTAGCAAGCACGGTGCCAGCACCAAAAGAACAGTCATCGGCTATGACTGAATCGCCAATATAGTTTGAATGAAACCAGCACCTATCACCAATATAGGAGTTCTTTACTTCAGTACAGTATCCTACGACACAATTGGCACCAATGTGACTATAGTCACGCACCAAGGCGTTGTTGCCAATTATCGACCCCGCGCCGATATACGCCGGTCCTCTTATCACAGCGTTCTCCAAAACCCTGACATTATCTTCGATGATCACCTTCCCTTCGATAGTAGCCTTGGAGGAGATACGCGCTGATGGGGAAATACTCGGCTTACTCCTATCAAGGAAATATCTGACCACTGTAAAGATATGCCAAGGGTACTTGATAGCCGCCCAATAATCGCGGTAGGGGACTATCTTGATCTTGTCCCCCTCTCTGACCATGCAATCCAGAGCACATTCATATACGTCGTCTCGGCTCGTTTGAACACTTTCAACGCATTTTAAGAGTCTTTTTATGTCAGTATGCAAATGTACAAGTATGTTTACAAGATTGCTTGGCTCCTCCCCCTTCTGAGGCTTCTCCACAATCTTCCTTAACATATTTCCCTTATCAACCACCAAGTAGCCCCCGGGGAAATAGTCCTTCACCTCATAGCCAACCAAATAGGAAACAGCACTACCATCACGGCCCTCACGAACAAGACTGGTATAGGCCGAGATGTCAAATATATCGTTCGGATTTACCACTACTACCTTGTCACTCAAGAACCGGCTAGCACTCTCCAGTGCATTGGCAATTCCCAGAGGATTCTCCTGTACAACAACCTCAGTCTGCACTCCAGAAACATCCTTCGCTATTTGCTCTATCCTCTCGACATTCTGCGGATTTGCCACTATTATCAGCTCGTTCAGACCAGCCTCTCTTGCCTTCTCCATCTGGTGTTCAAGCAGCGGCTTGCCCAAGAAGTTAAGCAGCAGCTTATCCTCCGTGATAGGAAACATTCTCTTACCAACCCCACCGCAGAGTAATACCGCCTTCATAGCATCACCTCCGACATGAGGCGCCGAACTACCTTAACACCTCTATCAACCAGATCACGAGTATTCGTCGCCGATGACGACTCAGCTAGTACCCGAACAACTGGTTCGGTTCCACTGGCCCTGATGAGCATCCATGAATCTCCAAACTCCAGCCTCACACCATCCAAGGTATTCAAACCATCAGCCCCCAAAAAATTAGCCTCCTCTCCAACCTTCCTCATAACAGCTTCCTTCAACTTGTTGGGGCATGAAACTTTACTCTTGTCAAAGAAAAGCTTTGGCATCCTTTTGAAAAATTCTCTAATCTCGCCCACCTCACTCATGCGGCTGAGCAAGATCAGCGTAGCAAAAATGCTGTCAGGATAGTAGCCCGCCTCAGGGATTATATATACACCTACCTGCTCTACTCCGATGGCAGCATCATTCTCCCGGGCAAGATATGCCACATTGACATCACCAACCTCACCCCTCACTACCCCTACCCCCAGGTCTTCCACAGCTAAGTCTAGCAACCTGCCCGTCTCCACAGTCGAAGCGATCGTCTTCTTTCCACCTTCCTGAACAACCAGCCTGGAGATGAAGGCAATCGGCTCGTTGAATCCCAGGAAACCCTCGTGGTCACAAAAGACAACCCGATCAGCATCACCATCAAAACAAACAGCAAGATCTGCCTTGACCTCCCTCAGAAACTGAACTGTGTTATGTAAAGTATCTTCTTTTGGTTCCGGATTTCTGCCCGGGAAGAGGCCATCAGGAACATCATTCAAAGGAACAACATCAAGACCCATCTCAGTAAAAATCTTGCTGGCTACTCCGGAAGCAGCGCCATTTCCTGGATCCACTACGATTTTGGGCTTGCCATTGAAGGTCTTTGAAGTCAACCTACCCTGAATGAAATGAAGGTAAGCCCCACTCATCCCCTGCCCATGGTGCAACCTACCCTGGCTTTCCCTCCTGAACCTCTTCTTGAGAAAGACATCTTCTATTTGCCGCTCTTGAATCTTGTTATATCCCAATGAGTCTCTATTGAACAACTTTATACCGTTGAACTCGGGGGGATTGTGAGAAGCTGTAACCATAACACCAGTGTCAAAACCCCATTCTCTAGTAAGGAGGGCCAAAATCGGAGTAGGTAGAATACCCAGATCAGTCGTCTCTATTCCACAGGATTGTAAACCTGAAAGGATGGCGTCCTTGAGAATCTCCCTGCTGAGCCTGGTATCGGTAGCCACGCAAACCCTGGATCCCAAGGGTAGTATGGTGCCCAGCGCTTGGGCCACTTCCTGACACAACTCTACGGTCAGATCCTGATTGACCACCCCCCTGATACCACTCGTTCCAAAAAGGGACATCTTTGCCGTCCTTCCAGTGCCTACTTACTTGTCTGCCCAGATAAAGGGTAGAATCGGCACGGCACTCGCCATACCCCTCTTGAGTAGATCATCCTCCTACCATCTGGTATCTGGCTTTCCCCTCCTCGTAGAGGTCTCTGCCATGGATATCATTGATCACAACTGCAGGGAAATCCCTTACTTCTATCCGCAGAACCGCCTCAGCTCCAAGTTCCTCATAGGCTACTATTTCTGATTTCTTGATTGTTTTGGATATGAGCGCACCAGCACCACCTATGGCAGCAAAATACACTGCCTTGTATTTTCTCATAGCCTCTTTTACCGCTGGCGAACGCATACCCTTGCCTATCATTCCCTTGAGGCCCTCAGCCATTAAGCGGGGGGAGTAGACATCCATGCGACCACTTGTAGTAGGACCAGCAGATCCAATTACTTGAGCCGGTCTGGCAGGCGAGGGACCCATATAGTATATTGTCTGTCCCTTTACATCAAACGGCAGAGGTTCCCCTCGATCCAATGCCTCAATCATTCTCTTGTGAGCAGCATCCCGAGCCACATACATAACGCCGGTGAGCAAGACATTATCTCCAGCCTTGAGATCACTTAAGGTTTCATCGCTCAAAGGCAGTGTAACCCTCTTGGCCATTTGCCCTCCTCACACTTTCAACCCTTTTAGGACATCCCTGGCAATGATATTCCTCTGGAGCTCCAAGGCAAATTCGGTAGCACTTGTTGCCAGCGCATCGCGGCAGAGCCTTTCCATAGGTAAACCTGCTACATAAGAGGGCCCATTAAATATATGAGCTACTCTATCCGCAACCTTGTAAATCATTTCAGTAGCGAATAGCTTCACCATGGCTGCTTCGCGCTTTATCACTACTCCCTTATCGGCCTTCCACGCAGCCTCATGAACCATGAGCCTGCAGGCATGAATACTCATCGCAATATCTGCTAGCGCCGATTGCACATCCAACTGCCCGGAAATCAATTGACCAAAGGACTCCCAGGACTGGGCTCGAGTGGTTGATTCTTCCAGCAGTCTCTGCGCCACCCCCACACACCTGGCACCTCTCACCAAACGTCTTGAGGGAAGCCATTTCTTGCCTAGATTGAAAGCCTTCCCAGGCTCTCCTAATACGTTCTGGGTCGGTACTTTACAACCTTCAAATACTAAGGAAAGGGGTTCCCTCACTTGAGACCGCCATGCTGTCCTTTCATCACCACCTTCTACACTAAAACCAGGAGTATCTTTGTCTATCAGAAGGCATGTTACTCCTTCCCTTGCTCCTTTATTATCAGAGGTGGCCGCAAAGACTATAGCAAAATAATCCTCGCCGGCCTTCGAAAAAGACAGTTTCCTACCGCTGAGAATATATTCACCGTTTATCCTTTCCGCCTTAGTTTCCATACTGAAAGGGCTAGCTGCATTGCCCGGTTCCATCAGTGCAATATAAGCCCTTCTTTGCCTATGGAACAACGGCAGAAAATATCTTACCTTCTGCTCCGCATTGCAATCGAAAAGAATAGGAGTGACATTACCAAAATCGAAAGGGATAACTGTTTGAGCCAATTCCTCCTCAACCAAACAGTTACCCAGAGTGCTCAAACCAACGCCACCAAGATCCTCAGGCACATTTAATCCCCATAACCCCAAGTCTTTGGCCATTTTGATTAACTTTTCGTTCATCTCTGGTGGCAGAGACATCCTGGCATCGCTCAGATCAGCCGCACGCCCCAGGATATCTCTCTCCAAAGGCCTCAATTGATCATTAACAAAGCTTCTGACCAGGCTCTGGACCATTTTCGGTTCTTCAGGTATGTCAAAGTCCACTGAAAACACCTCTCCCACTACATCTGGATAGCTTCTTCCAGGAATAAGTCCAGATCAGGATCTTCGTCATCCCCAATCCGCTGATCCAGACGGGACATGACTTCCACTAGACGCCGGTTGATCACATAGTGTTTGATGGTGGTATCTACCTGAGGGCAAACCAAAACACACGCATAACACTGGTCACAATCACCACCAACCGTACTTTCCAGGGCCATAGATGTACGCTGCTCCGTCTTATCACGACGATATGGTTCACGAAACAAAAAGGGGCAAATGTCTATGCAGTTGCCACAACCAATACACTCCTTATGTCCCGCGATATCCTCAGTTATGTTAAGTGCATGACCAGGATTGAAACCACTGGAAAGAAGTCGACACCGGGCTACTGGAGGGCTCTTAGTGTTCAGAATTTCATTCAGAATAGGCTCGATTTCCTTGACATTTACCTGAATACGCTGAGGCATGTTACACCCCAAATCCTAAGTCAGCTTTGTCCGATGAGCAGTTAATGCCTGTGCACTGTAGCCGGGCAGATAATCAGGCATTGGCCTGGCATAATCAGGTAGCAACAATGGGGATACCGGCCGTAACTTGGACAAGCCAGCCTGTTCAAGCCCCTTCTGCCAGCGGCGCACGTGCTCCAGTGTCAGTGAGCCTAACTTCACCTCTTTGCTCCAGTTGGCCGCTGCCCTGCCTGCCCTTCTTCCAAAGACAAAGATATCCAGCGTCGAGTTGCCTATGAGCCGATTCCTGCCATGCACCCCACCTTCACATTCGCCAGCAGCAAACAGCCCCGGTACAGTAGTTGCCCCCTCAGTGTTAATCTTAATCCCACCATTTTGATAATGCAGCGTAGGATATATCAGCATCGGCTCCCTGGCTATATCAATGTTGAAGCGGCCGAACTGCCGCACCATGGCCGGTAATTCCTGTGCAATGCTTCCAGCACCACGTATCATGTCAATCATCGGTGAATCCAGCCAAACACCAACCTGCCCTGTTGGCGTTCTTACACCCTTCTGACGTTCCTGACATTCCCGAATGATTGCCGCAGCTACCACATCCCTCGGCTCCAAAGGCATGATGAACTGTTCCCCATCAACGTTAACTAACTGCGCCCCCAGTGTTCTTACTTTTTCAGTAACCAGCTGTCCTAGAATCTGCATCGGATAGACTGCACCAGTGGGATGGTACTGCATAGTATCCATGAAAATCAGTGGAGCACCTACTCGATAAGCCAGTACCAGCCCGTCGGCAGTAGCTCCATAGTGATTAGTGGTCGGAAAATCCTGGATATGAAGACGACCCATACCACCGGTAGCCATGACTACAGATTTGGCCCGGACCATGGTCAATTCGTTGGTCTCCAGATTTACCAATACCGCTCCACATACCTGCCCCTTATCATCCATCAACAACTCTACCGCGGGTGAAAATTCCAGATAGTCAATTTCCCTATTCCTTATTTCGTCGCGTAGAACACGCATTTCCTCCAAGCCAGTGTAGTCTCTTGCTGAGTGCAATCTTAACCTTGATGCACCGCCACCAGACAGCTCATGCATGGTGCCATCCGACATCTTATCCCAGTTGACACCTAACGTTTCCAGCCACTTGATTACCATGGGTGCATCCTTTACCAGGGCCTCCACCAGTTCAGGCACGTTGGCAAAGTGCCCCCCACCCATAGTATCCAGGTAGTGAATAGCCAGGGAGTCATTCGGCCTGTCGGCTGCCTGTGTGCCTGCCTGAGCTCCTACAGTATTGCAATCACCCAGCCGCAGCTTAGTTGTCAATAAGACTTTAGCACCGTTTTCTTGAGCCAGAAGCGCTGCCGTTGCTCCAGCACCCCCACCACCAATCACCAGCACATCCACGTCATAATCGACTCTACTGAGGTCAATCTTAGCAGGATCTATACGGCTATTACCTTCCAGCAGGTCAGCCATCTCACCTGGAGTGTAATCCCCTTTGTTAGGGCCCACTGCTAATTGGCGCATCTTTCCCGCCACATAATCAGGATGGTACCTCTGCAGCAAAGGAGTCTTCTGCTCCTCGCTGAGGCGAGGAAGGCTCTCTTTCAGCCGCTTGTCACGAGTAGCCTCTACCTTGCGGATACTCTCTTCCATATGAGCAGGATACATCTCTACCCCCAGTCCAATACCTTCAGTTAGCCGGTTCTATTTCACGACCCGCATACAAACGGCGCAGCTCACGCACATCCATCTTTTTTAACTTCTCCAGATCATCATCAAATCTGCCCGCTTCTATCTCAGCTATCCTGTCTTCCAGGTGCCTCGAAACAGGGGCAAGATACCGACCATATAAGCGCCGGCACAGCAAGGCTACATTATAGGGTACCAGTCCTTGCGGGCATCTGGCAGCGCACAAGCCACACATCACACAGTCAAAGGACTTGGCAGATACCTGGCGTATATCACCCCTTAAGGCATCGGACATATACCACATAACTTCAAGTTCCTGGGGGCATGTCTTCGTGCAGGTGTTGCAGCCAAAACACTTGACCAGATCAGGATAAAGAGAGAGTATCTGTTCACCTGTTGCTTCTATATCCTCCAGGCTATAGAAGGCCTTTGCAGCAGGAAAGAATGGTATCTGCACCAGGTACATATCCTGCTCAACCGTCTTCTGGCAGGCAAGATCATACCTCAACTGGTGATCATTCTTAAAATTGTAGATAGTAGCACAGGCGCCACAAAATCCGGCGCGACACCCACAGCCACGGATCAACCTGTAGCCACAATATTCGAGTGCCGTCATAATGGTGAGCCCCTCCGGAACCTGGTAATGCTTCCCCATGACATGTATATCAACCATTCGAGCTGACTCTGCCATTCTTACACCCCAGCTGTAATGAAAATAAACCCTACCTAGCTCTCATCTCAATAGAACACATACTGAATCTGCTTACTTTGGAAGGCAGACCTCCTGGCTAGTTACCCTCTATCAGGTGTCTCCTGAGCTCGACTATCATCTCAGGCGTGTCAATCTTCATGGGACACCTGTTCTTACACCTGCCACACGTCAGACAAGTGTAAGCCACCGCAGCCCCCTTCTCTACATCTCCACTCAACATTGCCGCCCAAACAGCTCCCATACCGGCAAAATACTTGTCCCCAAAATGACCGGCTGTTACTGCAAAGACAGGACATTCATAGAGACAACCTCCACATCTTAAACAATAGAGTGCTTGCCGCAATATCGGGGCTTTGGCAAGGCTGGTTCTTCCGGCATCCATGAAAACAACATGGAACTCTTTTGGCCCGTGGGCTCCATAGGTAGTCACCTTCTCAATATCACCAGTCTTACTGGGCCCGGATATCAAGCTCACGTAGGAGGGTACAGTGTAATTGGCATATCTCCAGGTTACCTCTGCAACTTTGTAAGCATCACCCAGCGTGGGAACCAGTTTCTCCATACCAATGAGCGCAATATGAACCGGAGGGGCACCAGTGGCCAAGCGAATATTTCCTTCGTTCTCGATAATGAACAGCGTTCCCGTGTCTGCCGCAACTACATTGGCACCGCTGATACCAACATCTGCCTTAAAGTACTTCTCCCTCAGCAGATTCCGAGCAGTTGCTACTAGAGTACCGATATCCGGCGGCAATTCTTGTCCTGTAATCTTAGAGAAGAGTTTGGCAACATCTTCCTTAGGCACGTGAATTGCCGGCGACAGGATGTGCATCGGCCTCGAGCCCAACTTCTGAATGATAAACTCTCCCAGGTCAGTCTCGTAAACCTCATTACCATGTTCTTCCAGGTGCTCCCGCAAGCCAATTTCCTCTCCAGTCATGCTTTTGCCTTTGACGATCAGTTTATGCTGGCCCACAAGCTTATCTATAATGCCCAGCGCATCCTCAGCAGTCCTGGCTATATAAGCTTTCCCCTTGTTACCCTCTATGGCTTTAGACGCCTGCTCCGCAAGCTCCTCCATTTCCCCAATAGCTTTTTCCTTTATCTCCCTTACCTCTTCCGCCATCTTGATAGTATGGGGAAACTTCTTCAGAGCATCATTAGTATTCGCCCTGTAGCTCTTAATAGCCCGAGACAAAGCAACCCTTATCCTCTCGTTATGGGCCGCATCCATTATTTCTTTCTTGTAATCTGTGAAAACTGACATCTGCTTACGCTCCTATAGCCATAGCCACAATCTGGGCCAGATCCAGGACTTCCACGTTATCTTTCTTCAGATCTTTGAGTCCGGCATTCAACTGCATAATGCACCCCGGGCAGTGAGTAACAATGATCTGAGCTCCAGTTTCAACCAACTCGCTGGCCCTGTTCACCGCCAGAATATGGCTCAACTCAGGGAAGACTGCTTCGAATCCTCCTCCTCCACCACAGCACGTTGCCCATTCCCCTTTAGTCCACTCAGTTTCTACAAGGTCGATACCTTTAATAGCCTTCAAAACCTGGCGCGGCGCATCCGTCAAACCCAGATAACGCACCATCTGACACGGATCATGATAGGTCACCTTGACCTCCTTAGGAAATCGCAATTCCTTTGATCCGATATTCTCCAGGACAACCTCCGAGAAATGTTTGACTTCAAGGTCATATCCCTCTACACAAGCAGGAATCAAGTCGCGAAGAGCATATGTGCAAGAAGGAACAATACCGATGATCCGTTTCACCCCATGGGACTTCAGCTTTCTATATACCTCCTGAGCATTCTTGGCGAAATCGTCTTGCAGGCCAATATAGTGCAAGAGACCCCCGCAGCACGGCTCCTCATCAGCAAGATAGCCAAAGTCGACACCAAGACTCCGTAGCACTTTGACAGCATCCCTCAACGGTTGAGCCTCGGTGTCATCACCTCTTGACAACAACTTGCCATAAACGCCAGCAAGATCAACACCCAGCTTCTTCTGAAAACTGGCGATGCTCATTGGCAGCTCAGCACCAACTACACTCTTGTCCATCCCTCGCACAAGGGACATTAAGGATTCCAGCTTCCTGGTATATTGATATCCACATCCAGCAAAGAATATTGTCTCTGACTCTCGGGGAATCTTAAGGTCTTTGGCCCACTTCGCCCCCGCCGTCTTTGACTCACCTAACACATTGTGCTTATTGGTAATGTTATCTGCCAGATAAGCTAGCCCCGGCGGAATTAGATCTCTCGATTTCTTACCCATTTTGCATTCTCATCTCCACTAAATACTCACAGTTCCCAGCAACTTTACTATATCGCCCGGTTTGTCAGCTACAGCCACCCCAGCAGCAATGAAGGCATCAATCTTGGATTGCGCTGTTCCCATATTCCCCATCACTATTGCCCCGGCGTGCCCCATACGTTTCTCCGGTGGTGCTGATCTCCCTGCGATATAGGCAATTACCGGTTTAGGATACTTCACCTCGCTAATGTATCGGGCTGCTGTTTCCTCCGCTGTACCTCCCACCTCACCTATGAGAACCACGCTCCTCGTCTCCTCATCCTCTCTAAACATTTCAAGGACTTTGACAAAATCCAATCCGACTATGGCATCACCACCTATACCTAAACATGCACTTTGACCCATGCCGGCGTTACTAATGTGCAAAGCAATTTCATAAGTCAGAGTCCCGCTTCTGGAAACGACTCCAACAACACCCGGCTTGAAAAACTGACTCGGCATTATCCCAACCTTCATTTTCTTGGGGGGCACTATTATTCCGGGTGTATTCGGGCCAATAATCACTGTACCCCGCTCGTCCGCCATAGCGATGAACTCAATAGAGTCTTTCTGGGGAATCATTTCGGTGATGATCACGATCATTCTTAAGCCAGCTTTAATGGCTTCAATAGCAGCACCTTTGGCAAAACGTGCCGGAACAAAGACGATGGAAGTATCGACACCATGATAGCTCACTGCCTCAGCAACAGTGTTATAGACAGGTATACCACAAACCTGCTCCCCTCCCTTGCCCGGAGTCACTCCAGCAACTATCTTGGTCCCATATTGTAGCATCGCCTCAGTATGAAATCTCCCCTCATTCCCCGTTACGCCCTGAACCACCACCTTCGAGCTTTCATCTACTATGTTTTTCAAAGACATCATCTCTTAACCCATCCTATGACTTTCCTGGCTGCCGTTTCCATATCCGAGTAAACAGGGATCCCCGCCAGACGTAACATCTCTCTTCCCACCTCATCATTAGTCCCCATCAGTCTTACGGCCACCTGCTTCTCGTCAGCCATCTCACTGAGCCCCCCGATAATTCCCCGAGCCGCCAGATCGCATCTTGTTATCCCACCCAGAATATTGATCAACACGGCCTTTACCCCAGGCTTCGACATAACCAACATTAATCCTTTTCTGACGACTTCCGGTTGAGCACCGCCACCAATATCGAGGAAGTTGGCCGCTCTGCCGCCAAGAAGATGAACCAGGTCCATAGTAGCCATGACCAGACCAGCTCCATTGCCAATAATGCCTATATCTCCTGAGAGGTCTACGTAAGCTAGCTTTTGTCTCTTAGCTTCGGCTTCCCTGGGGTTATCATCCATCACCGCAGAGCCTTTATCTTCAAACTCAGGGTGTCTGAAAAGTGCATTATCATCCAATACTATTCTGGCATCAGCAGCTATGAACTCACCTGAGGACGTCTTGGCTAGGGGGTTGATTTCAACCAACTCTGCATCATAGTCCATCGCCACCCGATACAGGGTAGTGATGACAGAAGCAAACTCGGTGATATCATGGTCTCCGTTGACGGAAAACTGAGCCACTGTCGCCTTGGCAGTCTCTTCATTGAAGCCGGTAGCAGGATCAACCCAATACCTTGATATTCTGTTCGGAGAAGTCAGAGCAGTTTCTTCAACATCAACCCCTCCGTTGGTAGAAGCGAGGACAACATATCTCCTGGCCTGCCTGTCAATAGTTATCGAAGCGTAGTATTGATCGACAATGCTCAACTTTTCCTCAACTAACAGGCTCCTTACCACGTTTCCCTTAATGTGACTGCCAATGAGATATATGGCAGCTTTCTTCGCCTCGCCAGCATCATCAGCAAACTGTATTCCACCGGATTTGCCTCTGCCTGACACTAGCACTTGAGCCTTCAAAGCTACAGGCTTGCCCAGTCTTTTGGCCACAATTTCAACTTCAACCGGATCCCTGGCGATACTACCGCTGGGAGTCTGCAAGCCATATTTCCGAAGGATATCTTTAGCCTCAAACTCAAAAAGCTTCATTCGCCCCCCGTTACCTATACTCCATACACCGAGCTAGTCCGCCGGCTGAACCAGCTCGATCAGCGCCTTCGTACCCTTTGGATGCAGGAAGGCTATTTGGGCATTTCCAGCGCCTATTCTTGGCTTCTTGTCAATGAGGGGAATCTCATCCCTTTCCAGCTTTTTCAGGGTCTCCTGAATATTACTTACCTGCAGAGCTAAGTGATGCAATCCCTCGCCTCTCGTTCTAATATGTTTGGCAATTGGTCCCTCTGGATCAGTCGATTCCAGCAGCTCGATCCTGATATCACCCACGGGTATGATGGCAATTCGCACTTTCTGATCTGTAACAACCTCAACATCTCTGACTTTGAGCCCCAGCGCCTCGGTATATAGCTTCACTGCATCTTCAATACTATTCACAGCGATCCCAATATGGCTAACCTTTTCTATCATTATCCTCGTCCTCCAATATTGCTCTCGATAAAATTGGCAATCCCCTCCAAAGGCGTGCCTGGCCCAAAAATTTCGGCGATACCGGCCTCCTTCAGTCTAGGAATGTCCTTCTTCGGTATGATTCCCCCGCCTACGACCATAATATCCCTACCACCCTTCTCACGAATCAACTTTACTATCTCAGGGAACAGGGCCATATGAGCACCAGACAAGCAACTAAGTCCCACCACATCCACATCTTCCTGGATAGCAGATGCAGCAATTTGCTCCGGTGTTAAACGCAAGCCAAGGTAAACTACCTCCAGACCGGCATCTCTTAAGCCCCTGGCCACTACCTTGGCACCCCTATCATGCCCATCAAGTCCTGGTTTGGCTACTAAAACTCGTATTTTCTTACCCACAGACGCTCTCCATTCCTAGAGTATATTCGGCTCTCGGTACTCACCAAATACCTGTCGAAGGACATCGCTTATCTCACCTACAGTTGCATATGACTTAACCGCGTCGATCATCACCGGCATGATATTCTCACTACTCCTGGCCACGGTGCGCACTCTATCAAGTGTCTGGCCCACCTTCCCATTGTCCCGCTCACTTCTTAATCTCCGCAACCTTTCTATTTGCTTCCTCTCCACCTCCACACCTATCTCCAGAGTCTTCGGAGTATAGTCTTCATCTGTCACAAACCTGTTGACACCGACTACCACCTGTTCTCCAGAGTCCACCGCCACCTGATAGTCATAGGCCGAGTTGGCAATTTCCTGCTGAATATATCCCCTCTCTATCGCTTTCAGAGCCCCACCCATTCTGTCGATGTCATCAAGATACGCTGTCACCTTACTCTCTATTTGGTTGCTTAACCGCTCTATATACCAGGAGCCTCCAAGCGGATCAACTGTATCTGCCACACCACTTTCCTCAGCAATAATTTGCTGGGTCCGTAAGGCAACCTGCACCGCTTGCTCACTTGGCAACGCCAATGCCTCATCGAAGGAGTTCGTGTGAAGAGATTGACATCCCCCCAACACAGCAGCAAGTGCCTGTAAGGTCACTCTCACAATATTATTGAGGGGTTGCTGCGCAGTCAGCGTGAAACCGTCAGTCTGGACATGATATCTCAACATCATGGATCTCGGGTTCTTGGCATGGAACCTCTCCTTCATTATCCTGGCCCAGATACAACGCAATGCTCTGTATTTAGCAACCTCCTCCAAGACATTAGTATAAGCAGCAAAGAAAAAGGAGAATCGAGGCGCAAATGAGTCGATCTCCATGCCTCTATCCAGCATCGCCTGGACATAAGCAATCCCATTAGCAAGAGTGAAAGCAGCTTCTTGTACGGCGGTGGCACCAGCTTCTCGCATATGGTAACCACTGATGCTTATCGAGTTCCATTGTGGCATTGTTTGAGCACAGTAGGAGCAGATGTCAGTGACCAACCGCATGGAGGCTGCTGGGCCAAAAATATAGGTATTCCTAGCTATATACTCCTTCAGTATGTCATTCTGAACAGTTCCATTGAGTCTACCCTTGTCAACCCCATGCCTCTCAGCAGCAGCAATATACATGGCTAGTATGATTGGGGCAGTGGCATTAATTGTCATTGATGTACTGACATCAGCTAAAGGAATACCCTCCCATAATCTTTCCATGTCCAACAGCGAATCTATAGCGACCCCACATTTGCCTACCTCTCCTGCAGCCAGGGGATGGTCTGAATCATAACCTTCCTGAGTAGGCAAATGAAAGGCAACACTGAAACCGGTTTGCCCCTGTTTATACAGATACTTGAATCGCTCATTCGTCTCTTCCACCGTACCGAATCCGGCGTACTGTCGCATGGTCCATAACCTGCCCCTGTAACCAGTAGGCATTATGTGTCTGGTAAATGGATATTCCCCAGGAAGACCGATACCTTCTTTACTCAACTCCTCCAAGTCCGCTGGAGTATAGACCCTCTTCACCCCAATGCCATCAACAGTGGTTTTGAATTCTTTCTTTCTCTCAGCCGTTTCTTCCGCCTTCTTCTTCTCGTTTTTCTCGGACATTTTCCCCCTTAACTACAATACCAATACCTAAGAATGATCATCCGGGTTGACTGCTAGACGTTCTAATCGAAAATGGTCGGGGTGAGAGGATTTGAACCTCCGACCTCATGGTCCCAAACCATGCGCGCTAGCCCGCTGCGCTACACCCCGCAGCGTGGAATATAGCATGCCCCTGGTTTGAAGTCAAAATATCACATCTGAGTCGCGTGGTGCTCTTTATGTCAACATCGGCGTTGTGCTGTCATCTGGTATATTTTATAATAGAATTTAGCTATGATTGAGATAAGATTGCATGGCCGGGGCGGGCAGGGTGCTGTGACTTCAGCAGAAATGCTCGCCCTCGCTGCGATTGGCGAAGGCAAATACGCCCAGGCATTCCCCAGTTTCGGCCCAGAAAGACGCGGGGCGCCAGTTCAGGCGTTTGTGAGAGTAGACGATAAACACATCCGCATCAGAGGAGAAATCAGGGAACCTAATGTCGTTGTAGTGCTTGATCCAGGACTGCTCAACATCATGGATGTCAGTTCCGGGCTGAAAGAAAAGGGCATCATAGTACTAAACACCAAGAGCACGGCAACGGAGATAAAGGCCCGTTTCGGGAACAAATGGACAGTGGCAACCGTGGACGCAGCTTCCATCGCTGTTGAGACGATCGGTGTCAACATTGTGAACACAACTATGTTGGGAGCAATATTGAGAGCTACCAACATAGTGAAAATAGACTCACTTGAGGAGCCACTCAAACATCGTTTCGGAAATAGAGCAGCAGCGAACCTGGAGAGTTGCAAGAAGGCTTACGAGAAAACGTCAATGGCCTGAAAAGGCGTAGTTAGCAGGAGAACAACTTGAGTACAAAGCGGAAAGATACTGATCTTACCTGGCAGGATATCGAGATCGGGGCAGCGATAAGCACGCCAGGGAATGCTGCCGAGTACAAGACCGGCGACTGGAGATCAGAGAGACCGATTTGGAACAAGGATAGATGCATCAAGTGCGGCATATGCTATCTCTTTTGTCCCGAGGGCTGTATCTCCCATGACAAGGAAGGCTATTTCGAGGCTGACCTCTACTACTGTAAGGGCTGCGGCATCTGTGCCAGAGAGTGCTGGACTCAGGCCATAAGCATGGTCCCGGAGGTATGACAGGAATGGAAATGGTAGGAATGGAAGGCTCCCTGGCAATGGCCGAGGCCGTAAGGCTGGCCAATGTCGATGTGATTGCCGCCTACCCCATCACTCCCCAAACACATATAGTAGAGCGATTGGCTGAAATGGTGGCCAACGGAGAACTTAATGCGGAGTATATCCCGGTTGAGTCTGAGCACTCGGCGATGAGTGCCTGCCTTGGCTCATCAGCTACCGGAGCCAGGACCTTCACAGCTACGGCAGGACAGGGACTGGAGCTAATGCACGAGGTCTTGTATGTGGCTTCCGGCCTGAGACTGCCTATAGTCATGGGTGTAGCAAACAGAGCACTGTCATCCCCATTGAGCGTATGGGGCGACCACTCCGATGTGATGGCGGTGCGGGATTGCGGCTGGATTCAAATCTTCGCCGAGAACGGACAACAGGCTCTCGATCTCACAGTATGTGCCTTCCGCATCGGTGAACACCCCAATGTTCTCTTCCCAGTGATGATCCACATAGACGGTTTCCACCTGTCCCATGTCGTTGAACCCCTCTTCCTTTTGGACAAGAGCCAAGTGGAGGGATTCCTGCCTCCATACCATCACCCGTTTGCGTCTGGATACTGACAAGCCGGTAACTATAGGGGCATTCACTGTCCCCATCCTGTATACCGAAGCCAGAAAATCCATGGAAGCTGCTCTGCGATCCACCAGGGACATAATCAATGAAGTGTGGAACGAGTTTGCCAAGGTGAGTGGGCGCCAATACCGGGCTGTTGAGCACTACCGAACGGAGGATGCTGATACCCTACTTCTAACTATGGGTAGTTACAGTGAGATAGCCATGGAGGCGATAGACCAGTTGAGGGACAGGAACGAGAAGGTAGGCCTTATCAGGCTGCGCCTCTGGAGGCCGTTCCCCTTCGAGGAACTGCGCAAGGCTACCGGAAGGTGCCAGACCCTGGTCGTCCTGGATCGCTGCATATCTCCCGGAGGACCCCCCGGGCCGGTCTGCTCTGAAGTAAAAGCGGCACTTTATTCTCAGAAGAAGAGACCGAAGATAGCAGGGTTTATCGGAGGCCTGGGAGGCCGCGATCTCTCGGTCCAGGAATTCGTACAATATGATCGAGAGGGGCAAGGAGATTGCAGAGACAGGTGGAGAGGAAGTAGAGACAATCGGAGTCAGAGGACAGTAAGTGGAAAACTTCGCGATATATGTTCCCAGGCTATTGCCTCAAAAGGACTACTTTGCCCCCGGCCATCGTGCTTGCATAGGCTGCGGAGAAGCCCTGGCAGTAAGATTGGTAACCAAGGCACTCGGCAGAGAGGTCATCATATCCAATGCCACCGGATGCATGGAGATCGTTTCCTCGCCGTTTCCCACTACCTCGTGGCGAGTCCCCTGGATACACACACTTTTTGAGAATGCCTCGGCAGTTGCCTCCGGTATTGAAGCAGCCCTGAAGATCCTCAATGAGAAAGGCACCAGAGCCAAGATGCCGAAGGTAGTGGCTATGGGCGGGGACGGGGCAACATTCGACATAGGGCTTCAATCGCTCTCAGGCGCCTGGGAGCGAGGACACGACTTCCTCTATGTTTGCTTCGACAACGAAGCCTATATGAACACCGGTATACAGAGATCCAGCGGTACTCCTTTCGGAGCCGCTACTACTACCTCGCCAGCCGGTAAACTGAGCATCGGCCAGACCACCTGGAAGAAGAATATGCCAGCTATCGCAGCAGCGCACGATATCCCTTATGTGGCCACAGCATGCCCCAGCTATCCATTCGACTTGATAGAAAAGGTCACCAAGGCAGTGGCAACTCACGGTCCATCATACCTGCATGTGCTCTCACCTTGTCCTACGGGTTGGCGTTACCCCACCGACCTCAGTATCAGGATGGGGCGTTTGGCCGTTGAGACAGGCGTTTTCCCACTCTACGAGGTTGAGAACGGCAAATACAGATTGAACTTCGATTCCTCCAAACTCCGGCCGGTGCGCGACTATCTGACGCCACAAGGCAGATTCCGCCATCTTCCCAAAGAAGAGATAGAACGAATGCAAGAGGGAGTAAATAAGGAATATCAAAAACTGAAGAGGAAGGTGGAGGCTTAGGTGGCAACCAAGATACAGGCGATAGTGGACAGATATGAAGGTGACAAGGGTCAACTGGTTTCTATTCTGCAAGACATCCAGACCGAGTACTGCTACCTGCCAAAGGAAGCACTGGAGGAGGTAGTGAAGCTTCTCAATGTCCCAATGAGTCAAGTATACGGCGTGGCTACATTCTTTAAGGCCTTCAGCCTGACCCCAAGGGGCCGACACTTGATCAAAGTCTGCCTGGGTACGGCCTGCCACGTCAGAGGGGCAAATAGAGTTGTGGATAAAATGGAACTCGACCTAGGGGTCAAGAGGAAGGAAACAACGAAAGACCTCCGGTTCACCCTCGAGACGGTCAACTGCGTCGGATGTTGCGCCCTTGGCCCGATGGTAATGATAGACGATAAGTACCATGGGCAGATGTCAAGCGATAAAGTCAGCTCGCTACTGGCGAAGTATGAATAAAGATGCAAACTAGAGAACAGATGGGCAGATTGAGTTCCTCTCAGCAACTTGAGAGCCTGCGAAAGTCCATTGTCGAGAGAAAAGACCGCAGCAAACCTTGCATAGCCCTCTGCGTCGGCACCGGTTGCCTTGCGTATGGATGTACTGACATACTCACTGCGTTCAAGAATGAGGTCGAGAAGAACAGACTTCAAGACAAGGTTGACATCAGAGCCACGGGATGCCCTGGCTTCTGCGAAAGAGGAGCGCTTCTCACCATCTACCCACAGGGCATCTTCTATCAGCGGGTCAAGATAGAGGATGTCCCGGAGATCATCTCAGAGACAGTCCTCAAAGGGAATATCATCGAGAGACTGTTGTACACAGACCCCAACACGGGAGAGCGGTACACGAAGGAAGCCGATGTTCCATTCTATAAGAGACAGCAGCGCCTCCTTCTCGACAGCAACAACAAGATTGATCCAACCTCTATAGAAGACTACCTAGCTATAGGCGGATATGCTGCCCTTGCTAAGGCCCTTTCCCATATGAAGCCCGAACAGATAATCCAGGAGATCAAGCGGTCAGGACTGCGTGGGCGCGGAGGTGGCGGATTTCCCACCGGCGCCAAGTGGGAATCTACCCGCGAAGCGCACGGCGATATCAAATACGTCATCTGTAACTGCGACGAAGGAGACCCCGGAGCATACATGGACCGCAGCTTGATGGAGGGCAATCCCCACAGCGTTCTCGAGGGGATGATAATCGGGGCCTATGCCATCGGGGCAAATCTGGGATATGTATACATTCGCCATGAATATCCCATGGCCGTGGATAACGTTACTATAGCTATCAAACAGGCAGAAGAACTTGGCCTTCTCGGGGAGAATATCCTTGGCAGCGGTTTTGGCTTCAAGGTCAAGGTGAGCAGGGGCGGAGGTGCCTTTGTCTGTGGAGAGTCTACCGCCCTGATGGCATCACTCGAGGGCAAGGTGGGAGAGCCACGGGCCAAGTACATCCACACTTCCGAGAAGGGCCTGTACAACCGGCCTTCGGATCTGAATAATGTGGAGACTTGGGCAAATGTCCCGCACATCATCCTCAAGGGTGCTGACTGGTTCAACAAAATTGGCACCAAAGGAAGCAAAGGGACCAAAATATTCTCGCTGGTGGGCAAAGTGAAGAACACCGGCCTTGTCGAGGTCCCGATGGGCATGACATTGCGAGAAATAGTGTACGACATTGGCGGCGGCATACTGGGTGGCAAGAAGTTCAAGGCTGTGCAGACAGGCGGACCCTCTGGTGGCTTCATACCCGAGAGCTTGCTGAACCTCCCCGTGGACTTCGATGAACTGACCCGAGTTGGTTCCATGATGGGATCAGGCGCCATGATTGTGACGGATGAGAACACCTGTATGGTGGACATGGCCAAGTACTTCGTCGGCTTCCTTCAGGAGGAAGCCTGCGGCAAGTGCCTGCCGTGCCGCGAAGGCCTGAAGCGGATGCTGGAGATACTTACGGACATCACGAGAGGGGAAGGCAGAAAAGAAGACATTGAACTATTGGAACGCATAGCTGCTACGCTCAAGGACGCTTCTTTGTGCGCTCTCGGAGGGACAGCTGCCAACCCAGTTCTGACCACCATTCGCTACTTCAGGAATGAGTATGAGGCACACATCAACGAGAGACGCTGTCCGGCAGGGGTATGCAAAGACCTGATTACCTATTCCATTATCGATGAGAAATGCCCTGGCTGCGGCTTGTGCGTCGAACCATGTCCCACAAAAGCAATAACATTTGTGGCTAAGAAGAAGCCAGTCATTCTGAACCAGGAACTCTGTATCAAGTGTGGAACCTGCTACGACATCTGCAAGATGAAGGCTATAGGCGTGAAATGAAGAAACTGATCAACCTGACCATTGATGGCAAGAGTCTCCAAGCAGAAGAGGAGAAGACGATACTCGAGGTGGCCAGGGATAACGGCATCGACATCCCCACGCTCTGCTACAATGAAGATCTGGAACCATATGGCGCTTGTCGCCTCTGCCTGGTCGAGATCTCTAAGAATAACCGCTCAAGATTGGTAACGTCGTGCCTCTATCCCGTAGAGGAAGGTCTTGTGGTGAAGACCAATTCCGATAGGGTGCTGACCAATCGTAAGATGTTAATGGAGCTGCTGCTGGCCAGGTGCTCAGGGGTAAAGGTGATACAAGACATGGCCAGAAAGATGGGGGTGGAAAAACCTTCATTCCGGCCACAATACCTTGATCACAACGAGTGTGTCCTCTGCGGCTTATGTGTTCGAGCATGTGCTGAGGTAGTAGGCACCAGCGCCATCAGCCTGGTGAACAGAGGGGTCAATCGAGAGGTAGCTTCGCCATTCCTCGACACGGCTTCAGATTGCATAGGCTGCGGGTCCTGCGTATACATCTGCCCCACCAAATGCATAAAGATGGAAGACTCGGGTGATACCAGGACAATACACAACTGGAAAGTAAATTTCAAGCTGAAGAAATGCAAAAAATGTGGGAACTACTTTGCACCGGAGAAGCAGCTTGAATATATTAGAACCAAGCTAAAACTGCCCGAAGACTTCTTTGACACTTGCCCCAACTGCAAATGATGCGCCCCTAGGGCGACTCGAACGCCCGCACCCGGCTCCGGAGGCCGGTGCTCTATCCAACTGAGCTATAGGGGCATACCACCGTCTATGATACCCCGTGCAGGACAAATCGACAACTTGGACAGAAGAACTTGTGAGGTTGTTCAAGTAACGGAGCCGTGTTTCATAGGGCAATTATTTCCGCACTCAAAGTAACTTACGAGACTTCCACTTTTTCTAGCTTGTCGCCCTTCCATTCGAATGCGCTGAAGTATCTCTTCCACGCTGCCCTTTTCTTGTTCTTGTCCTCATCACCAATGACCACTAAAAGGTCTCCGTCAGTACCTTTCACAGTGATGAAACAGGGGCAAGTTCCCTCCCAACATACAAGCCCAGGCTCCATACCTTGAGGTATGGCACAAAGCCGCCTCCGAGTCACTCAAATAGGCATCTGCAAGACAAGAACAAGGGTTGTTGCTATAATGTAACAGGGCACGATAGAGAGCACAGAAGGTGCGACTCACAATAGCCATAGCCAATCATGATTTAGGAGAAGTGTCACACAGAATTCTGGTTGACAGCCAAGGATGAGCAAGAGAAACGTCGCCTATCTAGGACCACCCGGTACCTTCAGCGAAGAAGCCTCTCTCAAATACGATCCGGAGGCACAACTCATCCCCTTCCCTAGCATATCCGCCGTCACTTCTGCAGTAGAGACAGGTATAGCAGATGAGGGAGTGGTACCCATAGAGAACAGTCTCGAAGGGTCTGTCAACGACACCCTGGACCTCCTCATACATGAGTCAAAGCTGCTCATTCGACAAGAATTGATCCTTGACATTGAGCACCACTTGTTGGTCAAGCCAGGGACTTCAGCTACAGAGCTGAGTGTGATATTCTCTCATCCGCAGGCGCTGGCACAGTGTCGACGGTTTCTGGAGCGATGCTTCCCAAAAGCTCAGATAGTCGCTGCACTCAGCACAGCAGCTGCTGTTGAGCAGATGATGGCTTATTCCACCCCGGCAGCGGCGATTGGTAATTCCAGGGCAGCAGAGATCTACGGTGCACAGATCCTTGCAAAGAATATCCAAGACCGCTCACCCAATGTCACTCGCTTCGTGGTTCTTGCCCCGAAGGATCTTCCGTCTACGGGCAGGGATAAGACTTCTCTCTGCTTCTCTTTCAATGATGACCGCCCTGGTTTGCTGTACGGCGTGCTGGAAGAATTCGCCAAATACAACATTAATCTGGCAAAGGTGGAATCACGCCCCTCCAAGGAAGCCCTCGGGAAATACATCTTCCTGGTTGACATAGAAGGACATCGCCAGGACAGGATTATAGGAGAGGTACTAGGTAGGATACAGGCAAAGACCTCCTTCTTTAAGGTCTTGGGCTCCTATCCTAAATACCAATTGAAAAGATGACCAGCGATATTTCGGAGAAGAGCAATAGCAACGCCGAGTTTGATCTCGATTGGGACGACAAGCACGTAGTGCCTCCGGTCACTTTCCCCGATCTGGATTTCTTCTTCAGCCGGCTGGAGGAAGCCACTCTTGATGCCGTGGACACAAAGAAGGGTGAAAAGGTATTGGACGTAGGTTGTGGCCGAGCCACCGATGCCATGGCTGTAGCCAGAAGAGGAGGGAGTTGCCTGGGGCTGGAGCCATCGGAGACTATGATAGGCCATGCCAAGGTAGATATCGGCAACGATGGCACGGGAGTCTTTCTGCTCCGGGGGATAGGCGAATACATGCCCATCAAGAACCACTCCCTTGACAAGGTCGTGTGCAAAGGCGCCCTGGATCACTTCCCCACTCCAGAGAGAGCAGTACAAGAGATGGCTAGAGTAGTGAAGCCAACCGGGACAGTGATCATCACAGTAGCTAACCTTGATAGCTTGAGCTTCAGGATTGGAAGGACCTTCTTTGTCAGATTCAGAAAGCTACTTCGCCGAGAAGAATCTATCTACGAGAAGATTTGGCAAACACCTTTCGATCATACATACAGGTTCGACTATAAGTCCGTGAAGAAGATGGTCGAGCGTTACATGAATGTAGATCAGTCCATTGGAGTGTCGCTGTTCTTCGCATCGCCATGGTGGGGCATGATGCTGGCAAAGTTGCCGAGACGTATTTCAATGACCATTTTGAAGGCTTTGGACAAATTGGCGCAACACATGCCATCACTTAGTGATGGCATTGTGCTGAAATGCACCCCAAGAACGAAAGAGAATAGCCCACGCTAGCAGACAAGTCGATACCATACCCTTCTAACGCTTCACCAAGAGGATCGTAACGACCCCACTCCTGCCTTCGATTTCCTGAATCTCCCTTATCTCGCTACTGTAATCAATAATCAGTTTGTCAACAGCTGGAGTAACCTCTGGCCAATCATCAAATCTGTAGTCGTGAAACCCTATTGCGCCCCCTGGGACAAGGTGGGGCCAGATCACATGAAAATCGTTCTCCACATAGGACACCTGGTGGCAACCATCAACAAATCCAAAGAAGAATTTCTGATCTTCTGGGAAGGTCACTTCTTTAGAATTACTCTTGATGGTTATGATATTATCAAAACCTCTGATCGTCTCCTCGTAGACTTCCAGCATTGAGCGACCATAGAGGAAAGCCTCGTATACCTCTCCTGCCGTAACGCCCCCCTTGCCCGTAGTCTTGTCCAAGCTAGGGTCGAAAATGTCAATGGCATATACCTTCCTGCCGTATTTCTTAGCGAACTTCGCAAGCTTGGCCGTTCCCCCCCCCATGTAGGTCCCAATCTCAACAATGTCTCCATCAAGTTTCTGGAGCGCCTTCTCTTCAACAAACATCAGGAGATTCTCGTAACCCACAAACTCTTCAGCGCACATTGATGCCTTCAATGTTCACACCCTCAACCTTCGCCCGGGCTGATACAGCCATAATGACCCCAGCCGACGTCCAAGTATTCTTCTCCTCCGGCCAGATCATCTGCTCCGGCAATTTTATACCAGTCTCGAAGCCGCCATCGTGATCCTTGAGCTGCAGCATCCAACCCAACAGCGTATTGGCCCTATCTATTTCGCCCATCCCATATAGTGTCATGATCAACTCAGAGGTTTCGGCTACCGTCACCCACGGCGTCCCCACAACACACTTGCACCCCCACCTGTCCATCACGAAATCATTCCACCGTTCGAGAATAATCCTCTGCGCTTCCTTTCCCCGAACAACCCCAGTTAGAATTGGATAGTACCAGTTTGTGGCAAAACCTTGACTATCCTCACCAAACCTGTCAAAGAGTTCTGGACGTTCCTTCATAGCCCTAAGCAACCTATCGTTTGCAGCTTCCCAGCCTGATCTATGAATCCCGAGCTTATTGGCAATCTTGATGGCACTTCTTATGCTCTGCCAGATACAGGTCGATGCTGCCAGAATAGCCCCCGGCCACGTCTTGTTATTTCCATTGCAGGCCCAGTGGATCTCCCCGGTAGGTTGCTGGAGAGACAGAGCAAACTCTATAGCCGCCTCAACAGTCTGCCACATATCCCGGAGGAAGCCCTCATCGCCCGTAAGTAAGTAGTGATACCACACTCCAGTGGCTACATATGTACTCTGGTTAGTATCCCGAGTCAGATCCTTCGGCTTGTCGGCGACGTAGCTCGAGTACCAACTGCCATCAGAGTTCTGTTTTTCCTTCAACCACCTGTAGGCTTTGACAGCCTGATCAAAGCGACCAGTCAAGTCCAGGGCTATGGCACATTCCACATGATCCCAAGGGTCCGTGATGCCGTCATCATACCAAGGGATAGCTCCCGAAGGTAGTTGATGTCTACTGATGAAGTCTGCCTGTTCGTTAATCAGTTTGGAGATGCTGTCCATCCTCTCCTTTCTTGGCATAGATAACGATGCTCTTAGGAAAGATGTGATTGCATATATCGTCAAGCAGACGAATCGGCCTGGTTCTGGTCTTGAGATCCCAAACCAGAAACCTGTGGTACATGGATGGAATTAGGGCCTTCTCATTGTTTACCCCAAACATACAGCGGAGAAGCCAGTATATCGAATGCAGGGAATGTTTATGTCTAATACTGTAGATACGGAGGTTATGCTCGCGCAGCAGGCCTACCAGGTCATTGGCCCTGTACTTTCTCACATGTCCACCTGGATTGTGGCAATATTGCTTCGATATCCTCCAATAGATGCTCTCCGTAAGATATGTGGGCACACTGACGGCCAGTATGCCACCATCCTTCAGTACTCTCACCAGTTCTCCCATGCTCTGTTTGTCATCACCAACGTGCTCTAGAACTTCAGAACAGACAACCCTGTCGAATGAAGTATCCTTAAGAGGAAGCCGCATGGCATCGCCCCGAACTGCCAGCCACTTGCCATTGTGCTGCTGCTCATTGTCCAGAGTCTGAAGCATATACCTGGTCTTATTCAGACCCTTTTTCTCCATATCCAACGCACAGACGTGGCAATCGAATTTGCTATATGCCCCCCAACTGTGCCTCCCTTCACCGCAGCCAACATCCAGAATATGCTGGCCTTCCTGTATTTCCAAGAGATTGTAGTCAACGGTGAGCATCGGCAATCAGCTCCTCATACACCGCTACAGTCCTCTTCGCAGCTTCTTCCCAAGTGAAATGAGTCTCTATTCTCCTCCGTGCTGCCGCACCCATCCGTTTGCGAAGGTCATTATCAGACATAAGACGCCTTATCGCCGAGGCTATAGCATCAGCACTACCCGGGGGTACCATAATACCAGCCTCGCCATCCGGACCTACCACCTCAGGAAGAGCGCCCGCTGTTGTCGAGATAACGGGTACCCCGCAAGACATGGCCTCCGCAGCAGGAAAACCAAAACCCTCATAGAGCGAAGGCACCACCGCCACTTCGGCTGCCGAATAACATCTGACCAGATCCTCATGGCTTATCCTGCCAGTAAAAGTGACCCTATCTTGAAGTCCATAATCTCTTACCAAGCCCGAGGAGTACTTGCCGTCAGGCGGACCACCAACCACCGTCAGGTTCAATTCCATCTCACTGCTCAGCAACTTGATAGCTCCCAGCAGATGAGACAAACCCTTCAAAGGGCTATATCCACCGACAACGATGAGGCTGTTGGGCTTCTTGCACATCGAACCATCCCCATCAAAAAGATTGATATCAATCCCGTTGTAGACCACTCTGAACTTCTCTCGCGGGATCTTGAAAGAGCGCGCTGTGTCCTCGGCTGAGTTTTCAGAGACAGCAATAATCCTGTCCATCCGCCTCGACACAATACGCTGCATGGGCAGGAAGGAATACCACCGAATCATTTTGAACTTCTGCCACCAACCCTTGGCATTGCGGATATCTATTTCCCTGTCAACAGTGACAGGATGATGAATAGTAGAGACGACTGGGATTCCGAACTGCTTCATCAGCAAGAAGCCATAACCTAGGCACTGGTTGTCATGGATGACGTCAAACTTCTTGTGTCTTGAGAGCCACCAGAGCTTTCTATATGCCCTCATACTGAACGTGAACGGTTCCGGGAACCCTCCCAAGAGAACAGACACGACTTCGTAGAGATTAAGAGGGTAGAGGATTCGCAGAGGTTCTGGTGGGAGATGACCTCTCCAACTATATACGTCTAGGCTCTCGAGCTTGTGTACCTTGACCGCATCGACAACCACGGGGTGGGGAGGTCCCGACAAAAGCTCAACCTCGTGGCCGAGACTGCAGAGCGCCTTGGTAAGATTGTGAATGTAGATACCCTGTCCACCACAAAAAGGATGCCCTCTATAGGATAGGAGGCATATCTTCATCTATACCGCTTATCCTCTTCGCAAGTCAGGATCCACAAGAGGAATAGAGCCCTCTTCGTTGAGGAAACAAAAATAATACCCCCCCTCGTGGCACCTGCATTAATGCCACATGCACAAGAAATTAAGTATAGCACATGGACTCAGGCATGGCCAAAACACATAAACAAAGCACACAACTCATTAGCACGGTAAGCGTTTAGGTGCTATAATCCCTAATGATTACTCTTGTGTATATTATGATTCTCGTGTTCAACACAGAATGACCCATTCTTTAGGCATAGATATTGGCTCTGTCAACGTAAAACTGGCGCTTATCGACAGGGACGACAGAGTACTCTTACTCGATAGTGAAAAGGTGACCTCCAGCTCCCAGGCTGCGGTCGCATTACTAATTGCAAGGCTTGCCAGAAAATTCAATCTCCAAGAGATCAACACAGCTGCTCTATCTGGTTCAGCCGTCACCATGGTATCCAATAAACTGAACTGGTCTGAATATAGCAGCTCGCTATCAATTGCTTCAGGGCTTCTCCATTTCCATCCAGAGGCAAAAACCATCCTACAAATTGGCGGACAGAGTTCTTTTGTCATGGAGCTCGAGGATGGACTAAGGAAACCATGGAGGGTCGCCTCAAACCCTCTTTGCGCAGCAGGCACCGGGATGTTTCTGGAGCAGCAGGCATACAGACTCGGGATAAGCATGGAGGACTTCTCACGTCTTGCTATGGAATTTGAAGGCACTCCACCCAGGATAGCCGCCAGGTGTAGCGTCTTCGCCAAGACTGACCTTATCCACCTGCAGCAGAAGGGGGTCCCGATAGGGGCAATGCTCTACGCACTCTGTGGCAGCATAGCCCGAATGGTAGCCTCTCTCAAAAAAGGCGCGTTCGAGGAACCAATCTTCTGTGTTGGTGGTGTTGCTGCCAATGCTGCAATAATCAAAGCCCTCAACGAGGTACTGTCTGCAAGAAACGGGCGTCCGGCTAACGTTATTGTTCCAGAGAATAATCTATACATTGAGGCTTTGGGGGCAGCCATACTTTCCAGAGAATCCGGAAGAATTTCAAAAGTCACAGTACTGTCTGAAGCAGAAGTCAAGCAACACTATTTTGAAATGCCAAGGCTCGAAAAGAAAAGCCAGCAATCTAGCTGTTGGGCAACACCAGTAATAGAGAAACCGTTCAAGGGCTACCTTGGAGTTGATGTTGGGTCTACCAGTACAAAGGCAGTCATAATCGACGAATCTGGCCAGAAGATCATAGCAAAGAGTTACCTGATGACAGCAGGAAGGCCGTTAGATGCTGTAAAAGAGGTCTTCCATAATCTGCTGCAACATGTGGGAGATAAGGCTATGATCGCTGGAGTAGGTGTCACCGGCTCCGGGAGATATCTGGTGGGCAGCTTTATCGGTGCGGATTTAATAAAGAACGAGATCACTGCACAGACAAGAGCTGCAGCAGAACTGGACCCCGAAGCAGATATCATTGAAATAGGGGGGCAGGATTCAAAGCTCGTCATAAAGCGAAACGGCGTCGTTGTTGATTATCAGATGAATAAGGCCTGCGCCGCTGGTACAGGCAGCTTCATCGATGAACTGGCTGAGCAGCTTGGTATCCATGTTCAAAACGGTGAATTCGCCAATCTGGCATTCAAGGCTCCACACACCATCGATTTGGGAACAAGGTGCGCTGCCTTTATGGGACAGGCAGTGGCTTCGGCTCAGCAAGGAGGCGTCCCTCTGGAAGTCATCACTGCCAGTCTGGCTAACTCTATTGCCGGGAACTACCTTTCTAAAGTCGTAGAAACAAGAAAGCTGGGCGACAAAGTTATATTGACTGGAGCGGTATTCTACAACGAGGCTGTTGTTTCTGCTTTTCAAAATGCACTACAAGGGAAAACCACTATCGTACCTGAACACAAGGAGGTGAGTGGTGCTATAGGTGCGGCACTTCTCGCCAAGGAAAGCACGGGGGGCGAAAGCTCAAAGTTCAAAGGGTTCCAGAAAGTCATCGACAGTAATCACAACCTCACAACATTTGTCTGCAAAGTGTGCGACAACAACTGCAACATCAGTCGACTGGACATACCCAACGAAAAGTCAACGTTCTACGGCAGCAGGTGCGACCTTTTCGACAGCACTATCAGCCATGAAAAAATAGAAACCGCTTTTGATGAACGTGAGAAGCTGTTATTCAAGCAGTATAAAGAAAAAGAGGGCACACCATCAGTCGGCATCCCCAGGGCGCTCGCAGCATATGATTACGCCCCGTTGCTCATTGGCTTTCTTAACTCGCTGGGCACAAAAGTAGTCCTTTCAAGCAAAACCACCAAGCAAATCACTGAAGAGGCCGTGGAATTGGGCTATACAGACAGTTGCTTCCCTCTCAAGTTGCTGCATGGGCACGCAGCAAGTCTGAAGCAAGTCGACTACATCCTCTATCCTTCTGCTATCCGACTTGGCCTGAAAGAAGGTGATGAGGATCAAAAATACTCCTGCCCTCTAGTTCAGGCTTCTCCATTCATTATTCGCCAAGCCCTCAATCTCGAACAACGGCTGCTTATACCTGTGATCGATCTTAGCAGAGGTGACGATGATACGATAAATAGTCTGACAGATGTTGCAGTGCGAATGGGATTCACCAAGAAACAAGGGAAGATGGCTGCAATCGCCGGACTTGAAGATCAAAGGGAATTCGAAGCGGCCCTGGTGGAGCACGGCAAGAAGCTACTGCAACAGATCCGTCAGAATAATCAACTGGGTGTAGTGATATTCTCCCGTTCATACATGTCTCAAGATTCAGGCGCTAATCTTGGTATCGCCGAAAAGCTCGCCCAACTCGGTGTAGTGCCTATACCACTAGACTACCTATCGCTGTCTTCGGTGAATGTTAGAGAATACTCAGACCGACCATACTGGTTCTGCGAAAGCAAGCACATAGCCGGGGCAGCAATAACAGCAAAAGACCCACAACTTTATGGGCTAATACTAACAAACTTTGGCTGTGGCCCTAACTCATTCGTGCTCAATATTGTTCGAGACATCATGGGCAACAAGCCGTTAGGCCAATTGGAAATCGATGAACACGCAGCAGAAGCCGGCATCATTACGCGACTCGAAGCTTTTGTGGATACCATAAATGGGTTTGCGCGCTCCTCCAGATCATACAGCTTCCCAACCGAGGATAAGAATATCCGCCGGGAAGCACCTACGACCGTTAATTCAAATAAGGTTATCCTCATACCAAGGATGTGTACACATGCTGAGGCACTTGGCGCTGCAATGGAAGCCTTTGGAGTGAAAGCAGTCGTGCTTCCTGAGCCAGACGAAAGAAACCTCCTTTACAGTAACAAGGTCACATCAGGCAAGGAATGCTTGCCATACCGCGTGAGCCTCGGTGACTTCGTGAGGTTTTTCTACGAAGGCAACAGCTATGATTTCGGGCCAGAAGACGTCGAAGGTTTCATGGCCAGTGCCTTCGGTCCTTGCCGCTTTGGGAAATACGCTGTAGAACAAATCAGAATACTGAGAGAAATGGGCTTCAACCTTCAGATACGAACTACCGTATCAAATAACGCCTATCGTGATTTGAATCTTGGTACAGGATTCGAGCGCCTGGCTTGGAAGGGCATTGTAGCCGTGGATTATCTCGAAAAGCTTCTTTGGCGAACTCGCCCTTATGAAAAATCAATCGGAGTGACTGATGCATTATTCAACGAGTGCCTGACTGATCTTGCCAACCATATCCGCAAAAGAGAGAAACTCGACTACTACTTGAGAGAGGTAACCACAAGATTTGAGGCCCTGATTGACCCTGAAAAGCCCAGAAGACCAATCGTAGGGATCAACGGTGAGATATACTTACGATCTAACAGGTTCAGTAATAGAGACCTGGTGAGAGAATGCGAGAAGGCAGGGCTTGAGGTTATAGTTTCCCCGATTGGAGAGTGGCTGAAGTATATTACCCACCGGAACATTGAGGACGGTGTTAGAGAAAGAAGGCTGAAGAAGATTGTGGTAGGTTATCTGAGGCAGCTTCAGCTAGAAAGAGATGAACATTCGGTGATCAGCAATTTCAAAGAGTTGATTGACAGCCGAGAGCCTTCAATAGAGGAGATACTTTCGTTCTCCAATCAATACCTTTCTCCGAAATGTGGCAGTGAAGCAGTAGTTAGCATAGGCGCTGGGATTGAATGGATGGAGAATCCGAACTTTGCCGGTGTGATATCGGTAATGCCACACGGCTGCATGCCCGGAGGAATTGTGGCTGCTATGTCTGAGAATTTCAGCAGAATGTATGGGAAGCCGTGGATCAACCTGACTTACGATGGATTCCTCGAGTCCAACAATCTAGTTAAGCTGAGCAACTTTGCCGAAGTCATTAGATTCTGCAATAAGAAGAATGGTAGCAGCCTTACGTGAAACCCGCCCTTCTTTTGAAGTAGACTCGCGCTGCTCACATACCTCCACTACTAATAAGGCCACTAACGCAGGGAAATACTCAGCAATCCAGCGATGCTCTTGGCATCGCATATCTTACCTGAAGCAATAAGGGCTCGAACCTCAGCAGGAGAGACACGTACCACCTCAATACTCTCGGTATCCTCAGCCTGCAAAGGGCTGGGTATAAGCTCGGTGGCAAGGTAAAGATACAAATACTCCGTACAGTATCCCGGGGCAGAGTAGAATCCCCCCAACCGTACGATCTTCTGGGGTAGATAGCCTGTCTCCTCCCTCAATTCGCGGCACACCGCCTGGTCTGGGGTCTCACCAGGTTCGATACCACCGGCAGGGATTTCCAGAAGGTCCTTCCCCACCGCATGACGAAACTGACGAACCAGAAGAATATTATCCTCAGCATCTACAGCCAAGATAGCTACACAATCGCTATGTTCCACGACTTCCCGAGTGGTCTTCCTGCCGCTGGGTTTCTGCACTGTATCTACCTTCAGTTTTACTGCTCGCCCCTGGTATACTCGCTGGCTATGCAACAGCTGCTCAACAGTCTCACTCAACATACCTCCTCCAGAAATCAAAGGGGATTTCCCAACCGAACACCATCAAGAAACGTTATATGTCAAGGCAACTTCGTCGCAGTTAGGAAATCTGGGGCAACGGTAGCACTCAGACCAAATCTTTCGCGGTAGCTCCAGCTTGTCTACCTGGCGGAAACCAAGCTTCTCAAAAAAGGCTGCCTTATAAGTCAAACAAAAAACCTGTTGGATACCCAGCTCCTTCGCTTCTCTCAGACATGCTTCAATAAGCCTTGCCCCGATCCCCTGACCCTGGCAGTCTTCGCTCACCGCCACACCTCTGACCTCAGCCAAATCAGACCAGTATATATGGAGGGAGGCGCAGCCAATTACCTTGTCTCCATCTCTGACCACAAAAAAGTCTCTTATGTTCTCATATATTTCGCTTAGGGCTCGCGGCAACATGACCCCCTTCTCAGCAAAGTAATTGGCCAACTTGTGTATCTGGGGGCCATCATCGATCATGGCTTTTTCTACCTTCAAGGTCATCTCCTCCAACCTACATTCAATCTCTTACTTTCACCTTCAGTCTCTGCTCGAGAGCACTATAGAAGAAATCGCGAGGATACATCCTCAGAAAACGAGCAACCTGCTGGCTCCGCTTTGCAGTGATTCTGTCCCCGTCCTGCAGCGTAAGATTTATCTGTCCATCAATGCTCAGCACAGCCTCATGGTAAGTATGGACTTGCATTTCCACCACAGCCGTGGATGGCAAAACCAAAGCGTAAGACAGGCTCAAATGAGCTGAGACCGGTTTGATCATGATCTCCTCAGCCTGGGGGAAAAGGATGGGACCTCCAGCCGCCAAGGAGTAGCCGGTGCTGCCAGTGGCAGTGGCAATGATAACACCATCAGCTCTGTAGGTCGTCAGAGGTGCACCGTTTATAGCAGCTGACACCTGGATAATTCTCGGTACTGAACCTCTGCCAATGAGCGCATCATTCAGAGCATGGAATAATCTGGGGGACCCCTTGTCAGTCCTGCCGTTAGTTTCAGAAGACAGGTCTACCTGCAGCATGGTACGCTGGTCAATCCAACCCTCTCCACGGAGCACTGCGGGCAACTTTTCCAACAGGTCATCAGCCGAAAACTCAGTCATGAAGCCGAGATGGCCCAGGTTCACCCCAACGATGGGAATATTCTGAAAGGCTACCGCGCGGGCCACCCGTAGAATAGTACCATCACCACCTACGCTGATGACCAGATCGGTGCCTTGCGACCGGGCTCTCATATCTTCCTCATTCCACGAGGAACAGTTCCAAACATCAGCCTTCAGAGATGGTAACACCTCGGACAATCGTTCCGATAAGGCCTTCGCCGCCGGAATCTTCGGATGGTAGATAACGCCAACCCTTTTCACAGGATGGTTCACTGTTTCCCCTTCCTGAAAAAATCTTCGATGTCTATCATCATTCGGCTGAGCTCTTCGTCACTTATCGTCGCCGTTGTATTCTCAGGATATATAGCTGGCTGCTCACCCATTGGGTAGACAACTTCCTTCTTGGCTTCCTCGTATAACTCGTCGTAGATCTTCCTCGTCATCTCCAGATCTTGTATCAGCCCGTCCTTGACTGAAATCCAAGGCACTGCAGAGAAATCATAAGGTTCAATTCTGCCAAACTCCTCAGCACATAGTTTGTTTCTTAAGTAGTCAATAATCCTCAAGCCTACATATCCGGTATCTGGCAAAGCCATGATCAACCTGGGGTTCTTTAACTCAGGCTCCTTATATAGCGTAACAGCTTTTCCCATAACGAGATTACCAATTGGCAGAGACAAAACGCCAATGTTTACTACAATTACAGAGTGCCACTCAGACAAAAATCCACAGGGGCACCTCTGCCTAATCTATCACTTTCCCATTATCTAGTAAAACAGCACGACTTCCTGACTATTGAAACTCTAAAAATGAATAGCACTCAAAGTCAGGCGCAAGCAAAAGTGGAATTGAATCACACAGCCTTGAGTTGATTGACGATGATCAGATAAAGAACCTATACTGGCTGAAGCAAACACTGCGGAGGTTTTCCGATGAGACTACTGGAAGGAAAGGTTGCCTTGGTAACGGGCGGAAGCTCAGGAATCGGCCAAGCTACGGCTGCAGCATTCGCCAGGGAAGGTGCCAAGGTTGTCGTTGTCGATGTAAGGGTGGAGGGGAGCGAGGAGACACTGCAAATGATTAAGGATGTTGGTGGCGAAGCTATTTTCGTCAAAACCGACGTAACAAAGGCAGCTGAGGTAGAAGCGATGGCAAACAAAGCTGTCGAAACCTATGGTCGACTTGACTGCGCCTTCAATAACGCTGGCTTTGGGGGAGAGATAGCATTAATCACAAACAGCAAAGAAGAAATCTGGGATCGTGTAATCGCCATCAACCTCAAAGGTGTGTGGCTTTGCATGAAATATGAGGTTCCACATATGCTCAAGCAGGGCAGCGGGGCTATTGTGAACACAGCGTCGGTGGCAGGACTGGTAGGAACTCCATCCCAGGCTGCTTATGTTGCCAGTAAACACGGCATTGTGGGCCTGACAAAATCAGTTGCACTGGACTATGCTACGTCTGGCATCCGGGTAAACGCTGTCTGTCCCGGGGTTATTCGTACACCCATGATCAATCGCCGTATCGAAGCTAAGCCAAAAAGAGAAGGAGGCTATATAGCTATGGAGCCAATGGGGCGACTTGGCAAACCAGATGAGATCGCTGAAGCCGTGGTTTGGCTATGTTCAGATGCAGCTTCGTTTGTTACCGGACATGCCATGGCCGTTGACGGTGGCCTCGTAGCACGATAGCCGCCTAACTCACAATTTTGGCAGACTAAACGTAAACTTTCTTGGGCATAGCAGACACGAAAATTAATCCATAGATCCACAAATCTAAACAGAATTCTTGTCGCTCTCGCGTTTCCCAAAAGTACGCCTAGAATTCTTTCCCTTGCTTGAATATCCGATCTATTTCCTCAATTGCATCCAAGACCTCGGGCATCTGGGAAAATACTTCAAGGCTGTAACGTGCTTTCCGCCGCCAGTTAGGGTGTCCCTCCTGGATACCAGGGATATTCTGAGGCTCTGTCTCCAACCACAGATCCTCCAAGTTGACCAATAAAACCCTGGCATGGCTGCTAGCCAGGAACGCCAAACAAGCTTTAAGGACGGAATGTGTATCCCATGAATTGCCCTTGAGCCATCCGTTGCGCTGCAGAAAGTTCACCAGGGCTTGTTTGAGATTCTGTCGAGATCCGCGCTCGACGTGGGCACCTGCAGTGTCCAAGATTTTCATCGCCAGCCGGTCTTCAATATCCAAGCCCTGCCAAAAAGACGAGAATGGGGGCATATCATGCGTGTTAAGGCTTGCTACGGCATTGGTGGGAATCTCCCGAAGCGCCCGGGTGGAGTCAGGCATGATTTCATACTGTGTAACATACATGCATTGTATGTTATGCCTCGTCATGGCCTCATTGACATATGGCGGCACGGTTCCCAGGTTCTCACCCACCAGCAGACATTTATGTCTATGGGACTCGAGGCTTAAGATAGCGTATAGCTCATCGGCAGCATATCGAACATAGACCCCTTTGCTGGGCCCCATGCCTTCAGGGATCCAAAAGAGACGATGTAGACCCATCACATGGTCGATTCGGAGGATGCTTGCATATTCCAGTTGGTGATTTAGACAAGCAATAAAGTATCGATGTTCTTGCTCCCTGATCTTCTCAGGATGCAGAGGAGTGAAACCCCAGTCCTGCCCACCACTGAACAAGGTATCCGGAGGTGCTCCTACAGATACACCCATGGTAAACAGGCCGTGTTCACGCCACATATCGTAGCCATCGGGATTGACACCAAGAGGAAAATCAAGATAGAGCCCCGAGCCTTTCTCGCGAGCTTTTTCAGAGAGAGTTTTCAACTGCTGGTGAGCCACCCACTGCACATAGGCATGATACCGTTTAGTATCCTCACTGTAATCCCCCTCCTTCAAGATACCTGCACACAGCCGCTGCGGCCATTCTGGCCAGGGAACACTCCGCCGTTCGCAGGCAGCCCGGAAACGAGCATAGTCCTCAACCTGATGATTTGTCTCCATAAAATGACGGAAGGCCGCAAGGTGATCAGCTGGTTTTGTGAAAAAGCACTTTGCTAATTCTTCAAGCAGCCGGCGTTTTAACGCCATTTGATGTCGATAATCAACCAGAGGTAGAGATTGTAACTTTTCAACTTCTTCCTTAAATTCACCTGACTCGAGCATGGCTCGTGCAGCAGCACAATTCTTCAGACTCAGTAACCTTGGTCACATCGATGTAGAATTCATTCCAGAAGAGGCGACTTGCAGGAGCATAGGGACTTGGATCAAATGGCTCATCTAAGAAAGAAGCTAAAAAGGGAAGAGTCGCCACCACACTACCACCTTGACCGTTAACCCATGTGATGAGGTCTTCAAGATCAGAGAAATCGCCGCTTCCCCAGCTATGCCGCGAATGTAGTGCATATAATGGAAGGAACACCCCCCAAACCCTGCTCACTGAACTTTCAGGAGACGGATACGCCTTGACCGGAGCACAAATAATCATGGTCTCAGAAAGCCTTCCCGATGACTCCACTGTGAGCCGGTGATATCCCCATGGTAAACTGCCAGGTATGGGCAGTTTCTTGGCTACATAGCGCTCACCCTCTACTTCGACTGTTTGCGTCGTGGGCAGTCCGGAGATGTCGCAAGCCCAACCTCGCGCCTCTCCATTCTCAAGTTCCATGTGGCACATTGCAGAACCAACAGCCTGATCTGCCGGTAGACGCATCTCAACTTCAGCAGAGTCTCCATCCCATACCACAACCACTGGCTCCAAACACCGTCTCCATACGGTCTGCCGGCGCTCGATGAGCGCAGCAGAGACATCGCCAAAGGTCTCAACTGGAGCACCCAGAGCTCGGAGCACTAATAAAAGAGACTCAGGGGATGCTTCCTGCCTGCGCTGGGTAATATCATAATATGCCGTTTCAATACTATAGGCATGAGCCAGTTCCTGAAGCTGTGGCATATTGTAAAGGTCACTCATTATCTATCCTCTCAGCAACAGCGAGATGACTAAAACAGACAGTTACTCTCAGGGATTCTCAAACCCGGCAGGACTCAGTCGAACCGAAGGAGGAACTAATAACACAGAGAAGATCCTCACTCCGGTATTTCTATCTAACGAAAGGCCAACCACACCAATATGACAATGAGGGACACAAAAACAAAGGACTCAATCAACAAGAAGAGGATCAGTGTTCTAAAGGGACGGGTGCGCGCCCAAGCCATGAGAGACTTCCCTTTGTCGGTTAGCATCCTAAACATGAATGTATCTTGCTATTCCAGCAGTGGCTCCTACACCCAAATCGACTACTGCCCTATTTTAAGCCTTGGTTGCTTTAACAAGCAATGTCCCAATCCTTACCCTCTCCATATTTGCCTTCCGAGACCTATCAGTGCTAGAATTCTTGCACCAGGAGGTGCGCCACGGCAACACTACCTGAAGAAGCCAAGAGAATCATTGCGGCTGTCCAACCAGTCTTCGTAGCCACTGCAAGCAAGCACGGCAAACCAAATGTCTCCCCCAAAGGTTCCTTCAAAGTACTAGATGATGAGCATGTTGTCTTTGCAGAGATAGCATCGCCCAACACTATTGCCAACATCAAGGAAAATCCACAGGTCGCTGTATTGGTTTTTGATCCGGCTACTTGGGGAGGATGCCGACTTCGGGGGAAAGCAGAGATTCTAGAATCTGGTGACCTGGTAGAGTCTTTCAAGTCTCAGTTTGCTCCAATGAAGATGAAGGTTCGCAGTGTCGTCAAGATAACAGTTGAAGAGGTAGTGATTATGCCTCCGATGAAAGCGGGGTCAAAGGGATAATGGATTTCCGATTTTCTGAACAGGAAGAAAAGCTTAGAAAAGAAGTCCGGGAATTCTGCGAGAAAGAGCCACCGGAAAGTTTTCCATGTGAAATTGAGGATGAGGGCTACAGTTTTGGTGGCTGGTCCCGTGCCTTTACGCAGAGGCTAGGGCAAAAAGGTTGGTTATCAATAGCCTGGCCCAAAGAGTACGGCGGAATGGGCGGGACTGTCATGCAGCGCTTCGTCGCTGCTGAAGAACTGGCCTACCACAGAGCACCACAATACGGGCATTTGTTTGGAGATGCTGCGGCTGCAGGAATCCTGCGCTACGGCACCGATGAGCAGAAGAAAGAGTTCCTCCCCAAGATGGCAAAGGCCGAGATACTCTTCTCCACAGGCTTGAGCGAACCGGGGGCAGGCTCTGACCTGCTGAACACAGCGACTCGAGCGATAAAGAATGGAGACGACTATATTATTAACGGGCAGAAGATCTGGCCTACCGGGGCACACCTGGCAGAGTGGTGCTTACTGTTAGCGAGGACAGACCCTGAGGCTCCGAAATCCAAGGGACTGAGTACATTTTTGGTAGATGTAAGACTTCCTGGGGTGACAGTAAACCCGATTATCGATATGGCTGGCGCCAAGTCTTTCAATGAGATATTTCTTGAGGATGTTCGTGTTCATAAGAAGTATCTCCTGGGCCAAGAGAATCGCGGACTCCCTCTCGTTTTTGAAGCCCTGGAAGGAGACAGATTCTGGGGAAGATGCCTGAGACATGCAGGAAGCAAGAAAGACCTGGAAGAGCTCGTCGAATATGTCAATGATGCAAGATACGATGGCCACAGATTGAAAGACAATCAGGTGATCCGGGATACACTGGCTGAACTAGCTGTTGAACTTGAAGTGAGTCGCATGATCAACTATAAGGCCGCCTGGTTGCTGAACAAAGGGGCCAGCATAAGTTGGGAATCTTCAGTCGTCAAGGTTTTCGCCGATGAACTGGGGCAGCGCCTGGCCCACGTCGCGTTGCAAATCCTGGGCCCGGAGGTACAGCTTGGCGAAGACTCTAAATGGACCAAACTGAGAAAGAGATTCACCTTCCTCTACAAGTTCAACAGAGGTCTGAGCCTCGCCGGAGGCACTTCAGAAATCCAAAGGATGACGATAGCCACCAGAGGCTTGAGCCTGCCGAGAGGCTAGAGGGAAGAGGATAGAAAGATGGACTTTACCTTCACCGAAGAACAAGAAATGCTGCGCAAGATGGCTCGTGATTTCCTGGCCGCGGAATGCCCCAGGGATACGGTCAGGAAGCTGATAAAGGACGAGAAGGGATTCACCCCGGAGCTGTGGGCCAAGATGACCGAATTGGGCTGGCCGGGCCTGATCATTCCGGAGCAGTACGGAGGCGTGGGCGGCAGCTTCATGGACATTGTGGCCCTGGTGGAGGAAATGGGAAGAGGCGCTCTCGTGGGGCCATTCTTCTCATCACTAGTGGGCACTCTGGCCGTTCTGGAAATGGCGAGTGACCAGCAGAAGGCTGACCTGCTCCCCAAGATAGCCTCGGGCAAACTGGTTATCACCACGGCTTTCAGCGAACCAGGCGTGGGCTACGAACTGGATGCTTTCCAGTGCCAAGCTACAGCGGAGGGCAATGACTGGATCATCAATGGAACCAAGCTCTTCGTGGAAAACGCTCATGTGGCCGACCTTATACTGGTGGCCGCCAAGACCAAGCATGCCACCAAGCAGGAAGGACTCGATCTGTTTCTGGTGGATGCCAAGAGTCCCAACGTGACCTGTTCCACGATAGACACCATTTCCGGAGACAAGCAGTCGAAGGTGATCATCAAGGGGCTCAAAATTTCCGAGGCCAAGAGGCTGGGAGAGGCTCACCGCGGCAAAGAGCGCATCACCAGGCTGCTGGAGATGGCCACTGTGCTCAAATGCGCCGAGATGGAGGGCGGAGCCCAGCAGGTCCTGGACATGACGGTTACTTATCTCAAGGAGAGGGTCCAGTTTGACAAGCCTATCGGCACTTTGGCGCCACTCCAACACCATGCCGCCAACATGGCCGTTGACCTTGAAGGGATGAAGTACATCACCTATATGGTGGCCTGGAAGGTCAATGAGAATCTGCCTTTTGCCAAAGACGTCGGCATGGCCAAGTCCTGGTGCAGTGACGCCTATAAACGGATTTGCGACCTGGCGCATCAGTGTCACGGAGCCATCGGCTTCTGTGAAGACCATGACCTGCCTTTATATTCCAAGCGAGCCAAGGTATCCGAGTTCGCTTTCGGAGATGCTCAATATCAGAGACGGTTCGTGGCAAAAGAGATAGGGCTCTAGCCAATGCACCATCACCACGTCCGTTTCCAAAGTTGATAAAGGGAAGCAACAGACTCAGAAAGGAGAGCAAAATATGGCAAAGAAGCAAGTCCCGATAATAGGGGGCCTATTCACTTGGCCCGCTGACAAACCTCAACTCCTGGCGAGCAAGTGCAAGAAGTGCGGTGCGTACTTCTTTCCGACAGTCCCATTCTGCGGAAATCCTGACTGCGCCAAGGACAAGGCCAACATGGAGGTCGTGCCTCTGAGCAACAAAGGCACAATGTACACCTATACTATTCACACGGCACAGCCTGCACAGCCCTTCAAGATGGACCCGTTCAAGCCCTACGGCGTAGCCATGGTTGACGTGCCAGAGGGCATGCGCGTACTGGGCATGACCACTACCACCGAAGGCCTCAAGATCGGCCAGAAGGTGGAGATGACGGTCGGCAAGCTGTACGAGGATGCCGAGAACGAATACATCACCTGGATGTGGAAGCCGGTGGAGAAATAGGAGATTATGACGATGAAAGCTATGCGTGAAGTTGCAATCGTGGGCATCGGCCAGCATCCGTGGGGACAGTTCCCCGAGAAATCCATGCAGGAAATGGGCGTGGAGACCATCGGCGCGGCCCTGAAGGACGCCAACATGACCTGGCGCGAAATAGAGAGCGCGGCCTTCGGCGCTTACATGTGGATCGCCGACCGCGGCGGCGTACCCTCCCTGCTCATGGGCACCTCCATCGCCCGTATGATGGGCGAGACCGGCATCCCAATGGTCAACTGCGTGAATGCCTGCGCCTCAGGCCAGGCTATCCTGCGTGAAGCGGTCCTAGCGGTCGCCTCTGGATACGCTGATACTGCTATCGCCATCGCCGCCGACAAGTCCGCTGGCGGCTTCTTCCGGCCCCAGCTCCGCGACGCTGCCCCATCTAAATTTGACAAGGGTGGCTTCAATGATACCGACTATGTCCGCTTCTGCATGACCGGCGAGACCAACCCGGCTTACTGGGCAATGGAACTCAAGCGCCGCATGCACGACGTCGGTACCACCGACGAAACGCTGGCCTATGCCAAGCACATCACATCCCAGGGCGCTGTGAATAACCCGTATGCCCGCTATCAGAAGGTCTTCACCATGGACGAGATCAAGGCCTCCAAGTACGTGGCCGAGCCACTCCGCCTCTTCGAAATCTGCGCCACTTCCGACGGTGCCGGCGCCGTTATCGTCACCACCTTGGACAAAGCCAAGAAGTACACCAAGAAGCCGCTCCTGGTCAAAGCGATCACGATCGGCACCCCGACCTTCGGCGACCCGACCATACGGCTGACCTTCTGCTCCTCTTACCCGCGCCCCGGCGTGCCCGACCTCTCAGAGTCCCGCAACGCCATCAAGACCATCTACAAGAATTCAGGTTTCCAACCTGGGGATATCGACATCATCGAGCTCCCGGACAACTCGTCATGGCACTACCTGGTCTATCTGGAGTGCATCCTCGGTCTCAAAGCCGGCGAAGCCGACAAGATGCTCATGTCCGGCAAGGTCCACCCGATAGACGGCGAGCTACCGGTCTGCTCCGGTGGCGGCGTGGCCGCTCAGGGCGAGGCTGTGGTGGCCCAGGGTCTTTCCCAGGTCTGCCAGCTCGTCCGCCAGATGCGTGGTGAGGCAGGTAAAGGCCAGGTCAAGAAGACCAAGTTGGTCAACGGTCTTGCTCAGACATACGGCTATGCCGGCAACAATGCGGCCTGCATTTTGACCAAGGCTTGGTAGCAGTTATAGAATAATCATCTGGACTGTCTCTATCGCAGAAGTCTACGAAAGGAGAACGGGATATGGTGAACATGGATGAAATGAAGAAGTTTGTCGGAAACAAGGGGAAGCCTACCGTTTTCGAGATCGACAAGACGATGATCAAGCGGTACTGTGAAGCCATTGGTGACCCTAATCCAAAGTGGCATGATCGCCTGCCGCCAGGAATGTTGACTGCCGCCATGCTAATGGGAGAGGGCGCGCAGATGCCTCCGTTTCCGTACCCAGGCATAGTTGATGCCGGGGGGGAGTGGGAGTTCTTCAAGCCGATAAAAGCGGGCGACACCATCACCGTTGTGAATGAGTTCACCGGCGTCGATGACAAGTCGAACGACAAGAGGAAAATGCTGCTCTTTTCCATGAAGTCCACGTTCACCAATCAGCGTAAAGAAGTAGTGGCCGCAGCCAGTGGCCGCGTGATGAACCTAGGCTAAGAGCTCCTGTCCAACCAAATAGTCAGCGCTAGACGCCAGCCGCAGGGATTGTTCACCAATCTCGGGCTGGCGTCTTTCTTGGGGTATTCCACCCTCACCCTTTGAAGGGAGAGGGCATTGCTTCCTCCGTAGGGACGTGCAGAGGTACAAAGACCCTTTGCCGATGTCTCGGGGATGTCCACCCAGCTTCCTGTTTCCATTAGATAGAGACTAAGGGACATAGATGCTATACTTGTGTTCGGGATTCGCCACACGAGGGATTTGCAGCACGAAGACAAACTAGCTTCGGCAGCAGAGAAAGCAAGGACATCGGAGGAGAATGGCCAAGGACTATTATCAGATTCTAGGTATTCCTAGAGATGCCAGCGACCAAGATATAAAAAGAGCCTATAGAAACATGGCGATGCAATACCACCCAGACCGCAACCCAGATAAGGAAGCATGGGCCAACGAGAAGTTCAAGGGTATAAACGAGGCCTATGCTGTGCTGGGCAATCCAGAGAAGAGGCAGCAGTATGACCGATTCGGGACAGTGGGTAACGTGGGCGATATCTTCGGGAATGCGGCCACGAGAACTACATTTGAAGACCTGATGCGGGACTTCGGCCAATCAGGCCTTGGTTATGACTTCCTCGAGGACATTTTTGGTGATGCCCTGAGAGGATCGGGCGGCCATTTTACCTTCAGGACGTACGGCCCCGGAAGAACTATCAGGTTCGAGACTGGGCCCGGAGGCAACGGCAATCTTGAAGATTTCTTCCGTCAGACAAGAGGTCCTCGTGGACAGGACGTCCGCTACGAATTGACGATAACGAAAGACGAGGCCAAGAAAGGCACCAAGAAGATGCTGACCAGGAAGGGCAAAAAGGTAGAGATAAAAGTGCCCCCTGGAGTGAAGACGGGTAATGTACTGAAGCTGACAAACGCTTGCCAGGCAACCGATGGCCACCCCGGAGACATCCTGATTCGTGTCAAAATCAAATAGATGGCAGCCCTTGCATAGCAAAGTAACCAGTACGCACTCTGTTATCGGTATGGAGCCAGATGACGCTAGCTATAGCATATAGTGAGCAGATAAAAGGTTATGATTTCGGCCCTGGGCACCCTTTCAGGAGTGACAGATATGCCAACTTCATGAACTTGCTGACAGAGAAGGTCAACGACTTTGAAGTTGTCGAGCCGAGGCATGCAACAGACGAAGAGTTACTCCTTGTTCACGATAGAAACTACATCGACTTCCTGCAAGGTGACTCCAAGGGAATCTGGTTACCCAGCTACAGGTTCCTCAGTCCGGACACTCCCCTCCAGCCAGGAATGGAGAAAGCTGCCAGGTTAATCGTCGGAGCCTCTCTAACAGCAACAGAACTCGTTTGGAAGGGCAGTTTCACCAATGCCGTTGGCGTTGGCGGCGGGCTACACCACGCCAAAAGTAACTACGGGGCAGGGTTTTGCATCTACAACGATGTGGCTGTATGCGTTAAGAATCTAATTGAGAACCACGGTCTTGGAGAGGATTCTGATCCTTGACACCGATGCTCACGCTGGAGACGGAACCTGCCAGATTTTCTACCAGGATCCGATGGTATTGTTCATCGATATTCACCAGGACCCCCGAACCCTTTATCCAGGAACCGGCTTTGCCTATGAAATCGGGGAGGGAAAAGGCAAGGGTTTCACTGTAAATGTGCCTCTACCTCCGGGAGCCTCCGATGATGCCTACGAATGCGTATTGGATGAAATATTCACTCCTCTGGCAGAGGAATTTGCCCCCCAGATAATCATCAGGAACGGGGGCTCTGACCCCCACTTCGCCGATGAGCTGACTGACCTGGGGCTTACTCTCAAGGGCTTCAAAATGATCGGCAGAAAAGTGAGAGAAGTCGCCGAAAGAGTATGTGGTGGAAAGGCAGTCGATCTCCTTGGAAGCGGATATAACCAGACAGTCCTGCCTTACGGGTGGCTTTCCTTGGTCTCAGGAGTGGCCAAACTCGACCTCGAGTTTACGGAACCTTTCTTGTTCTCTCTCAAGACTGACTACAAACTTAAAGAAACAAAAACGGTCATAAAGGAAGTCAAAGAGAACCTTAGGAGCTACTGGCGGTGCTTTACTTAATAGAACACTGCTCTCTACGATATGAGGGAAAGCACATCAAATGAAGAAACAGATTAGAATCGGAGCAGGTATCGTTGAATTGCAGGCTCAATTAAACGACACAAGAACAGCAAGGGCTTTCTGGGAGATTCTGCCTCTCAAAGGAAAGGCCAATACCTGGGGCGAAGAGATTTATTTCCCCATACCGCTCAAGCTTGAGATTGAAAACGGGAGAAGAGATAGTTGAAATAGGAGATTTGGGCTATTGGCCAGAGGGACACTCGCTCTGTATTTTCTTCGGACCTACCCCCGCAAGTCACAGAGATGAGATCCGAGCAGTAAGTCCCGTCACAGTGCTAGGCAGAATAATCGGTAACCCCAAACCACTAAAACAAATAACCCCAGGCACTGAGATCATCGTGGAACCAGTACTTTGACCCAACCGATCGAATCCGGCCTGGCAGATTTTCGTAATCCACTTTGGCTCGACTTGCAGAAATTGATTGATAATACAGTATCACGACAGCTATAATGCAAAAAGGATGATGGCAGGACCAACTGAGGAAAGCCCTATTCTGGCAGTAGATCTGGGTGGCACCAAGATCGTTACCGCCCTAATCTCGTGCAGGGGTGAGATTATCTCCCGAGAATACAATCCCACCCTAGCTGAGGAGGGGGCAGATGCAGTAATCAACCGCATAATGACTACGGTTAATAGCCTTGTCAGTAATGCACTTTCTTCATCCTACTCTATCGCTACAATAGGCATTGCTGCTGCTGGAGCCATAGATTCAGAGAAAGGTCTAGTAACAGACTCACCCAATCTGCCTGGCTGGCACAATATCCCGCTGAAAGACATGGTAGAGAAAGCCACAGGGATACGAACCTTCATTATGAATGATGCCAGCGCCGCTGCTCTAGGAGAGCACATCTTTGGTGCTGGAAGAGGCATGAACAACTTGATCTATCTTACAGTGAGCACAGGCATCGGTGGCGGGATCATTATCGATGGCAGGTTGTACAGCGGCCCCTCTGGAAGCGCCGGCGAAATAGGCCACACTACGATTGATATCAATGGGCCTCGCTGCAGTTGTGGTAACATCGGCTGTCTTGAAATGCTGGCCTCGGGCAAAGCAGTGGCCAGAGAAGCAAGAAGGCTTATCGCCCAGGGCGCCAAGACTACCATCATTGAGCTCGCTGAGGGAGACCTGCAGAACATCACTGCCCAGACAGTAGCCACTGCAGCCCAAAAAGGAGACACTCTGGCTTTAACAATTGTCTCCAGAGCAGCGAACTACCTGGGTGTAGGTATGGTGAACCTGGTTAACATATTCAACCCCGAGATGATCATCGTTGGTGGGGGAATGGCCAAGATGGGCAATATGCTCCTTGATGGTGCGAGAAAGGTAGTTGCAGAAAGAGCATTTCAAATGCCAGCTCAGCTGGTGCGCATCGTTCCCAGCCAGCTAGGTGACAATGCCGGTGTCCTTGGAGCTGTCGCCTTCGCCAGAGAACTTCGACGACCTCTTTAGCCACTTCTGCTTCTGAGATAACCGTATTTCCTCATCGGTTGTTCGATAACTAGATAGAAAAGTATCCTTAAAGGCCACGAAGGAGCCGTCAAGGATAGACTGCCTTATCCGCTCCATCAACTTGATGATGAACCATAGGTTGTGAATAGTAGCCAACCTGTAGGCTAGAAGTTCACTGCTTTTGAAAAGGTGATGAAGATATGCTATTGAGAAGTTACTGCAGGTGTAACAACCACATCCAGCATCAATAGGCTCATCCAGGTTCCTGTAGCGGGCATTTTGTACATTATGTCTCCCCAACGTCGTGAATAGGGCGCCATTTCTGGCAGTGCGAGTAGGCAGGGCACTGTCAAACATATCCACCCCTCTGGCCACACTCTCAAAGATATCCTCAGGCGCACCCACACCCATGAGATACCGCGGCATGTCCTTGGGAAGAAAGGACACCGTTTCATCCACCACAGCCAGTGTCACCTGTTTTGGTTCTCCCAGACTCAAGCCACCAATGGCATAACCGGCAAATCCCAGGGAAGTAAGAAACGCTGCCGATTCCCGGCGCAATTCCGGAAAGACACCTCCCTGCACAATCCCATAGAGGGCTTGATCCTTCCGCCGATGACTTCTCAGACACCTTTCTGCCCAATGATGTGTTCTCTCCATAGCCAACCGGACTAACGTTGAGTCTGTACTATAGGGAGGACATTCATCCAACGGCATGACAATCTCACTTCCCAGCCTTTCCTGGAATTGAATCACATTCTCAGGAGTAAAGAAATGTTCACTGCCGTCAATATGAGACCTGAAGCTAACTCCCTCATCACTAACCCTCTGAAGCGATGCCAAGCTAAATACTTGATAGCCTCCACTGTCAGTAAGAACAGGTCTCTCCCAGGACATAAAGCGGTGCAGCCCTCCCAGTGATTCCACAATATCAATCCCCGGCCTCAGATAAAGGTGATAGGTATTGCTCAATACCATTCTCACGCCAATAACTTCGAGATCATCCGGCGTGAGGGTCTTGACTGTGGCCTGGCTGCCTACTGGCAAAAACAGGGGGGTAGGTACAATCCCTCGCGGTGTGAAGAGTAAGCCAGCTCGCGCACTGCTTTGTGGACAAGATTTCTCTACCTTAAATTCTTGATCCACTACCAGCTCTATTTCCTAAGCAAATAACCGGCGATCATAGCTCGCTGTATCTCGAATACTCTCACATAGACCTCTGTCATCAATATATCCAGCACCACTACCGCCGTACTCAGAGAGATAAGCCAAACCATAGCAGCCCATTATGCACTCTCTAACTGTCTCGGCTCCCATGATTGAGGCAACAGTAAGCTAATCAGGCGTTCTCTTCGCCCAAGCTCACCACAGTTATCTGGTTGTTAGTATAGATGCATATGCCAGCAGCAATCTCCATGCTGGCGCGTACTATCTCCTCGGCACTAAGGTTGGAATGACTCAGCAGAGCCTTGGCCGCAGCCTGCGCATAGCCACCTCCGGAGCCTATGGCCGCTACATCCTCATCAGGCTCCACCACATCGCCCTCTCCCGAGAGCACCAGCATTTCGTTTCGATCAGCCACTATGAGCCAAGCTTCCAGACGGCGCAGCACGCGATCAGTACGCCATTCTTTGGCCAATTCTATTGCCGCCCGCCTGAGTTGCCCTCCATACTTCTCCAGCACACTCTCGAACCTTTCAAACAAGGTCAGCGCATCAGCCACCGAGCCAGCAAATCCGGCAACCACCTGGTCGTGATAGAGAGTACGCACCTTCTTGGCACTGCTTTTCAACACAATATCTCCAGTGGTAATCTGACCATCTCCAGCTATGGCCACCTGGTTACCCCGTCTAACCGCCAGAACTGTGGTCCCTCTAATGCTTTTCGCCATCATTCACTTCCTTCGCATCAATTCACTGCGCCCGTCTTCAAACAACAACAGAATTAATCAAAAACTCACCCAGTCACCAACAACCTCTCGAGCACCTTAACCACTTGCTCGTACGGGATGTCATGCCGAACCAACGGCTGACCGACCCCTTCGAGCAGCACCCATCTTACCGCTTTTGCCTTCACCTTCTTATCCAACTCCATTGCCCTGAGGACTGCGTTCATGTCTACTCCAGAGCAGCAGGTTGGCAAGCCAAACCTGCTCAGAAGGACGCGCTGCCGTTCCACCACTTCTTCCGATAGTAGCCCCAAGCTATGGCTGATCATGGCAGCACCAACCATGCCTACAGCCACAGCTTCACCATGAAGAAAATGCTCATAGTTGGTTGCCGCTTCTAAGGCATGGCCTATAGTATGTCCATAATTTAACAGAATACGCCTCCCCCGCTGCTCCTTCTCGTCTTCACTAACAATCCTGGCTTTGACAGCTACGCTGCGTCTTACGGCCTCAGTAGCAGCTTCTGGATCCAATGCTAGAAGCCTCTCGACATTACACTCCAAGAAGATAAACAACTCAGGATCGAGTACCAACCCGTGCTTGATTACTTCCGCCCATCCGGAAACCAGTTCTCTTTTGGCAAGGGAGGTCAGGGCTTGAACATCGGCCACCACTATACGAGGTTGGTAGAACACACCTATAAGGTTCTTGGCTTTGGAATGATTAACTGCTGTCTTCCCGCCTATAGAAGCATCCACCATGGCAACCAGACTGGTAGGCACCTGCACCAGCGGCAAGCCGCGAAGGAACGTAGCCGCAACAAAGCCAGCGAGATCACCTACCATTCCTCCACCCAAGGCAATAATGACATCACTTCTCTCAGTTCGACGGTCGATTAACCAATCATAGATCCTGGCAGCAGTTTCAAGTGTTTTGGTCGTTTCACCAGGAGAGACTAGAAGGTGTTCTACAGCAAGGCCGGCATTCTGAAGACTTTCCGTCACCGTGGCACCATAAATAGAGAAAACCGTCTCGTCACTGACCAGATATGCAGTACCAGTTAATCTTGCCTGACTCATATTTTCACCAAGATTGCAGAGCAAACCCCAACCAACATAAACAGGATAGTGTTCCCCAGCAGTAATCACCTCACAGCCAAGACCTTCCTCATAGAGGCACCCATCACTTTCTTTATGAGCGCGAGCCCAGTAATATCGCCCCCTGATTATCTCCTGGCATACCTCATCCAAAGTCAAATTGTCAGTATGCACGGTCCAGTCAGCGATGGCATAATAAGGCTGACGAGATTCCTTCAACTGTTTGATTTGTTCAAGGGGATTTGAAACTGCGAGAAGAGGACGTATAGCTCCGGAGGCCTCATTATCCTCCAGCAGTCGATGGTAGATTGTTTCCGGGCTGGCCTCAAGACAGATGACCACGCCACTCTCTTTCATCAACGTGCGGTTATGAGGATCAAGCACTGCTCCACCACCGGTGGCAACCACCACCTCCCTCTTCTTGCACGCCTCGATCAATGCTTGCCGTTCAATTCCCCGGAAATACTTCTCCCCATCCTGAGCAAAAATCTCTTGGATACTCTTGCCGGCAAGCCTGACCACTTCCTCATCCGTATCCACCACATCCCAACCAAGGCGGCTGGCCACCTCCCACCCCACCTCTGACTTCCCGGTGGCAGAGAAGCCGATCAAGATAATGCAGTCATTAGCTCTTTTACCCACTTTACTCCGTCTCGGAAATCATGCCCACCTAACGCCTCCGGATAGTGAGAGCCGCTTTCAAGAATAACACGGCTGGCGGGATTGCTCGATAGTATCAATGGCAGAAGACGGGCAATATCCACCCAGCCATCCTCGGGCTCCTGACTCGGATGCACTGGAATATGGCCAAAGGATAAGTAATCCCCAATACCTCGATTATTCCACAGGTGAACAGAACCAATATATGGTGCCAACTGCTGGGCAAACTGATAGAGATCGAACCCATCCCGCTCAGCAGCAATATGCATATGACCCACGTCAAAACAATAACGCAAACATGGAAGCCCCCTGGCAACTTCAACCAGAAAATCCACCGTGAGAAAAGGGCTGGGTCCAAACCCCTCAATATGAATTGGCACGCCATGTTTCTCACTAAGCTCCGCTAGTGAAACAGCGCTCCGCCAGGCAATATCCCGCAACTTGGCATATCCCATACCATCAACCCCCGTTGAGGGGGGTGATGGGAAGTGAACTACCACGTACTCAGCCCCGAAATCCTCGGCTAACTCCATCGTTTCATGAACCATTCTCAGGCTGAGCTGTCTTTTCTCCACATCAACATCACAAAGAAAGGACAGGGTAGGAGGCATAGGATACCACGGAGCCTTCACCAGCGGGGCATGCACGCTCGATGCCACATCATGATGTTCAATTGCTTTTCTCAATTCCGGCAAATTCTGTGGCAGGAAATTATAGAACTCTCCCCGCTGCAATCCGTTCGAGACTATCACCTTATTGAAGTGGCCTAAATCATGGCAATGAAAGCCCAGTCTAGTCATCCAGATCTCCGGATAGAGTTCAGATAGTTATCGTAGTTGCGCCGCGTCTCTTCCAGATTGTCCCCGCCAAACTTCTCCATCATGGCATCTGCCAAAACAACCGCCAGCATGGCTTCACCTATCACCCCCACGGCTGGAACAACGCAGATGTCACTTCTTTCAAAGTGAGCTTGGACTGCTTCACCCGTAGACAAGTCTACTGAGGGGAGCGGACTGCCAAGAGTAGGGACCGGCTTCACCGCAACCCTTACCACAATAGGCTCGCCGTTGCTCATTCCTCCCTCAATCCCGCCAGCATGGTTAGTAGCACGCCTCCACGGGTAAGGAGGCTCTTCGCTTGTCTCGATGGCATCGTGGGCCTCGGAGCCTCTTAAACCGGCTAATCCGAAGCCATCTCCAATATCCAGTCCCTTAACAGAGTTGATACTCATGATTATCTGGGCAATTCTTCCGTCCAGCCGGCGATCCCACTGGACATGGCTCCCCAAACCCATTGGCACCCCGGAGGCAATAATCTCACAAACCCCACCCACTGTGTCCTTGGATGAGGTGACTCTGTCAATAGCGGTCATCATAGCCTTTTCAGCTCCAGCATCAGCACACCGGACGGGTGATTTTTCCACTTGTCGCCAATCGATGGAACCCGATAGTTTTGCCCACTCACCACCTATAGCCAGGGTATGACTATTAATCTCCACCCCAAATTCTTCTACAAATCTCCGAGCCACCGCACCGGCAGCTACTCTAGCCGCAGTCTCCCTGGCACTGGCGCGTTCCAGTATGGGGCGGATATCTTCTAAGCCATACTTGGTAACCCCAGCAAGGTCAGCATGTCCCGGGCGTGGGCGGGTGACCCGTTGTATCTCCTTATCGGTAGGAGAAACACTCATAATCTCTTTCCAGTTTTCCCAATCACGGTTCCAGATCAACAGGCTAATCGGACTTCCTATAGTCAGTCCGTGGCGCACCCCCGACAGAATCTCGGCTCTATCGTGCTCTATGCTCATACGTGAACCACGCCCATATCCACACTGCCGCCTCCCCAGTTCACGAGCGATATAGTCCTCACTCAGAGGCACATCGGCCGGCATGCCATCGATAATCACCGTTAGCCCCTTGCCATGCGACTCACCGGCAGTAAGAAAACGAAATCTGGACATCATCTAATCTGTCAACTCCTCACCACCCCGCAGAATTTCCTTCGCTTCCTGAGACAAATCAGCAGGTACCAGAACCCTTGTCTCACCGAGTCCATCAACTGTGATGCCATAGATCAGCCCTGCACCCTCATATTGCAGGATAGCAGGGATTCCCTCACTCTCCAGGTGAGACTTCATTACCTGGGCTTCAAGATAGCTACCAGTATAAACAGTGACTAATTTCGCCTCGGCCGGCAACTCTCAACTCCCTAGTCTAAAACTTCCCTGGCTCGCCTGAACATTATGTCAACAGGGGCCTCTCTACCTGCCCATAACTCAAAGGATGCTGCTCCCTGATAGACCAGCATAGATAAACCTCCCATGACTGCTGCACCAGCCTTCTTAGCTTCCTTCAACAACGGTGTCTCTTCTGGATTATACACTAGGTCACAGACGAGAGCACCCTTTGGGATCAAACTGGCCTCTAAGGGAGTCTTGCCCTCCATTGCACTATGTCTCATTCCCATAGAGGTACAATTGACCAATAGATCATAGCCGGAGAGTGCTTTGCCCGATCTCAGTACCTCCCATGGCAAGACAGTTATCTTAACATTCCCTTGAGCCTCTTTTCTCAAAGAAGCAGTCAATACCTCGGCACGCTCCTCGGTCCGATTGACTATAGAAAGACGCCCTACGCCTTCCTTGATAAGGGCAAAGGCCACTGCCCTGGCTGCTCCTCCGGCACCCAGAAGCAGCGCACTCTTACCCGTACACTCGAAACCTCCATCCTGGCGCAGAGCCTTTACAAAGCCAGGAGAATCGGTATTGTAACCCGAAAGCCTGCCGTCCCGATTGACAATGGTATTCACCGCACCGATATGGGCTGCAAGCTCATCCAGTTCGTCGAGCAAAGGTATGACCTCTTCCTTATGCGGTATAGTCACATTGGCCCCCAGCATTGATGGCTGGCGAAGACGTTTCACTGTTGTCTCCAGTTGCGTCGAGTCTGTCTCCCAATTCTCATAGATGATATCGAGACTGTAGTAATCGAAGGCAGCTTGCTGGAAACACAAGGAAATAGAATGTTTTAGAGGGTAGCCGATAAGAGCTACAGCTTTTTTCATCGGTGAAACACCGTCCTCAGATTTGAATTTGTCAGTCTGGTTTGTATTGAAGCAGAGTGAAGACTTCTACTGATAGATAAAGCCCGGCAGGGTATATTCTGTCTGTGAACCTTCGGTGTTCAACCCATGCCAAGCCAAAGTCTCAATATTACTCTTGTCTGGCGCGCACCGCATCCAGATATCCCTGAAGGATATACGCTGCCGCTGCTGCATCAATCTGCGCCTTTCTGCTTCCCTTGCCTGTTTTAGCTTCAGCCATCCTCCGCCCAGCGGCCACGGTTGAGAGCCGCTCATCCCAGGTTTCTATCGGAATCTCCAGCGACTGAGAAAGTTCCTCCAGGAAATCACGGACACGCTCCGCCTGCTGCCCCAAAGTGCCATTCATAGAATAAGGCATCCCAGCTACAATGCGCTGCACCTCATGCTGGATCACCAGATGGCGGATGGCTTCTACAGGGACTTCCGCCCCCATTCTGTCGATTCTCGTCAACGGACTGGCTAGAATACCACAGGGATCACTGAGGGCTACTCCGATCCACCTCTCCCCCACGTCAAGTCCCAGAACCCGCCCCGCCACCATAGTATCAGCCAACGTTCTTCCGCCACATGCCAGAGTCTTTGTCGTAATGGAGCTCAATAAACTGCCGCAGCCTGCTTCAGTCCCTCGTCTAACTTTGTTGCATCCTTGCCACTGCCCTGCGCAAACTCGGGCCTGCCACCACCACCACCACCAGTTACCCCGCTTATTTCTTTTACAATCTGGCCAGCATGAAATCCTTTCGCTATCAAGTCAGGGGTAACCATGAGCCATGCTAATTGGCCTATCATTATAACTGCACCCAACACAATCACCCCGCTCTTGAGCTCCCTCTTTGAGCCGATCACCCATCTCACGCATGGCCTCCGGACTGCTGGCTGGTACCTTAGCCGAGAGTACATTTATACCCTTGATCACCTCAACCTGAGACAGCAACGGCCCTGCTGCCTTCCTGGCCAACTCTCGTTCCACCTCAGATATCCGCTTTCGCTCCTTATCCAATTCCGCCAACACAGTGGAAACCTTAGTCCGAACATCTTCAGGTGAAGTCTGCAACTCCTGAGCCAGCGTTTCCACCACGGCCAGCCTCTGCTCGAGAAATTTCTCCGCTCCCCTCCCGGTAACTGCCTCAATGCGCCGTAATCCACTGCCGATACTTCCCTCACTGGTAATATGCAGAATACCTATCTCTCCCGTCCAGCGCACATGCGTACCACCGCACAACTCGATGCTGAATGGTGGATCGCCTGTCTGTACCATACGAACCACATCCCCATACTTCTCCCCAAACAGAGCCATAGCTCCTTTGGAGACCGCCTCTCTATAGGAAGTAGCCTGAGCCATCACCGGCAGGTTCTGCCTGATCTTCTCATTCACCAGGTGCTGGATCTCCAGAAGTCGTTCTTTCCCGACCGGTTCAAGGTGAGTGAAGTCAAACCTGAACCCGTCAGGGGCAACCAGTGATCCGGACTGACGGACATGCTGTCCCAGTACTGCCCTCAGGGCAGACTGCAGTAAGTGCGTTGCCGTATGGTTGCGGGCGATGTCCAGACGGCGTGGTATATCAACTTCAGCTTCCACACTATCGCTTACAGCAACACGCCCCTGGGTTACCTTCCCCTGATGAACAATGAGATCGGGCAATGGCCTGATTGTCTGGCTAACGCTAACCCTGCCATGATCACCACGAATCTCACCGGCATCACCCACCTGCCCGCCCATCTCTCCATAGAAAGGTGTCTCCTTGAGGATTATCTCCACCTCATCACCCTCGGAAGCAGAATCCACAGGCTTACCCCCCGCCACCAACCCCATTACTACAGACTCATGCCTCCACTGATCATATCCAACAAAGCGCGTACGGGTGATTCCCAACTGCTCATAGGACTTCAAGTCTGTCCTATCACCAAGGCTGAACTTGTGGGATGCCCTGGCGCGCTCCCTCTGCCGTTCCATCTCCCGTTCAAATCCTTCCAGGTCAACCGAGAAACCTCGTTCCGAAGCTATCTCAACAGTGATCTCTTTCGGGAAGCCGTAGGTATCATAAAGCATAAATACGTCTTCGCCGCTTATTCGCTTCTCCGTTCCCGCTCTCTCCATCACCCGGTCAAGCCAGTTAAGCCCAGTATTAAGAGCCTCTCCGAACCTTTTCTCCTCCAGGCTGACGACGTTGCGGATTAATTCCTGGTTTACCTTCAGTTCAAGATAGACAGGCCCCATCTTCTCAATAACAAAATCTGCCAACGTAACGAGAAAAGGCTCTTCAAGCCCCAGGTTCCTGCCAAAGAGAGAGGCGCGGCGCAGCAGCCGACGCAACACATAACCCCTCCCCTCATTGCTCGGAACCACTCCATCCGCAATCAGAAAGGTAATGCCACGGACATGCTCAGACACTATCTTGATGGCTTTATCAGTCTTGTCATCCTCTCCAAATCTCTTTCCAGAAATCTGCGCCACTCTGGCTACTATGGGAGCGAACAGATCGGTCTCATACACCGACCTCTTCCCCTGCATTACTGCAGCCACGCGCTCCAAACCCATCCCAGTATCTATATTGGGCTTAGGCAGAGGGGTACGGCGTCCTTCTTTGTTCTGGTCATACTGGGTAAATACCAGATTCCATATCTCGGAAAAGCGACCGCAGTCGCAAGCCGGGCCACAACCCGATTTGCCACAGCCGAATTCCGCACCGAAATCATAGTGAATCTCACTGCAGGGACCACAGGGCCCGGAATCCCCCGCCGGTCCCCAGAAGTTTTGCTCCTCACCAAGCCTCATAATCCTTTCCGCAGGAACCCCTATCTGTCGCCAATATTTGAAAGCCTCATCATCATCAAGGAAAACGGTAATCCAGAGCCGTTCAGATGGGAACTTGAGCCACTGAATGACAAATTCCCAGGCCCATTCGATAGCTTCTTTCTTGAAGTAATCTCCCACACTGAAGTTCCCCAGCATCTCGAAGAAGGTGAGATGTCTCGTATCTCCCACCGAATCGATATCGGTAGTACGGAAGCACTTCTGACAGGAGGCCAGGCGATTATTGGGTGGGGTGGCCAAACCCAAAAAATAGGGCTTGATCTGCACCATGCCGGCAGTAGTCAATAGCAGGGTCGGGTCACCTTGGGGTATCAGAGAGGAACTGGGAAGGACTGTATGCCCCTTTCCCTCAAAGAAACTGAGGAAAGCTTTTCTGATTTCGTCGCCAGTCACACCATCACCACACAATCAGTCTTTTTGAATCGAGGTATCGGTAGCCCATGATCACCCGAATCTTTCGCACATCGTCTGCTCAACCTGCACGGCCTTTGCCACTTCTCTAACAATATCAGGCCTCATCAATAGCCCCGCCAAAGCAAATAACACTCTAAGCCACAATGGTAAGCAACAGCAAACTGGCGGCCATCCTGACGCTTGACTGCGCTCTAGAAAGTATATTGGAAATGCTGGCTTGGAGCAAGAACACCTGGTCGCCTACTCTCTCCCAGGTATCAACCAGCTTCAGTACTGCCTCGCAATTGCTTATGCCTTATAGCCCCGCCTGAGGTGCCTCACTGAAAAAGTTGATCCAAATAGGAATCCACCTATTACTGTGATAGGCTCCTCGGCCTGTACTGGATTGCCTCAGCCAGGTGATGTGCTTTGATCACGTCAGCACTCTCAAGATCAGCAATAGTCCGGGCAAGTTTGAGAATACGGTGAAAACCCCTGGCAGAAAGAGATAGCTGCTTCATTGCTGTCTTGAGTAGCCCTTGAGCCGACGGCTCTACCTGGCAGAACTCCTTCACTTCCACTGCGGTTGCGTCCGCATTGCAGCAAAGTCCTTTCCCATTGAATCGCTCCCGCTGGATCTGGCGTGCCATCTCCACCCTGGCACGCACCTGTTCAGAGCCTTCGCCCTGCCTATCATCAGCAAGTTTTTCATATTCTACGCGGGGAACATCAACGAAGATATCAATCCGATCGAGCAAAGGACCGCTGATCCTCTTGCTGTAGCGGGTCACTTCAGCAGAAGAACAACGGCACTCTTTAACAGAATCACCATAATAGCCGCAGGGGCAGGGATTCATTGCAGCCACAAGCATAAAATTAGCCGGGAAAGTAATACTGCCCTGAGCGCGGCTAATGGTCACTACCTTGTCCTCCAACGGCTGCCGCAGCACCTCCAAGGTAGCATGTCCAAACTCGGGGAATTCATCTAAAAAGAGAACGCCCCGATGACTCAGGCTTATTTCTCCAGGCCTCGGCCATCGTCCTCCTCCCACCAATCCGGCATGAGAGATGGTGTAATGAGGGGACCTGAAAGGACGCTGAGCGATAAGAGGGGTGTCTGAAGGCAGAAGCCCACTCACGCTGTATATTTTGGTCACCTCCAAGCACTCCTCCATAGTCATCTTGGGGAAGATGGAGGGGATGGATCTGGCAAGCATAGTCTTACCGCTGCCTGGCGGGCCAACCATGACTACATTATGTCCTCCGGCAGACGCCACCTCCAGCGCCCGTTTGGCATGCTCCTGCCCTTTTATGTGAGTCAAGTCAGTGACATTCCATACCTGCGCTGCCGCCTCCTCTGAAGGCATGGGCCTGTAACTGGTGATGGGACTATCCCCCCGGAGATGGCGAACCAGATCGGCCAATGAACTAATGGGGATAATATCAATACCTTCTATCAGGGAAGCTTCCTTGGCATCACTGGAAGGAACTACCACTGTTGAAAGCCCATTCTCTTTGGCAAGAGCAACCATAGGAAGTATGCCATGCGTATGACGCACGCTGCCATCAAGAGAAAGCTCCCCCAGGAAAAGAACCCGAGAAATATCAGCAGCCACCTGCTCTGAGCTGAGGAGAATACCCACAGCAATGGGGAGATCATAGGCAGGTCCTTCTTTTTTGAGATCAGCCGGAGCCAGATTAACCGTAATTCGCCTGGCAGGGAAAATGCAACCGGAATTCCGAATAGCTGATCGAACCCGTTCCCTGGCTTCCTGTACTCCCGTGTCCGGCAAACCCACTATAGTCGTCGCAGGCAGCCCGCTTGAGATATCTACCTCCACATCGACTAGCTGGCCTTCGAGGCCGACTACGGCTGCAGCATTCACCTTGGCAATAGCCATATAAGAATATCCTCCTTCGCAAAGGCGATTATAGCAAGCTTAGTCCTCCATAAACAATCCCGGCCCATGTTGAAAACCTTCACCATGGTCAGCAGTTGCAGGACTGCAGTCAAAGAGAATCTCTTCTATGCCAGTAGTTATGTCGAGTTGACTCTTGATAAGTGCACTGATATCTTATAGCCTGCTTGAGAAGGCTCCGGCATATGAAGTACAAAGCAGTGCTCTTTGATCTTGACGGGACACTACTAGACACGCTTCAAGATCTGGCCGATTCTGTGAACAGCGTGCTCAGCAGCTATGGTTTTCCGGAACATGGTCTTGAGGCCTACAAGTACTTTGTCGGGGATGGGATAGAGGAATTGGCCCAACGAGCCCTCCCAGAGAAACATCGTGATAAAGCCACCTTAGCCAAATGTATCACTGCCATACGTGAGGAATACCGCAAGCGCTGGGCAAACAACACTCGTCCCTACCAGGGCATACCGGAATTACTTGATGCCCTGACGGCCCGCAATATCAGACTGGTCATATTGTCCAACAAACCTGACGACTCCACCAAAGCCACAGTATCGAAGTTACTCTCAAAGTGGCAATTCGACATCATAATAGGAGCTTCGCCTTCCGTGCCCAAGAAACCCGACCCTAAGGCAGCCTTGGGAATTGCGCAACGTCTGGATATACCGGCAAGTGAATTTCTATATCTTGGTGATTCAGGGATCGATATGAAGACTGCCAGCGCAGCAGGCATGTATCCGGTAGGAGCTCTGTGGGGGTTTCGCACGGCTGAAGAACTGACTGCTAACGGGGCAAAGGCACTCATCAGGAATCCGTCCGAGCTACTTGGTTTGCTGCAGTAGCTGCCACAAAAGGGGTATGCTAAGGATATGGGAGAGCCCTCATGAAAATACAGATCAAAGTAAAACCCCGCTCTAAGACTGAAGATATAATAGAAGATGAGAACAGCCTCATAGTAAGAGTCAAGGATCCTCCGATAGAAGGCAAAGCTAACCGAGCAGTTATCAGATTGCTGGCAAAGCACTTCGGAGTCCCTGAGGACCGTGTCAGAATTTCTAAGGGGTTCAAGAGCAAAGACAAGGTTATCGAGTTACTGCCTGTTGTAGGAGGTACCCAAAATGGGAAACGAAGATAAGACAGAGAACCAGACAGAGAAGGCTGAACAGCCGAAAAGACGTCCGAGTCTTAAAGCTGTCTTTACTAACATGCGGGTTCCCATGCCTCTCCACAGGAAGTTGTATCTCGTGTTCCGCAACAATATGATCAAAATTGTGAAAAGACAGAGTTGTTGTGGTCATCTTGGCGAACCCGGCTGTTGAGAGACAGAAAATTGAACTCCCGGTCAGGGAGGAAAATTGGAACCCTGTCAGGTACTTACTGCCAGTGCTTGAGCTATTTCTTCACGCCAGCCACCTATCCGCAGGCCGCAAGCGCTTACCAGGCCATAACAGCCAGCCAGCATGATGTCCCCATGAGGTACAGCCCGGTGCAGCTTCAGTTGTGAACCGGCTGCAATATCCTGACGCGGCCCGGTTATGGCCAGAAATGGCTCCTCATGGCTCTTACCAATGACCACAGCTCCATGTCCCCCACCATCATAGACCTCACCATGGGTCAGAGCCCCCCGCGCCAGTCTCGTAATCAGCCCATCCAGCTTGGCACCATCGAGAAGATTGGTATGGTGTTCGAAGAATCCCTCAACTGAGTTGTCTTTGAGGTGGAAGGCGACAGTATGAGAATTACCCATGTTCGCAATCAACACGCGGTCATGCTTCAAAACCTCCCTATCCTGCAGCGCCCCCAGAATGGCAGACGCCCCGGTATCCATGAGGAGTATGTGAATATCAGTATCAATGCTCCCGACTACCGCCTTCATCCGGGTCAGGTAGTCAGGGAGTTCATCAGCAAGATACGCAAAAGACACAAGCTCATTCCTTTGCGTCATAAGGCTTCGGAGATACTCAAAACGAAAGACTCGATTGGATACCCCGGGAGGGGCAAAACCATGATCGAGTACAGCAACTGCGACAGCATCGAGCCGGCAATCAACGCCGAAGATGTCCAGAGCCCTCCTTATGGCTGCCAGATCAAGGTCTTTAAGCTCGATTGTCTCTATACCGGGTTGAGCGACCGCTTCGTCAGGGCCAACGATAGTCACTCCCATCCCCTTCACTACCTCAAGATCATCGTTAAAGGTGAGTGCTGCCTCTGCAGTAGCATAGGCAGCCAAACCTGCACTGGTATGGTGTGATAGTGCCTTTTTGCTTGGCCCTCCACCCATCGTGACTCCCGTGAGCAGTATGGACCGCCTGGCTGCCGTAGCACGAGATATGCGCTCAGCAAGAACTGCGGTAGGTGAGGGCATAATCATCTTGAAGCAGTTCTCCACCACCTTGGAACTGTCAAATAGCAGTATGTCCTGAGTCGCTGTGCCTATATCTACAGCAAGAATGCGCACGCTCTTCCCTCACACCAGCCAGTGTCCTATTCCAACCAGAATCATATCTGCGCAGGTCAAAAACTGCAATTTTTTGTCAGGCAATCCCTGATAGACAACGGGCAATTCCGGAGATTATCCTTTTGCAGAACAAGACCGTCGCATTACGCCATAATACGAATCGTGCTGAGAACAGGCACCCATAAATAACAGATAGGAACCAGAAAGGCTCTCTCAGTCCCCAACCTCTTTTCAGGGCATGCAGTCGAAAGGAGAACTAGAGATGCTTACGAAATATGATGAGTTTCTTTGCCACCAGATCGCAGCAACCTTTGACAGCGTTGAAACCAGTGCGCGTGAATGGACAGAGAGGGTATGGTTCTGCGCCCACGATACGACGGGGAAACTCATCATTGTGGCTGGCTTTGGCATCTATTACAACCGCAATATCATTGACGCCTTCGCCTGCTTCACTGTCGATGGTAAGACACAGTATAACGTCAGGGCATCCCGTGAGCTCCGGCCACGAATCGATGAGGTCAAAGTTGGGCCCTTCTCATATGACGTCCTGGAGCCACTGAAAAGGATAAAGTGCGCCCTCGCCGACAACGAGCATGGTCTCAGCTATGACATCGAGTTTGAGGCAACCATGTACGCACATGAGGAAGAACCGCAGCTTGCCCGTTTTCGAGGCAGGGTGGAAGAGAATGTAGAACGCTATTTCCAGGTAGGGAAGCCCAGCGGCTGGATAAAGGTTGAAGGCAAGACCTACCACATCGACAAGAATAGCTGGCGCGCAGAGCGCGATCATTCATGGGGCATAAGGCGCGGCGGTGGAGTACCTGAGACCGGAGTACAGCCCGGTGAAATTCCCGAGGGCTACCTGTACAACATGATCGTGGTGCAGTTCGATAACTGGGGAGCCACCTATCATACGCGGGAGACCTGGGAAGAAAAGTCACGCCATTTCAGCGGCGGAGTCTTTTATCCCGTCGAAAGCGGAAAGGCAGAACGTGCGATAACCAGAGTGGAGCACAATTTCAAATTCAGATCCGATATTCGTCAGATAAACGGAGGGAATGTGGTGCTTCACGTCGAAGACGGTTCCAGGATAGATATATCGGTGAATCCCCTCGGTGCTTGCTACGTCAAAGCGGGTGGATATTTTGGCTACAAGGGTTTTACCCACGGTCTGTGGATGGGTCCTTACTTTATCGATGGCGTCAAGCTGGACCTCAGCGATCCCAATATGATCCGCGAGATCTCTTTCCTGGATGATGTTATGTGTGAAATGCGCTGCGGAAAGGAAGTCGGCTATGGCATCGTCGAAATGGTCGTTGTCGGGAAGTACCCCAGGTACGGATACCAGGGATACTAGGGGGGACAAACCAACCACAGGATACTGATAGTACTAACATCAGGTGCAGGAGGTTACAAGATGCAGGCACGAAGTGCAGATCTATCCGAGATGCAGTCAAAAGTTACGTCCTGGCTGCAAAGCAAGATGCCCAAGGCAGAGAAACTGTCTGTGTCTAACCTGGAAAGGTCGGGCGCCGGTTTCTCCAACGAGACCTTCCTCTTTGATGTGAGCTGGCAGGAGGCTAGAAAGTCCAAGTCCGAGGGGATGGTGCTTCGCACCCCACCCAAGGCCTATCCCGTCTTCCCCGAGTATGCTCTGGCAAAACAGTTCAAAGTAATGAAGATATTGGGGGGGACGAATGTTCCGGTACCCAAGATGCTCTGGCTGGAAGAAGACCCTGGCCTGCTGGGATCTCCTTTTTATGTCATGGGCAAGCTCAAGGGTCTAGTCCCACCTGAGTTTCCTCCCTACCATACTTTCGGGGTGTACTTTAACGCCACGCCACAGCAGCGGGCCAAGATGTCATGGGGTGCCGTAGAGAACATGGCCAAGGTCCATATGCTGGACTGGAAGAAGCTTGGGTTCTCCTTCCTCGGTGTTCCGAAGGCTGGCACCGGTGCCGTTGACCGTCAGGTCGAATACCTGGACATGTACCTCAACTGGATGAAGGAAGGATCCCTAGACTCTCAGCCAATCCTGGAAGCAGCTCTGAAATGGCTGAAGGAGAACCGCTATGAACCCAAGCACATCACGCTGTGTTGGGGCGATCCTCGACTGCCTAATACCATGTATGATGCAGAATTCAATGTAGTGGCAATCCTCGACTGGGAGATGTCCTTCCTCGGAGACCCGGAGGCCGACCTGGCCTGGTTCCTCTTGACTGACTGGCAAGCCAGCGACGGCTATGGCTTCCCTCGCACCGAGGGCAGCCCCAGTAGGGAAGAGATCATCAAACGCTACGGGGAACTCACCGGATACAAGCTGAAGAACCTCCTCTACCAGGAAGTCGTCGCCGCCCTCTACTTCGGCATCATCATGGCCAAGATTTTCAAGAACTTCAAGAAAATGGGCATTGCCATTCCAGGAGATGCCAGTGAACACAACACCGTCGGGCACCAGAGACTGGCCAGCCTGCTGGATCTGCCCATGCCCGGAGCGCCGGCAAGACAGGTGACCAGAGTCGATCAGGTATCGGTGACGGTCCAGTTCCGCCTCACCGGCCCGGGCGGGTGCGACTGGTACCTGCTCTGCGACAAGGGGACGGCCACCAAGTTCGACGGCTGCGTGCAGAATCCGAACTGCACCTTGATCGTTTCGGCAGAGGACTGGGAGAAGATGCAGAGTGGTGAACTGGAACGGTCTCAGGCATGGATGAATGGCAAGCTCAAGATCGAGGGGGACATGAGCCTGCTAATGCAGCTTGAGGAGACGATCTCCAAGTTCACTCATCCCGGCTAATGCTTAGTTGTCTCGTTCAGCGCACTAATCTATAGCTTTGGATGACTCAGTACCGAGACTGTCACAAATAACGCCAAGAGACACAACTAAGCGCTGGTCTTGCCTGAAACAGTGGCGCTTTGACTTTTCAATGCCTCTATATCCAAAGGATCACCTTTTGAAGGCTCCCTGCGCAGGCTAATGGCTTTGGTGGGGCAAACATCCACACAAACACCGCAACCCATACACCTCGCCAGATTGATTACAGCTCTCTGTTTCTTCTCGTCCATACTTATTGAATTAAACTTGCAGGTATGGTCCGCGCAAGCTGCGCATCCGTTGCAGTCATCGTTTACCTCTGCAACATAGCCCGAAGGAGCCATGATAGGAACCATCCCCTCTAGCTGGTTCCACATCCTGATCCCCAGACAACAACAACCACAGCAGTTGCAGATAGCCACAAACCTGTTTCCAGCCTCCTTCTTGAAATAGGCTGTGTGAACAAACCCTTTCTGGTGCGCAAACTCAAGTATCTTCACGGCCTCGTCCTGGGAGACTTTGCGATACTTGGGGTTCTCCTCAGCTATGAAAGAGGCGAATGGGTCTCCAACAAAAAAACAGACCTCCTGGGGAGGCGGAAGACAAGGTTTATCCATATTCGCACGACAGGGACAGGTTCCAACAGCTATCGTGTCATTGGCCTTCAGGATCACATCCCTGGCCACCTTGAAAGGCATGACTTTCTCCGGAGGAGACAGATTCAAATCCTTCTTCTGAGTAACGAGTTTTATGACATCCTGCAATTTCACAACCTTGCCGTGGTAGATGCTGGTATCGAAAGTCAGGGCTGTCTCAGAGATGCGCTGTACATGATACTTCACCATCTGATCCACGTCTTCGTCCAATTTCTCTTTCGACTCCTTGGGGAGAAGGCCCGACTGCAGAAGCGCATAGTACATGAACCTGTCTATGTGTTTCATATAGTGGTATGCCGGGAAGAAGTCGTTCTTGTCCTCCGGCGGATAGAAATCCCAAAGCGTCTTGATTAGCTCGTGGTGCATCGTTTCCTCCTTTGCTCCGTCAAGTTAAGGGATAGGTCAGTCTCCGGAAGCAGTTCCTGACTAGCCATCCATACCTTCTATCGACCTATCGACAGATTATCAAACCAACCAACGATAGTCAAAAGAGATTTTGGATTTACCATATAAGTCAATAACCAGGGCCGTATTCGACTTTCTCTAAGCCGGCCTCTCTATCCCTCTTCCTCTGGCATTCTGACCTTCCTGGCCTCAGTCAACAACTGCTCCAGCTTGTCATCATTCCCCGACACTATCATGATGTCATCCGGCCTGACAACCTCCATCTGGTCCGGAGTGACAATGATCTCCTTTTCACGCTGAATCAGAAGTACTCCCACCTCCCATTTACCTTCACGGCCTAACCCAAGCTCATACAGCGTCCTCCCTACGAAGCTGTTCGGCGGCACCAGCTTGACAATCCCATAACTGGGTGCCACCGGCATATAGTCCAGAACATTGGTCAAGGTCAACCCATGCGCCACCCTGGACCCCATTTCGCGCACGGGATGGACAACCTTGTCCGCACCTATTTTGTCAAGGATAGTGCCATGCAAGTCATTGTCAGCCCTAGCTATCACATACCGGACCCCCAGCTTCTTCAGGAGAATCGTCGTCAGCACACTGTTTTCTATATCCGACCCCACAGCTACTACAGCCACATCGAATTTATCAACCCCCAATTCCCTCAAAATAGCCTCGTCAGTGCCATCTGCTTGGACAGCGCGTGTTATACGAGACGCAACTGCCTCGACTCTCTTCTCATCAGCGTCTAAGGCCAATACGTCATATCCCATGCTCAACAAGGTAGTAGCCAGACCGACCCCGAAGCGTCCCAGACCTATAACCACTACTTGCTTTGCCATTTGCGCCTCCTATCCAATCCTCACATCTCCTTGAGGATATCGGTATGCACTTAGCTGCTGGCTCTGGACAAGAGACAGTGCCAGCGTCAGAGGACCGAGTCTTCCAGCAAACATAGTAAAAGTGATGATCAGCTTGCCAGCCAGAGACAGGCCAGGGGTTATCCCCGTTGACAAACCCACAGTGCCAAAGGCAGAGACCGTCTCAAAGAGGACTTTGATGAAATCGGTTTTCTCCGTGATTGTCAATACCAAGGTCACGATGGCTACGAGGCCCAGAGAAAGCATCGCCACAGTCAATGCTCGATGTATCTGCTGTGGCCTGAACTCCCGTCCGAAAGCCCCAGGATGTTCCTTGCCTCTTATTGTGCTCCACACAGTAGCCAGAAGCATGCCAAAGGTATTGACTTTGATACCGCCGGCTGTTGATCCAGCGGCTCCACCAACAAACATAAGCATTATGGTGAAGAAGAGCGAATAGACTGCCATGCTGCCTATGGCAATGACGTTGAATCCGGCAGTCCTGGGGGTCACAGACTGGAAGAAGGCATCGAGCACCTTCTGCGGCCAGGACATTGTGCCGAGCGTAGCATCATTGTTGAATTCAGTGACCAGGATGACTATCGTACCCAAGGCCAGTAAGGCGAGGGTAGTAGTCAGCACGATCTTGGTATCGAGCGACAGCCTGCTGAATCTCCTGGCACCAAAAACGTCAATCACCACTATGAAACCGATACCACCCAGGATGATGAGTGCAGCAGTTGTCAATAGCACCAGTGGATCAGCCTGGTAGCCGGTTAGGCTTCGGAAGCCGCCGAAGATATCTAACCCGCAGTTATTAAAGGCCGAAACGGCATGAAATATCGACTGCCAGGCTGCCGTTGATGGCGGACTCTGGCTGGAGAACCTGGCATAGAAGATCACTGCTCCAAAGCTTTCGATAACCAGGGTAAAAACTGCAATGCCCATGACCAGCGGCACCAGTCCACCCAACCTCTCCACTCCCAGAGACTCTCTGATGAGTATCTTCTCTCGCAGACCGAGCCTCCGGCCAAAGGCAAGCAAAAGAAGAGTGGCCCCGGTCATGAAACCAAAGCCGCCGATTTGCATCAGAAGCAGGATCACTCCCTGCCCAAAGGAACTGTAATGGGTACCAGTATCAACAACGGTAAGGCCTGTGACACATACCGCTGAAGTAGAAGTGAAGAGAGCATTAGGGAAGAAGGTGAACTCCCCTGCCTTGCTCGACATGGGTAACCAGAGAAGAACTGCGCCCAGAGCGATTACTCCGGCAAAGCCGTACACCAGCACTGCAAACGGCATGTTGTGGAATCTCGATGGCACGCGGGCCATGGCCAGAGGAACCCGCCATGGCTCCACCCGAGACCGGGATATACGAAGTATCCTGTCTCCCAGCTTCTGGGGTTTTCGTGGTTGCATCTACGCTACAGATAAATCAAACCGCATTGGGCCAGGAAGATAATGCGCACTCACCCTCCCTGATCAACCAGACCTCTGCTGACGTAGAAGTATAACACAGTCATGCCATAAGCAACACGGCCTGTAAGCGTCTCTGGTTTGAGTAAGTACCCGGAGGAGCAATGCCGGTTTGTATGATATGAGGAATATTGAATAGAATATCAACCGTTTGGGTCAAAAGATCAAAGCCCCAATGTCACTCGAGGACAACCACCCCACTCTTGCCTCCACTCTTCTTGACCAGGCGGATATTCTCAATCTGCATCGCCGGGTCGACACTTTTACACATGTCATAGATCGTCAGGGCACTCACGGCCACCGCAGTCAGTGCCTCCATCTCAACCCCTGTCTTACCGAACGTTCTGACACTGGCGGTAATCTCTACACTTCCTTCTTTGTCATCCAAAGTGAACTCCACCTTGACTTCGGTCAGCAGTAAGGGATGGCACAAAGGTATCAACTGCGGTGTTTTCTTCGCTGCCATAATGCCGGCCACCTGCGCTGCAGCCAGAGCATCACCTTTGGGCAAACTTGCTTCGCGAAGCATCTTCAGCGTGGAGGCCTGCATCTTGATCCGGCCCTTCGCTATGGCCTCTCGTTCTGAGTCAGGCTTTTCGCCTATGTCAATCATATGGACCCGATCTTCCTTATTCATGGCTCACCCCCCTACCTGAGTCATCGGTCTTTTCGGAACAATCCCCTGTTCCACCCGGTGACCTTCCGGCTTGGAGACTATCGCTTGCAGAATCAAGCGTCTTATTTCTTCGGAAGAAGCTCCCTTTCGCAGAGGAGACCGCAGGTCTATCTCTTCGTCGGCCAAGAGACAAGGAAGCAGTCTGCCGTCGGCCGTAAGTCTAAGCCGGTTGCATCTAAAACAAAAATGACTGCTGACAGGAGTAATAAACCCAATAGTACCTACCGCTCCAGGCAACTGATAGTAACTGGCCGGCCCATTACCTACAGGCGGTGAGCACGATTTCAGCTCGCCCAAAGAGGCGGTAATGATATTCCACATCTCTTTTGCCGATACAAACTCCGGATGCCCCCCTCATTATTCAGGAGCGGCATCAGTTCAATGAAGCGTACGTTCCAACCTTCTTTGCTGAGCAAGGCGAAGTCAAGGATCTCATCATCATTTGTGCCCCGCATGACCACCATATTTATCTTCACCGGCTCCAATTTGACCTTGCGGGCTTCCTCGATACCATCCAAGACGTCAGATAGTTTATCATAGCCCGTGATCTGCCTGAACCTTTCCCTCCTCAGCGTATCAAGGCTGACATTCACCCGTTGCATTCCTGCCTCTTTAAGCTCAGCGGCATGATGTTTCAGCAACACCCCATTTGTAGTCAAGGAAATATCATCAATACCTTTGATTTGCGAGAGCATCCTTACCAGGCTCACCAAATCCGCTCTAACCAAAGGTTCCCCACCACTGATCCTCACCCTGTTAATACCCATCCCCACCGCCACTCGAACCACCATCGAAATCTCTTCATAACTGAGGATGTCAGTGCGGGGCATCAAAGGAACGCCTTCGGGGGGCATACAGTATATGCAGCGCAGGTTGCAGCGGTCAGTAACAGAAATACGCAGATAACTGATAGGACGCTGGAAGGAATCGGATATGCCGCTCATCGCCCGGTCTCCTGCCATATGCGCTCCAAAACTTGAAGCGCCTTTCGGGCGGCTCCCCCTCTATGACTCACCCGATTCTTCTTATCCAATGACAGTTCAGCCATAGTCCTACCCAGTTCCGGAAGATAGAATATCGGGTCATAGCCAAAGCCCCGGTCACCACTGGGCTCAAAGGTAATGACCCCCGGGCACTCGCCTTCACATAGCCCGACAATCTTTGAAGTGAAGCCGATGGCTATGACACAACGGAAGCGAGCCAGACGCTTCTCCCAGGGAACTCCCTGAAGACGGGATAATAAAAGCATAATCCTTTCTCTATCGGAAGCACCTTCACCAGCATACCGGGCAGAAAGCGGTCCCGGTGCCCCCCCCAATGCATCCACTTCAAGCCCGGAATCATCTGCTACAACAAGGAACCGGTCATCAATAGCATAACCGGCCGCTTTGAGCTCTGCGTTCTCCTGCAAAGTGCGCCCCTTCTCCTCTACTTCCAAGTCTATACCCTCTTCATCCAGAGTAGTCAACCGGAAAGGAGCATTTTGAAAAAGAAGGGAATACTCCCGCAACTTGCCGGAATTCCTAGTAGCCAGAAGCAGTTTGGGGATCATAGGGACAACCTCTCCTGACCACCCTCACATGTGCTCTTCAATAGTCAATTCCTGCTCTGCCTGGTATCCCCTTCTTATAGGGATGCTTGATTTCCCTCATTTCTGTTACCAAATCCGCCATTTCAATAAGTCTCTCATCAGCATACCGCCCGGTGAGGATAAGCTCTACGTTGTCCGGTTTCTGCCTGACTAACTCAACCACATCCATCACGTCCACCAGATTCCAGGCCGCAGCAATGTTGACCTCGTCCAGCACTACCAGGTCATAGTCACCGCTAAGGACAGCCCTCCGGGCATCCTCCAGGGCCCGCCCTGCTTGTTCTTTCTCCTCCGGTTTCACATTCGCCGGATCAACAAAATCCTGGTGTCCAAACCTGGCCAAGGTTATATTAGGCAAGAGAGCCAGGACCTGCTGTTCGCCATAAGGATAATCCCCTTTCATGAACGAGGTAATGTGAACCCGCAGACCATGCCCCAGCGCGCGGATGGCCACCCCCAACGCCGCTGAAGTCTTGCCTTTGCCATCTCCGGTGAAAATCTGAACAAGCCCTCTCATATGAACAGCAACAGCTTAACACAATCGGATCACCCGCTGTCAACGCACCGCTATGACAGGATCATCATCTTGTCGAATCAGGGACGGGGAGTGTATACTTAGCACGGTTTCGAAGTTGTATTCGTATTTGTATCCTAAGGGGGTGCGATATGAAGTTGTCCTGTCTTCAAGAGAACCTCAGTAAAGGACTGGGCATAGTCGGCAGAGCAGTAGCTACGAGGACGACCCTGCCCATTACCAACAACGTACTTCTGGCTACAGAGCAGTCCCGTCTCAAGCTTACTGCCACCAATCTCGAGATTGCCATCAGTTGCTGGATCGGTGCAATGGTGGAAGAAGAGGGTGCTATTACCGTGCCGGCAAGGCTTCTTAATGAATTCGTCAACTCTCTCCCAAGCGATAAAATTGATCTCAACCTGGCCCAGCACACCCTGGAGCTAAAGTGCGCCAGGTTCGAAGCCCGTATCAGCGGGATAGATGCTGAGGATTTCCCCCCTATCCCCAAAATTGGCGATGGGACAACTTATCAAATCGAGCCGGAGATTCTTCGCATGGCAATCAACCAGGTCGTATTTGCCACCGCCTCCGAGGATACCCGACCGGTACTTACAGGTGTCTCCGCTGAGTTTGAAGGTGATAGCCTTACCCTGGCTGCCGCCGACGGCTTCAGGTTGGCAGTGCACAAGGCTCCTCTGGCCAACCCGGTAGCAGAAAGGGTAGAAATTATCATTCCAGGGCGTTCCCTCATGGAGATAAACCGTTTTCTGGCCGATCAAGAGGACCTGGTAGAGATAGCTGTCAGTCCCAGCAAGAGCCAGGTGCTCTTCCGGCTGAAGGATATAGAAATGATGTCCCAGTTAATACAAGGCACCTTCCCCAACTACAGGCAGCTCATTCCCCAAAGCTACAGCAGCCGATCGGTAGTGACCACTCCGGAATTCCTCAGAGCCACAAAGACTGCCTCTATATTTGCCCGGGATGGCAACGGCATTGTGCGCCTGCAGATAAACCCGAGTGCAGAGTCCAAACCGGGAAGGATGAGCATCTCTGCCCGCTCAGAACAGGTTGGGGACAACCTCGGAGAGATTGATGCCCAGGTGGCAGGCGAAGCCGCTAAGATTGCCTTCAACGGCAAATACCTCATAGATGTGCTCAGTGTTCTCCACGAGGGTCAGGTAGCCCTGGAAACCACCACCCCTTCAAGCCCGGGAGTGATCCGGCCCGTAGGCTCAGACAACTATGTCCACATAATAATGCCCATGTTTGTTCAGTGGTGAGTACACTCGGGTCTAGGAAACCCTTGATGTCGGCACCTTCAGGTGTAGCCTTGATCTGCAAGCCAAGGTAGGTGTAGGCGTCTTTCTTGTCCTGA
>CAVRFM010000023.1:0-97881 GCA_963720375.1 uncultured Chloroflexia bacterium | reverse complement strand
TTCGAGCAGTTGCCCAAGTCTGGGTCATTATTGTTGTATCCTGCCAGACCTTGTCAACTTAGATCAAGGAGGGAAAGCATGACCGAGACCATTTTTATGATTCACGGTATGTGGGGCGGACCGTGGTATTGGGAGAACTACAGGCGCCTCTTCGAAAAAGAAGGCTATCACTGTGTCACAACTACTTTACGCTACCACAATATGGATCCGAAGGATGCCCCTGATCCACAACTTGGAACAACCAGCTTAGCCGATTATGCCGAAGACCTGGAACAAGAAATCCGCCAGCTTGGTGTGAAACCCATTGTGATGGGCCACTCCATGGGAGGACTACTCGCACAGATATTAGGAAGCCGAGGGTTAGCCAAAGGTCTCGTTCTGCTGACCCCTGCTTCCCCCGCCGGCGTTATGGCTCTGACGCCATCTGTGATGAAGAGCTTCTGGAGTGTACTAACAAGATGGGGGTTCTGGAAAAAGCCAATGCGTCAAACGTTCAGTGGGGCAAAATATGCAATGCTACACTTGCTGCCCCCAGATCAGCAAAAGGAAACCTACGCCAAATTCGTATATGAGTCAGGGCGGGCAGCAGCAGAGATCGGATTCTGGTTCCTTGACTCAAAGGGAGCATCCAAAGTTGACGAGTCAAGGGTGACTTGTCCCGTCTTGGTTGTCGCAGGCACCGAAGACAGAATCACGCCTGCTTCGGTTGTTCGGCAAGTAGCCAAGAAATACAAGGCTGTCTCAACCTACAAGGAATTCGAGAGTCATGCGCACTGGGTTCTTGCAGAGCCAGGCTGGCAAGAGATCGCAGAGTATGCAGCAGGTTGGCTAGTAGGGCAAGTCTCGGCCAAAAACACTTGACACAGTGTTTTTCGTAGACATCGCCGACCAACAAGGCGCTGCAGTGGACGCAGCTATCGAGAGTGTGACTTGAGGCATTTCTGTTTGCGGTCGTTCTGGTGATTGGTGGGTGGGTCGTCTCGCCCGCCACGCCCCTGAGCTCCTGGCCATTAGACTGCATCCATGTCCCATATCGTTCAATTCACAACTTCAAACACGAAGGGCAATTGTGGTATATTATTGCCATTGTCTGTACACGGACGACACGGGTAATGTTTGTGCAACACCGAAATCATCTAATGGTGAAACAGGGGCCAGGATGAAAAAGCCTCCGGAAAATGAAGTCAGGATTTACAAAGATCCCAAGCTCACCAAGCCGGCCTTGATAGCTGCCTGGCCTGGCGTCTCCAATGTTGCTCTGGAAGCAGCAACTTATCTTAAGGAGCATCTGCAGGCTGAAGAACTGGCCGATATGGAGTCTTCAGCTTTCTTCGAACTTGGCGGAGTCTTCATCGAAAAGAATCTGGTACAACCGCCCAGGCTGCCTCAGAACAAATTCTACTACTGGAAAAGAAGAGGGCCGGGTGGTGACCTGATAATCTTCATTGGTGAGGCGCAACCTACTTCCAAAGGTCACGAATTTGCCAACAGGGTTCTGGACGTAGCCCAGAAATTCGGTGTCAAAGAGGTATACACGTTTGCTGCCGCCCTTATACCACAGTTCACGGAAGAACCACGGGTGTGGGCGGCAGTTACCGATGGTGAACAGCTAAGTGATATGGAGAATCATGGTTTGGTGTTGAAGGGTGACTTCTATATCGCCGGAATGAATGGTCTGCTGCTTTCCGCGGCCAAGGAGAGAGGATTGAAAGCCGTCTGTCTGCTTGGAGAGACGCCGCGCTTCCTCAGCGAGATGAGAAACCCTATAGCCGCCAAGGCAGTGCTCGGAGTTATAGCCAGGCTATTGAAACTTGAGATCGATATGACAGAGCTGGAAGACACGGCTGATCAGGCCCGCCAACAGATAGAGGAAATGGTCAAGGAGAGCCGCCGCCAGTTCATCAAGGACTTCACCGTACCCTTGTGGGAGCGCCCTGATGAGGAAGAAAAGGGCTAGTCCGATTCCGGCCCCCCCGGATAGCTATCTCCGTATAGGAACCCTTTATCGCCACTACAAATGAGCAGGACTTCACCTCCTTGAGGTACCTGCAAGTCAAAACAATATGTGAGAAGTTTGCCCTCCTGTTTGAGATGAGAATTCAACAGCGTTTTCCCCCACCTTCACTTTTGCCTGTCCCAACCAGACGTCGTAATATAGCCAGAGGTAACATGCATAGAATTGGCTCACTCACATTAGTTTGAAAAGCCAGGAAAGGAGAGACCCGTCTTGGAATACTTCTTGAATGAACAACAGAAAACAGTCAAAGGCCTGGCCAGAATGGTTGCAGAACAGCGAATTCTGCCCGTACGGGCAGAACTGGATGAGAAAGAAGAGTTTCCCTGGGACCTGATCAGAGAAATGGCTAACAGCGATCTCATGAGGATATTCATACCGGAAAAATACGAAGGGTTGGGAGGAGGGTGCCTTGATCTTTGCCTGGTAGTAGAGGAGCTGTCGCGGGTCTGCGGCGGTATTGCCATCAGCTACGGTGCTAATGCCCTGGGAGCCCTTCCTTTGATCAACTATGGCACTGAGGAGCAAAAGGGGAAATACCTCCCCGATATTGCCGGCGGAAAAAGGTTGACCGCCTTTGCTCTGACAGAATCAACCGCCGGCAGCGATGCTGCCAATATCAGAACAGTGGCCACCAGAGAAAAGGGGGGCTACGTGATAAACGGCACCAAGCAGTTCATTACCAACGGTGGAGAAGCAGAGATATACACCATAATTGCCATGACAGACCCGGCCAGAGGCAGCCGGGGTGCCAGCGCCTTGATAGTAGAAAAAAACACACCGGGCTTCTCTTTCGGCAAGAAGGAAAAGAAGATGGGTATCCGCTCCTCCGCCACGAGAGAGTTGATCTTCCGCAATTGCCGTGTCCCCGAGGAAAATATTATCGGCAAAGAAGGGCTGGGGTTTATTATTGCCATAAGGACACTGGACAGATCCCGCCCCGGGGTCGGCGCCCAGGCTGTCGGCATTGCGCAGGGAGCATTGGAGGCAGCAGTAGACTATGCCCGCCAACGCATCCAGTTCGGCCATCCCATCTCATCCATCCAGGCAGTACAGCACATGCTGGCTGACATGGCTACTGAACTGGAAGCAGCCCGGGCCCTTGTTTATGCTGTGGCCAAAACAATCGATGCCGGAGCAAAGAGCTTCACCGAAGAAGCAGCCATGGCTAAGGTCTTTGCCACAGACATGGCCATGAAAGTGACCACTGATGCCGTCCAGATTCTCGGCGGTGCCGGTTATATGCGCGACTACCCTGTAGAGAAGATGATGAGGGATGCCAAGATCACTCAAATATACGAAGGTGCCAATCAGGTCGTCAGAAATACCATCGCCCTGGAGCTGCTGAAAAGAAAGGGCAGACAAGAATGAATGTTGTGGTATGCATCAAGCAGGTGCCCGGCAAAATCAAGATAGAGATTGACCCTCAGACCAATACCTTGATCAGAGGAGGTTCCGACCCCACCATCAACCCGTTTGACATGTACGCCCTGGAGGAAGGTATCCGGCTGAAGGAAAGGTACCAGGGTAAGGTTACCGTTATCAGCATGGGCCCACCCCAGGTAGAGGGGACTCTAAGAGAAGCTGTCGCCCTCGGCGCGGACGAAGCAATCTTATTAAGCGATCCCATATTTGAGGGTTCTGACACATGGGCTACTTCCTATGTCTTATCCAAAGGGTTAATGAAACTGGGGCAGTTCGATATCGTGCTCTGCGGCAGGCAGTCAATAGACGGCGAAACCGGACAGGTGGGGCCACAGCTGGCTGAACTTATGGGACTGCCATTCGTGTCATATGTCAGCAAAGTCGAAGAGGTGCGGGACGGGCAGATGAAGATGCAGCGAATGGTTGAGGAGGGGCATCAGCTGATTGAGATGACTCTTCCCGGTGTGATCAGCGTAGTAAAAGAGATAAATGTGCCGCGGCTGCCTTCTCTCCGCGGCCTTATGCAATCAAAGAAGGCCAGGATCACCGTCTGGACTGCCCGGGAGCTGGGGGTGGACGCTAACAAGGTGGGATTATCAGGCTCGCCTACTCAAATAGTCAAGGTTTTCTACCCGCAGAGGACCCGTCAGGTAGAGCTGCTTCAAGGCAGTCCGGAAAGCCAGGTGAACCGGCTTATAGAGAAGCTGAGAGAAACCAAAGTACTGTAAAGGGCGAGAGGAGATGACTGTGGACGGCAATAGCCCTGGAGAAGTCTGGATATTCGCGGAGCATACAAACGGCAGGATGAAGGGTATCGCGTACGAGCTGATTACCAGGGGGCGAAAGCTGGCCGATGATCTGGGAACCAGGCTCTCTGCAGTATGCTTTGGCCACGATATCGAAGGTGTAGAACAACTGACCGCCTATGGGGTCGATAAAGTCTACGTGGTAGATGATCCCGCCTCAACTGGGCAAGAAGAGGAATTTCTCTCTAAGGAACTGGTTGACCTTGTCCAGCGCCACAAACCGGCGATCCTGCTCGCCGGTGCAACCGCACTGGGTTCCTCCTTCATTCCCAGAGTAGCCGCCGCCCTGGAAACAGGTCTCACCGCCAACTGCACCGGCCTCGAAATCGATCCGGAAACCAAACTCCTGGTGCAAACGCGTCCTTCCTACGGCGGCATCATTATGGCAAGCATCACCTGCCCGAAGAGAAGGCCGCAGATGGCCACTGTCCGTCCCCATGCATTCAAAAAGGGCAGTCCTGATCAGACCCGCCAGGGGGAAGTGGTAAGGGTGGACTTTGCCAAAAAGCCGGTCACTTCAAGAACCAGGCTGCTCAATGTGATCAATGACCTGAACACGAAGATTAAACTCGAAGAGGCCGATATTATCGTTTGCGGCGGTCGTGGATTAGTGAAAGCAGAGAATTTCCATATCCTGGCTGAATTGGCTGAAGTGCTTGGAGCAGCACTGGGTTCCTCCCGCCCTCCGGTAGATGATGGCTGGATCGCCTATTCACACCAGATCGGACAGACCGGCAAGACCATTTCTCCCAAGTTGTATATTGCCTGCGGCATCTCCGGAGCGCCGCAGCACCTGGCCGGAATGCAGACTTCCGAGGTCATTGTGGCCATCAACGAAGACCCCAGAGCCCCCATATTCGAAATGGCCACCTATGGCATCGTGGGAGATCTCTTCAAGGTAGTACCTATGCTCACCACAAAGCTAAGAGAGCTTCGCATTTGAACACCTCGATTATATCTTGCAATAGATTTTGGTGCACCTGGAGGAGTGTCTTGCGCGTTGTCCGCCTGGGTCTGACCAACTTCCGCAACTACCGTCAGTTGGAATTAAGACTGCCACCTCGTTTGGTAGTTATCCAGGGAGATAATGCTCAAGGGAAAACGAACCTCCTGGAGGCCATCCATATGCTGGCTACAACAAAGTCCCACCGGGCCTCCGGCGACAGAGATCTCATCCATCAGGCCGCTACCGGAGAGGATTTCCCATTTGCCCGCATCTCGGCTGATGTTCAAAGAGAGAGCGGAAATCTCAGTATAGACATTGTCCTGAGACTGGAGAAGGCAGGACTGCCCACCACTAAGGATACTACTGCATCTCCTTCAGCAATCCCTTTGCGAAAGCGAATCAGAGTCAATGATATTGTCCGCCGCGCCATAGACCTCGTGGGGCAGGTGAATGTAGTGATGTTTAGTGCCCAGGACATCGACCTTGTTGCCGGCACACCCAGCCTCTGTCGACGCTACCTTGATCTGGTTAACTCCCAGACCGATTCCGATTACCTGCGTTCTCTGCAGAGATACAACCGTGTCCTGCTGCAACGTAATCACCTGCTTAAACTGCTGCAAGAGCGCCAGGCCCAACCCGATCAGCTGCAATTCTGGGACAAGGAACTGGTGGGAAACGGCTCCTACATAGTGATGCAACGACAACGTTTGGTAACAGCACTTAATAAACTGGCCCGGGAAATCCACAGTGAGCTCAGCGGCAAAACAGAAAAACTGGAAATAGTCTATCTGCCGAGCATAGATAAGGATGAGAGCCTCGTCGAAATCGAATCCCGGTTTCGCCAGGCACTATACCAAACCCGAAGAAAAGAAATTGCAGCAGGGATGACCCTGGTCGGTCCTCACCGGGACAGCCTCCGATTTCAAGTCAACGAGGCTGATATGAGTAGATACGGAAGTCGAGGGCAGCAGCAGACAGTCATTCTCTCCCTCAAGCTCGCCGAGGCAAGGTATATACAAACCAGGGTGGGTGACTCTCCGATCCTGCTTCTGGACGATGTATTCTCGGAGCTTGATCACCATCGGCGTCAGCACCTGCTGGAATCCATCGTATCCTTCCAACAGGTGCTGATTTCAGCCGTAGACCTCGATTGTTTCGAGCCTTCTTTCCTGGCTCAGACCACTCAGTTCCGGGTAAGGCAGGGAACTATAGAGTCAGCTTAGATTTCGACTTTCGGCAGCTTAGTCAATGCCTCCTCTACCTTCTCCTTGGGATACCCATAATCCTGAAGCTTGCCGGCAATGAACAGTTCATAAGCACCCAAGTCAAAGTGCCCATGCCCGGACAAAGCCAGCAGGATAGTCTTCTTCTCACCTGATTCCTTGCACTTAAGGGCTTCATCAACGACTACCTTGATGGCATGGGCTGGTTCCGGGGCAGGAATAATACCCTCAGCACGGGCAAATTGTATCGCACTCTGAAAGACCGCGGTCTGGTTCACTGCTCTGGCCTCAATAAGACCCAGCACATTAAGGTGCGATACGATGGGAGCCATTCCATGGTAGCGCAGGCCTCCGGCATGGACAGGCGGTGGAACAAAAGTATGTCCAAGCGTATGCATCTTGGCAATCGGAGCCAGCCCGGCTACATCTCCATAGTCCCAGGTGTACGGTCCCTTAGTGACACTGGGACAGGCATCGGGTTCAACAGCGATTATCTGTATCTTCTTTCCCTTCAGCTTATCCGGTATAAAGGGAAGAAAGGTGCCGGCGAAATTGCTTCCCCCGCCAATGCAGCCAACGATGATGTCGGGGTATACCCCTGCTTTTTCAAGTTGCTTTTTGGACTCTTGCCCTATGACAGTCTGATGCATCAAGACATGATTAAGAACGCTGCCCAGCGCATAGAAGGTATCATCGCGGCTGAAAGCATCCTCGCATGCCTCACTGATGGCAATACCCAGGCTCCCCGTGGAATTCGGATCTTCCGCCAGGATTTGACGTCCTATCTTCGTATCCTGACTGGGACTGGGTACCACCTTTGCTCCAAAGACCTCCATGAGGATGCGACGATAGGGCTTCTGCTGGTAGCTGACCTTAACCATATATACCTTGCACTCCAGGCCCATGAAGTTGCAGCCTATGGCCAGGGCACTGCCCCACTGGCCGGCACCGGTCTCGGTGGCAAGCCGCTTGGCCCCTGCCTTCTTGGCATAGTAGGCCTGGGCAACCGCAGTGTTCAGCTTGTGGCTGCCTGCCGGGCTTTCCCCCTCGTACTTGTAGAAGATTTTGGCTGGCGTCCCCAGAGCCTTCTCCAGACGGTGGGCTCGATGCATCGAAGTAGGCCTCCACAATCTGTAGATCTGCTGTATCTCCTCCGGAATCTCAATGTAGCGTTCCTTGCTGAACTCCTGCTCGTTCAGCGACGCAGGGAACAGCGGCGGAGGCAGGATAGTGGGTTCCTTAGTGCCCGGATGCAGTATGGGCGGTAGCGGCTTGGGCAGGTCCGCCTGAACGTTATACCACGAGGTAGGTATCTCCTGCTCAGTCAAAATGAACTTCGTTTGCTCCATGTCATCCTCCTTTATCATTACCTCAAAAAATACTTAAGCCCTCCTCCCCTTGAGGGGCGGAGGGCTTAATATCCGCGGTGCCACCCTCTTTCGGTTCAAAAACGAACCATCTCTTCTTTAAGATACCGGGCCAGCCCCTATAGACTGTCCTATATCTTGGGCTATGATAACGGTGCCCTTCCGTCAAACCCTACTCAGCAAGCTCTTTTCAGGTTGCAGCTCCCAGGCCCATTCAGCTTCTGCGTCAGCATCGGTTCCCACCTGCTCCGACTCTCTGTGCCTCGCCGAGAAGCCTACTCTTCCTGTTTCTTCGCCTTTCCGCTATTCAATTGGCGAACATTATAGGACGGCATTTATATTTTTGTCAACCATCACCTGTGCCCGACCACACAGGCAGTGACATTTTGGATCACCTCATGGAATTGATTGGTGTCATCACTGACAGGGTGTTAGAATTAAACTACACCGGACAACATTGAGCATGGTAAGAAAAACAGATGGACCGAACTCCCAGAAAGTCACCATGTTCTGTGGTAAGGGAGGTGTGGGCAAGACCACCTCTGCTGCAGCTACCGCTCTGCACCACGCTGCGTCTGGCAAAAGAACTATCATCATCTCCACTGACTTTACGCCCTCTCTGCGAGATATCTTCGAACTGGATTCTTCTGACAAGCCAGCCAAAGTCACTGAGAATCTGTACCTGGACGAAATCAGCTACGGCGACGTAAAAGCGCTTTGGAGTAAGAAGTTCGGATCTCAGGTTTACGACGTATTCTCTACTTTCGTTGATATCGATTACAATGAGTTTACAGGATTTGTTGCCACCATCCTTCCCGGGATCAGAGACGAGTTCATGGTTGACTACATCAGGGAGATAAGCGAATCCGGGGAATTTGAGAGAATAGTGTGGGATACTGCACCTGCAGGACAAACCCTGGGGCTGTTACGGATGCCATCCATCGTCAATCAACACCTTAAGCCCGCCGCCAGAGTCTATTCGTCTTTGAAAACGACACAAAAGCTGAAACGCTCCGTTCTCGGAGTAATCAGGGAGTGGCAGCAGCTTTCCGATAAGGATATGGCATTCCTGAAGAACGAGGTGGAGTTCAATCTTGTCACCATAGCGGAAGCCCTGGCCGTGCATCAGCTTGAAGATATATTCGGCGAGTTCAACAACTATGGCCTCCATATCAACCACATAATTATTAATCAAGTGGTGCAGGAAGCAGACTCGCCGTTCCTTCGCAGCAAGGCACAAATGCAACAACGCTACATCCTGGAGGTGGAGGACAAATACGGAGCTAACAACCCCTTGTTACTGCCTCTTTTCCCTTACGAGATCAAGGGGATAGAGCGACTAAAAGAGGTGGAGCGAAGGCTGTTCGGTTAGCGCCCTATGGGCTTGAAGGCTCTTAGAGACAAAGGTGGCATTTTGCTTTTATAGTTGCCAGAAGGCAGGCTAGTGCAGTGGAATCTCACTTATCGAAGGCTGCAAGAACGAAAGATTCACGTCGATATCTTGGCTCCAGCCATCCATATTTATGAAACCTGCCAGGCAAGGGGGGGGACCTTGCTCCTCCTAGCCTGCCCGCTGGCATATATCCCTGGATGAGTCAACCAACTACTCCGAGTTTTCTCCGACTGCTTTACCAGTACCCTACCTTGGCAACATACCTCTCCGTATAATCACACCAGAGCAGGGAGCTAATCTGTAGCGTTGTTCCGGCAGAGCAAGTGACGTCAATAGCAAAACTACACCCGGTATCGTAGTAAAAGGCTCCGGTAACAGGATCAAAGCCGCAGCTGCAATTTTGAGAGTGTTCTTGATTTTCATAGGCTACCCCCATCATCTCTCCCAGACACCACTGAGGACTGACAGAGCATTTCTTGCTCATATCAAGTACCAAAAGTACTATTCTCTCCTTTTCAATACGGACCCCAGGCCAAAGCCATCAACTGGTATTACACAGCTACCAGAGATAATCTCGCAGACTATGCCCAGGGGCTCAATATATCAATCGCTATTATGCACATGATAATAACCACTAGACCCCAGACCATTACTTCCGTTCTACTCGGCGACATTGCCCCTCCTTATCCCCCTCGTTGCTTTGAAAAGAGCTATTCAAAGGCAGAATGGCTAGGCGGCCATTCTGCTCTGCATCTCTTCTCCTCCAAACGAGAGGATTACTGCGTTCCCCACCAGCACCACGCTGAGAATAAAGGCAATCAGCCTAGCGGCTGGAGATGAAAACCAGGACCAGCCGGCTATGTCTGAAAGCGCGAACAATAACAGCCCGCCCACCAGCAGGTTGGCCAAACTTAGTAAACGTGACATCTGATAACCTCCTTTACAATTAGCTCAATAAATTAAGCACCCATACATGTCGCTCTTCGTCTTTGAAACACCGCATCGCGACTTAAGACTATTTAACGACGGCGGGCCCAGTATTCCCCTTTTGCCAGAACAAGATACACTGCATTCACCAGGAGTAATATGGCCAGAAAAAAGGGAAATATCTTGGCTTGCGGATTAGAGAACATAACCCAAGCCTGGCTTATACCGGACATGGCAAAAAAGAGTATCAACCCCGTCATCATGTTGAGCCATGACATTACCTGTGCCATCGTCTAACCTCCCGTTTCCGTACTAATACTTTGCATCCCCTCTTATTTCCCACCCAATGCGCAGGGTATACTTCGGTCTCTATGTTGAAGCATATCCCATACCCAATCTGGTGAGTTTGCTGGGCTGAGCCGGAGCCGGAGTGCTCTTTACGTTTTGCTTGACTCCGGATAACCAATTGCCTCCTACTTGCGGCCTTATACCCGTAGCTACCAGGTTGATTTTTACCTGGCCGGTTAACTCCTCCCTGGGCAGGTTCATACCAAAGAAGATAAGGGCACTAGGGTCGACATGCTTGGAAATGAGAGAGGCTGCCTTCTCCACTCCTCCAAGGCTCAAGTCCGGGCCGCCGGAGAAACAGAAAAGAACACCCTTGGCACCATTTACATGAGTTTCTAGCAGGGGTTCATAGATAACCTCTTCTGCTGCCTGTTCCGCTGCATTGGCACCCTTCCCCCAGCCTGTAGCTATGAGGGCTACTCCCGGAATACCCATAACCCTCTTGACATCAGCCAAATCCACGTTTATCTCTCCAGGGATATTAATCAGCTCGGATATGGACATGATCCCCTCTGCCACCACCCGATCTGCTGCGGCAAAGGCTTTTTGAATCGGGACATCATGATCTCCCAGGCGGAGAAGGTGATCGTTGGGGACAATGATAGTGCTATTCACCTTCTCCATAAGACGACGGAGGCCCGCAAAGGCAACCTCTGTTCTATAGTTGCCCTCGAAGGAGAACGGGGTGGTAACTACAGCGATAACAAGGGCACCACTCTCTCTGGCTATATCAGCCACTACCGGAGCTGAGCCAGTGCCCGTGCCACCACCCATACCGGCAGTGATGAATACCAAATCAGCCCCCCTAATGACCTTCTGTAGAGCCATGCGGCTTTCCCTTGCGGCCAATTCACCGACCTTGGGCTCACCTCCTGCCCCAAAACCCTCAGTGAGATGAGAACCAATCTGGATGGAATACTGGGCAGACTGGGTATGTGATGTCAGTTCCAGGGACTTAATGTCGGTGTTGACAACAATGTAATCCACCCCTCTGAGCGTATGCTCTTGCATCATTCGACGGACGGCATTGCAGCCACCACCGCCTACCCCAATAACCTTGATGTGCGCTAACGTCCTGGCACCATCACCCACTCTTAATATCTTCTCCGCCTCTTCCATCTTTGGCGTTTCCTCCATCCTATTAATAGTCTCTTCCCCCCACATGGGACTAGTAACGGGGAGCTTCTCCATGCCTTGACATACAGACTGTCTCAGCCACTTCTGTTCTTAGATGCAAAAACTCGTACTTTGGGCAGTTTTAGTTATGTAACCTTTTATCTGCTCTCTCGTCGTCCCTGCCCGAGAACGAGATAACCGGAGCTGACAAGGGCCAAGATACCGGCAATACAAACAATCACCTTAGCCCCCATGCTGTCGAAGTGGTTCCAGCCTGATATATGCGACAACAGCTGGCTGAATACCCCTGATAAGACCAGCACTAACAGGAAGAATCCAATAATCACATTAACCATACCTAGCACACGTGCCATAGCAAATCCCTCCTCCTTGATTGCTCAAAACTTCCCTAGTAAGGCTCAACTAGAACCATTTGCGATCTTTAGTCGCCTTGTCGATCTGCTGTCCCAGGCTCTTGAATATCCCCTTGGTCGTCGAAGTCATAGAGGACACAGACGATGACGACGAAGAAGACGACGATGACGACGAAGAGGACGATGTTCTTATGCCCGTAGCAATAACAGTAACCTTGGCCTTCCCCCGAAGTTCTTCACTGAGGGAAGCCAGGCCGAACTTGAAATTACAATTGGGATCAGCTTCCCTGGCGATAGCTGTCGCTGCCTCATTGACTTCGCCGAGGCTCAAGTCTGGCCCACCGGAGAAACTGACCAGAAGCCCTCTGGCCCCTTTCATGGTGACATCCAGCAGAGGATTGGTGATAGCTTGTTCTGCAGCATCCATAGCAGGATGCTGTCCCTCACCCTGGCCCATAGCCATGATAGCTGTTCCAGCCAGCTTCATTACGTTTTTCACATCAGCCAGGTCAACATTTATCTCTCCGGGGACATTGACCAACTGGGATACACTTAAGATCCCTTCGCTCACTACTCCATCAGCCATGGCGAATGCCTGGCTTATGCTGGCATTGTGGTCTGAGTATTGGAGAAGGCGGTCATTGTGGACAACGATCATGTTGTCGACCATTGCCCTAAGCTTATCGACGCCTGCCATGGCAACCTCATCACGCTTCCTACCTTCAAAGGAGAAGGGGGTGGTTACAACGGCAAGAACCAGACCACCACAGGTCCTGGCCACTTGAGCCACTACTGGAGCTGCGCCGGTGCCTGTGCCTCCACCCATACCCACCGTGATAAATACCAGCTCAGCATCCTTGAGTGCCCGTTTGAGCAGAAACTCCGCCTCTGCAGCCGCCTGCCCGCCAACCTTGGGATCTCCCCCAGCACCAAACCCATGGGTGAGATGCTCGCCGATTTGCAGTGATATTGCTCCTCCCTGGATCAGGTCTAAGGACTTTACGTCCGTATTAGCAACAATATATTCCACGCCAGGAATCTGTTGAGTGCGCATCATGCGGCGGACTGTATTGCAGCCGCCACCGCCGACACCTATTACCTTGATCAGCGCCGGTGCCCTGGCACGATCACCCGCTCTCATGCCTCCCCGCACTGTGTCTATCATGCTCCTTGCCTCTCCCTCCTTTCATTAGATATTAGATGTATGTATTAAGAGTCCCCTCTGGTTGAGGGGAGAGGGAGCCCATCCCTCTCCCCAAAAGTACAAAAGCTTGCTTCCCCTAAACGCGAGGCCGTTCATAAGGAGGCTAGGCCACTCCATCCCGCCGTGCCCATTGTCCTTCGCTTCCGAACGAGAGGATAACTGCATTCCCTATCAGCAGCACGCTTAGAATAAAGACAATCAGCCTGGCGGCGGGGGCCGAAAACCAGGACCAGCTTGCTATGTCTGAAAGGGCAAACAATAACAGTCCACCCACCAGCATGTTGGCCCAGCTTAACAAACGTGCCATTTCATGACCCCCTAACTGCGATGGCTCGAGAGCTCTCCCTTTGCCACGGATAGGTATACTGCATTACCCAGGAGCAGTACGCCAATGAGGAAGGGGAATATCTTGGCTTGCGGCGAGTCGAAGATGACCCAGGTCGTTATATTAGACATGGCAAAGAAGAGTATCATCCCCGACACCGCATTGATCCACGATAGTAACTGTGACATCTCGTCTAACCCCCTTTTCAGCCTGATTCAGCCATTATTTTGCTATATCTCTACGGCTAGTGATATGAACCAGGCCTCTTGTGCCCTGTTAGCACCTCTTTAATAGTCTCTCCCATTTCAGCCAGCCAAGTGGTAGGCAAAGGCGGATGTATACCAGTGGCAATGAGCGTGATCTTCACGACATTCCTCATTTCTTCGGTGGGGGTGGACATGCCAAAGAACATCAGGGCACCAGTATCCACTTCCCTGGCAATGAGATTGGCCGCATCGTTCACCTCGCCCAGTGTTAGGTCCGGGCCACCAGTGAAATTGAACAGGATGCCTTTGGCCCCCTTTACATCTATATCCAGCAACGGGTTCTGAATGGCTTGCTCTGCTGCTTCCTGCGCCGGGTAGCGACTCTTACTATCTGCTTTGCCAATGGCAAGGAGTGCACCACCAGGAATACCCATGACGGCTTTCACATCAGCCAAGTCGACATTGATCTCCCCCGGTACATTAACCAGGTTAGATACGGCCAAAATACCCTCGGAAACAGCTTCATCGGCAACAGAAAATGCATGTTGCGTTGGGACGTTTGATTCGCAGAACTGCAGCAGCCGGTCATTGTGAATGATGATCAGGTTATCTACTTCCGGTCTGAGTCTGCGGATACCGGTTAAAGCCAGTGAGAAACGCCTCTTCCCTTCAAAAGAGAATGGGGTGGTTACTACGGCGATGACCAAGGCCTTGCTTTCCTTGGCTATCTGAGCTACAACTGGAGCTGCGCCTGTACCCGTCCCTCCACCCATGCCAGCCGTGACGAATACCAACTCGGCATCCTTAAGTGCTCTCTTTAAGAGGAAACGACCCTCCTCAGCAGCCTTTGCCCCTACCATCATGTCTCCCCCTGCCCCGAAGCCACGGGTGATATGCTCACCGATCTGCACCGACAGTACATCGGTGGGGCAGGAATCCAGCGATTTGATATCAGTATTACATACTATATACTGTACCCCCGGTGTCGGCTTCACCAGCATCCGTCGTACAGCATTGCATCCACCCCCACCCACACCAATCACCTTAATTGGTGCAGGCACCCTTGCGTCTCTTTCGTTCACTTGCTCCTCCTTCTCGATTTTCTATTTATTTCTTGATACCTATCTTTGTTTCTTTGTTCCTGTTTCCTACTTCCCCTCTAAATGCACCTTGGTACCGAGGTGACCAGGGGAATTTCACACACAAGTCATTGTAGATCACAAAAAAATTGCTTGTCAATAGTTTTTCATATTTGAAATAAATTGTTTATATCGCCAATTTTACACCCAAATTTTGCCTCATTGCCGATATAATTTCATTTCATGTATTATTTCATGATGAAATATGACTTCAATAAGTCAAGGATCTTGACATTTCATTTCACCAGGACTATAATCCTGAAATGGCAATTACTGAGAAGGGAAGACTGAATTTATGAAATCAAGAGGAAATGGCCGCCTGCCACCATATTTGACCTATGCCACCTGGCAAAGGCTTCTTGGAGCTCTATACCAGCATGTTCCGTTGCAGTTGGATCGAAGTTATCTTAAAGACCTCGGGGTCTCCGAAAGCACAGCATTGACTGTCAGGGCCACCCTTTCTTTCCTGGATCTAATCGGCCCCGAGAATGAACCAACTGATAAGCTCTTGAACCTGGTAAAGACCGAGGGAGAAAACCGCAGATTGGTGCTGAAAGAAATAGCTGAGGCAGCTTATAAGCCGGTGTTCGGAGGCCTGGATTTAGAACACGCTACGCTGGGTCAGGTAAAAGAGTGCTTCCACCAGTTCGGCGCTGATAATAATGTAGGCAACAAGTGCCTTTCCTTTTTCCTGGCTCTTGCTAAGGACTCAGGCATAGGATTATCGCCCAACCTATTGACCAGGTCCAGGGTAGGGACATCTCAGAAAGTCAGCCCTCAGGCACTCCCGCCTCGAAAAAGGAGAGCGCCCTCTCCTTCATCACCCAGGCGTCAGTTGGACAGAGCCGGGCTGCTGGGATCGAACTATCTGGCTGCCAAATTGCCAGACTTTGATCCAAATTGGCCTAAAGATGTCCGAGAGGAATGGTTCGACCGTCTTCAGACCATGATGTTTCTAATGGATAAGTTCCCTTCCTTCAACACCGAGTGGCCAGACGACCTGAAGGCCAAATGGTTTGACTCTATGAAGGAGTTCCTGGGCAAGAACTCCTTCCAACTACTGGATTCTTAATCTTTTCTTCCGGCACGCCTTGCAGTGCAAAGGCACTGGTCTTCTCAACTCTCACCATCACCAATTGCCCAACCAGGCTGTCACCGCCCGGAAAGAATACTAGCTTGTCTCCTCTAGTGCGACCCTGCCATTTATCCTTTTTCTTGCCCTCCACCAGAACCTCCACTATCTTGCCCATAAAGCATGCATTGATTTCAGTGGCTATACGCTGTTGTACAGCTTCAGTCTGCAAACGCCGCAGCTCCTTTCGTTCAGAAGAGACATCGTCATCAAGTTTTCGGGAGGCAATGGTCTCAGGCCGGGGCGAGTAGGCAGCTATATGGACTTTATCAAATCTGATCTGACGCAGGATGTCCAGTGTCCTGGTGAACTGCTCCCCTGTTTCACCCGGGAAACCAACAATCACATCGGTGCTCAATGAAACATGGGGGATGTTCCCGCGTATCTGCCCCACCAAGTCACAATAATGCTCCACTGTATAGCCACGCCGCATTGCCTTCAGTATCTCATTGTCACCAGCCTGAACAGGCAGGCTGATATACTCGCAGACCTTTTCCAGTCCAGCCACCGCCCGGATAAGCTTGTAGCTCATGCAGTTTGGATGGTTGGTCAGGAAGCGTATTCGCAGAAGTCCTTCGATTTTGTTCAGTTCTGCCAATAAATCCGCCAGATCAGGCCTTGACGGCAGGTCAAGCCCATACGAATCGACAATTTGACCAAGCAAGGTGACTTCCTTTACACCACGCTGAACGAGCGCTTCTACCTCGCAGCAAATATCACGCAGGTCACGGCTCTTCGCCCTTCCGCGGCGATAGGGCACAACGCAATAGGAGCAGAAACTATCGCAACCATGCATGATCGGAAGCAACGCACTCACAGGAGGTCGCTGAGAGATGAGAAAGCCCTTGGTGTCGGCGCTGCCTAATCCGTGGCTTCCAGCCCATTGGGATAAGACTTCCCATTGCTGTGGCCGAAAGAAAAGGTCAATCCAGGGGAAGCGCTTACTAAGGTCGTCAATTTCAGAGTCAACCATACAGCCAGTGAGAGCAATGACCGCACCTGGAGACCTCCTCTTCAGACCCCTGAGGGAGTTGAGCTTGTTGGTTACTTTATCTTCGGCATTCTGACGCACCACGCAGCTATTGATCAAAATCACCTCAGCCTCATCAGCCATTTCTGCGCGAGAGTATCCCAAATCCTCCAGGTAGTTGGCCATATAGTCCGAATCAGCCTTATTCATCTGACAACCAATAGTCCAAATATAGTATTTCGGCACGGGTTTCCTACCTCAGAATCGGCTGGAATGTAAGATCAACGCAATTAAACCAGAACCGGGAGAGAAAGACCTTTCGTTTCGTTTGAAGCAGTGCCCTGTCAATATGGCGGAGGGAGTGGGATTCGAACCCACGACACAGGTTTTAGCCCCTGTAAGCGCTTAGCAGGCGCCCGCACTAGACCACTATGCGATCCCTCCTATATGCTCCTATGGCTGCCTGGGTACTGGACAGGATCATGCTCTCTTCTACATTCAATACACGCCGCAAACCGCTATGCAATGTTCCTGTCTCCTCCTTAAAGTAGCACTATTGGCCGACTTTGGTCAACCTTAGTCCTCTGTGCTCGCTGCTATCATATCCTTTCGCTCGCCAATTACGAAATTGCAAAAAAGAAATGCATAGTTTATCATGCGTTAGCACCAAAGCCAACACCAATCCCAGGCATGTAACCAAAATAAAAAGGGGGGCGAAATGACAAAGAAATATGACGTGATAGTGATAGGAGGAGGGCCGGGTGGTCTTACCTCTGCCGCTTTACTATCCAAATGGGGCTCTAAAGTCCTGCTGCTGGAGAAAAATGACACGACTGGCGGCAAGGCGGTCACGCCAACCAACAAAGACGGCTTCTCCTATGAACTGGGGCCCAAGCTTCAGGTACCGGCTCAAGGACCAAGTTTTGCCGTGGCCTTCAAAGAACTGGGCATCGAGTCTCAACTTAAGCCGCTCCCCTTGAATGTCGCCGGATTAGCATATAGAGGTCGATCAGGAAAATATAAGAGGGGTACTCTGCCTGCGACCACCGGACTGCAGCCCGATCCTTTCTTTGATCTCTGGGACATTGGAAGCAAGGAACGTGAGATTGCACTGAAGTTCATGATTGACGTGGCCATGATGACCGCAGATCAGATCAATGCCCTGGATGATCTCACTGGAGATCAATGGCTCTCTCAATTTGCGGATTTACCATTGCCCCTCTACAGTTACTTTGCAATGCACGCCAATGGCTCGCTGGCTGAACCCATTGATCTTGTTTCAGCCTCAGAGCAAATAGTGATAATGCAGGACATAGCTCTCCGTGGAGCTGCAGGGTACTACATCGGCGGCTTCGGACGTGTGCTTGATGACTTAGCCAAGGCAATCAAGGCCAATGGCGGGGAGATACGAGCACACACCAGGGCAGAAAAGATAAAGATCAGCGATGGCCGGGTGACCGGCGTAACCACCGGGGACGACACTTACGAGGCACCTATTGTCATAAGTGATGTCGGCATCCAGCCCACAGTACTCAAACTGGTGGGTGAAAACCAATTCGATAAAAGTTATGTAAACTATGTTAAGGGGCTGGTCCCGGGCTGGGCATTCACCGGCGTCAAGTATTTTCTCAATAAGAAAGTCCTGGAAGATCAGATGTACAACATCTGGGCCGATGACACGACCATGAACCTGGAGCGCTTCCTCAAGATGAGGGCCGGCGAAGTACCCGACGAGGTAATGATGTTCGCCACAATCCCCTCCAACTTTGACCCCAACATGGCACCCCCGGGTAAGCAGTGTATTATTGCTGGCACCATCTGTTCACCAGACCCGGATGCCACAGAAATCAAGATGCTATACGACAAGATGGACAAAATGTGGGACAAGTTATATCCCGGGGTCATGGACGCCCTTATGTACAAGGAAGTGGAGGGGCCGGCTGAGGTATCACACTTTACCCGCGATCATGTAGTTGAGGGGCAGGGGGGTGAGTGTGTTGGCCTGGCCCAGATTGCAGGCCAGTGTGGCAAGTATCAGCCATCACCAAAGGCACCGATCAGAGGGCTTTTCTACACCGGTGCCGACGTTGGCATCGCCGGCATGGGCACCCATAAGGCATCGGGCGGAGGGATCAAAACAGCCCGCATGGTCCTCCAGTACCATCGCTTCCGGCAAGCGACCTTATAGCTGGATTCGGCTGCGGAAATATAAACCTGTCCGGCATCCAATCCGAAGGCAGCGAATTCCGTAGTTCGGTTCTGTGGCCATTAATCCTAAGCTTCGAGAGGACTCTGCTATGGCCTTCCCGTCAGGCAATCTGCCCTACATCTTCGCCAGCGGCGCTTTGCGCTCCACCGCCACCTTGATCTCGAAAAACTCTCGCTCCTTGAAGCCTAGGCATCCGGCTACCAAGGCGGACGGGAACAGCTCCACGCGGTTGTTGTAGTCCCGCACATTGCCGTTGTAGAACCGGCGTGCTCTCTGAATACGGTCTTCCGTGTTGACCAGTTCCTCTTGAAGTTTGAGAAAGTTCTGGCTGGCCTTCAGGTCAGGGTAGTTCTCGACCACAGCTAGCAACTGCCGCAGGGTGTCCACCAGAACGTTCTCGTCGCGCGCCTGCGAAGAAGGCGAGCCCTGACTGGCCACAGCAGCACTCCGCGCCTGAGTCACCTGTTCTAGGACTTCCCTCTCATGTGCGGCATAACCTTTGACTGTGTTGACCAGGTTGGGGATCAGATCATAGCGCCGTTTCAGTTCAGTATCAACGTCCGACCACGACTCATCACAATGGTTGCGGCCCCGCACCAGGGCGTTGTACATCACAGCTATCCAGAGCACCAGCAACAAGACGACGCCAAGGATAATGCCGATTATCAGAGTCATGACGGCTGACCTCCTGAACGAATTTCCTTCAGTTCCCGCACCACAGAGTCAGGCAACCCATCCAGGATACCCGTCACCACCTTCAGTGCCGATCCGAAATCCCCCAGGGAGAACGTCTTGTTGTCCCAATAGGCCATGACCTGGCTGCCCTGGAAGTCAATGACGAAGGCGGGGTAGCACAGCATCAACTCCATGGTGGCCTGGTGCAGAACGTCATAAGCCCAGCGACGGTCAGGGGATTTGACAAAAAACCGTTTGCTGAACTCTGCAGATTCGAAGTTGATGTCTTCGAACCCGATGAACTCGGCCACTTTATCAAGAAAACCCTCGGGGCGGATGAACAGGGGCTTGAGCGGCAGGCCAGCTTCCACAACAACGGCCGAGAAATGGTGATGGTGAGTCTGCCGATTGCCCTTGCTGTCGCTGGAGTGCGTTTCATAGTGGTAATCGAAGGCGCACACTACTCGTTTGCCGGAGATCCCCTCCATGATGTTGTAGCCGTAGCGGTTATCTCCCCGCTGCAAGCATTTAAAAAACTGATAACGGAAGCCTATTGAATAGTCCTCTGCAGGGAGGAAGCCAAACTCGTTCAGGCGTGCCCACTCGGCCAACTCCTTCCGGCGCTTGTCTCTGAGTCGGCGGTTCCAGACAGCAACACCGATGACGGCAACAACTATGACGATCAGAACGAGAATGAAGAAGATCAGCATTGGCGACTCCTCTTTATTTGTCATTCCCCTCCATCACCTGTCTCGACGGAAACAGGAAGAGATAGTTCCTCCAATAGGAGATGAGGGTAGCCCCGAGTTCTCCCCAGGGTACCAACTCCGAATAGTGCGGCGTTGGCGGGCCACAATCCACTTTGCTCAACGGTGCAGATCGGCTCGAACAATAGCATGGTGGGGCAAAGGGTGTCAACACCAGCCTGGATACAAAGGGGGGCTTAGGCAAAGCACAATACCGCAAGCATGATTTTTGGTGATGAGTTGAGGTTGCCTACTCTCCCAACTAAGTCAGCATACTGGCAGACAGCGAATTCTATCACTTGTCCAAGCCATCAAACCTGCCCACCACAAGCCACTCCCGTCTCAAATCACTGAACCTGCATGACGCTTCGCCATAATTAGTCAAAGCCATGCCAGGTCACCATGCTTTCCAGAGGCTCCCGGCTAGCATGGAATTGCGACGCTGGCTTCGAGAGGTCTGGGTACCCCAGAGCCACACCTAAAACAAAACGCTTTGATTCAGGTATTCCCAGAAGACCGCGTAGAACTGCAGGATACACCACCGCAGCTGCCAGAGGGCATGACCCCACGCCATAGTGCCACGCTGCCAGCATCAGGTTTTGCAGCGCTATCCCCACATCGACCAGTGACCACTGCCCCAATGAAGCATCCATATATACTATTACTCCATTAGGGGCATCGAAGAACTGGGACATGGACAACCGCCAGTTCATGATTGCCTTCTTATCCTCTTTCGATATACCTAATTCAAGGAAAAGGCGTCTGCCATCTGTCTTCGCCCGTTCGAGATGCCGTCCGGTAAACTTGGGCCAGGGTAGGTCAAGACTGGGCTTCTCCCCAGCCATCATCATACTTAGAATGGCTGCCTTCACATTCTTCATGACATCCCCCCCCAGAACAGCAAACTCCCACGGCTGAGTGTTCTCCCAGGAAGGCGCCCGCAGAGCAGCCTCCATGATCGACCGGAGGACCTCCCTGGGCACAGGCTCAGCCTTGAATGCCCGAACGCTCCTCCGGCTGTTGATAGCTTCAATGACATCCATAACGTCCCTCCTGCAATCGGCTCGCCCGATCTAGACTTCTACTATGAGGTTAACTATGTCAGCTTTGCCCGTCGAACAGCCAACAAATATATGTATATAGGCAACAACCGCAATACGAGGGGAAATGCCACATAATCAACTACGGCAATCCGGCACGCGGCAGTGGATATCCAGAACCCCATATATGGAAGAGATTCCTACATCACAAGAGCAGCATAAGGTAAAGGGGAGAATCCGGTTGAAATGTAACCCGTATCTCCCCGTCAACCACTGCTCAGGACACAGACAGCTTCTTCAGACGAGATTTCTCTGCAAAGAACAAGACCTGGGGCTCAGCCAACTACTCCGTCATGCCGCAGTTTCTCGATCTCAGCCTTGGAATAACCCAACCCCGAGAGGACTTCGTCAGTATGCTTGCCAAGACGGACCGCCAGACTGCGTACCTCGCCCGGTGTATCGGAGAGTTTGACGCTGATGCCAATCTGTTTCACTTTGCCAAATTTGGGATGAGGTACTTCAATTACCATCTTCCGAGCAAGTACCTGGGGGTCCTTGAATACTTCATCCACATCAAGAATCTTGCCTACCGGCACATCAGCCTTGATGAGAAGATCAAACCATTCATCCCTGGTCTTGGTGAGGAAGATCTTCTTTAAGTCCCCCAACATCTCTTCTTTCTTAGGACTCGGGGCAAACTCATGAGGGGCCAGATCCTCGCGCCCCAGCACCCGACACAGGTTCTGCCAGAAGCGCGGCTCGATCGGACAAACACTGAGATACTTGCCATCCTTGGTCTGATAGACAGAGTAGAAGGGATTATTGCCGCTGGTCAGTGTATCACCACGCTGTGGTAAAACTCCGTTGTAGGGATACTCTGCCGTACCAGGCACACCAGCCAGAAGCCCCACAACACCATCCAGCATTGATATGTCCACCATCTGACCTTTACCTGTTCTTTCCCGAGCACAAACGGCCAGCAGCACACCAATAACAGCGTTCAGATATGCAACAGCCATATCAGCCACTATATTGAGCGCCATAACCGGTGGGCCATCACGGCGATCGCCGGTCAAGCCTAATATGCCCCCGAAACCAGCATAATTGGCATCATGTCCAGGGAAGCTCCGATACGGGCCAGTTTGCCCATAACCGGAAACCGCGCAGTAGATGATCCTGGGGTTTGTCTTAGACAGGGCCTCATAGCCCACGTTCATACGATCCATCACACCTGGCCGGAAGGCTTCGATGACAACGTCACAAGTCCCGACGAGCTTATGAAAGACACGCTGCCCTGCCTCAGTTCGAAAATTGATCGCCATGCTCTTCTTATTGCGGTTGACCGCCCCGTAGGCAACCATTTTCTCGGCTTCATCTTCCGCCTCCGGGAAATAAGCCAGACCATCGCCGACACCTCGATGTCCACCCCCAGGTGGCATGTCAACCTTAATGACGTCAGCCCCCATGTCTGCCAAGGTCATGGAAACAAGCGAACCTGGCCCTAAGCCGCAGATGTCGATTACCTTAATACCACTAAGCGCTGATGCCAATTTGATCCTCCTCTTTTATCGGCAATGGCCGAAGATAGAATGAGATAAGTCTCCGGTTCTTTTATGCAGACTAGAGGATATGATACCGCAAGCTCACTTGCCTGGGCAAACCAGCCAAGCAGAGTATTCTGGCTGCTACGGTTACTACAATCATGCCAGATCAAAATGCCTTTTCGAATGTGAGGTGATAGAATAATCGACTAGACTTCGAAAACCCCTGGGACATTGGTTAAACCAATTCCAATGTAGCAACGAATGACGATTATGGTATCAGACAGGAGGATTATCCGTTGAGTATAAACCGGAAGGAACTGGATAGGGCCTTTAACCCTCGCTGCGTAGCAGTAGTGGGCGATAAGAGGGGGAATGGTTATGTGTGGCTCAGAAGCCTGAGCACCTTCACCGGCAAGCTATACTCCGTCCAGATTGACCCGGAAGAACTGCCCGGCATAGAGAGCATGGGAATACCGAACTACTTCAGCTTGCTTGATATACCAGAGCCGGTGGACTACGTACTTATCGCCGTTCCCAGGGGAGTAGCCCCTCGTGTCCTGAACGATTGCATTCAGAAGCGAGTAGGTGGGGCAACACTGTTTACCTCTGGTTTTGCCGAGACAAATACTGAGGAGGGATTCAGACTGGAGAAGCTCCTTGTCAAGATGGCGAAGGACGCTAACTTCAACCTTATCGGGCCAAATTGTATGGGTATCTTCAACCCGATTCTCGGGTTGCGCCATGATCCAGACCAATACCATGGGATAGCCGGCCCGGTAGGCTTCATCTCTCAGAGCGGCACCCACGCCATCTTCTTCAGCCTTGTAGGAGCACCAAACGGAATCAAGATAAGCAAATCAGTAAGCTATGGTAACGGAGCAGTCCTAGACAGCACAGACTACCTGGAATATCTGTCCCAGGATGAGGAAACAAAAATAATAGGTATGTACATAGAAGGCATAAAGGATGGGAGGAGGTTCTTCCACTCCCTCATGGAAACGGCCAGAAGCAAACCAGTGCTTGTCTGGAAGGGGGGTAAAGGCGAAGAGGGATACAGGGCAATAGCATGCCACACCGGTTCGCTAGCCTCCAAACCCACTATATGGGAGGCCGTTATCAAACAGTGCGGTGCCATCAAGGTCGACAGCCTTGACGAGATGGTCGATTGTGTGAAAGCGCTCCTTTATCTCAAAGCTCCTCTCGGGGGCAGGGTGGCCCTGGTGGCACAGAGCGGGGGACAGTCCGTGGTGATCGCAGATGCCTTCACCAGGATGGGACTTACAGCTCCAAAACTCAGCGATCGCTCCTATCGGCAATTTGCCTCCTTCTTTAACATCATAGGTGGCAGTTACCTCAATCCGCTGGATATTTCCTGGCATGCGCCTTCAATAGAAGATTCCATCAGGATACTGGATGTTCTGAGCGCTGACGCCAATACAGACTCCCTGGTCTTCGAGTTATCCCTGCCATTTCTATCTCAAATCTGGCAATACTACCCCTCTTATATCGATACCTTGGTTGAGGCTCTGTCCGAATTCAAGAACAGATGCCCCAAGTCCTTTTTGACCGTTATTTCTGCAGGGCAACTGGAAGCAGAAGCATTGGATATCAGAAACAAGTTGATAGAGAGGGGCATACCCAGTTTTACTAACTTCGAAAGAGCGGCCAAGGCGCTGAAACGCGTAACCGAATACTACGCCTTCCATCAGGTAGGCAATCGCTGATAGGGAATCATTCATCTGCAAAGGTAGAACAAGTCACTTCTGATTCTTCAAATTTGCGTTGGCCCTGAGCGGAGAAAAGGCTGGTAGCAAAGAGAGATCTCAGGAGGGTTACTCAGAGGACATTTCTAGGAGGGCCATGACTGTCAGGGAACAGAAGAATACCAGAGCAGCAGTTCACAGCAGGTTTCAGGCCCACTTCCAAACAGGACGCTTCTCCCCATCCACTTTGGTCCTGGTGATATTCCCAGCCGCAATCAGTTTCGCCAGTTCTTGTTCCGCCAGGTCTAAAGGAACATCCAGTCTTTGAGATATCTTCCGGGCCAATTCACTTTGATGGCCATCAGAGCGCCTCACACGCTCAATTGCATCGCTTTTCAACATCTTCCACACAAAATCCTGGGTAATAATTCCAGCTACCCTCTCCATGAGTTGGGTATTCCCACATTCCGCCTGCGACTTCATCTCCTTCCAGGCTTCATTGATCTCATATTCGTAGTCCTCGACTATGCGTATCATCTGGGCAGCGCTGAAGGTAGTGGTCTCGGCCACCGGGCGGTTCGCATCATACTTCGCCCAGTTGTGGGTGAGTATCCTGATGCCATATTCATCGGCCTTTTCGCACACCTCCGTACCAGGCATAGGGGCCAGGATATGGAACCCATAACTGACACCATACTTACCGAATAGTTCCTTGGCCAGTTCGACTGTCTGGCTGGCGGTTTCCGGATTCTCACCAGGCAGACCCAGCATGAAGGAGGTCATGGTATTTATGCCAGCCTCCTTTGCCATCCTCACCGCCTCTCTTGACTTGGCTATCGTAATCCCCTTCTTGATCCTATCCAGAATCTCCTGCGATCCTGACTCCAGTCCAAAACAGACCCAGGAACAGCCGGCCTCCTTCATAATGCTCAGTAGACGCGGGCTGATCGTATCCACCCTGGAGTAAACCGACCATCTGATCTTGAGACCGCGAGCCATCAATCCATCACAAATACTCTGCACATGCTGTTCTTTCACCGTAAAGGTGTCATCGACAATATTTATTTGCTCGAAGCCGAATTCTCGGTAAATCATCTCTATCTCATCAACCACCAGCTTGGGATTTCGGAAGCGGACACCCCTTCCAAACATCTTCGGTGCTGAGCAAAAGATGCAGCCAAAAGGACACCCTCTGCTGGTGATAACAGTGGTGGGCGCTTTGAGGGCTCGATACTTCGATAGGGGAAGCAGGTGACGGGCAGGCAAAGGCAGCTTATCGAGTTCTTTAATCAAGGGACGAGGGGGGGTAAGAATAACCTTCCCATCTCTTCGAAAGGCAATGCCCAAAACCTCCCTCAAGTCTTTCCCATTTACCAGAGTATGCAGCAGGTCTACCAGCGTATATTCGCCTTCTCCTCTTACAACAAAATCAATCCATGGGGCTTTTTCAATTACCTGACTGGCCACAAAACTCACGTGCGGCCCCCCAATGAGTGTAACCAGGCTGGCATCGAAGTTTTTGCATACCTTGAGGATTCTAGAGGCAATACCGTAATTTAGGGTCGAGCATGTAGCCGCAACGAATTGAGGCCGATATTCCTGCAGGTTTCTCCTCAGCTTCTCGGGGGAGTATTGCTCTACAAGAAGATCCAGGATGTGGACATCCATCCCTTCCTTTTCAAGTACCGCAGCAAGGTAGGTCAAACCGAGCGGTGGTACAGGATGTTCTTCACGGGGGAAGGGCGTATTGATAAACAGAACTCGCGTTCGCATGATTCAAGAATCGGGAGCTTAGTCCTTATTGCTCCCATTCTCAGACAAAACTCCTCTCACTGTCAAGCTTTTCTTATTCCGCAAACACAGGGAGAAAGATATGACACCTAGCAGTCCAATGCTTGACAGCATCACACGTTGTTGCTAGACTTCTGCCCCAGAGCTAAGGTGCTCTAGAAAGGAGGGTATTTAGTGGTCAACACATCATCATCCAAGACACAAAGGAGCATGATAGGCATAATCGGCGCCATAGCGTTCTTCGCAGGCATGCTCCTGGCCATCATCGGAGGTGGCGTGTCCCGGGACAACGGTACCATTGTCCTGATCCTGGTCATCATGGGCATCATCATCGGACTGTTCAACATCACCGGCAGGGAGATGATACCCTTCCTGGTAGCAGCTATTGCCTTAGTGGTAGTTGGAAGCGCAGTGCAGACCATTCAGTCCCCTGGACGACGTTATCGACGGACTGGGCAGAGTTCTGAACGGAATGGTGGCCTATATAGCTGTTCTTATGATCCTGCAGCCATCATTAATGCCGTTAGGGTGGTATGGTCTCTGGCCCAGCCAGGCGACTAGCCAGCTCCAATCAAGAGACATCAAAGCTACAGGCATTAACGAGCCCCATGCGCATTTGGCATGGGGCTCGCTGTTTGGAAACCAACGTACGATTTTGTACCTTTCCTCTGAATATTGTGGCCAGTTCCTGCCGCCTTTCCACAAAATTCCACCTGCACCCAAAGCTCATAGAATCCACCGAGCAAGTCGGCTATAATGGATCGACAAGAAGAGCTAACGGAAATGAGAGTAACCATCAATAAGACCAGGCTCTCACTAATTCAAGGGGATATCACCAGTCAGAGTACAGATGCCATAGTTAACGCCGCCAACTCCAGCCTGATGGGCGGTGGCGGCGTTGATGGTGCCATTCACCGTGCTGGAGGGCCGGCTATCCTTGAAGAATGTAAACAGATCGTTTCCCGGCAGGGCCGGCTGCCAACTGGCAAGGCTGTCATTACTACAGGAGGGAGACTGGGGGCAAAATATGTCATCCATACTGTGGGTCCTGTCTGGCACGGTGGTCACCGCAGCGAGTCCGACCTTCTGGCCAGTGCCTATCGAGAGAGCCTCAAGATAGCAGTGGTCAATGGCTTGAAGAGCGTCTCATTCCCTTCCATAAGCACCGGCGCCTATGGTTACCCTGTTGCGCCAGCCGCAGAGATAGCCCTTCAGACAGTCATCAGCTTCCTCCGCCAGGAAGAATCCTTGAACGAAGTAGTCTTCGTCCTCTTTGATGCTACAGCCTATGAGACATATCGTAAGACCCTGGAGCAGTTGACATCAGGGAATGCTTAGACGCCGAACCGGCATATTCTTCCATTATCAGTATGGAGAGAGACTCCGAGACTTTCCTCAGGCGCTGGAAGGAATCCTGGATAAGGAAAACGTCTTCCTCTATGATGCCTTCTACCCCCTGAAACCTCCCTCATCTTTCGAACTGGAGCCCATCTCCGAGGAAATCCTCTGCCAAGTCCATACTCCGGAGATGGTCCGGCAGGTAAAAGCCAGTGGCGAATATGAGGGGGCGCTCTTCTCGGCAGCAGGCACAGTCTCAGCAGCCATCAGAATATGGCACGATGAGATAGATAATGCCTTTGTCTTCACCGGATACGGCGATCATCATGCCGGCAGTAATTTCTTTGGTGGCGGCTGCTACTTCAACGGCACAGCGTTAGCCATTCATGAGCTGAGACGCCACTTCGGAGTGAAAAGGGCAGCCATCATAGACACTGACGCCCATCATGGCAACGGCACGTGGGAAATCTTTGAAAATGATCCGGAGGTACTCTATGTATGCCTCTGCTCAGGCACTTCCTCGGAAAGAAAGAACAAGGTAAACGTCCGCGTGCCCTGGAGAATAAGCGACGATGACTATCTCCATCTGGTCACGCAGAGCTTTGTCCCCCTCGCAACAGCGTTCCAGCCACAGTGTATCTTCTGGAATTGGGGCTATGACGGAACCCAGGGCGACTACGGTGACATTGGGATCACCCCTTATCTCCACACCCGCCTTGCCGAGGAGCTTAAGGAGACGGCTGACCAGCTCTGCTCAGGCAGGCTTATAGTCGTCCTGTGTGGAGGAAGCCGCCGCGACCTCGCTCACTATCTGATCCCGCGAGTGATCCAGGTACTGGCAGGGATTCCGCCTGCCGCATGAACCAAGCCAGCACCGACATCAAATTCGGTCTGTCCTCACCCATTACAGTATCCAAAGGAAAGCTGTTCACCGCAGAAACCGATAAGGGCCCAGGAAGCTCCTGAAGACGATGCCCCCTGTGGGGCACCGGGTGTTATAATAAAGCCATGGCACGGGCTCGAAAACAAGATATGGTAATAGAGTTTATCCATCCCGAATTAGGTGAGGACGTGCAGGGCCGTGCCGGCTACTACATTCCTATAGAAGAACATACCTTAACTCATAATGGGCGAGAGGTCATCTACATACTAGGTTACGCCCGTCTGGAAAGGCCATGCTGTGGTGCCGGAGCAAACTGGGGTTACATTCAGGTGCCAGGCTATCTGGTCAGGAGACACATACGTGGCAAGGGGACCGCACAACCCGTTTCCAAAGTAGAAATAATCCAGGATGAGAATGACCGCAACAACATCAGACAGTCTTTGCAGCAGCAACACCCCGGTGCTCAGATAGAGATATGGGGCACTGAGTATCTACAGTCGCCACAAGACCACGCACAAAATAAACCATCCCCCTAAAATACAGCGTAAGTCGATTGACACTGTAATTCAGACCAGGGACTTCGGGATCAGAGGAGACTTCAGCCCCCTGCTCTTAATCATCCTCCGTAAGGTAACCAAACCAGCCACAAAATCGCCTGCAACCCAAAGGACATTCAATGCAGTTCATCCAGCATACTACTGGCTTTGTTTGCTTCCGAAAAGGCGACCTGATACAATATATTCGATACACAAAACACAAAGTATTTGTGTAAAGCAGCGTAGATAAACGCATCTGAGGTGGTGGCCTTCGGAACTGGATGGGGAAAATAGCAAAGACGGCATGACAAGGACACCGGAGCGGGTAAGAAAGGGCAATTCGACAAACATTGAATTGCCCTTTTTGGTACTTGATTACGACCCTATAACCCAGAGAAAGAAGGACGACCCGTGGAACTAGACCCCAGAGACTTCCTGAAGCTATCGGGAACAGCCGTGGTTGCTGTTGTGGCTTCGGGTGCTCTGCCCGAACTGCCAGCAATGGCTAGGCGACAGTCTCCCCGGAGATGCCTCTATCTCCCTAACTACCCTATGTGTAATGGACGAGTACAATCGTTTGCACCGAAAAACGCGATTTTGGTAAACTACTGACAATGTGTTTGTCTCAGGGTCAAATTTTTACAGATGAGGGTTGATGATGGCAAATACTAAAGAATGGTCACGCCGCGATTTTCTGAAAGTTGCCGGAGGTTCTGCGCTGGCAGTGAGCCTGCTTTACGTTAGTATCCCTAATCTTAAGGGGAGAAATGGAGTAGCTCGGGCTGCTGACGCCAGCGCTACGATCGAGGTGCCAGTAGTCTGGATACAGACCGGCACCTGTACTGGATGCTCGGTGTCAGTCCTCAACTCTCTCAGCCCCAGAATTCAGAATGTCCTTGTAGACGAGGTTGTGCCGGGCGACCACCTCAGTCTACGCTATCACGCTACCATCATGGCAGCAGCAGGAGACCAAGCCATTAAGGCACTGACGGACACCGCCGAAAACAAAGGTGGCTATGTTCTAGTGGTGGAAGGTGGCATCTCAACCAAAGATGATGGCATCTACTGCGAATTCGGGCAAGACAGCAACGGCAATGATGTGACTGGCCTGCACTGGGTGCAGACCCTGGGTGCAGATGCCATGGCAGTCATCGCTCTAGGGACTTGTGCTGTCGGTGGTGGCATCGCCGCCGCCAAGCCCAATCCTTCTGGCTGCGTGAGCGCCCGGAAAGTATTCTCTGATGCAGGGATCACTACCCCAGTCGTCAATGTCCCCGGCTGTCCGCCTCATCCCGACTGGTTTGTTGGCACAGTAGCTACATACCTTATAGGGGGATTGGCAGCGCTCAACCTGGATGACCAAGGCCGACCAACTATGTTCTACGGAGAGCTCATTCACCACAACTGCCCACGATACAGCTATTTCGAGAGAGGCCAGTTCTCCAAGAAGTTCTCTGATCCCTACTGCATGTACCAGTTGGGGTGCAAGGGGCCGGTAACCCACGCCGATTGCCCCAAGAGGCTGTGGAACAGCGGCACTAACTGGTGCGTCGGAGCCAACAGCCTCTGCCATGGCTGCGCCGAACCCACCTTCCCGGATTTCGCCGGCTACTTGCCTGAAGGTTCAGCTTCGATCAGACGAGAGCCCGCAAGTTGGGAAGTGGAGGCGCTGCAAGTGCAAACCGAGGAGAAGAAAGGATTCAACCCCGTCGTGGCTGGAGTTGTGGGTGGAGTCGTTGGCGCTGCAGTAGGCGCTGCAGTAGTAGGAGGCGGCCTGTACGTGGCCAACAAGGCCAAGGGTTCCTCTGAGGGCACGCCCGAAAGCCAAGAGGAGAAAAAGGAGCAATAGGGAGCATTTGGCAGGACTGACGCGAGGAAGGTGAAATAAGGCCCTGCTCCACTGCACAAAGCTTCACAAATCACGAATCGCGAAGAAGGAGTGATCTATGGGAACGATTGTTATTGACCCGGTAACTCGTATAGAGGGCCACCTGAAGATAGAGGTGACGGTTGAGGGTGGTGTGGTCAAAGACGCCAAAAGTGTTGGCATGCTCTTCAGGGGTATCGAGACCATCCTGAAGGGGCGAGAACCCTTTGATGCTCAATTTCTGGTGCAGCGCATCTGCGGGGTTTGACCGACGGCCCATGCGCTGGCTTCAGCGCTATGCCTCGACAGCGCCTTCGGTATCGCTGATCAGATACCGGACAATGGCCGCATAATTCGCAACTTGATCCAGGGTGCGAACTATATACAGTCTCATATTCTTCACTTCTACCACCTCACGGCTCTGGACTACGTCGATGTCACGGCAGCCGCCGGATATACGGGCAATGATCCTGCCCTTATCTCGGTCAGCAACTTCATCGAGCGAGCCGGCACGGATACGGCTAAGCTAGGGCCCTTCTTCCCTCGCTATGAAGGTGACTACCGCCTGTCCACCTGATGTGAACCAGCAGGCCGTGGCTCACTACGTGCAGGCGCTGGACATGCGCCGTCTGGCTCACGAGATGTCCGCCATTTTCAGCGGCAGGATGCCGCACAACGTTGGCATCGTCCCCGGCGGTGCCACTGAGAACGCCACAACCGACAGGATGACCAATTTCCTGTGGAAGCTGAATCAACTGCGCCAGTTCATTGACAATGTCTATATCCCCGATGTTCTGGCAGTGGCCGGGGTCTACTCCGATTACTTCGGTATCGGCAAGGGCTGTGGTAATCTCATGACTTACGGCGTCTTCGATTTGGAGACCGATGAGACCGACCTGACAAAGCGGAAGAGACTGTTTACGCAGGGAAGGGTTTCGCTCACGGACCTCACAAATTTGGGAGCCATTGATGCTAAGCAGATTACTGAGCAGGTGAAGTACAGTTGGTATAGCAGCCCATCTGGGCTATATCCCGGCGTGGGCCAAACCGACCCGGACCACAACAAGTCGGGAGCCTATAGCTGGGTAAAGGCGCCTCGATACGGAGGCATGCCATATGAGGTAGGACCACTCGCCCGTATGGTCGTGAGCTACGTAGCGGGCGATCCCACTGTCAAGGCAGCCGTGGATGGTGTACTGAGCTATTTCGGTGCTGGTGCCGATGCACTGTTCAGTGTCCTTGGCAGGCATGCAGCCCGTGCGCTCGAGTGCAAGATTGTTGCCGATAACATGGCAAACTGGGTGCTTACATTGAATCCGAATGAGCCAACATACCTGGATTACAGGCGTGATTTGGAGGATAACGGCGAAGGGATGGGACTCTGGGATGCACCGCGCGGAGCGCTGGGACATTGGATAAGCGTCAAGAACCACGCAATTGAGAATTACCAGTGCGTCGTCCCCAGCACCTGGAATTTCTCACCCAAGGATGACAACGACGTGCCAGGCCCTGCGGAGCAGGCCATCATCGGCACCACGGTCAAAGACGAGGCGAACCCGTTTGAGATCGTGCGGATAATACGTGCCTTTGACCCCTGTTTGGCTTGCGCCATCCATCTGGTCACGCCCAAGGGTACTGAGATAGGCAGGTTCCGCGTAATCTAAGGGATAGGCGGTTGCTGATGATGCCAAACGTAGCGATGAGACAAGGAGAGAAAGACAAAACCACCCGTGCCCCTATGCTTGTTCTGGGTGTGGGCAATATCCTCCTCAGCGATGAGGGGGTAGGGGTTCGGGTTGTGGAGGCTATGGAGCAGATGAAGATGCCGGACAACGTGGAAGTTCTCGACGGTGGCACGGCATCTATGGCTCTCCTTGATATTCTCAGGGATCGCGACAAGGTCATTATCATCGACGCCGTCAAAGCTGACCATGAGCCGGGAACACTCTACCGATTCACCCCAGGTGACATCAGCGTCCACAAGGAAATCATCACTTCGTTGCACCAGCTTGGTGTGTTAGATGCCTTAACTCATGTGGAGTACCTGGGCCATGCCCCACAGAGCGTGGTCTTTTATGGCATAGAGCCTGAGGAATTGGGCTGGGGATTGGAACTTACACCTAAAGTGAAGTCAATGATACCGCGAGTGATTGAACTCGTACTTAGCGAACTGGGGGTGTCAGCCCCGTCAACTGCTGGTGTTTAGATAACAATGATGACCGTTGACCGAGCATTCATTCCTGGCCAAAGTTGGCGAATCGCCTCTGTTTGCTTGTGGCTCTGCGGCTATCAGAAAGGAGCGATCAAGTGGAGCTGACCAGAAGATCCTTCATCGGGCTACCAGTTTCAGGTGTGGCCTCTGATCAGAACGATGGCTCCCTGAAGCAGCATAGCTCCAGTACCAATGGAGAGAACGGCCACGGGGTGTTGGTCGACATAACCAAGTGTGTTGGGTGCAGAGCTTGCGTAATAGCCTGTAAGCAGTGGAACCAGCTACCAGATGTCAACCATTCCCGATAGAGGGACTAACCAGCACAACCCGCCGGGGTTGGACAGCAACACATTCACTACGATAAACACAGTGGAGGTTGACCAGCCAGATCAAGACTTCGTCTACTGGAAACGGCAGTGCATGCACTGTAATGAGCCAGCCTGCGCCGGGGCCTGCATAGTCGGCGCCTTGAGAAAACATGAAGACGGGCCGGTAGTATACATCCAAAACAAATGCATCGGCTGTCGCTATTGCATGTCGGCTTGTCCCTTTGGCATTCCGACCTATCAATGGGAGAAGGCATCACCATGGATTAGGAAGTGCACCTTCTGCGCCGATAGACAGGCCCAGAATCTCCAACCAGCCTGCACCGGGACATGCCCATCAGGAGCACTTAAATTCGGTAATCGCAATGACCTCATTAATGAGGCACACAGCCGAATCGCGGCTCAGCCGCAACTGTATTACGATCACGTATATGGAGAGGAAGAGGTAGGTGGCACAGCCTGGATATACATCTCTCCAGTTTCCTTCGAAGAGTTGCATTTCGCTCAGGTCAGCGATGAAGCAGCGCCAAAGAATGCCAGAAAGGCTATGGGCACACTGCCTTTCTACGCCGGGGGGGTGATAATCCTTATGGCCGGCGCCTATTGGTACACCAAGCGCCGCCAAAAACTGGCCGCCACCAAGCAAGAAGAGAAGAAGGAGGGTTGACGAGATGACAACGCAACAGAAAGAACGCAGACTACCCGTCGGCACCCTCTTCCTGGCCCTCCTGGTGGTCATCTTCCTGGCAACGGCAGTGGTCCGCTACGGCATGGGACTTGGGGCCATGACCAACATGAGTGATGGCCGCGGCTGGGGCCTATGGATCAGCTTCGACCTCTACTGCGGTGTGGCGCTGGCAGCAGGCGGATTCACCCTGGCAGCCATCGTCTACATCTTCCATATGGAGAAGTACCATCCGGTGGTGAGACCAGCCATCCTAACCGCCTTCCTGGGATATCTGCTGGTCGTCTTCGCTCTGCTGGTTGACCTCGGACAACCCTGGTACATCTGGAAGATGATCTTCAATCCGAATATCCACTCTCCACTATATGAAGTGGGCTGGTGCGTCATGCTGTACACCGCTGTGCTGGCATTGGAAATCAGCCCGGCAGTCTTCGAGAAGCTCCACTGGAGCATCCCCCTGAAGTTCATCCGCATGATACAGATCCCTTTGGTCATCGCCGGCATCGTCATCTCCACCGGCCATCAGAACTCGTTGGGATCCATGATGCTCATAATGGGTAACACTCTCAACCACCTGTGGTACACGCCAATAATGCCCCTGCTGTTCTTCGTCTCCGCAGTAGCCGTGGGGCCAGCTATGGTCATCTTCGAGTCCACCCTCAGCGGCAAGGCTTTCCACCACCAGATAGGACTGGAGGTCTTGAGCGGCTTGGGCAAGATACTTCGCTACCCCTTGGCACTCTACCTGGTGCTGAAAGTCGGCGACATTGTATTCGCCGGCTGGCCTCATTTTAATGAGTTGAAGGCCCTGGGCACTGAATATCCACAAAACCTTATTTGGTTCGCTGAGGTTATCCTTGGCGTCGTGGTGCCCATCATCCTATTCTCCATACCCAAGATCCAGCAGAGCCGGAAAGGCCTGTTCATCAGTTCCATCTTCGTCATCGGCGGCTTGGTGTTCAACCGCTTCAATTCTAGCCTGCTGCAACTGGCGATACGTCCGGGTTATTCCTACTTCCCCAGCTTCGGCGAGTTCGCCGTGTCAATCGGTATCGTGTCGGGCGGCATTTTAGTCTTCATGCTGGCCAACAGGTTCCTGCCCATCGCCGAGCATCATGAAGAGTCCGCAGAGCACAAGTCAGATGAAACTGCTACAACCAAGGCCGATGCATCGTAGCCCAATAGACATTAACTAGAGCAAGTAATGAAGGCTTGTGGTTAAATCGCAGGCCTTCATTACTTTCGGTGAACGCTATCTCCAACACAGATGCCGATGTTTCAACGGAAGTTATCCATAACCCACATTTCTATAAATTCCAGCACAAAAGCCACTTGACACAGATTATATAGTACGCTATACTAACCTTTTGCATTTGCATTCTATGCAATATTGTTCCTCATTAAGTGTTCCCATCTTGGTATAGGTGTGTCCTGTTTTGTTTTGATTTGTTACTGTGAGGCACACTATGCCCATTAAAGCCAGCAAAGGAGTGTGTACAAAGCTTTGACTTCTACTAATCTTGTTTCTCAGACACAAAGCGTCGCCAGAAAATCATTCGCCAGAACTTCACCAGTATTAGAAATACCCAACCTTATTCAAGTACAGTTCAACTCCTTCCGCAGGTTCCAGGAGGAGGGACTGAGAGAGCTTTTCCAGGACCTGACTATCCAAGACCTGACTGGTGCACGGCTTGAATTGCGTTTCCTCAACTGTGAGTTCGGACCGCCAAAGAATTCGATATTGGATTGCCGGGAACGTGACCTGACTTATGCCACACCACTCTATGCCAAGGTTCAGTTGGTAGTTAAAGGGACAGGAGAAGTTAAAGAGCAGAATATCTTCATAATTGATCTACCATTAATGACCCCCAACGGGACCTTCATTATCAATGGGGCAGAGCGAGTAGTAGTAAGCCAATTGATCCGTTCTCCAGGCCTCTACCTTACTAGCGAGACAGATATAACAAGCGGGCGTGAACTCTGCTATGGAAAGCTAATACCAGAGCATGGATCATGGCTCGATTTTGAAACCACTACCAAGGATGTAATATGGGTGAAGGTAAACGGGAAGAGGCGATTTCCTGTCACCACCATCCTGCGCGCTGTAGGCTATGCCGGTACCGAGGATTTACTCCAGCTATTCAAAGATGTAGATACAAATCCAGACCACTCCTTCATTGCAGCTAGCGCTAAACAGGACTCTTTTATCAAGAATGAAACTGAGGCTATACTCGAAATCCACAGACGTCTGCGCCCCGGAGATCTCCCTAATATCGACAATGCCAAGACCTTACTGAACAACCTGTTCTTTAACCCCAGACACTACAATCTGGGCAAGGTCGGCCGTTACAAGCTCAACAAGAGGCTGGGGCAAGAGACATTAGAGAATAACCATAGTAGTTCTGCCCTCACCCGAGAAGACCTTGTAGCCATAGTACATCACATCATCATGGTCAACAATGGCATGGAAGCACCTGATGATATTGATCATTTGAGCAATCGAAGACTGCGCACCGTCGGTGAACTAATTCAGAACCAGTTCCATATTGCCCTTCTGAACCTAGAGCGAATGGTAAAGGAACGCATGAGCATCGTTGACCCTGAAACTGTTACACCAAACGCCCTCATCAATACACGACCTATAAATACCGCAATAAGGGACTTCTTTAGTGGCTCCCAGTTATGTCAATTCATGGATCAGACTAATCCTCTGGCGGAATTAACCCATAAACGTCGTCTATCAACACTGGGTCCCGGAGGACTATCAAGAGAACGGGCTGGCTTCGAGGTCCGTGATATTCACCATTCTCACTACGGCAGGATTTGTCCTATTGAGACACCTGAGGGGCCAAATATCGGCCTGATAAGTTCCATGGCTACCTACGCCTCCATTGATGAATATGGTTTCATAACAACTCCATATCGAAAAGTAGTCCGAGAGGTAAGAAATACGCCAGAGGAGTTGCTCAATAGAACCCTCAGAGAGCCGATATCTGACGAGGATGGCCATCAAATTGCTAAAAAGGGAGCGCGTATCACCCCTAAGATTGCTGAGCAAGTCTCCGAGCTATCACCAAGAGATGTGAAGGTGCTGCCTTTCGTATCTGACCAGATTGTCTACCTTCCGGCTGATAAAGAAGAGGACTATGTCATCGCCCAAGCCAATGCCCCCATCGGGTCTGGTGGCCAATTCAGCGAGAGCAAAATCGAGGTGAGAAAAGGGGAACGATTCTTTTCAGAGGCCCCTGAGAACATCGACCTTATGGACGTTTCCCCAAAACAGATAGTAGGTATATCTGCCTCCCTAATTCCCTTCTTGGAACATGATGATGCTAACCGAGCGCTGATGGGATCAAACATGGAGCGCCAGGCAGTGCCTTTGCTTTGCTCTGAGTCTCCGATAGTAGGAACAGGAATAGAGCAACAAGTGGCCCGAGATAGTGGCCAGTTGATCCTGAGTGACAGCGACGGTGAGGTTGTCTCTGCCACTGGGAAACAGATTGTTGTCAGAAGTGATAGCGGCGAAGAACATGTTTATCCCCTGACGAAATTCATGCGTACTAACCAAGGAACCTGTGTCAACCAACATCCCATTGTAAGCAAAGGCTCCAGGGTTCACTTGGGTCAGGTACTAGCCGACAGCTCAGCCACTGACAAGGGAATACTGGCACTGGGGCAAAATTTGCTTTGTGCTTTCATGAGCTGGGAAGGATACAACTTCGAAGATGCGATTGTAATCTCAGAGAAGATGGTCAAAGACGACAAATTTACCTCAATCCACATTGAACGGTATGAGGTTGAAGCAAGAGAGACCAAGCTAGGTGCCGAGGAAATTACCAGGGACATTCCCAATGTGGGTGAAGAGAGTCTTCGCAAGCTCGACGATGACGGGATTATACAAGTCGGTGCCACCGTTGAGTCAGGAGACATTCTGGTAGGGAAGATCACCCCCAAGGGAGAAACCGAGTTGAGTGCCGAAGAGAAGCTCCTCAGAGTCATCTTCGGTGAGAAAGCCCGGGAAGTAAAAGACACCTCTCTTCGGGTACCTCACGGTGAAAAGGGATTGGTGATCGCGGTAAGAATTTTTACCAACCGTGATGAATTACAGGAGGGAGTCAGCAAGCTGGTAAGAGTATGGATTGCCCAAAAGAGGAAGGCTTCAGAGGGAGACAAACTGGCCGGCAGGCATGGTAATAAGGGTGTTATAGCTCGTATACTGCCCGAAGAAGACATGCCCTTCCTGCCCGACGGCACACCCGTTGATATCATCCTCAACCCTATCGGAGTACCCTCTCGAATGAATTTGGGGCAGATTTTCGAGACCCACCTTGGCTGGGCCGCCCACGAGCTTGGTTTCAAAGTCGACTGCCCTGTATTTGAGGGAGCTGATACGGCGGTGATTGAGAATGCCCTGGCAAGAGCTTGGATTATCCGCCAGGCTGATTCCAGCAACGATGATCCTAACCCCGAGGAGAGGCTTAAAAAGGCAAAAACATGGCTTCAAACTCAGGGCTTCGATGGCGATAAGGTATTCAGCCAGGATCTCACCTCCGAAGCTACTCTGGTATGCCTTCGCCTCTGGCTTAAAGAGCTGGGGGTTTCAACTGAAGGACTCACTGATAAACAAATACAACAACAGGTAGAGAAGGTGATTAAAGAAAGATCCGTTTCTCCACCAATCTACGGTAAAACCATACTTTACGACGGACGCACTGGCCGGCCATTTGATCAGCCTGTAACAGTGGGATATGTCTATATGATGAAGCTAATCCACCTCGTGGAGGATAAGATACATGCTCGCTCAACAGGTCCTTACACACTGATCACACAACAGCCATTGGGAGGCAAGGCTCAATTCGGAGGGCAACGCTTTGGCGAGATGGAGGTCTGGGCACTAGAAGCCTATGGAGCTGCCCACACCCTCCAAGAGCTTCTCACCATCAAGTCCGACGATATCGCTGGAAGAGCTAAAGCCTATGAAGCTATTACTAAGGGTGAGGATGTGTATCCTCCAGGACTGCCGGAATCCTTCAACGTTCTGGTCCGCGAACTACAGAGTCTAGGATTATCAGTAGAGTTATCCAGCGAAGAGAAAATCTGACCACAGCATAAGCATAATGGAAACTGCATTTCCAAGGAGGCAACGCTTTGTTTAGTGCCGATAGCCTTAGCGGAATACGAATCTCTCTTGCCTCACCAGAGCAGATCAAAAGCTGGTCCTGGGGTGAGGTAACAAAGCCGGAGACTATAAATTACCGTAGTCTGAAACCAGAGAGAGACGGCCTTTTTTGCGAAAGGATCTTTGGACCCACCAAGGACTTCGAATGCTACTGCGGGAAATATAAGAAGGTACGCTATAAGGGTATCCGCTGTGACCGCTGCGGCGTAGAGGTTACTCTCTCCAAGGTGCGCCGGGAGCGCATGGGGCATATAGAATTAGCCGCCCCGGTGGCTCACAGCTGGTTTGTGAAAGGAATACCGAGCAGAATAGGATTACTCCTTGACCTTTCACCACGCAGTCTAGAGCGTATCATCTACTTTGCCCAGTACATCATAACCAGTGTAGACGAAGAGCCAAAACAAAGACTGATCCAGCAACTACAGGAAGAGCGACAGCAGATATCCCAAAAGGAAGATGTCAATGTCGAGGAGCGGATTCGGTTAGAGAAGGAAATCGAGGAAAAGATTGAAGAGATAGAGGATTTGCGTCCTCTGAAACTGCTAACGGATGGCAAATACCGCGAACTTAAAAGGAAACATGGCAACTTCTTCGAAGCAGATTCAGGTGCTCAAGCTATCCTGACTATCCTCCGCAAGCTTCATCTGGAAGAACTACATACAGCCTTACATCAGGAAATAATATCTGCCTCAGGACAACGACGGAAGAAAGCCATTAAGAGATTACAGGTAGTTGAAGCTTTCCGTCGCAGCGGCAATAAGCCCGAATGGATGATTTTGACCATCCTCCCCGTTCTGCCCCCTGACTTACGGCCCATAGTACAGCTAGATGGGAGACGATTTGCTACCAGCGATCTCAATGATCTTTATCGAAGGGTAATCAACCGGAATAATCGCCTTCGAAGGCTGCTGGACGTAGGTGCCCCCGAGATAATTATCCACAACGAAAAAAGGATGCTGCAAGAGGCAGTGGATTCTCTTATTGACAATGGGAGACAAAGAAGGGCTATTACTGGCGCAGGCAACCGACCTTTGCAGTCACGATCAGATGTACTTCGAGGCAAACAGGGACGTTTCCGCCAGAATCTTCTGGGCAAGAGAGTCGATTACAGCGGGCGCTCAGTAATAATAGTGGGTCCTGAACTGGGGCTTCATCAATGTGGATTGCCCAAGCGCATGGCCATGGAACTCTTCAAACCATTCCTCATGTTTCGCCTGGTACAACAGGGTCTTGCTACCAACATCAAGAGTGCAAAGAGAATGGTAGAGAGAGCAAGACCAGAAATCTGGAGTATCTTGGAGGAAGTCGTTAAAGAAAGGCCGGTTTTGCTCAACCGAGCCCCAACATTGCACCGACTTAGCATTCAGGCATTTGAGCCTGTGTTAATCGAAGGCAGTGCTATTCAACTTCATCCTCTGGTGTGCACTGCCTTTAATGCAGACTTCGATGGAGACCAAATGGCTGTGCATGTTCCCCTATCCAGGGCTGCAGTCATGGAGGCCAGAAAAGCAATGCTCAGTATCCACAACATGATCTTGCCTAGCAACGGAGAACCTGCAGTAGCACCGACTCTTGACATGGTCCTTGGTTGCTATTACCTGACATCCCCCAAGCCAGGGGCTAAAGGGGAAGGAAAATCTTTCGGCAGCTTCAGTGAAGCGGAGTTGGCCTACAACCTGGACATCGTTGACTTGGGTGCAGAGATCGAAGTACGGATGCATGATGATGATCAGAATAAGCGTATTAAGACAACCGTGGGACGTATTATCTTTAACAGCATCATGCCCAAAGAAGTTGGGTTCATTAACGAAACAGTAGACAAGACACGTCTGAAGCGGCTTATCGCAGACTGCATCAAATTAGTGGGCAATGTAGATGCCGCTATTATGGCTGACAATATCAAGAATTTGGGATTCAGATATGCCACCAAATCGGGTACCACCATCAGTATTAACGATGTAAAAGTCCCACAAGAAAAACCTCAGGTTCTCCGGGAGGCAGAAAAGGTCATTGCTCAAATAGAAGACCAGCACTATCGGGGACTAATCACTGATGAGGAACGGTATAGCAGCACAGTGGACCTGTGGACAGAGACTACTGATAAAATCACCGACCTTGTCTCACAATCATTGGATCGCTACGGGGGGGTCTACATGATGGCAACCTCTGGAGCAAAAGGAAACATGTCTCAGATAAGGCAAATGGCAGGCATGCGCGGCTTGATGACAGATCCTTCGGGTAAGATTATAGACTTCCCCATCAGGTCCAGCTTCAACGAAGGACTTTCCGTCTTGGAGTACTTTATCTCTACGCATGGCGCCCGTAAGGGACTGGCAGATACTGCCTTGAGAACCTCAGATGCGGGCTACCTTACCAGACGCCTTGTAGACATTGTTCAAGATGTCATCATTACTGAGAAGGATTGTGGCACAACTTCTGGTATTTGGTGCACAGAGTCCAAAGACAGTTTTCTGCCTCATCTTTCTGAGCGCATAGTAGGACGCTTGGCCGCAGCTGCAGTAACTGACCCCTCTGACGGTAAGGTTATCGTAGATCGAAACGAGGAAATAACCGAGGAGAAGGCAAAGCAGATTGTCTCAGCAGGAATAAGTCAGGTCTACGCCAGGTCGCCACTTAGCTGTCAGGCAAGGGTCGGCATCTGCCAGTCCTGCTACGGTAATGACCTCTCCAAAGGTCGCTTGGCAGAGGAGGGTACCACAGTCGGCATTATCGCCGCCCAGAGTATCGGGGAGCCAGGAACACAGCTAACACTCCGTACCTTCCACACCGGCGGCGTATTGGGTTTGGATATCACCACCGGATTGCCACGAGTAGAAGAACTCTTTGAATCAAGAATACCAAAAGGGCAAGCCATCCTTTCCGAAATTGACGGTGTGGCAGAGGTATTACCCACCGAAGAAGGTTACAAAATAAGGATTACTAACTCTGAGTTATATCGTAACGAATACCCTCTGCCCCCCGGCACAGAACCGCAGGTCAGCGATGGTGAATGGGTAGATGTAGGAACAGTTTTAGCCAAGCAATCCTCAACAGCCTCGGCTGAAGAAGAAGCAGATGTGTCGTCACCAGTCCCCCTCCTGTTAGCTCCTGTGAGTGGCAAGGTAAACATTGAAGGCGACAACCTCATCATCAGCTATGAGGAAAAGGAAGAGGAAGAATACATCATTCCTTTTACATCAAATATTAGAATAGTAAATGGTTCTCATGTGAAGGCCGGTGACCAACTTACTGACGGCCATGCTAATCCCCAGGACATCCTGCGTATCAAAGGACGTGAAGCTGTGCAGCGATATCTTGTGGACGAAATACAGAAAGTCTATCGCTCTCAAGGAGTTACCATCAACGATAGGCATATCGAGATTATAGGCCGCCGAATGCTGCAAAAGGTAAGGGTCGATTCCCCTGGTGATACCGAATTACTTCCCGGAGACCTGGTAGATCGCTTCGCCTTTGAGGATATCAATGCTAGAGTGGTAGCTGAAGCAGGCGAACCAGCCACAGCTCAGACTGCCCTCTTAGGGATAACAAAGGCTGCCCTCAATTCGGATAGCTGGCTGGCTGCAGCTTCTTTCCAGGAGACCACTCGAGTACTCACAGAGGCAGCCATAAACGGAAAGGTGGATAGACTCCTGGGGCTTAAGGAGAATGTGATTATAGGGAGACTCATCCCCGCTCGCTGTCTCAAACCGGAAGACTTACAGGCCTTACAAGGTCAGCTCATTAAGCAGGAAGAAGTCATCCTAGAAGAAGTGGTAAGCAAGCCAGAAGAACTTGAGGGCCAGGCTGAGCCCCAGTTACAGGCTGCTGCCACAGGGGATATTTCAGAGGAATCAAAGGAATCAAACTAGCATAACTTGATAGCTTCTCACAGCTTGCTATCTAGGAGAACGGTAACTGGGCCGTCATTGTAGATTTCCACCAGCATGTGCTTCTGGAATCGCCCTGTCTCCGTTCTCAGGCCCGTAGCCCTCGCCAGTTCCACAAACTTGTTGAATAGAGCTTCAGCCTCAACTGGCAATGCTGCCTGAGTGAAGCTGGGTCGTCGACCTTTGCGAGCATCAGCCAGTAGTGTGAATTGGCTCACCGCTAACAGTTCTCCATTGACATCCACCAGTGAGAGATTGAATTTGCCTGCCTCGTCTGAGAATATACGGAGGTTGGCTGCCTTCTCGGCCAAGAATCGTGCATCGCTTTCCGTGTCTCCCTGAGCTACACCCACCAGGCACACCAGTCCCTTGCCGATCCGGGCTACTTCTTCTCCATCAATACTAACAGAGGCCTGGGTCACCCGCTGCAGCAATACCCTCATCGATCGTCAACTACTTTTCTTCGTAATCGTCAACCCATCAGGCACAGAGTCAACTAAGACAACATCCCCCTCCACAAATTCACCATCCAGGATTCTTTTAGAAAGCGGATTCTCTACATGATGCTGAATTGCCCGCCGCAATGGTCTTGCACCATAAACAGGGTCATAGCCTTCCTTAATAAGCCACGCCTTAGCAGATTCACTCAACTCGACTGTTATCCTGTGCTCAGAAAGCCGTTTCTGCACTTCCTTTAGCAGCAGCTCAATGATTTGATGAAGATGCTGCTCAGTCAGTGAATCAAAGATAATTATTTCGTCTATCCTGTTAAGGAGTTCAGGCCGGAATGTCTGCTTCAGAGCAGTGCTGATTGTCTGCCGTAACCGTTCCTGATCAAGCTCTTTCTCCAGACGAAAGCCAATCCTCTGACGCTGTATTTCTTGTGTGCCCAAGTTGCTGGTCATTATGACTACAACATTCTTGAAATCCACAACTCGGCCATGTCCATCAGTCAATCGCCCATCTTCCAGAATCTGCAACATTATATTGAATACGTCTGGGTGAGCTTTTTCAATCTCATCAAAAAGAATAACCCTGAATGGACGACGACGTACCAATTCAGTGAGTTGTCCTCCCTCATCATACCCAACGTACCCCGGTGGAGCACCAATAAGCCTCGAGACAGTATGTTTCTCCATGTACTCTGACATATCCAGGCGTACCAAAGCATTTTCATCATCAAATAGAAACTCCGCCAAAGCACGGGCCAATTCTGTCTTACCCACCCCTGTAGGGCCGAGAAAGATAAAGCTGCCAATAGGTCTCTTCGGGTCTTTTAGTCCGGCTCTAGCCCGCCGAATGGCTTCTGAAACAGCTGCCACAGCTCTTTCCTGATTGATGATCCTTTTATGGATCTCTTCCTCCATATGGACTAGCTTCTTTGACTCGCTCTCCAGCATGCGAGAAAGCGGTATTCCGGTCCATTTAGAAACGAGTTCAGCAATGTCACTCTCATCCACGACACGGTCAATCTTCCTGCTCTGAAGCCATTCATTCTTGGCCTCTTTGTACTCTTCCTCGAGTCGCAACATTTGTGACTTAAGCTCAGCAGCACGCTGATAGTCACGCCGTTGCGATGCCGCCTCTTCCTCGTTGGTCAAGTGCTTGAGTTCCTGCTCCAGTTTCTTTACCGGTGGTGGCGCACTCTCCAGATCAATGCGAAGTTTGCTGGCTGCCTCATCGATAAGGTCAATAGCTTTGTCAGGCAAGAATCGATCAGTGATATACCTGTGCGATAACTTGGCAGCAGCGATAAGGGCTGAATCAGCAATCTCAATCTTATGATGCGCCTCATATCTGGGTCGAAGCCCCCGAAGCATCTCTACCGTAGCTTCAACACTAGGTTGTTCGATAAATACAGGCTGAAGCCTCCTCTCTAAAGCCTTGTCCTTTTCAATATGCTCCCGATACTCATTCAGGGTAGTGGCTCCTATACACTGAAGCTCCCCTCTGGCAAGAGCCGGTTTGAGTATGTTACTGGCATCTATAGCCCCCTCAGCCGCTCCAGCACCAACCACAGTGTGAAATTCGTCAATGAAAAGGATAATCTCTCCGTTGGATTGGCGTACTTCGTCAATCACAGCTTTAAGCCTGTCTTCAAACTCACCTCTAAACTTGCTGCCAGCCACCAGAGAGGTCATGTCCAAGGCAATCATCCTCTTGTTTTTCAATGAATCAGGAACATCCTCAGCAACAATCTTCTGAGCCAGACCTTCAGCGATAGCAGTTTTACCTACTCCAGCTTCACCAATGATTATGGGGTTATTCTTAGTGCGCCGAGATAGGATCTGCGTGACCCGGCGAATCTCGTCCTCCCTACCGATCACAGGGTCTATCTTGCTCTGCCTCGCCATCTCCGTCAGATCACGTCCGTATTTCTCCAGGCTACGGTACTTGCTTTCAGCTCTTCTATCAGTAACTCTATGGCTTCCCCGCACATTGCGCAGAGCCCGATAAATACCCTCCTGATCCACACCTGCCGACCTGAGAATACGCGCTGCTTCCCCATTCGGCTCCATGGCTATAGCAATAAGAAGATGCTCAATGCCGACGAATTCATCCTTCAGCCTGTCTGCCTCAGATGCAGCGGACTCAAGAAGACGAGGAATGCGCGGGGTTGCATAGATTTGAGCACCTTCATAAGTAACCTTTGGTGCCTTCTCCAAAACCAATTCTACCTGCTGCTTCACTACCCCATCATCCACCCCAAGCTCCTTCATTATCTTGGCTGTCAGGCTATCCTCTTGCTCCAATAGGGCTAACAACACATGCTCAACATCCCACTGGCTGTGCCGATAGCGCCTGACAAGCTCCTGTGAAGCAGCTATCGCCTGCTGGGCTTGCTCCGTTAACCTCTCTGGTTTCATAGATGTCATGCTTCTGAGAATACTCCTTAGATTATTTTAGGGAAGAAATATAAGATCCTGTTTCCGTCTGGTTTTGCTGCAGGGGCGAGCAACAAAGGTTAATAACTGTTGCTACCGATCCTTAACAGGCTCCCACTTCATTTTACCACAGGTCATACTGCCTTTGTCCCTAACCATCCGATGGAGACTCAAGACCAGCCGCCTTCTTCTTAGATCTGCCCAGAACATAGCGGCTACGAACCAGAGACCACTTAGGTCCCGTAGTCATGAAGTATTTCTTGAGATCTCTTGGGGAAGGGTGAATAGTAAAAGCATAGAGCAGATTTGGATTCCAATTATCAACAGCATAGACCCCGATCCGATTTATTGTCAGGAACTCCTGGTTTCTCAATATCCAGCGCTCCTGACTTAGAAGCGGAACCCCCAGAGAATCCTGAAAGGCTGGGACTATAAGGCCATACTCATTATCAACACCATACCTCTGCCTTAGTTCTACTAAGCTCTTCGCCTTTTCAAGGAGTGACTCGTCACACCGTACTGCCAGACTAATAAAGAACCCCTGCTCCTGCCGCTCAAAATACAAATCAACATCGCCGCGCTCACCAAGCCGGTACCCCTTATCCTGCAGCAGGTGACTGATAGCTTCTTTCAAATAAGACTTCACCTCGTCATCGCTCTCAAATTCCTCTTTCGAGCGCAGGGGCAGCAGGTCTGTCAGGGGTGGCTGCTGGATCTCTGCTGTTTCAGTCTTCTTTCTACCCTCTACCTTTACCCCTCCTTCACAGTGAAACAGATCGGTAACTTCCTCCCCATTATCATTTATGAACTCTACGCTCAAAAGTAGCCCCACCCCACCCGGGACTTTCCTTCTCTCAAGAACCTGCAGATTCTTTACCAAAAAGTGAGTGGGCAACGGCAGCTTAATATCCACTCCCTTTTCAGCAAAAGTACTGTTGACTTCACCTACCGTCAGCATCTTAGCGGGAACCCCATTTGTTCGTGCCACGAGGCCATTATAACAATCACTATCTGCAGCGTCAAAACACCAATATTCAGTTCCTTCACTGACCCAGAGAAGCCTCCTGATACCCAGCAACCGCCCCTGCAATCAATCACCCCTGAGATTGGTTCGGATCGAGATTGTATAGTATACTTCTTAATTAGGAGGAGAGATGATTGAGGGACTAAGAGAAACGATCCTGAAATCTGCGACCGATGGGAATGACATGCTTTCAGTCATTGTGGGCCAGGATGATGCCAAGAAAAGGATCCTTGCGTCATTGCTGGCTGGCCATCACGTGCTGATTGAGGGACCGCCTGGAGTTGGCAAGACTACTCTCGCCAAGCACATAGCGGCAGCTTTGCCTCCTATAAAGGTGGTGAAGGGTTGTCCTTACCATTGCCACCCGGAACAGCCTGTCTGCCCACAGTGCAAGGCAAAGGCTTCCACTGGTGAGAAACTGGAGTCCACTATAATTCCTGGTGAGCAAAGGTTCGTCAGGTTGCAGGGTTCTCCTGACCTTACGGCTGAGGACCTCTTGGGAGATATCGATCCAACACAGGCTTTCAAGTATGGTCCCCAGGACTACCGAGCATTCTTGCCGGGGAAATTGCTCAAAGGCAATCGAGGGATCGTTTTCTTCGATGAACTTAACAGGGTTACAGAGAAACTTCAAAATGCTCTATTAGAGGTCCTTGAAGAGGGCATCGCGACGATAGGGCCTTACGACGTAGACTACCCGGCTGATTTTGTGATGATAGCTACCATGAATCCGAGAGAACGGGCTGGGGTCGAGGAGCTTTCCGATGTCCTTCTCGATAGATTTGATGTAGTCAAGATGGGCTATCCTGAATCTCTGCAAAAAGAGAAGGAGATAGTAGTCCGATATGGCCTCAGGATTGATAACGTAAGAGTGCCGGATAAAGTACTTGATGCCGTGGTTGCCCTGGTACGAGCTACACGTGAAGAGCCTTGGTCGAAGGAGATGGATCAAGCCGCCAGTGTAAGAGCTACACTTTCGCTTTATGAGAAGGTACAGGCTGTGGCAAAGCTGGAAAACCGATCTGAAGCAAATATGGATGATATACGAAATATGGCCGCTTCCTCTCTTGGTAGCAGAATCAAGCCATCGCCTGAGTCCAAGTTCTACGATGACCCCATGAATTTGATTAATGAACTGGTAAATAGCGTTCTGGAAGGGAAGTACTCATGAGCAGAGGACTTGCTATTGCGGTCTCCGGAAAGGGCGGAGTAGGGAAGACCTTTGTGTCAGGCATGCTGGTAAAGAAGTTATCGGAGCACGGTAGTGTACTGGCAATTGATGCCGACCCGGATTCCAACCTCCCCCAAGCCCTTGGTGTGACAGTGACCAAGAATGTAGGAGAGAGCCGGGAGGCAATTATAAACGCACCAGCTCGTAGCAAGGTGACAAATTCTAAACAAGAACATCTGGAGTTGGCCCTCCACGAAGCTATTGAGGAGTTCCCTCAATTCGACATACTCGTAATGGGGCGTTCGGAGGGTGAGGGATGCTACTGCGCCGTCAACCACGTCATCCGACAGGTAATAGACACTAGAGCAAGGGGTTATGATTTCACTATAATCGACTGTCACGCAGGGCTGGAGCACCTTAGCCGGCGCACTACCCGGGATGTTGACATCATGCTGGTGGTTACCGATCCTACAAAAAATGCCATTCAAACTGCTAAGAGAATTGTGGAGATATCAAGAGAGCTCAATATCGAGTTTGGCGCCATCCTGATAGTGGCCAACAGAGTGACGGAGGAAAACAGGTCTCGAGTAGACGAGTTGGCCAAGGAAAACGGTCTCGAGATAGCAGCCTATATCCCCTTCGAACCGCTAGTGGCACAGTTTGATGGCGAAGGCAAACCTGTGAGCGAGATTCCAAAAGACTCTCCAGCATCCATTGCGATAGATGAAATCTGCAAGAAGATACTGAGCTACAGTTGAAGTCGGACGATATACAAATTGCTTCTGGAAGAAATCCTTACCACCCTAGACAGAATAGGCACTGACAAGTTTAGCCGGTCAGTCTTTGATGATCTTCAAATAGAAGATGCGAAGAAGCTGGCCTTACTAAGCAGTCTCTGCAGTGCACACCACCTGCTTATTCTTGGCCCCCCCGGAAGTGGTAAAACAAGTTTAGCCAACAGCCTACCTGTTATTCTGGATGATATTGAGGTAGTAGAAGGCTGTCCCCTACATTGTTTTCCTAAAGATGATCCCTGCCCCTGGTGTATAGACAGGAAAAAGCGAGGTGAAATACTTCACAGCACCATCCTCCCTGCAGCCAGGAGATTGGTGAAGATACAAGGAAGCGGAGGGTTAACGGTTGAAGATCTGATCGGAGACCTTGATCCAGAAATAGCCTTTAAAGAAGGTATTTACTCTCCTCGTGCTTTCCTGCCCGGAAAACTGTTACGGGCTAATCGAGGCATATTGCTGATTGATTTCATCGATAGAATCCCTGAGCGAGTGCTCAATGTAGTTATGTATGCCCTCCAAGATGGAACAATAACCATTGGTGTGTTGGAACAAAAGATCAAACTGGATACCCTAGTAGTAGCCACTGGCGGAGAGGGAGCATTAAAGTCATTACCACTGGACTTGCTGGACAACTTTGATGTTATCCACCTTGACTACGTTGACGATCTTGATAAGCAAAAGAGGATTGTTCTTGCCCACATCGGCCGTGATACAGAAACCTTAGCCGAACCAGTTCTTGAGCAGGCAATTCGCATAGTTAACGAGACGAGAAGACACAGCGAGGTAGAAAGGGGAGTAGGAACGCGCGGCATGATTAGAAATGCTGAGCTTCTAGCCCACTTCCCTGAATTGGAGGAATACGAGGACGCCGATAGAAGACTTTCTGTCGCAGCAGCAGTCTCGCTGCCCCACCGCCTTAAACTGGCCCCGGAGGTCGATCTGCCCGGGAAGAGAGAGCGAATTGTTGAGGAAGTTGTCGAGAAGGTAACCGGCAAACATGAAGCCAGGGAACAGCTGGCTACCCTGACCAAAGATGATGTTCTGGCCCTGATCGAGGAGATTGTCCGGGAAGATAAGTTCAGGAAACCTCTGAAATATGGCTCCTTCGATCTACTGCTAAGGAGAATCAAACGATTCCCTGACTCCAAACTGGCCCAGCTATACAGAGAGATTGCCTGTCGCTTGCCAGAGCTCTACCCGGAACGATACAAAGCCGATAATCTCGATGATGAGTTGCTTAAGGAAGTTGAAGAATACAGAAAAGAAAAGGAAATGATAGCCAAGCTTATAGAGCAGCAAGCGCTGGCCAAAACCCTTGAATTTCTGGAGAAGGAAGATATCCTGGAGCGTACCAGCAGCGGCTGGATGCTCAGCCAGCGTGGCATTAACATGCTATTGGAGAAGTTGACGCCACGGTTGGACGAGGGAGCTTATCTATATGGATATGGGAAGCACAGCTCGGGTAAGAAGTTGAGCTTGGGCGAGGGCAGAGTGGTGGGAATGCGCCACTATCGCTTCGGGGACAAATACCGCGACATATCATTCAGAAATACCATGAGAGAGGCAATCCGCCACCGAAGACAATACATCACCAGAGAAGATATCATCGTCAATATCAAAGACATCCGCACCAGAATGGATATTGTCTTGGTGATCGATGTCTCCGGCACTATGTTGCAACTCGAGAAATTTTGGTTCGCTAAGCAAAGCGCGATGGCTCTCTCACTGGCCGCGACTGCATATAAAGACAGGGTGGCAGTGGTCTCATTCTCCAACCTGGCTGATATTGTGGTCGATCTAACCGCCAGCCCTCACAGAGTGACTCGCCGTGTAATTGAACTCGAGCTGCATGAGAACGCTTTTACCAACATCGGCTATGGTTTGCTGAAGGCCTGTGAATTGCTGGAACATCACCCCAAGGGAAGAGCAAAGCAGCATATTATCCTCATATCCGATGGCGATGCGACAGCACCCCATCCATCCCCACAGAAGTACGCCCTCAGGCAAGCTGCCAGGGTAGCTCGCCGAGGTATTACAATTTCCTGCGTCTGTATCAACCAGCGATCCGCCGATCCGGAGTTGATGAGAAGGATTGCCAAAGTAGGGAAGGGGAGAATCTACCTTGTCGGACCTGAGGAACTGCCTGCCACCTTGGTCGAAGAAGCAGCAGCAGCTCGCACTTCGTATTCATGAAGCTCACCAACTGAGTATCTCATTGGACCAGGTCATTCAATCTGCAACTTATAGTGAAGGGCCGGAACAAATCATCGGGCATACAGATGATATCCGCAATGTTAAGTGAGGTCTTCAATTGAGCTTTCAGAACTTGGTCTGCACCGGATGCGGTTGCCTATGCGACGATATCCGGGTTGAGATCGACGGTGCCAATCTGGGCCGTATCGAGAACGCCTGTGCCAAGGGGGCGACCTATCTCCGTTCCAGCTTCGATCCGCAGCGCCGGGCAGAGGCCCTCATTAGAGGCCAAAGGCGCTCTTTGGAAGAAGCCATTCAAGAGGCAGTGCACCTCCTTTCCAAGGCAAAGAATCTCCTCGTCTTTGGTCTTGATAATTCGACCTTAGAATCACAGGCGGTTGCCATCGATCTGGCAAAAAGGCTTGGCGGAACTATCGATGACGCCTCATCCTTTTCATATGGTGTCATGATGCAGAAAATCCTTACCGAGGATCTGCCAACATGCTCTCTCTCCGAAGTAAAAGATAATGCAGATCTGCTAATCTACTGGGGTGCCAATCCTCCCCACACCCACCCGAGGCACCTTTCGAAGTACACTTACTATGCCTATGCTGATTATAATCCCGCCGGATGGTACCCCAAGGTAACACTAAGCTGCGTCGAGGTTAGACAGACTGAGTTAAGCTCAATGTGTAAGCCGCCCTTCAGAATCAAGCCTGGACAGGATAAGGGATTCATCAATACCATCCTCGATGAGGGACAAAACGCACGTGAGGAAGCCAGAAAATTCAGAGAAATGGTGGCAAAATCTCGCTTTTGCGTCATCTTCTGCGGGCTCGGCCTGATCTACTCTCTTGACAATGATCTCACCTCATTCAGCAAGATGGTACATACGTTCAGTCAGTCGACCAGGGTTGCTGTGATTCCCATGATCGCAGAAGCCAACATGAGAGGATTCCATCAATCGCTCTACAAACAGACGGGATATGTTAACAGCATAAGCTTTGCCGGCAGCATTTCTCACGGAAGTGAGTTCTCCTTATTGGAACAAGTAAGAAACCGTGTCCCCGAATGCCTGCTAATAATGGGGGCAGATCCGTTTTCAGCTCTGCCTCAGTCCATAATGAAGAATCTGCAGGGCATAAACGTCATCTGTTTGGATCACTTCCGTACACCTACCACGATCTCCGCTGATGTGGTCATACCAACAGCACTGCCCGGCGTAGAATACGGTGGCTCAATGATAAGAATGGATGGGGCTGAGGTAGCATTAGCCGGGCCAAAAAAAGTAGATCAGCCTACCGAGGAGGAAGTCCTGAAACAATTGGCAGGGAGCATTTGATGGATTCATCTAACCAGGGTATTAGTCTGACCATCGTGACCTATGACGATATTCACCAGGCGATTGCCAGGCAGAGAGATGGATTGGGCGATGAATATCAGACCAGGTCTGCCGTGGTGCACCTATCCGCGGCTGATCTGAAAAAGCTGGGGCTTAAGAGTGGCGCCCCTATCGAGATCAGAGGCAAATCAGGCTCCGTGGTGGTGGCAGCAAAATCAGAAACCGCTATCGAAGAAGGCATAGGCCATATGCCGTCCAGCCTGTATTCTAACTACCTGGGAAGCTACGATCCATCGGTATCGCAACTGCCAAACCTTAAGATGATAGATGTGACAGCCATACCGACCGAAAAGAATATTACCACGCCCTCAGACCTCCTGGTCAGGAGGAAAGTTGCCTAAGAAAGATCTTCAACCGCTCCAGATGTACAGGCTATTGCCACGCACCAATTGTAAGCTCTGTGGTTCTCCCACGTGTTATGCCTTTGCCTTCGACCTCATAAGCAGGAATAAGAAGCCGGCTGACTGCCCCCTCCTTCTCAAGGAAGAATTCCGTGATTCATACGATATGCTGAAGGAGATGTTGGGGGAAGGAGAGCGCATCAAAGGTACAGATCACGTCATTGATAGGTCGAGATGCACCGGTTGCGGTGATTGCGTCGCCGTCTGCGATAGAGCACTTACCACTATCACTTCCGGCGGCAGGCTCTCTCAGCGCGCCCCCGTACCACCAGTCATTAAAGTGATAGACGGCAATCTTAACGTAGTAGAATGGTCAAGCTGTAAACGCGCAGTACCGGGTCTTGATATCTGTAACCTATGCGCTGAAAAATGCCCCTTCAGCGCACTTGACCTCGTAAAATCGGAGGAAACTAAGGATGAGGAGGACTAACTGCCCTTTTCTCTATCTCTCACACTCTTTGGCAATAGTCTCTTCAGTCTGCAGTGGTATCTTCCCAGCTCCATACCGTAGCTGGTATTGAATTCCGACAGGGTTAACAGTTTCCCATCACGATTCCTGGCCTTGGTAATCTTCAATCCATCGCCTTCCCAACCATATTCATCCCGAAGTAGCTTAACCAACCTGATCCTGTGCCTAGTCGGGATATCCAAATGGGACCTCACCAACAAATCCCAATCATCGGGAAGTTGGCCATAGAACAGCCGATACAACTCAATAAGCAGGTCAAGACGAGCAGCCCGACCCTCCCTCATCTCAGATGTACTGAAGAAAGTGTGGGGCATCATGGTCAGTGCTTCCTCTTTGGTTTCCACGGGGATAATAAAATGCTCCGGAACAGGTTCGGTTTCCCTCTTACTACCATTGTCTCCATGATAGACCCACCATTTGCTCCGATCATACCTATTGCCAGGCAAATAGCGACCCCAAGTCCAACCCGAAGCCGGACCCACTACAACCCTTATCCCAAGACGGGCATATGCTGCTGCTGCTGCATACATCCTGTCAGGCAGAGCACCCCACACAAGCAACGTGAAGGTAGTATAAAGTGACCCTTCGCCTACCTCTGGTATGCCCCCATAGAGAGGAATGCCTCCGGCAGCACGCGAGTACATATACATGTTGTTCGCCAGGGAAATTGCGGTGCAGCCACCGCAGTTGATGAGAGACCGTGGCTCAATAGAAGCCAGGTACTGCTCAAAAATATACTTACCCTTCCTTTCGCTGTAGTTGCGGGCAATCTCAGCACCGGCGCATCCAGCCACAAAGACAATGCAGTTTCGTCTGGTTAATTCTTGAGCCAGCCATCCGATATCATCGCGGGAAGCATCACCACAACCCGCTATCACCACGATACCGGGAGCATTACCCCAGACCATGGAAAAAGCCGACTGCAGTATCTCAGTGAGGGGGAGAGGACCTCTTCCCGCTCTCATAATGAATTTGTCCTTCTTCGCTTGTTTCCTTTCAGTCGCTACTATTATGTCACGCAGCCTCACCCCAGCCGAGCAAGCCTCTTCACACTTTCCACAGAAATAGCACCCTCTCTCCACCTCTGAGAAACCATCCCAGTTACCGCCGCGTAACAGTCTGACCGCCTTTGATAATGGCAAGCTATTGGGGCAAGCACTAGAGCAAAGATCACAATCATCCTTACACTTCTTAGCCTGCGCAACTGCCAACTCATCACTTAGAATAAATTGCCGTGTTCTCTTCACTTGCTGGACTACCTTGACTGCTACCTGGCCAGCCTTCTCAACATCTCTAATCCAAGCTGCCTCTTCACCATCAACCAGAGCACTCACTATCTTGTCCAGAGGTTCATCAGTCTTATCGACCAGATTGCCAACTCCCTGCGCTCCTACCCATATGAACTTGCTCTTTACCCTTGCCGCTTCAGATAGCATATCCAAAGGAATACATCCGTTCGCAGCTACAACCACATCGAAGACACCATTTCTGATAGCTTTGCCCGCCTTCACCATCGGAGCGATTATGCGGCACTTGTCATAGAAGCGCACCACGTCATCACCTGCAGGGCCAATACCGCATATCTCGACTTTGTCCAACAATTCATTCTGCTTGAGATACTCTATGGCACACCATGCCGGCAGAAAATCATCGCCGACAAAGGCAATTACCGGCTTACCTTCCTTTATGGACGGCCATCCTCCAACCACGTTGGCCGGCGGGAAATTCTCCAGTTCATCAATCTTATGGTTAGCGGCTGACGTAAAGCCGAAGCAAGCGACCTTAATCATCTCAGACACTCCCATAGCCAGAAGCAGAACAGAACCAGCATGCATCACCATGCTCTCAAAATCCGCCACTGCTCCGGTGCCTGAATAGCTCGCAGACATCAGCTTAGCCAACTGCGCCTCTCCATATGAGAGCACCCTGTTCAAGTCCTTGAGGGTTTTCACATAGATGCCGCTCAAAGTGCCTACAGGAGGGCAGGCATCCGACATGGTCAAGAGCTCACCCATGCTGACAGCCTTGCTTTCATCCCATAACTTCAATGCATAGTTCAACAAATGACGAGTAGCTACCATCTGGCCCATACAGCCACGGCAGGCCTTGCGCAAACTCAGCCTGCCTTGAAACGAATCCATCTCTAATCCGCATTTACCTTTGCTTACCTTGAGATCTGCAAGGACCCAACTCACAATCAATGCACGTGCCTTGAGGCTGAGTATATAGCGGCACATATCTTTCCAGCAGAGTGCGATCCCAATCACCGATATCCGCCGCGTCGGGCAAGATATTCAACCACGCCCCAAATTGTGAATAGCGGCTCTCAACAAAGTCTTTCTCCAGTATCTCCGTGACTATATCCTCAATACCACGGGGATCACGCACCACTTCACTTATGTCAACTTTGTGAGGCCCTACATGGGCAATCCTCTTTTTCTCCATTACTTCTCTCCTCAGCAACCATCACCAGAAAAGGGTACCTCTTATCCGAGAAACTCCTTTTCCTTGAAGCACTTCTCGCAGACCTTTAGTTTCTGCACCCCTGACTTCATGGGGCTGGTGATCCGGCCCATCATTCTCTGGCCAGGTCTGGTAGAATCAATACGAACCTCACGGGAACATTCGTCACACAAAGCGATACCACATTCATGGCATGTCCACGGCGCTACCCTTTTTTGGCATAGATCACACATCTTTTCCATAAACATTCCCCCAAATCTAAATTTAGTTATCCGGCCAGTCTTCACCGGGAAGCGGCAACTTTAATGGCTGGGGTTCGCCATTCTTCCAGAACAGCTTGACTATTGGGTGTCCTTTCTTGCGGAGCAACTCCTTGAGCTCCAGAGGATCAATAGTCTCTTCCTCAGTGACAATCTTGTCATAGACCTCCTCTGGAATCACATCCGCGATATCCCTCTTCAAATCCGCAGGCATCCAGACTACCCGGTTCCAACCGCCATCTCCTCGCAGGAAGTTCTTACTCGCCATACCGGCAATCGACAATCCCTTGAACCCATGATTCTGAGCCCCACCGGAGATCATACCTGCCAAAGTGGAAAACTTGACACCGAGCGGTGTCATCTTGGTATAGCGCCGCATAGCCAGACCGATACCATCAACATCCGGTATGTAGAAAGATGCTGCCTCAAAGCACCCACAATTGGTAGTCGGATAGTTTATGCTGCTGTAGATGTTCACGCGCTTTACCAGATGATTGCATTTCTCCCATATGGCCTGGTCGACTCCCGTGTAATGCCCTTTCTCCTGATCCAAGCATTCACCTTTAGGAATAGTAAAAACATACCCTTCCGGGTCTATTTCTGCTGTTACCTTAGCCGAATCATAGCCGATGATGCCGCAGTAAGGCAGCGCGCTTGGCGTAAGGACACAGGCATGATTTGGCGCCAGGGATTTGCAGATCGTGCAACCATAGAAGGTATCTACGTCTTCATCATCGTAGAGCTCCTTGGCACTTATGATCTTAAACTTCTCCTTAGCCCAGGTAACCAGCGGGTTTATCATCTCAACACCACCGACTTCAGGAGCTCCTACTGCCCAGAAGAATGCTATGGCATCTACCTGAGGGATCAGCGTTCTCGCGGTGGCATAGCAAAACTGAGATATCTTGGCAAAGGTCAACCTGTTCGCCACGTCTTTGCTTATCCTTATCCACAGAGCATCCGGCGTTCCAAAGAGCATGAATCCTTCTATGCCTTGCAGCGCAGTTCCTATCTGTCTGGATACATAGCCCTGATGTGCTTGAGTCAATTGTTTACCATAGATCCTTATCGTAAACCCGCCGGGTAATGAGGTGCCTGCTGCCACTTCTGGAACGTCCGGGCCGATCAACTTGACTTCTCCATCCCTGACCTTTTCCGGATCTTCCTCAATGTAGAAGATGGAGAACATCTTATAGTCCCACTTAGGCCCACCCAACTCAATGTGCATGTCAGCTTTCTTCACCTCACTCAACCACCTTAGACCGAGCCCGACGTCATCCAGCCCGTCCCAAAGGTGATCAAGGTCTGTCGGCAACTGAAATATCCTTCCCGGTGGGAGTTTGGATACTGCTTCTTCCTCTGGAATAGCCATTTGTATACCCCTTTCGTGGAACCTACACAACACAATCGGTTTCTACGTTCAGAAACCCCTATTTCCCGTGACTACCGTGCCAGGGTACAGAACCTGGCGGGGGGTTCGTATTTACTTTTTAGACTTACCTTCATCAGCCACACCCCTGAGACGTAGGGGTAACTGGGTGCGAAGCCTTGTGCTATATATCCCTTGCTCCATCCCATAGTTAGCTGCGAACTCAGACATGGTCATTAGCTTGCCATCTCTATTCTTTGCTCTCTTAACCTTCACACCTTCAGTCTCCCATCCATACTCGGATCCCAGGAGATTGACCATGCGTCGTCTGTATCTCGGCGGCAGTTCGAAATCTGACCTCACAAAGAGAGGCCAATCCTCCGGCAACTGCTGATAGAAGCGCTCAAAGTAGTCAATCATCACCTCCAGGTGAGTAGCTCGGCTCTCTCTGTAGTCCTTTACATTCAACACAGACCTTGCCAGCATAGTCAACGCTTCCTCTTTAGTTTCCACGGGCACAATGCAGTGTTCCTTTACCGGTTCAACCTCACGCCTCTTACCCGTCTCACCATGATAGACCCACCACTTGCTGCGATCATATCTATCACCAACCAGGTAGCGGTTCCATCCTGAGGATGAGGCAGGCCCTACAATGACCGTTGATCCAAGCCGAGCCCAGGCAGCTGCCACCGCATACATTCTGTCCGGCAATGCCCCCCACATGATCACAGACTGAGCACCACCAAGACTGATGGAATCTCCCAGCGGTGGTAGATTGCCATACAGAGGAATGCCACCAGAAGGCCGCAGCATGAGATACATCGGGACAGCATGGCAAATAGCAGAGCAACTGCCGCAATTCACAATATTTCTCGAGGCACAAGTGCCAGCATATTCTTGAAAGAGGTACTTCTTCTTCGCCTGGCTGAAAGATCGAGCTACTTCAGCTCCGGCACACCCTGCCACAAAGACCATGCAACCGCCGTTAAGCAACTCACTGGCTATCCAGGCGATCTCCTCCTTCTTGGCATCGCCGCAACCAAAGATGGTCACCATGGCTGGTATGCTGCCCCAGCCTACTGCGAAAGCAGATTGCAGCAGCTCAGTTATTGATATCGGCCCCCTGCCTGGCCTCATTATGAATTTATCGGTGCCGGCCTGCTTTCTCTCGGCAGCCACAATGATATCGCGCAGTTGAACCTTGCTGGGGCAGGCCTCATCACATTTGCCGCAGAAATTGCATCCTTTCTCCACCTCGAAGAAACCCTTCCAGTCACCCTTACCCAATTCTCTGACCGCCCTGGATACAGGCAGATTATTGGGACAGACACTGGAACAAATATCACAATCCTGCTTATGGCCCTTTGCCTGTTTTATTGCTTCATCGTCAGAGATAATGTAATTACCACTTCTCTTGACCTTCTGTGCCAACTTCACCGCCACCTCACCAGCCTTCTCTACGTCCCTGATCCAGACTGCCTTTCCTCCATGAAGTAAGGCCTCTACTATCTTGTCTGATGGCTCATCCGTGCTATCCGCTAGATTGCTGATTCCATTGTGACCAACCCATATAACCTTGCTATCGACACGCTCCGCCTGGGATAGAAGGTCCAGGGGAATACATCCTGGACTGACCACAACCACATCAAACAGGCCATTTCTGATCGCCTTTGGCGCCCTCACCATCGGGGCCACGATCCGGCACCTATCGTAGAATCTCACTATGTCATCACCGGCTGAACCCATGCCGCATATCTCAATCTTTTCTGTCAGACCGTTCTGCTTCATATGATCGATGGCACACCATGCCGGCAGGAAGTCATCCCCAACAAAGGCTATGACAGGCTTCCCACTCTCCATGGATGCCCACCCACCATTTAAAGTGGCAGGAGGAAACTGCTCGATCGCCTCCAGTGGCTGATTGGCAGCACTGATAAAGCCATAGCAGGAGATCTTCAGCAGCTCAGCCACACCCATGGTGAGGAGCAAAACAGACCCGGCATGCAGCACCATGCTTTCAAAATTCACCGCCGTTCCAGTGCCCGAATAACTCGCCTGAAAGAGCTTGGCCAGTTGTTCCTCTCCATAAGAAAGCGCTCTGTTAAGATCTCTTAAAGTCTTTACGTGTATCCCGGATAACACGCTTATGGCAGGAGCATGATCTGAGATACCGAGAATCTCACCCATGCTGACAGGCGTATCCTCCGGCCAGCGTTTGAGAGCGTAGTTCAGCAATTGTCGGCTGGCCACTAGTTGAGTCATACAACCCCGGCATGCTTTCCGTAAGCTTAACCTGCCCTGGAAAGCCTCCATATCCAGTCCGCACTTTCCCTGACCCTCTTTCAAGTTGCAGGGGCCCAGGCCACAGTCAGTGCAAACACCATTGGGCTGAGTGTATAACGGCGGATACCTGCTCAACAGAGCATAATCCAGTTCTGCTATGTCTGCCGCATCGGGCAGTAGAGTTATCCATCCTCCAAAATTACTATGGCGGCCCTCAACAAAGTCGTTCTCCATTATCTCGACAATTTCGTCTTCATGACCGCGCGGGTCACGCACGACTGTGCTGATATCGACCTCCAGAGATCCGACATGAGCAATTCTCTTATCTTTCACAGCTTTCTCCCTCCCAGATATCGCTTAATTGAGTCAGCAGAACAAACAATTGACGACCGATTCAGAACACATATATCCTCTATTCACCTGGCAGACCTTCCCGGTATTCACTGCAGAGTGTGTAGAGATCTTCTTCAATGTCGTGTTCGAAATACCACTGAATTTCGTCTTTAAGAACCTTGAGAAAGTGAATACACCAGCAAATAAGTCAAAGCCTCTCGGCAATCAAGTGACTTGCTGTAAATTACAGGGTCACCAAAACAACAGCAAGAAGGAGCCGCGCTACTCAACAAAGTCCACTTCCTTCATGCATTTCTCACATACTTTTTGCTTCTTCATTCCGGACTTCAAAGGGCTGGTTAATACACCCAGAACTCTCTGACCAGGGTTTTCTATGGCTACCTCTCGAACACATTCAGCACACAGAGGTACGCCACACACACTACATGCAAACTCCGCTACCTTCTTCTGACAAACACCGCAGGTCTTCTCTCCCATAGTCCACCTCCAAAGGCTATTCGTCGGGCCACTTCGCTCCGGGGAGTGGTACTTTCAGTGGCTGTGGTTCGCCATTCTTCCAATACTTCTCTACTATCGGATGCTTCTTCTTCTTTAGAAACTCTTTCAGCTCGATAGGATCAACGGTATCCTGCTCAGTGGCAATCTTATCGTAGATCTCTTCGGGAATGTATTCCGCGACTTCCTTCTTCAAATCGGCGGGCATCCACACTATCCTGCTCCAACCTCCATCGCCCTTGAGAAAGGTCTTGCTTTGCATGGACCGCATGGATACGCCCTTATTTCCATGATTCTGAGAGCCGCCCGAAATCATGCCGGCCAGACGCGAGAACTTTACGCCCAACGGAGTTACCCCAATGTACCGTCTTATAGCCAGGCCAAGGCCATCTACTTCAGGAATGTAGAATGCCGCCCCTTCGAAGCAACCGCAGTTGGTAGTAGGATACTTTATGGCACTGAAGACATTCACATGCTTTATCTGATGGTTAGACCTCTCGTAGACTGCCTCATCCACACCGGTGTAGCTGCCCATTTGTTCATTTTTGCACTCGCCTTTGCTCATCCGGAAGATATAGCCCTCCGGATCAAGCTCCACCGTCACCTGCGCTCCATTATAGGAGAGGATGCCACAGTACGGTATCTGGCTCGGTGTAATGACGCACACGTGGTTGGGGGCCAGCGACTTGCAGATAGTGCAGCCATAGAAGATATCCACATCAGCATCTTCAAGAGAGACCGACAGCTCCTGCGCCTTCAGCCTCTGGATACCCAACCTGTAAAGTGGCTCAATCAGCTTGAGGCCACCAACTTCCTCCGATGCAATGATCCAGCGGAACTCCATCGCCTCCACCTGCGGGACAACGGTCTTGACGTAGGCATGTATGACCTGGCACAGCTTCGCAAAGGTGAGTCGTCCAACGATAGCCTTGCTGAAGCGCATCCAGGGGGCCTGGAATGAGCCAAAGGCCATATAGCCCTCTATACCATGTAATGACATGGCCATTTGTCTTTCAATGTATTCCCGGTGTCTCTGGGTTATCCCATGGCCATAGACCTTGATGTCCCATGCCATAGGGAAGGAACTCCCAGGCGGGACTTCATGTATATCCGGGCCAACAAGGTTAACTATGCCGTTCCTGACCTTCCCCGGTTCTTCTACGATCTCAAGGATGGTGTAACTCTTGTATTCCCACTTTGGCCCCGACAGCTCAATTTGCATGTCGGCCTTTTTTACCTCAGCTACCCATCTTATCCCCAACCCGATATCCTTCAACCCATCCCACAGATGATCAGGGTCGGTCGGCAACTGATACTCCCTTCCGGCTGGTATCTTTATCTCGGCACTTTCCGCAACACTCACATTGACCTCCTTCTACATAGATCCATACATATATCAGATATCAGACTGTGCCATGCTTGAGAAGACCCTTAGACAAGCGCCTTCTCAAACAGGCCAGTTTTTGCTTGTTCCTCCAGACAACCAAATCCCGGTGCACCGTGGTCTAAGGCACGGTGCACCGAGGTTAAATCCGCTTTAAGATCACAAACTACATCATGACCAATGGTGTAGCCATCAAAGTCCCGGGGACTAACTTGATCAGCTCGTCCACTGTCCAGGCACCATCTTTCCTAGGCTGCCTATGGAGGCCCGCAATCTCGAATGGTTTGGTATAGATAGCCACGCGACCACCGCTGACCCCGATAACCTTACCATTGATGATTTTTGCCTCTTCCGTGCAAAGGTAGGCCACTATTGGAGCCACAAACTCCGGCCCGGGCATGTTTATTGCCTCCTCATACTGTTCCTTGTTCATCATGCCCGCTTCAAGAGCCCTGGTGAATCTCGCCTTCACCTCATCACTCATCGTCAGTCTGGTAGCTGCTATTGGAGCAATGGCATTCACAGTCACATTATACTTGCCCAACTCTCCCGCCATGGTGTAGGTGAGACTTACAATGCCGCCCTTGGCGGCGCTGTAGTTAGGCTGTCCCGGCGCACCCCGCCAGGCATCAGAGGTAGTACTAACAATTCGTCCCCACTTCTGCTCCCTCATCAGTCTGGATGCATGGCGGCACATGTTGAACATGCCCTTCAGATGAACAGCGATAACGGCATCCCACTCCTGTTCCGTCATGTTGAAGATCATGCGATCACGCAGAATACCGGCGCAGTTGACCAGAATGTCTATCCTGCCGAAGTTGTCCACGCATGTCTTGATGATCCGCTCTGCCGCAGCGAAATCGGTGACGTTATCATGATTGGCAACCGCTTGCCCACCAGCCTTCTTGATCTCATCTGCCACCTGCTGCGCCGGCGTCGCATCAGAGCCTTCTCCAGCCGCGCTGCCGCCGAGATCAGATACGACTACCTTGGCGCCATTCCTGGCCAATTCCAATGCCACTGCTCTTCCTATGCCCCGGCCTCCGCCGGTGACCACAGCATTCTTACCTTCCAGATGTTTAGCCATTCTCACCTCCTCCTCAAGAGTATCTTTTGCTTGATCTAGAAGGCCTTCTTCGGCCTACTCTTCTTCCTCTTCTTCTGCCAGAAGCCTCTCTTTAATGAGGTGAGACGCTCTGATAGACATGTAGTCATCGAAACTCATCGTACTCATATAGAAGTGCTTCTGGAAGTCCCTGTCTGCCGGCGCTCCAATAACGCATATCGTTGTCTTATTGTCCGGATTGCAGAACCACACCACGATTTTGCAGTCCTTCAGGCCAAAGTACCATCGACCGCTCTCCTCTGTCAGCCATTCGATCAAGAGGTACTCGTTTATGGGAGGCAAAACCAGGACACAGTCAACATTACGATTGGCAGCCTTTACGGCAGCCAGCTTGGTAAGCGCCTCAACTGCCTGATCCAAATTGTCACGCACCATCCCAACAAGTTCATAGGTACCACTGCTCGTCTTGCGCTTTGCTCGAAAATCAGGCTGAACAAGGCCAATGTACTTTGGAGGCTTGAGTTCGTATCCTACTTGCCCCAGAAATCGCTCTGTCTCAGCACGCACCTCCGACACACTGAATACGTAGTGCCGGAACTCACCGTCACTGGCCCGCTCCTTCGGTATCGCAGCCTGATCGTTCATTTCGCGCTATTATTTCCCCAGTGCCTGGATCAAATCCGTCAGTTCCTTCTGCCACGCCTTGAAGCTGGTGGTATCAGGAAGAGAGTAAGTCGCCTCATCAACACACGTATTGCCCAGCACAACAGTCTCCACATCCTTGACCGCGGAGACCAGGTTGCTGGCAAGTGTCGGGCTATAGCCTATGAAGACCATTACTTCAGGTTTTCCATTCATGATAGGGTGCTTCCAGTCATAGCGCGTGAAATTCACCATTTCGATCGCCCATGCCTTTTTTGTATCGATGCCTCTTTGTCTCAAGCCATTAACCGTATTCCCCGTAGCAGCAATGGGCGCATTTATCTTCTTGGATATCTCTGCTACGTAATCCAATAAGCTCTTGCCCTCCAGCTCTATTTGATCGCACAGGGCACCGGCCATGATCAGGACCCTTTTCCTGCTATGTAGATGCTTCGCCAACCACAATGGATCCTTTACACTCATTCACTCCCTCCTCGATTATAGACCACAAGGATATATACTATAGACAAGCCTATCAACACTGGTAAGACATTCCGTCCGATACCACAGCTTGAACACCGAAACCCGATAGTCTTGAAAACCTATCATCCCCCACATGATTACCTTTGGCAGGAATCAAAACATCTCCGGACATAGTATATAGAATCGCAGGTGTAGTTAAGTCGGAGAAAACTGGTTGAAGGATCAGATACCTGGACTCCAGCTATAGTCAAAACAAACCCATTGTAATCAGACCCCAGTATGTGGCCTTGCTTTACAGCCGCAGTCGGCACCAATATTTCTTCCTCGCTAGTTACAAAAACTGAGTCCAGAGATTGAGTCTAGAAGCTGATCGCAGCTTAAGTATAAGATAGGCTCGTTCTAAGTGTCAAACTTGAGGAAGTGAGATTGTTTAGCAACTGGGGAGTGCAGAGGGGCGAAGCCCCTGTGACGGAAACGGGGAGGCGGAGCCGCAATGCTCCAGCCTACCCGACTTTGCTGTGGATGTAGGAGTAAGCCAGCCATAAGGGGAGTATGGATAGTGGTACTCCCCCCGGTGGGCCAATCCTACCTGGTAACCTTCCTCTTGCCCCGGGTAATGATTTGGCGGACCGAGGCCACTATATCGTCCAGAGGAGTGCCCGGAATGTATATCCCATCGACGCCCATCTTGTGGAGTGCATCAAAATCCTCCTCGTAGATGATGCCACCCAATATGACGATTACGTCATCCTTCTTCTTGGCCTTGAGCTCCTTCATGACCTCGGTGACCAGCTCCATGTAGTTGGAGCAGAGTATGCTGAGGCCAACTATATCAACGTCTTCCTGAAGAGCGGTCGCAGCGATCTCAGTCGGAGGCATGCTGCCACCGTATATCACTTCAAAGCCGGCATCCTTGAAAGCCTGGCTGACGGAAATCAATCCGCGCCAGTGACCCTCCAGCCCCGGCTTGGCCATTAGAACTCTGACTTTCTTCTGAGTCATTGCTTCTTCTCCTTCTCTAGACACCGATCGGGTAGGCCCACTTGCCGTAGACTTTCATCACAGCCGCCCCCAACTCTCCGGGGGTAGCATGTGCTTCCACCGCTTCCTTGATAGCCGGGACAGAGTTGGCGTCGCTGCGGAGGACCTCGTCCAGCTTCTTCATGGCCTGGGCATGCTTGGCTTTGTCCCTGGTCTCTCTGAGCTTCTTGATCCTTTGCTTGAGAAACTCGACAGAGGTCCGATCGGACTTGAAGATGGGCACCTTGTAGGGCACCTTGTCCGGATCGAGGCGGAACTTGTTGACGCCCACAATGGTAAGTTCGCCGGACTTCAGTTTGTTGTCGTAGTCAATGATGGCCTGTTTGTACTCCCGGTGAATCCATCCATTGGTGATGGCCTTCAAGAGACCACCCTGGTCTTCGATCTTCTTGATATATTCCCATGCCCTCTTCTCTATCTCATTGGTCAGGGACTCAACATAGTAAGAGCCTCCGAGCGGGTCTATGGTATTGGTAACACCGGACTCGAGCCCTACTATCTGCTCCGTCCGAATGGCCAGCAGCATGGCTTGTTCCGTCGGCAGGCACACCGCTTCATCATAGCCGTTGGCGTGTATAGACTGGGCTCCGCCCAAGACAGCAGCCAGTGTCTGGTAGGCAATGCGGATGACGTTGTTCAGAGGCTCCTGGTGCGTATGAGTGGAGCCTGAGGTCTGGACGTGCACCCGGAACTGTCCGCACGCCGGGTCCTGTACCCCGAATCTTTCGTTGATGATCTTGCGCAGCATGCGCCGGGCCGCACGTAGTTTGCATATTTCCTCAAAGAGATCGTTGTTGGCAGCCATGTTGAACGCAAACCTCTTGCAGAACTTGTCCAAAGGAACCCTGCCCCGCCGCTTCCCCTCATCGCAATACTGGATAACATCCGCCATGAGCATGCCCAGCTCCTGGATAGCGCTGATGCCGTTGTCTCTGGGGTTGTAGGAGTTCATGGATATGGGATACCACCGCGGCGCGTACTGAGCGCACCACTCGACGAGGTCCACGGAGAGCCGGAAGTAGGCCTCTGGCGGAGGCTGGTTGGCCAGCTCCATCGAGCTCCAGGTCAGCATGTCGTTGGCCGTTGTCCCTCTGACCTGATCGAGGGGTATGCCTCGCCTTTGCGCCATGACGAAGTATGCAGGTGTCAGCAGTCCACCAACCCTGTCTGCCAAGAAAGCAGAACACTTCTCTATGGGCAGATCCTTGAAGACAGCCTCCATATCTTCGATGGAGTAGATGGGAACGCCGGCGTGGCCAATATCATGCGCCACTCTGGGGTCATCCGGGTCCATGCCCGAAGGAGTGGAAATATCGGGAGCAATGGAGAAGCCTGTCTGCCCCAGGGCATACTCCTCCTTGTAGCGGGCGTTGGTGGCCTCCGGGCTGTCATAGCCGGTGAGACGCCTGATGGTCCACAGTTGGCCCCGGTACATACTGGCGTACACGCCCCGAGTATATGGAGGCTTGCCGGGGGCGCCGATGTCTTTCTCGTAGTTGATATTCTTCACGTCCTCTGGGGTATAGATGTCCTTTATGGGGATCCCAGAGACTGAGTATATTTGCCCATTTTTGTTCTCAGCCATCGACCCTCCTCGATCTTCCCCGACTTTGAATCGGGCTCATTCTTACCTTATAATCTATAATATCAACAAGCAGACCTACAATGCAAAAGCAGCATCGCAGTGACTGTCATACCATCTTCCTCATGACGCCCTGGCAGAACCTGACGAGGAGCCGTTAATGACTGAAATTATAGAGAGAATGCTCGCTGGTGACAGGCTATCCTTGGCACGGCTGATCACCACGGTGGAGAGGGAAAGCGACGAGGTGCCCGAACTAATGAGGGCCATCTATCCCCACACAGGCAAGGCCTTCTGTGTTGGCATCACTGGCCCGCCGGGAGGCGGGAAGAGCACCATGGTCAGCAGACTGACTGCCATCGCCAGAGAGAAGGCGTTGCAGGTCGGCATCATAGCTGTTGACCCCACCAGCCCGTTTTCGGGAGGCGCTGTGCTGGGAGACAGGGTCAGGATGCAGCAGCACTTCCTTGATGACGGCGTCTTCATTCGCAGCATGGCCACCCGGGGGAGCCATGGAGGACTGCCTCGGACGGCCTCCAGTGTAATCAAGCTCATGGATGCCTCCGGTAAGGACATCATCTTCGTGGAGACGGTTGGCGTTGGGCAGACAGAGATTGATGTCATGGAGACCGTTGATACCGTCGTCGTCATCCTGGTCCCCGAAGCCGGGGACACCATTCAGACCATGAAAGCCGGACTGATGGAAATCGCCGATATCTTCGCTGTGAACAAGGCCGACCGCCCCGGGGCGGATTACCTGGTAGGCGAGTTGATATCAATGCTCCACCAGAGCCCAAAACAATCGTGGTGGCAAGTCCCCGTTGTGGCCACCCAGGCCACCAACGACGTAGGCACCAGAGAACTCTATCAACATGTTGAAAACCACTATCAGGCCCTTAAACAGAGTGGCAAACTCGCCCTGAGGCGTCAGCAGCAGCGCAAGGCAGACCTGCTTCGCACCATAGAGAATCAGGATCACCACCCAGATTCTACAATTGGTTGAGGGTGACAGCCAGCTCAACTGCTACCTGGAAAAGGTGGAGAAAGGCGAGATTGATCCCTACTCCGCCGCCGAAGAGATCCTCAGCCACAGGACTCTGGTGTCATGGGTGGAGAATTGGCTGCGCCGGGTGAAGGATAATCAAGCAAAGGGCTAATCCTGGTCACCCGTGACCAACATGTATCACTTTACCACGCGTCGAGGCAATCACTTCGTCAACTCTGGAGAACCGGGCCAGGGTTGACACGCTGGATAGCGTGGGCACAGGCAGAAACAACGCCCCTTTTCGGTGTTCTTCCAGTAGCTCCTGAGGTGAAATCCACTTAGCCACAGTCGTCTCCAATCCATCAGAACAAGCCTCCTGATCCGGCGGGGCAGAGGCCACAAAGAAACGGGCGTCAAACCGAATAGGAGACGTCTCCAGAGTAATCCAGTGGGCAAAGTAGCAGAGGCTGTCTGTCGCCAGTTTCAGCCCCTCCTGCACAATTATCGGGATGTCTCCCATTCCATGCGTACGCATCAAAACCTTAAACTGTAAGTGTATAATGTCTGCGTGATTATCCAAAAGGAGGAGGCCGCATGGAAACCGCTACGCTTCAAAAAACCGTTCAAATGTACGTTGAAGCCTTTGAGAAAGCTGATCTCAACATGATCCGCAGACTCTTTGCTGTAGATGCCACTGTGGAAGACCCGGTCGGCTCCCCCGTGCGCCACGGCATCGAGGAGATCCTTGGATTGTACAAATCTGGGTTTGCCATGGGGATGAAGCTGAAATTGAATGGCAAGCTGCGCTGCGCTGGCAATTCGGTGGCCTTCAGTTTTGATGGTGTGATGAAAGCCATGACCATCAGCCCGATTGATGTGTTCGAGCTTAATGCCGATGGCAAGGTGCAACACATGAGGGCATACTGGGGGCCGGAGAATGTTAGCTAGACGCTGCTCCTTAATTCAGCGGTAGATTGTGATACCCTCGATATTCAAGAGGCCATTTGGGATCACTTGACGGCCTTGAGGGAATCAAAACCGCCTATCCACTTCTACGTCCAAGCTGAGGTTGGGATGTCTGCCCTTTCATGCTTATGCATCAAGATCTACCTGAATCATTTCGGCGTCGCACAGACACCGGCAGTCTCTTCGCGTCGTCCGTGAACCAAGAATGGCAGCACTATACTACAGTTGGCCTTGAGGTTTGAAGTTGCGGAACAAAGGGACATGACACAAGGCCAACACAGTCCTGTGACTGTCCGTTCTAGGTCTCTCCGGTCGTCAGATTCTCGGTCCTTTGTCGGCACACAGCCGAAAGCACCGCGGCGCCTGCTAGGCTACTGACGGCCACCCGGGAGACATACTGATCAGGATCAAGACCAGGTAGATGCTGCGGCTTGTCTCAGATCGTATTCGGTGATCATGCCTCAGCCGTTGCCGATAGCCAGTTCATAGGAATGAAAGCCGCTGCAGGTTTGTCATACCTACAGCGGCTTCGGTTGCTCGAATTGCCACTTCGATCTATTTCTGCTGCGGAGGGGACACGTTAGCCAGTTTGCCAGTTACTTTGGCGACCATTTCCTTGATCAGCTCTTCAGTGTCCCAGACCTGGCCAGGCTTCTCCACAAAGGCAATGACCTCCGGCTCGTTGTAGAGGCCGAACTTGCCGCTGCCAACATTGAATACGCGCGCATTGACGTTTGCCGCTTCCTCTGAGCACAGGAATATCAGGATAGGAGAAATAAACTTGGGGTCGGCCATGGCAATGAATGCTTTCTCGGCCTCTTTCGCGTCTTTCAGCCCGGTCATCTTCGCGATATTGGACAGCACATCCTCGGTCATGGTCATACGCGTTGCCGCCTGCGGCCTGATCGCATTGCAGGTCACGCCGTACTTGCCCAGTTCCCTGCCGACAACCCTGGTCAGACCGACGATGCCCTCCTTGGCTGCCGAGTAGTTGATCTGCCCGAAATTACCGATAGCACCTGCCTCAGAGGAGGTGTTGATTATCCTTCCCCACCTCTGCTGCCTCATGATCGGTGCCGCTGCCCTGATGGTATTGAAATGCCCGTAGAGATGCACTTTGACCACCAAGTCAAACTCTTCCGGAGTCATGGTCCAGCATGTCTTGTCCCGCAGGAAGCCTGCGTTGTTTACCAGTATGTGGATTCCGCCGAGCTTCTCCACCGCGCACTTGACGATGGCCTCGCCGCCTTCAGGAGTGGCCACGCTGTCATAGTTGGCTATGGCTACTCCGCCGGCCTTCTTGATAGCGGCTACGGTCTCGTCAGCCACGTTGGAGGAACCAGTCCCGTCGCGATTGACACCGGGATCATTGACGACTACCTTCGCTCCGTGCATGGCCAGCGCCATTGCGTGGGCGGCACCGATTCCGCGGCCGGAACCGGTTACTATCGCTACTTTGCCATCCAGTCTCTTTGCCATTTTTGCTCCGCACCTCCTATTTGCGTTTATTTGTGTAGGACATCCGCAATACTTCAGGCTGGGGGATCAAGGCAGGGCTCCCCGTTGTCGACGGCACCGCTCAATAGGGTTACCTTCTTGCTTTCCGAGAAACTGCGGTGTCCCATTTCATGAACAAGGCTCAAAGAAAATGCTACGCCATCGGGACGCAGGTTGTCAATTAAGACCCCCAGCGCGGGTACCTATCCTATCTGTGGTTCCCGCCATGTCCATCTCTCCCTGATCCTGAATTGTGCGCTGGCAAATCTGCCGGCACTCAACTCGTTCAGTAGTTCGGCATCCGAAGTGACGTTGCTCTCAAAGACCGTGACGCATGTGCCGATTTCATCTACTGCATGGGCATCACTTCCGCCTGTGGTCTTCAAGCTACACCTCGCAGCCATTTCCAGGGCTGGTTGGTTGAAAATGTCTTTGTGGCGCCCATTGCGACCTTCCATAGCATCAATGCTGGTGATGTCTACCTTGCCAAGCGTGATCTGAAATGCAGCATCTGAATCACTGATTGTCAGTTCCGGGAGCCCACGAAAGGGGTGTGCGTAGACCATGAATCCCTTCGCCGCGATTACCATATTCCTTAGATCTCTGAGTTGGAGCAGACTGGTGAAGTCGATGTTCAAACCGAAAACGAGCATTTCAATACCGCCCCGCAGCATGACCTCGACACCCCTGAAAACGGGGAAGTCGTGCTTTTCTCTTAAGAGGCGGATTTCAGACAATGGCCATGCGCGATCATGCTCAGTGAAGCAAATACCATCTAATCCAATCTCCTTCGCTGTCTGGATGGCTTGCTCAGCGCTCATGAAGCTATCGGGTGATAGCGGATTGGTATGAACGTGGAGATCGATCTTCAAGATGAAATCTCGACAAGATGATTGGGATGTCTGCCATTCCAAGCGTACGCATCAAAAGAGAAATAAAATAGATGATTTCGGCGTTGCACAGATACCCGCATATTATCCATGTCGCCCGTGTACCAGCAATGGCAATACTATACCACAATTGCCCTTCATCTTTGAAGTTGTGAATTGGACGACACGGGACACGGATGCAATCAATTATGTTGCTATAGAGATAATTGCCGGACTATGTTAGCAGGATTGAAGGCTGGTGTCATGGGTAGAGAATTGGCTGCGCCGGGTGAAGGAGAATCAAGCAAAGGCTAATCCGGGTCATCCATGACCAACATGTATCACTTTACCACGCGTCGAGGCAATCACTTCGTCAACTCTGGAGAACCGGGCCAGGGTTGACACGCTGGACAGCGTGGGCACAGGCAGAAACAACGCCCCTTTTCGGTGTTCTTCCAGTAGCTCCTGAGGTGAAATCCACTTAGCCACAGTCGTCTCCAATCCATCAGAACAAGCCTCCTGATCCGGCGGGGCAGAGGCCACAAAGAAACGGGCGTCAAACCGAATAGGAGACGCCTCCGGAGTAATCCAGTGGGCAAAGTAGCAGAGGCTGTCTGTCGCCAGCTTCAGCCCCTCCTGCTCAATTATCGGCATAAAAGCAACGGGATCACCGTGTACTTTATCACGGTACCCAGCAAACCGCGCCTTCTGCTCCTCATCGAGAGCTGCCAATGCAGAGGACTCCCTGCAAGCCAGAAGAATTCCCGCCTCCTCAAACGTCTCCCTGATGGCGGCCACGAAGAATCCGAGCGCCCTCTCAGGAGGGGAAGCACTATTGATAATACCCCGCGCCTTTTCGAAGCTCAGCCCATGGCAGATTCGCTCCACCTCAGGTGCATAGTCCGCCACTTCCACCATGCCCCCAGGGAAGACATAAGCACCAGGCATAAACGCGCTATTGGCATGCCTTTGCAGCATGAGGACTTCGATCCCTGATTCAGATCGCCTGGCACTGCGCAACAGGATCAGGGTAGCTGCATCCTTCGGATTCGCTACCATGCTAAGTCCACATCAGTTACTCAGCGTACCATCCCAACCCAAACTTGGATACAAAGGGGATTCTTAGACGACTATGAGGGAGGATAAGGTATATGCTAGGCGTATTCTATCCTGTCTCTCTTGGCCAGATTGTGCCTGGCACATAGTAGCCGAATGTTAGCAGCCACCAATGAAGAACCTCCTCTTGAGTAGGGGATTATGTGGTCAAAATGAAGGTTGTCGCTACTTCCACAGATGACGCATCGCCCCTTATCCCTTTGCCACACCTGCAGCTTCACTGATGCTGGAATGAGACGAGTGTGATCGATGTCCTCTTGTGTTGTGACCGAGTCTTCGGAATCACCCAGCATTTGCAATCTGAACTTGAAAACCTTGCGAGAGTTGTCCTTCTCCTGCCAAGCATCAACTAGCTTGAACAACCCATTGTAGACCCATATCCCAGGGCGCACCTTCTCATAGACTCTCACACGCTCGGGCTGACCACCTTTTTGCTTATAACTCATCGCCGCTTGATAGAACAAGCCATTCTGGGTCAGTGTATGATTTGGATTCGTCATTGGCTGGTCAACCATCTTAGGATCAAGACTACCTCTTTGCCTTGGTAGGTCATGGCCCTCATAGATCAAGACTCGGCCATTATCCTCAATTCTGTCTGCATACGGTGCTCTTGGTCGCAAGCTCATGAGGATAACGCTCAGTCCACCACGCAGGTGATAATTCATTCCCCTTTGGAGGTTCACTCCTTCCTGCGAGCACATCTGAAGGTAGGACAAAATGTCTCCAGGCTGCATCAACTAGAAACCCCCTTCGCAAGTATAGTCCATGCCTCAGACTTTAGTTCTCTGGTAGTAGTCCAATCAGAAGAATAGGCACCGGGATAGGCAGCAGCTTAAAGTACCTGTCGGCCAGGTTAAATTCCGCCATGTTACTCACACTGGAAGCACGAGTGGGGAAGAATTTCTTTGGGGTAGTTGGGACTATCAACACGGCTAGGGCCAGAAGGTTGTGCGTCAAACCGTAGTGGAACTTATAGTAATCCCTGTAGACTGTAGCACTGTTGCCAAACTGAATCTCAACGAATACATTGTTCTTCTGAAAGTCTCCTAGTAGCCTGGGTTGGTCAACCAGCAGAGGGTGTGGCTTCCATCCATAGCTAGAGAACTCTATCTCAAGTGCTTTGTTGTATGCTTGCTGGTGCTCATATCTCCTACCCTTAAACTCGAGCACGAACTCAGAATGCCACATTATGCGATCTATACACGAGTAGACCTCGCTAATTTCATCCACATTCTTTAGCAGGCATGGGCTACAGAAGAAATGTTCAACTCTGTATTTCATTTCATTGTGCAATTGGGTTTAGTGAATTAGAGAAGATCCTCTGCGAGATTATATCATGCTACTTCAGCCTGGATACAAAGGGGAGCAGCCTGAAGTTCTACCACAAAGGATTGAGGCCAGAAGAGGTTGGCTTCAAGTGATGGAACGTGGGATGTTCAGGTGCTAGTGCCAGCCCTGTCATTTGTGAACACAACCTCCAGGAATTGCTTCACAATCCTGGCTGTAGCCCCGTAGATCACTTGATCGCCATAGCGATAGAAATACTGCATAATGGGCCTGTTCCCCAGGAGCAATTCCTCTTCAGTGAAATTGTTCTTGTCCAGGAGCACGGAGAGGGGCACCTTGATTATCTCCTCTACTTCGTCCGGACTTGTTCGGAATTCATAAGGATACGGTATAGCCGCTACGAAGGGGGATATGACAAAATTAGTGGTATAGGTGGCAAAGTCATCCAGCTCACCGAGGATCTCCGCATCCCCGGGGTTGAGGCCTATCTCCTCCCAGGTTTCCCTGAGAGCCGTATCCATGAGGGATCTATCCTCCGGGTGCCGCCCTCCACCGGGGAACGAAATCTGCCCCTTATGATAATGAACCTTCTCCGTCCTCTTGGTGAAAACAAGGTGGTAGCTTCCCTCCGCCTCGTAGAGCGGCAGGAGCACAGCCGCTGGAGTAAAACCATCCGGCTTTTCAACTATCTTCTCCCGTTGGGAGAGCGCTTGCCTGATCTTTTCCTTGTCTATTTCTACCCTTTTGAGCAAAACCTCTGCTCCCACAGATCTTTCACTCTGGCTTCTACCTCTTCTAAGGTGACATCAGTATCTATCACTACGTCCGCATACCTGGTCTTCTCCCCCGGAGGAAGTTGCGACAGGATACGCGCCTTAGCCTGAGATTCAGGAAGCCCGGAGCGGTTTTGGCAGCGGCGAACCATGGTGGACTCACTGGCCATAGCCACCCAGACCTCGTCCACCAAGTCCAGCCATTTAGCTTCTATCAGGAGCGGTGCTTCCAGCACAACCACTCCCACCCCCTGCTGTCTCAGTTCCTCAAGCTTTTTCTCTGCTACCCGGTGCATGCCGGGATGCATTATCTGATTCAGCCGCTCCAGAGACTGGCTGTTATTGAAGACAATCTCCCCCAGCCTCTTCCGGTCAATCTCATCACCGCCGGTGACAATCTCCCTGCCAAAGGCTTCGACCACCCGCTGCCAGGTCTCGGTATGGGGGCTGAAGGCTTCGTGGCCAATCTCGTCAGCACTCAATACCACCGCACCAAGCTTCGCCAGAAAACCGGCAACAGTACTCTTGCCGCTGCAGATGCTTCCGGTGAGACCTATGACTTTCATCAGCAGAACCTCTATCTATTCTCTCACGCTACACCCGGCAGTATCAAGCAGCCTCAAGGATAGCGTTTACCAAGACACAGAGATTGCTTCCCCTCGCTCGCAATAACGAGAGAATTCCACTCACGGACCGTGGTATACTTTGACCCAAGACAGTCCCGGTTCATACAGTAAAGGACCATCATCAAAGGGGAGGCTGATTCCAATGACTAACGAGATCGACTATCAGGACTACCATAAGGCATTACAGTTTGATCAACGTGTTTCCGGAATGGCAGCCCTGGAGTCTCTGACCCGCATCACAATGGATGGATTGCGCCCTGGAGCCAGTGATCGGGTATTGGATGTGGGGACAGGGACAGGCCGACTGGGTATTGCTCTCCATGACAGACTTCCTAGTGGCTCTGTAGTCGGCATAGATTCCGGCCGCGGTATGCTCAGAGTAGCCAGGGAAAAGATCTTAAAGCGCAATATAGATAACTTCTTCCTGGTTCGGGGGGAAGCAGAAATACTGCCCTTCCTGCCACAGGTCTTTGATTCGGCCTGCCTCATGATGAGTTTCCACCACTTCACCCGGCCTGAAAAAGCTGCAGCAGAACTGCACCGCATATTGAAGCCAATGGGTTACCTCTTCTCTCTGGACCCGGTGCTGCAGGAACCTTCGGACAGCGAAGAGAAAAGGCTGAATGAGTCAATTGAAGAGGCCTTCCAGGAGGCCCACGGCCCGGACTTCAGATTCTTCACCATGTCCCAATTGAAGGAACTGTACGAAAAGGCTGGTTTTTCACTTGAGATCTGTCAGGTTCAAGAGTCATCCTTCGACCAGAAGGGAATCGAGGAAATCCCCATGGGACCTCACTGGCTACAGGCCCGCGAAAACCTGTGGTTCCGGCAGGAAAAGGATTTACTGAAGAGGTTTGAGCAGAACTACTTCGTATTCAGAACTGAAGGGCAGCGGGTGCTGGCAAAAGGGAAAGCGAGATGGGCCAGCATCAAAGCACTCAAGAGATAAGGTCCATCGAACTATATGATCAACTAAGATTGCAAGGCGCTCTTCGAGTATTGTTTCGCCACCTTGTTTTGTTTGCTCTGAACTCCTTCGGATATCGGCAAATCTTCATCACCATGGCCCTTGCCAACTTTCGACCAATCTATGGTGATCCGGTAACGTCCCCTGTAATAAGCCGCTCTCGGATCAATAATGACTTCTTTCTGCATTTCACACCCCCTCTGACTAAGCAAGTGGCCAGACCGCCTCTCTTCTAATATAGACGACGAAAAGCAGCCTTTTGTTCCCAGGCATCAAATTGCTCTCCCAACAACTAGCCATGCTGCCGTATTTCACTGCGATTTGATGTCTGATACTTATGTCAGTATCATTGAAAGTGCATAAGGGCCAGCCTTTGCCTGGCGTATCAGAACTGGAGTGGAAGAGCTATGACATATGTTTACGCCCACCCGCCACAGGACTCTATTCTGGATGAGAGAAGGTTTACGCTGAGCGAAGGTATAATGGAGTACCAAGGACGAAAAGTCCTCTATCACTATGCCGAGGCAACCGCCGTTAATTTTTGTACCGCCTCAGGCACACCATTTGTAGGGAACATGAACGTGAGAGGCTACGTAGTGCGCTGGAGATATGGGACAAATGAAAAGGGGGAAGCCCTATCGGAAATTGAGCCGATTATAGACAAGAAGGAACAGCAGAAGATAAGTAAGCTTCTTTGGCCCAGTCCCAATGGGTCTACCAGGGTGAATTTTCAGTAAAGGATACAGAGGGGCGCTCATTAGCCCTTTACCTGATCGAACTAGAGACCGTTTAAGCATTCCATCTGATGGCTACTTCGGCTCTATTTGCCCCACAATCGCCCCTACACCGCAAAGGTCAGCAGAGTTGAGCATGTATTCCTTATACTTCGTGAACCTGCCTCCAAGATGCTGCTCTATCTGATGCTGGTCATATTCAATCAAGGATAAAACGCCAATGCCCATGTCCTTTGCCTTTTCATGTGCTTTATCAACATCGTCAACACAGAATACTACCCCTACCAGACCCTCCCCACGCTTTTTGATAATCTGCTCTATGTAACTGTTGCGTCCGGGCAGCGGTGCACAAAGCTCTATCCCGGCATCCCAGCTTATGGCTACCCTCACCCCATAGGACTCTGCCCCGGCACTCGCATCATGAAAAGTAGCTCCGAGAAGTCTCGAATAGAGATCTATCGCCTTATCGATATCCTTTACAGCTATCACTACTCTATTGACACCCTTTGGTTTCATATCCCACCCCTTTGACAAGAGCTTCCTTGAATTCCCCCTTCAAAGCAACGAAGGACAGAACAAGTTTGCCGTTAAATGGCCTGGTTATGTCAACTTTATGCTAGCATATCGACCAGCGTCGCCGGATCTCCTCAGCTTCACTGATCATATTATCGATGAGTTCCCGTACGGTGACCACCTTATCAATAACCGCCACAGCCAGTGACCCTGGAAGGCTCCGCAGCACCTCCTCCTCTAAGTTCTCCTCAGTTATATCAGGCATGTCCGGAGAATCCTTCAGCATGACCCTCTCCAGACTTGCCAGCCACTTCTCTGCAGGCACAGAGCCTCTTTGACTCATCACCTTAGCCAATTCCTCAGGCTTCGGAGGAGCGAGGCAGCGTTCCCGGTACTTTGGCTCAGTGGGGTCAGCTTCTGCCATGGACTGCTTGTGGCGCTCAGAAATGGGGCATTCCTTGGTCGCCATGAAGGCAGTCCCCATATAGACTGCTTCTGCCCCCATTGCCAAAGCAGCCATGAGGCCCCGGCCATCAGCAATGCCACCGGCAGCTATTACCGGTATCTTCAGTTGCCTCACTGCCCAGGTAATCGATATCAGGGTGGGAAGTTGAAGCGTGCTTTTGAAGCCCGCACCTTCCAGCCCAACTATTATCACCGCATCAGCCCCCTGCTCCTCCACTGCCAGGGCATGCTTCATCGTAGCCACCTTATGAATCCACTTTATCCCGGCAGCCTGCAGCCGTTTCCCGTGGTTATCCGCACGATAGGCAGCAGTCTCCACCACCGGCACACCCTCTTCAATAATCACCTCTCGCATTTCATCAACGTTGGGGCATCCCATCAATGTCAGGTTCACCCCAAACGGCTTGTCGGTAAGAGATTTAGCCCGTCGTATGTCCTGACGCAGCCCCTCCGGCGTGCGCAGGGCCGTAGCAGTGATCATCCCCAGCCCACCCGCTTCAGATACCGGAACAGCCAGAGCTGATGTGCCAAAGCTCCCAAAAGCACCCTGAATGATAGGGTACTTTATCCCCAGCATCTTGGTTACTCTTGTCTCCCACATAGAGGTTGCCCGCCTTTATTCAATTTACCCCGTGATACCACCCGGTCTGTTGTCACTGCTTCAAGGAAGAAGCCAAGAGCCAACAGGACTAAGGCTCATCTCTTTCTGACCAGCTTCTTGACCGAATCTCCAATCCCATCAAGGTTGAGCTCAAACATAGGGAAGATCTTCCCGATCATGGCCACGGTGGGATGATTCCAGTATCGTGGCTCCTCCGGATTCAGCCAGACGCAATGCGTGAAGTGGTCGGCCATCCGCTTCAGCCACACTACTCCCGGAGTTTCATTGCGCTGGTAATAGTATATGGCTCCGTATTTTTCCGTCAGCTCCGTAATCCCCATCCTGGCATCCCCCACCAGTATCACCTTGTAGTCCGGCTCCAGCGTGCGCAGAAGTTGTTCGGTACTCACTTCCTCCTGCTTTTCCATATCACGATAAACGTTCTCATATACACAATTGTGGAAGTAGTAGTATTGGAAATCCTTGAAATGCGAACTGGAATGCGCTGCAGAGAAGAGCAGACTGCATACTTCAGCAAATGGTTCCATGGAGCCCCCGACATCCATCAACAGAAGCAGTTTTACCGCATTCTTTCTGCTCCGCATCCAGCGCAGTTCCACCTCCCCGGCATTCTTGGCAGTAGCATCGATCGTCTCTTCCAGGTCCAGTTCATCCTCGATACCAATACGACTCAACTGCCTCACCCGCCTCAAGGCCATCTTTACCTGACGTACATCCAGGGTCAGATCACTGCGGTAGTTCCTGAACCTTCTCTCCTGCGCAATCTTAATGGCCCCCCTGCCCCTCGACTGCCCCCCAACCCTGATGCCAGCAGGGTGAGAGCCGGAGTGTCCGAACGGGCTGGTGCCCCCTCTGCCGATCCAGTAATTGCCTCCATCATGCTGCTCTGTCTGTTCAGCCAGCCTCTTCTCAAACTCCCGAAGCAGTTCATCCAGATCCATCATGTCGAACAAAGCCCGCTCTTCCTCTGTAAGAGCTGTCTCTATTGATCGGGTCTTTGAGCCACTCCAGGATTTTGTCTGAGATATCGGCCGGGGCTTCTATTCCTTTGAAATACTCCTGAAAAGCAACATCATATTGATCGAAGTATGTCTCGCTCTTTACCAGTATGGCCCTCGCCAGATAGTAGAAGTCGTCCAGGTTAGAAATAAGACCTTGCGAGAGTGCCTCCATGAGGGTCATCCACTCAGTAATTGAAACAGGAACTTTTCTCTTTCTAAGGAGGTAAAAGAAGTCGGTAAACATGGGTGCTCTTGATGATGCCTAATGGAGCATTCGATAAACGTCGACCTTGCGGCCGGCACGTTCCTTGTTCATATACCGTGTCATAAAAAAGTCGTAGTCGGTTTCCTTCTTCAGCAGTGTACCCACAAAGGGCACCTCCTTGGCCACCATGTCATGAGGTATGCCTCCGGCAATAAGGCAGTGGAGCCAGTCCAACAGCTCAGATGTCGATGGCTTCTTTCTAAGGTCATCAATATTCCTCATCAGATAGAAGGTCTTTAAGGCTTCCCGAAGAAGACTATCCTTAATCTCGGGGAAATGCACCCGGACTATCTCCTCCATCAGCGTTGTGTCCGGAAACTCAATATAGTGGAAGACGCAGCGCCTCAAGAAAGCATCAGGAAGCTCTTTCTCGGCATTGCTGGTTATAATCACAATGGGCCGATGCACTGCCTTGATTGTCTCATTCGTCTCAGGAATATAGAAGGTCATCTCATCCAGCTCATTTAAAAGGTCATTGGGAAACTCCAGGTCCGCCTTGTCTATCTCATCGATAAGAAGGACCTCCTGGTCCGGAGCTACAAAGGCCAGCCCCAGTTTGCCCAGCCTTATGTACTGCTTGATATCCGAAACATCCTTGTCACCAAATCGGCTGTCGTTGAGACGCTGAACAGTGTCATAAACATATAGTCCTTCTTGAGCCTTCGTGGTTGACTTGATATTCCAGACAATCAACTTCTTGCCCAGACCCTTGGCGATACTATGAGCCAGCATGGTTTTGCCCGTGCCTGGCTCACCCCTCACCAACAGTGGTTTCTTCAGAACTATAGATACATTAACTGCGTTTCTCAGCGCATCATCAGTAACATAATCCGCGCTTCCCTTGAACTTATCAAAGTCGCTATTCGCCAATCTTAGCCTCCGACAAATATTTTCTGCTGCATTCGAGCTTTGAGAATATTATAGCATCGTATGAAGGCCACTCACTAATCAGTTGATCAGCAAGAACACCCTCGCCTCACTGTTTAACCAGCATCACTGTGACAGCTTGCCTTTGCCAGCATGCCAATTTGTTCCACAGCTCTACGGCTGTTATGATATCTCAAAGCCTTCGTCATACCATGCCTATTGAACTATCACGCTTGAAGAAGAATAGATGGCTGCGACTGGCCATCTTGTTTATCATCCTTATCGCCATCAGCATCGGCCTGGCTTTCCTCTTTAACTACCTTCTATCTCCTCTTAAAACAAGGCTACAGGATTTTGCCTGGATGGCCTATCTGATAGTATTCGGAACCAATCTGCTAGCGAATTTGACCGTAGTAGCTCCTGTGCCGATAGGAGCATCAATAATGGTCACTGCAGCCGGGTTCTATAATCCCGTCCTGATAGCTCTGGTCGCCGCCATTGGTGGAACCCTGGGTGAACTCAGTGGCTACTATGCCGGTTCCCTGGGGAAGAAGGTGGCCTTCGACGATTATCCCGAAGCGTATGACAGGGTTGCCGGCTGGGTAAATCGGTATGGAGTATGGGCCATCGCTGTCATCGCCTTTCAGCCTGTAATTCCGTTTGACATGGCCGGCCTCATAGCAGGCGCTTCAAAAATGCCTGCCCCCAAATTCCTGCTGGCCTGCTTTATTGGCAAATTCCCCAAATACATTATCCTTTGTTACTTTTTCACAGAGATGAAACACTTCCTGCCCTTCCTATCTCAATGAACAGAAATCATCATCTCATTAAAAAACACAAGCGGATTACCCAAAAACATTGACATGCACTATAATAGCGGTTGTTTTATTCAGTAGAGAGTCCCTGCATTCGGACTCTAAAGTATCGCCACGCAGAAAATGATGGGAGACAGAAAGCCTATCCATCAGAGACATTCCCACAGAGTACCCGTGCTTGCATATTCTCGACCCGACTGCACAGCAGCACAGTAGGAACAAAGAATAGACAACACTACCAACCAGACAAATCAGACTGCCCCGGATAGCCAGGGCCATTCCGGCCGAAGGTGGCTCTGGCTTCTTGTAGCTGCACTGCTCATCGTCGGAATAGTAGCGTCGGCGGTACTTCTTCGAAATAAGATCGCAGAATTTCAGCACTACGGCTATCTCGGCGTTTTCCTGATCTGCATACTGGCTTCTGCCACTGTCGTTGCCTTCATCCCCAGTGTCCCATTGGTATTTGCGCTGGGTGCGGTATTGAACCCGTTTTTCGTCGGTCTCGCCGCTGGAGTCGGTGAAGCCCTTGGGGAGTTCACCGGCTATATTGCCGGACGCACCGGGCATGCCTTCTTCCTCAAAAGCAGCTCCATGACTGCCGACGGTCAGAAGGGGATTTATCCCCGACTCCAGAGATGGATGCATACTCGAGGTTCCCTGGCACTTTTCGTTTCCGCGGCGGTACCCAACCCTTTCTTCAGCATCATAGGCGCTACCGCAGGAGCCATGCGTTTCCCGCCCTGGAAGTTCTTCCTCGTCGTCTGGGCCGGCAAAACGGTGAAGTGGACAGTCATAGCTCTGGTGGGATGGGGAACCATAGCCTTCATCCTTCATTGGTTTGGCATAAACCTTTAGACTTGTTATAATTTTTTAATTGATTGATCAAAACGGTCGACAGTAAAGAAGGGAGGGATTGCAGATAGATGTATGTTAGAGAGACGAGAAAGGGGGATTGATTAGCTTATGGAAATGCAGATTCTTCTCAGAGGAGGGAGGGCTCTAGACTAGATGCACATTACGCTGTTCGATGGTTTCACCAACAACGCGGTTACCGGATTCGAAAAGGGGGCCATGATCGCCGTTCTGGTGGTCGCTGTACTGGGCCTCCTTTATGCTTGGATGCTCACCCGCCAGATCATGGCCAAGTCGGTGGGCAACGAGAAGATGCAGAAGATCGCCAAGGCCATACGCGACGGCGGCAATGCCTATCTGAAGCGGCAGTTCAAGACCATTCTTCTGTTGATTGTGGTACTGGCAGCCTTCATCTTCGCCACTGGTTTCTTTGGCTACAGGGGCACCAATGAGTATAACAACCCCAGCTGGTTGATCGGTCTGGGCCGAGCCCTCGGCTTTCTCATGGGCGCCGGCTTCTCCGCCACCGTAGGCTACATTGGCATGAACATGGCCATGCAGGGCAACATCCGTGTGGCTGAGGCTTCACGCCACAGCTTCATCGATGCCCTGAAGATAGCCTACCGCACCGGCACCATCACCGGAATGCTCACGGATGGCCTGGGCCTCCTGGGCGGCACCCTCATCTTCATCATCTTCTTCAAGGATGCGCCCCTGATACTCCTGGGCTTCGGTTTCGGCGGCACGCTGATCGCCCTCTTTATGAGGGTGGGCGGCGGCATCTACACCAAGGCAGCCGACGTTGGCGCTGACCTGGTGGGTAAAGTAGAAAAGGACATACCGGAAGACGACCCCCGCAACGCGGCCGTCATCGCTGACCTCGTCGGCGACAATGTGGGTGACTGCGCCGGAATGGCCGCAGACATCTTCGAGTCCTACGAAGTCACCATAGTCTCCGCCATGATCCTGGGACTCTTCCTCACCGAAGTAACAGGGAGTCTCATATGGATCATGTTCCCGTTGCTCGTCCGCGCTGCCGGCGTCTTCTCCTCCATCATCAGTACCTACACGGTGGGCAGCTCCAAGAGCGAAACAGACGCCATGAAGGCCATACACCGGGGCTACAACATCGCCGCGGTGATGTCCATCGCCTCATTCGCCCTATTCGGCTTCCTTTACTGCAAAGACTGGCGCTTCTTCGCAGCTACGAGCGTGGGGGTAGTCCTGGCAGTAGCCATCAACCAGATCACCGACTACTACACCGGTGCGACCAGAGGACCGGTAAAAGAGATCGCCAAGAACACCAAGACGGGTGCCGCAACTACCATCCTCAGCGGTCTGGGCATCGGGTTGGAGAGCTCAGTCGCGGGCATCCTTATCATAGCTGCGGCAATCGCGGCTTCGGCCCTCATATGGCGTAATGGATTGGGAAACCTGAGTACGACCACGTTCTCGGCCGGTGACATCAAACTGCTGTGCATCTTCTACGGTGTAGCTCTCTGCGGCATCGGCCAGTTGACCCTGACCGGCAACAACATCTCCATGGATGCCTTTGGCCCAGTCTCAGACAATGCCAACGGCATCGGTGAGATGGCCGGCCTGGAGCCCAAGGCTCGACAGACCCTGGCCGACCTGGATGCCGTGGGAAACACCACCAAAGCCATTACCAAGGGTATCGCCATCGCTTCGGCCGTACTGGCCGCGGTAGCGCTGTTTGCCTCATTCAAGTTCGAATACCACGTTTTGAACATCGACATGATCCAATGGAAAGTGTTTGTCGCCTTCCTCATCGGCGGTTCCATACCCTTCCTGTTCAGCTCGCTCCTCATCAACGCGGTGGGAAGGGCCGCCTACTACGTGGTGAACGAAGTACGGTGGCAGTTCGCCAACATCAAGGGTATCTGGGAAGGCACTACCGATCCTGACTATGGCAAAGTGGTGACCATTGTCACCTCAGCCGCCCAGAAGGAACTTCTCACTCCGGCCCTCCTGGCTATCGTTTCGCCGATTGTCATCGGCTTCGTCTTCGGACTTGAAGCACTGGCCGGCTTCCTGGCCGGCGTCATCCTGGTGGGACAGCTGATGGCGGTGTTCCAGTCGAATGCCGGCGGTGCCTGGGACAATGCCAAGAAGACCATCGAAGATGAGCCGCGTGACCTGGCTAAGAACACCGGCAAGGGATCGGAACGCCACAAGGCCAGCGTGGTGGGCGACACTGTAGGTGACCCTCTCAAGGACACCTCCGGCCCGGCTCTCAACCCCCTGATCAAGGTCATCAACCTGGTATCGGTTATTGCTGCCACCATGATGTTGACCAAGGCCGGGGCAGAGCGCCACAACTGGGGACTCGCAGTAGGAGTGGGCGTCATCGGCCTCCTGATCATCATCGGGGCCCTCTACTTCTCCAAGACTCAGAAAACTGTCGGTCGCGAGGATGCCAGCGAGGTCGCATCAGCCAAGGCAAACAGCCCTGCGGCTGCTGCTCCCCCCGAGGCAAAACATCCCGCACCAAAGGAATCGAAGGAACAAAAGGAACAGAAGAAGCAAAAGAAATAGCTAATCTCTGAACAATAGTTAAGGGGCGGATATCGTGCCGGTATCCGCCCCTTATTCATTTCTAAACGACTACAGCTTTCGAAGCGGCCTGGTGGGCTCTCCAATCACCTCTGCTGACACAAAACCCGCTCCCCCGGCTTTTGGCGACTAAGCTCAAGATTATGGCCCTGCTCAACCTGCCCCGGTACTACTTGGCCAGGCGGCGGCTGCGCAGTTGTCCACACCCCGCTTCTATATCCACCCCCTTGGACAACCTCAGGGTGTTGGATATGCCAGCAACGGTTAACTCCTTTTGAAAGGCACTCACTCGCTCGATTGGAGACGGCTTGAATTTCTTGTTCGCAGTGGCATTGCCCACTATGAGATTCACATGGCAATCAAAGTCTCTCAGCAACTTGGCCAGGCCATGCGCCTGGTCCGGCGAATCGTTTATTCGCTCAAAAAGGGCATACTCAAAAGTAGGGCGCCGCCCTGTCTTCTGAAGATATTCCCTGCACGCAGGGATCAGTTCGCCCAGCGGATACCTGCGATTAATGGGAACAAGCTTATCTCTGACTTCATCACTCGCAGCATGTAGAGAAACCGCCAACTCCACATGAATCTGCTCACTGGCAAGTCGCCGGATCTGGGGTACCAGCCCTACCGTCGACAGGGTCATCTGCCTGACACCAAGACCAAAGCCACGCTTGGAGTTCAGGATACTGATGCAACGCCACACCTCCTCATAGTTGGCCAGAGGTTCCCCCATACCCATGAACACCACATTAGTTAATGAGCGCCTTCTTGAGGATCGCGGACTCTCTGCCTCCGGAGATCCGGTTCCGGCCAACCTCACAAAGTAGAGGATCTGCTCAACGATCTCACCGGCATTGAGATTGCGCTCCAATCCCTGCTGACCTGTGGCACAAAACGGACAGCCGATGGAGCATCCCACCTGAGTGGAAACACAAACTGTGCGTCTCTCGCGACTCGATCCGGTCTTGGCATAAAGCATGAAGCTGGACTCAATAGTCCTGCCGTCTTCCAGCCGGAAGAGCACCTTCCTTGTCTGTCCATCGTCAGAGATCTTCTCGTCTATAGGGCTTAGTGTAAACAAAGAAAAAAGTGAGTCCAGTTTACGGCGAAAGGGCTGCGGCAGATCCGTCATTTCCTCGAAAGAGGTAACCATATCCCTGTAGATCCACCTCAGAATCTGATCAGCCCTGTAAGAAGGCTCACCCGTGGAGCAGACAGCCCCCCTCAGTTGCAAATCCGACAATCCCAGGATTCTCTGCTTCATCTCATTTGCTCCTCAACCAGCCCCGCTTCAACGTAATCGGTTCTTCCCGAATACGATCCCCATTATATCAGCTTCGCCTGAACGTGCTGAATCAGACCTTCTCCCAGAATATTGAATCATTTGTTTGAGGACCAGGTTCAATATTAAGAATGGCTATGCACTTTGGCAAAGGGTTTCAACTGAATGAGCACCAGATCCTCAGCTTTGACAGAGAATTTCATTTTGGGATATCATAGAAATCAGTCTTTGAAGGAGGATGTATGACAACCGACCAAAGAAAGTTCGCCAGTAGTTTGGATGAGGTGAAAACCTACATCGGCAAGAAGAGAGAAGAGTCGATGGAGATCGATGGCACGGTTATCCGGGCATACTGTGAGTGCATCGGAGACCCGAATCCTATGTGGAAGCAGACTGCTCCCCCCGGCCTGGTCACCACGGCGATGATCAGCAGTGGCGCCATGTTGATCGGCGTGCCATTGCCCTACAAGCGGAGCGTGGCTGGCGGAGCAGACTGGGAGTTCTTCAAACCCATTAAGAAAGGTGACAAGATTTCCACCAGTCACGAGTTTACGGAACTGCAGGACAAGTCCGGCGACAAAGGCCCCAGAGCCCTGATGGTATACAAATCAACCCACAAGAACCAGAAGGGCGAAGTGGTCGCGGTCAGTACCAATACCATAATGAGCTACTAAACGAAAGAAAAGGGAGGTCAACGATATGGCACAGATTTACTACGAAGACGTCAAAGAAGGCAGTGATATTCCTACCCTGGAGAAGACACCTACAACACGAACCCTGGTCATGTGGGCCGGAGCTTCCGGAGACTTCTTTGAACTCCACTACGATAAAGAGTTCGCCAAAACCATGGGATTCCCCAATGTCCTGGTTCATGGCAGACTCGAGGCTGCCTACTTGACGCAACTCTTGACCGATTGGATCGGCGAGAAGGGCGAACTCAAGAAGATGACCGTTCAGTACCGAGGCAACGCCTTCCCCGGTGAGAAACTGCTCTGCAAGGGTAAGGTCACCAAAAAGTATGTCAAGGATGGCCAGAACCTTGTGGAAGTAGAGATCTCGGTAGAGAATCCTGCCGGACAAAAGATTACCCCAGGCACAGCCGTGGTTGCCCTCCCCGCCAAGAAATAGAATCTCAGGAAAAGGACCAAAGGTTTTGGGGGAAAGACTAAAAGGCAAAAACGCTTTAGTCACTGGTGCTGGCAGGGGAATAGGCAAAGCTATAGCCTTGGCGCTAGCCGAGGAAGGGGCTAATGTCCTGGTATGCGACCTTGGGGTGGCCATGGATGGGACAGGAGCGGACAAATCCCCTGCCGACAGCACGGTAGAGGAATGCCGTAAGCTGGGGGTAAGAGCGGCCGCCCATTATGGGGATGTTTCTAAATTCAAGTCCGCTGAGGAAATGGTCCAGGCCTGCGTCAGCAACTTCGGCAGGATAGACATTCTATGTAACATAGCCGGCATACTTAGACCCAAAATGATCTTCAACATGCTGGAGGAAGACTGGGACAAGGTGCAGGCTGTCCACCTCAAGGGAACCTGGAATCTCTGCAGACACGCTTGCATCTTGATGAGGCAACAAAAGTACGGGCGGATAGTAAACTGTGCCTCCGAAGCATACGCCGGCACCGTTGGTCACACAAACTACGGTGCGGCCAAGGGAGGCATCGTCAGCCTGACCTACGCCATCGCCCGGGAGATGGGACAATACGGAGTGACCTGCAACGCCTTCACCCCCCGAGCACGGACAAGAATGAGTGTCGGATCTGACCAGGATCAAGGCCTTCAGAAAAGAATCGATGCCGGACTCATCTCGGAGGATCGCCTCCAGGGCATGGAAGAGACCAGGAGGGAAGGCGCTGACCCCGAGTATTTTGCCCCTTTCATAGCCTATTTAGCCAGCGATGCTGCTGCCAATATAAATGGTTGTATCTTTGTCGTTTCCAGAGCCACCATCGGTATCTGGAACCATCCGCAGATAGCCAGAAAATACACCAGGGACTGGGATACCGCTGACAAATGGAGCCTCGATGAACTGGAGAAACTGGTACCCCAGCAATTGCTGGTTGATTATGTTAACCCAGCCCCAACAAGAAAACAGTGAATTCACTTCGTCAGTCGAGAGAACAGGCTCACCTCTCCTGAGAAGTGAGAGAATTGCTCTTGGTGGGAAACAAGCACCCTCGAACGAATAAATTTCGGACTAAGGAGGACTAATTATGGGTGATAAGCTGAAGGGAAAGAACGCAGTCGTCACTGGTGCCGGTAGAGGAATCGGCAAGGCGGTAGCCATGGCACTGGCTGAAGAGGGCGCCAATATCGTGGTCTGTGACCTCGGAGTGGCCGTGGATGGGACAGGAAATGACCAGAATCCCGCGAATGAAACAGTGCAGGAGTGTAAGAAGTTCGGCGTGAAGGCAATAGCGCAATATGGCGACGTATCCAGTTTCAAGGACGCCGAGGCAGCTATCAAAGCCTGTGTGGATAACTTCGGCAGGATAGACATCCTGTGCAACATCGCTGGAATCGACAAGCCCAAAATGATCTGGAACATGACCGAACAGGAATGGGACCAGGTCGTCGGTGTCCACCTGAAGGGGACGTTCAATTTTATCAGACATGCCGCTCCGCTCATGAGGGATCAGAAATACGGGAGAATCATAAACTGCGTCTCCGAGGCATTTATAGGCGGTCCGAGCCATCTGAACTACGCCGCAGCTAAGGGAGGCATTGCCACCCTGACCTACGGTGGAGCCCGCGAGTTGGGCAGATCAGGTGTGACTGTCAACGCAATTTGTCCTCGAGCATGGACCAGGATGACCGCCGACGATAAAGTGATCGAAGGCATTAAGAAGAGAATCGCTGCCGGGCTGATGCCGGCGGACCAGCTTGACAAGATGATGAATGAGTTGGCTGATCCTTCGTATTTTGCTACCTTCGTCGCCTACCTGGCCAGCGATGCCGCCGCCAACGTTAACGGCCAGATATTCTTCGTCTCCGGCATTGAGTTGGGGCACTGGAGCCAGCCACAAATAACAACCAAGGTAAGCAGGGACTGGAAGAAGGAAGGCAAGTGGCGGTTCGAAGAGATAGAGAAGCTTGTACCCCAGAAACTGCTGGTTGGTTATGTCAACCCGGCTCCACCACAACCAGAGGATAAAGAGAAGAAAAAATAGCAGTCATCGATCGAGAAGGAGGATTCAACTATGGCTGGTAGATTAAAGGGTAAGAATGCAGTTGTGACCGGCGCCGGCAGCGGCATCGGAAAGGCGGTATCCCTATCATTGGCCAAGGAGGGCGCCAACATAGTGGCGTGCGACTTGGGCGGCGCAATCGACGGCAAGGGCGCCAGCACGTCCCCGGCCGACCAGACCGCCAATGAGTGCAAGCAGCTTGGAGTCCAGGCAATTCCCCAGTACGGCAGCGTGGCGGACTTCAAGGCCGCCGAGGCCATGATCAAGGCCTGCGTAGAGAAATTCGGCAGAATTGACATCCTGGTCAATGTTGCCGGCATTGACAGGGCCAAGATGCTCTGGAACCTGTCCGAAGAGGACTGGGATGTGGTTATAGCTGTCCATCTTAAAGGGACCTTCAACATGATCCGGCATGCGGCCCCATTGATGAGAGAGCAGAAATATGGCCGGATAGTGAACACCATTTCCGAAGCCTTTGTAGGCACTGTCGGCCACTGCAACTATGGCGCGGCCAAGGGCGGCATCGCCAGCCTGACCTATGCCGCCGCCTGGGAGCTCGGCAAGTACGGCGTGACCTGCAACGCCATCTGCCCCAGAGCCGCTACCAGAATGACGATGGGACCAGATGTACTGGCGGGCTACAAGAAGAGAGTCGAGTCCGGTCTCTGGACCAAAGAGCGATACGACGAAGTGACCCATGTGGCCACGGCTGACTATCTGGCCGCCATCCCAACCTACCTGGCCAGCGAAGCTGCCGGCCATATCAACGGGTGCATTTTCGGCAGCGCCGGGGCTTTCTTCTCCTTCTGGGCACCTGCAAAGGAGAGCGCAATATACAACAGAGACTGGGACAACTACGGGCCTTGGACAGTGGACGAGGTCGAGAAGTGCATGCCCAACCTGCTGAAGGGCTACGTCAACCCAGCTCCACCAGAGAAAGAAGATAAGAAGAAGTAGTCAACCTACTACAGTTCTTGAATTGTTGGATCTAAGCGCTAGTTTCGAACGGACCAATCTGATAGATTGGTCCGTTCCGGTTTTCTTGGTTCATGGGGAGAATTAGAAACCGTCGAGAAGCACATAGAGGGATCCAGTCCACTAGGGACTAGACGGGACTGTCCAAACCACCAGCTGAGTCTCTATCAGAAGAAGCTTTCGGTTTCTTCATCTCCATCAGAATAAAATCATATCCTGACCTGGCTACACGTCCACAGGGGACAAACCCGCATTTCTGAAAGCATTTCTGCGCCCTGCTGTTCCTCACCAGGGTATGGAGGTACATCCGCTTCAAGCCTTCTTTCTCAAAAACATAGTTCACCAGAGCAGTTACTGTATCAGTACCATACCCTGCATCCCAATATGCTGTGTCTCCGATAATGATACCCAGTTCAGCTTCGCCTTTGTTTCGATCAATATTATAGTAGCTGCAATTGCCGATGTGTTTGCCTTCAAGCGTTTCAATAGCGTAGGTATATCCCCTCCCGTCATTATGATTCAACTCTTCAGCATAGCTGAGCAAGTACATCGAGAAGGGTAGATCCAGGGGTAAAGTAGCATCAAGGGCAGACAGATCAGGGTCCCTCTTCCAAGCGTAATCGTTCCAGGCGTCCTCCAACCTTTTCTCGCGAAGTATTACCTTGCTGCCCTTCATCATCCTACGTCATCCCTTGCTTCCCACAGCCAGGTCGGAACAGAAAACCGCCGGGGTAAGAACTGCTCCAACCCATCTCGCCTCCCTCCCAACTGCAACATTCTCAGCCAGCGCCTTATAAATATTACCTGAAACCACCGTATCCTTCACACGGCCTACTATTTCTCCCCTCTCCACCTTATATCCCAGGAGAACATTGCCGCTAAAATCGCCCGCAACGACATTGGTCTGTGTAGCACCCATGAGCTGCTCTACTACCAGCCCCTCCTTTACATCTCGAACCATGTCTTCAAAACTGACATCCCCCGTCTCAAGAACCAGGCTGCTTATCGAGGGAGCAGGCAACCCGGCACCAGCCCTGTCGCCACTCCCTGTGCTCTCAACACCAGCTAAGCCGGCAGTCTGCAAATCATATAAGAAACTCTTCACCACCCCACCTTCAATAAGAGGCGTACGGCGGCTGGTTACCCCTTCATCATCACACGGGCGACTTCTGGGGCAATAAGCCAGCGTCGCATCATCCCACAAAGACAGCTTCTCATCAAAAACCTTCTTCCCCTTTTTGTCCACTAATGGTGAGACTCCCTGTAGAACCACCCGCCCGTTGAAAGCTACGGTCAAGGGAGCAATCATGGCACTGACCACTCCATGCGGAGTGAAGATCACAGGCAGGTGTCCGGTTGATACCGCAGCCCGCCTCTTGGCCAGCTCCAGTTGGGTCACCACTGAACGGGCCAACTTGTCCATGTCTTTGACCGGATGACAGGAGCTTTCACTATCGCCAACAAACAGCATATCAGTATCCCTGATCAGGTTGCCCTCCAGTCCTACGCCAAAGAAGCTTCGCCTGAAAGCCGCTTCCCCCCCACGGGAATTCAGGATACAGACCGAAACCGTGCCTTTGCCCAGGCTTGCATCACACAATAGATCCGGAGTATGCCCGCGCACCTGGGATATGAGCGCTTCACCCAGCTCAACCATTTTCTCTATATCGAACGTTTCTGTCTCAGGATCATACATCGCTATCTGAGGATAGATCTGCCTGGATGGCAGCTCAAATCTAGCCATCGTACCAAATTGAGACACCTCTACCGCCCGATTGACCAGTGACACAGTATCATCAAGCGCAGTGGCAGTAGAAAATCCGATCCTTCCATCTTTCACAATACGAAGCGCAACCAGCATACCCTGGTTCGTCTGTAACTGCTTCAGACGATTGGCCTCAAAGATAACAGGGGTCTCATCGAAGGTGCCCAGGAAGACCTCTGCCTCTTGAGCGCTTTTCTCCGCCAGTGAAAGAATCTCTTCAAGTCGAGACTTTGAAAAATCGTTCATTCTTGTTGACTACTCTCAATCCCAATAAAGAAATTTTAACAACCGCGCCATCACGCCCCCCCTATCAGACAACGCTGAATCCGAATGTGAGGGCTGCCATTGGACACCGGCAACGGACTTTGCCCTCCCTTCCCACAACCCCCGCCCTGGTTCATCTGCAGATCATTCCCAATGGCATCTATATTCTGGAGAGTGGTGAATATATTGCCGGTGAGTACTACAGAGCGCAGCAGTTCCGCTACCTTACCATGCCGGATAAAGTATGCTTCACCAGCCGAGAATGTAAACATCTCCATGCTGGTGGTCCCGCCGTACCAGTTCTTAACGTATATTCCTTCCTTAATATCACCGATTATCTCATCAAATGAGAGCTTCTGCGACTCAATAAAAGTATTCGTCATGCGCACAATAGGAGGATAATGATAGTCTATTGCCCTGGCATTTCCTGTGGTTGGTTCTTCCATCTTGGCCGCTGTTTCCCGGGAGTGCAGCCTCCCTACCAGCACCCCTTCCTTGATCAGATAGGTCCTGGATGCAGGCACGCCTTCGTCATCATACTTGTAGCTCCCCCTCAAGCCGGGAACAGCAGCACCATCGACAATATTGAGATGCTCACCACCGAACCTCCGTCCCAGTACCATGATCTCTCTCATCCGCTCATTCTCATAGGTGAAGTCTGCTTCAGACAAATGCCCAAACGCCTCATGGGTAAATACACCTGCCAGAATGGGATCAAGAACCACACAGTACTCTCCGCTCCGCACCTGAGGGGCAGAGAGAAGTTCCACCGCTCGATGTGCTATCTCTCTCACCTGCTCATGCAGCCCCTCGACTTGGGTAAAATCCCCTCTGCTTCCTACGCTCAGACCTGCCTGCTGTACATCACCCCCTTCCCGTGCCATTGCACTAACGCGAAGGGAGAGATCACTGTTCTTCTGCTCGATATAACTTCCTTCCGAGTTGGCAAATATGGCTTTCCTCAGTCTGTCCCTATAGGCAACAACCGAGGTCTCCACCTTCGGAGTACTCAGGATAATCTCATTGTATTCGTCAGCCAGACGCTTCTTCTCAACCAGAGGGATAGCAGTGCAGTCCCTTTCCGCTGCCTCTTCCAGGGAATCCACCACCGGAGCCACTGAAGCTAACCTGGTAACGCCCTTACCCACCAACCTCGCCTGCCTCACAGCCAGCTTCACCTTCTCCCGCAAGCTGCCTGGATCATTGAAGCTGACAAAACCCCATCCCCCTTTGACCAATGCCCTTACATTGCCCCCGGAACTGGTGGGCTGACTGACCTCCTCCAGTTCCTTTCCCCGATACCGAATACTGGTCGCTTTGTTCTCCTCAAAACGCACCTCAATATACTCGGCATCATGCCCCTTCAAGGCTTCTTCAATTTGATCTCTCTTCAATTGGGACCTCCAGCCTCTCGGAAAGCTCTGCGAAAATCCCGCTGCTGTAAGCGATTCAGTGGGGACATCAGGAAAAACATCTTCAATTTATAAAGCATAGTCAATTTTCAAGAGAAAAGCCACTTTTCTTTGGCAATTCAAACGTATGCTATAATCCTCTGAGGAGGTTCCCCACCATTGAAAACGCTTGTCCAAAGAGAGTGCAGGGATCCGTCCCTGCCGGGGGCTTGGGGGTGTCCCCCACCTTTGAAAGTCCCCCAAGACTGGGGGACCACAGGGGGTTGAAGGAGCTAGTAAACAATCTCACAAAACAAAGAGGGAAACCGTATGGAAAAGGATGATAAGGCCAAACTCAGAGTTATTATTGGACCACTGGATAAAGCACAACAGAGAACACGCTCAAGAATTTACAGACTGGGCCGAGAAAGCCAGAGGCTTCGGCCAGGCAGCAGTCCACGACGATATAAAGCAAGCCGCACAGCAGATAAACAAGGCCAATGAATCCCTGCTCGCAGCCTTGAAAAGGCTAAAGGAGAAATAAATGTGCCTGGGGAAAGCATATCTTGAGGGAGACGGTAAAAGGGAGCTCATCCTCGAAGAGGTAGCACTGATCGAGATCAGGGATAAGGGATTGCACCTGTCAACTTTGTTCGGTGAAGAAAAGGATATAGCCGCCAGCATCAAGGAGATCGACTTCGAGAATTCGAGGGTCATACTTGAAAGAACCGGCTGAACAGAACTAAGCAGATGAGCTGTTTTGAAAGCCTGAAAGAAAAAGGATACCGCCTTACCCCGCAGCGCATGATGGTACTGGAAGCCCTTCATCAAGCTGAAGGGCATATTACCGCCCCGGAGATCTATGGCCGCGTTCGGGCCAAGTATCCCTGGGTCAACAAATCCACCATCTATCGGACACTGGAACTGCTGAAGGAACTCGACCTGGTAACCGAGACCGAGCTTGGTGGAGACAAGCTCTACTACCACCAGGCTGACAAGGGACACCATCACCACCTTGTCTGCCAGAAATGCGGGCGGACTATTGACCTTGACGAGAGTCTCCTCACCCCCCTGGAAGACACCCTGAAAAGAAAGTACCACTTTCAGGCCGACCTGAGACACCTCGCCATCCACGGTCACTGCCTCCGCTGCCAGAGTTGACCCCTCTTTTTTTGTCTGTTATAATGCAACTAGTTGCAACTACATCTCAATGCAATTACCAGGACACTCAGAAAACTACTGATACGAGAGGAAAGATGCACATACCTGATGGTTATCTGAGTCCGGCCACATGCGGGGTTATGTATGGTGCCGCCGCGCCTTTCTGGTACGTGGCCGCCACGCGTGTCCGCAAGGCCCTTACCGGGCGCACTGTCCCGGTGCTGGCTCTCTTCGCTGCTTTCTCTTTCGTTCTCATGATGTTCAATGTCCCCTTGCCGGGGGGCACCACCGGCCACGCAGTGGGTGGGACACTTCTGGCAATCGTGTTGGGCCCCTGGGCAGCGGTGATCGGCATCTCAATGGTGCTGGGAATCCAGGCGTTGTTCTTCGGCGATGGCGGCTTAATGTCCTTCGGCGCCAATTGTTTCAACATGGCCATAGTCCTGCCACTGGTGGGATACTTCATTTACAAGGTGATTTCGAGCAATTCAGAGGCCACTTCGACCCGCCGTCTGGTGGCGGCAGTCATCGGGAGCTATATAGGCATTGTCGTGGCTGCTTTCTTTGCGGGAGTTGAACTGGGGATCCAGCCCACCCTGTTCCACAACGCTGCCGGCGTTCCCCTCTATGCCCCTTACGGCTTGAGCAAGGCTTTGCCGAGCCATGGTAGGAGGGCATCTTCTTGTCGCGGGCCCTGTCGAAGCTTTGGCGACGGGCCTGGTATTCGCTTTCCTGCAGCGAACCCATTCCAGCCTTATCAAAGCGGACGTGCCGGGAAAGAAAGAGGGGAAGATCTGGCTCCTCTGGGGGGCTCTGGGCCTGGTGGCCCTGGCCACCCCGATTGGCCTCCTTGCCTCGGGTACAGCCTGGGGTGAATGGGGGGTAGACGAACTGAAGAACCTGGGGCTGGGCTTCATACCCAGCGGAATGCAGAGATTTGCCGATTGGTGGCCGGCTCCACTGCCGGACTACGGCTTTCCCAGGATGGGAGCCGTCATCGGCTATATCCTGTCCGCGTTCGTAGGTATTGCTCTGGTAGCTCTCCTGCTCTGGCTGCTTGGCCGGATGCTCACCCGCAAAGGCAAAGACTCGCCGCAGAAACAGCCGCCATCAGAACGGACAGCTCCAGGGGTGAAGAGCGAAGATTTTCTATCCAGGAATATCTCCAGCATCACCCATCTCCTGGAATCCGTGATGTCGGCCGAAGACCTGTGCCGCGCCCCGGGATTGCTCCAGGGACTGGATGCCCGGGTCAAGGTGGCGACCTTCGTGCTTTTCATTGTCGTTGTAGGTCTGGCCCGGAGTCTGCCGATACTCGCCGCCGTATTTGTCCTTGTCCTGGCCTTAGCCCTGCTATCCAAGATACCCCTGGGGGTTTTCCTCAAGCGCATTCTGATCTTCATCCCTATCTTTACCGCAGTGATTGCCATACCGGCCCTTTTCATTACCCCGGGAGCGCCTCTGGTAACCGTGGGCAGCAAGGCCATCATCACCGAGCAGGGAGCCCGCACCGCAGGTCTCCTCGTCCTCAGGGTGACGGACTCCCTGTCCTTTGGGATACTCCTCATTCTCACCACCCGCTGGACGAACATCCTGGCAGCACTGCGCTGGTTTCGTGTGCCCTCGCTTTTCGTAGCCGTCCTGGGCATGACCTACCGCTACATCTTCCTCCTGCTCCACACTGCCAACTCGATGTTCCTGGCCCGGCGAAGCCGCACCCTGGGTACCTTATCCGGAAAGGAAAACCGGCGTTGGCTGGGCCAAGCGCTGGGCACAACCATGGCCAAGTCACATCACCTGAGCGAGGAGGTATATCTCGCCATGCTTTCCCGGGGCTACCGGGACGAGGGACTGGCACTGAATGACCTCAGCCTGAGGCGGCGGGACTTCTTGTGGGTCGCATTTGCCCTGGCCGCAGCATCAGTCTTATTATGGAGTAACAGGCTATGATGACACCGGACGCAGAGCATATATTTGAGGCAAGAGACCTGGACTATGATTATCCCGGCAATATTGCAGCCTTGAGGCAACTGAACCTGACCATTGGCCCGGGGGAACTGGTAGCCCTTTTGGGGGCTAACGGCTCGGGCAAGAGCACTCTGCTCAAACTCCTGGACGGACTGATCTTCCCCACGGGCGGACAGTTGCTGGCTTTCGGGAAGCCTCTTTCCGAAAAGGCACTGAGAGACGGGCCTTTTGTTCTGGAATTCCGCCGCAGGGTGGGGCTGGTATTTCAGGACCCGGATGTGCAGCTTTTTTCTCCCACCGTCTGGGATGAAGTTATCTTCGGTCCCCTTCAGTTGGGAATTCCAAAGGATGAAGTGGTATCCAGAGGTTCGGAGGCCTTGAAACTGCTGAACATCGCCCATCTCCGGGAGCGGCCCCCTTATCGCCTCTCCGGCGGAGAGAAGAAGAAGGTAGCCCTGGCTTCCGTGCTTTCTCTGCATCCCCAGGTCCTTCTCCTTGACGAGCCTACGACCGGACTGGATCCGTGGAGCCAGGGGAATCTCATTGATTTTCTGATAGACTGGGCGGATGAAGGCAAAAGCCTGGTCTTCAGCACTCAAGACCTGGACACTGTGGAGGAGCTGGCGACCCGCGTGATTGTCCTGGGGGCCGACCATGGCCTCGTGGCCGATGGGAAGCCGGAGGAGTTCCTTTCCAATCCTGATTTCCTCCTCCGGACTAACCTTGTCCATGAACACTCCCACAGGCACAAGGAACTTGTGCACCGTCACCAGCACCTGCACGATCACAGGCACCA
>CAVRFM010000022.1:0-35648 GCA_963720375.1 uncultured Chloroflexia bacterium | reverse complement strand
TCAACATTCAAGCCGTCGGTTACATGGATGCCCTGCACGACGCCTTGGAAGATGGCGGCTACAGCGGCCACGAACTCGAACGTTTTTTCGTGCGCATTCTCTTTTGCCTTTTTGCCGAAGATACTGGGATTTCGAGCGCGATGATTAGACTCTCTCAAGATCGAACCAAGCCGGATGGAAGCGATCTGGGACCGCAATTGTCGCATTTGTTCGCGGTGCTTAACACTCCGCCGGAGAAAAGGCAGAAGAATCTCGATGAAACGCTGGCCGCCTTTCCTTATGTGAACGGTGAACTTTTTTCTGAGCATTTGGGATTCGCCGACTTCAACCGTAATATGTATATTGCCTTGGAGCAATGCACCTCTTCGACTGGTCAGGATCTACCCGCCATTTTTGGTTCTCTTTTTCAAGGGATTATGGAGCCGCGAGCGGCGGCAGATAGGCGGGCATATACCAGTGAGCGGCGATATCATGAAAGTCGTTCGCTCGTTGTTTCTCGATGATCTGCGTGCGGAATTCGAGAAGATCAAGACCAACAAGAATCAACTCAAACAGTTTCACCAAAAATTGGCCAAATTGCGATTCTTCGACCCAGCCTGCGGTTGCGGAAATTTCTCTGGTGATTGCATATCGGGAACTGCGATTGCTGGAACTCGATGTGCTGACTGCCCTGTACGGCAAGGAACAACAACATTTCGACATATCTACTCTTTCGCTCTTGGATGTGGACGCTTTCTACTGGGATCGAAATAAGCGAGTGGCCCGCCCGAATCGCGGAAGTGGCACCTTCTCCCATTCCCCGTTTTCGCATAAGCCAGAATTTGGATTGCAGATAGAGGAGCGCAACTGAAACCACCACTTCTCCCCACTATGGGAATCCACTGTCCCCACTCCACCCCATATAAAAGACACTTGCCCACAGCGCACTTTCACAGGCGCTGAAATTAGTGTAAAATATGCCTCCAGTAAGATTCCCCGATAGCTCAATGGTAGAGCGGGCGGCTGTTAACCGCTAGGTTGTAGGTTCGAATCCTACTCGGGGAGCCATTTCTTACACACCAGATCAACTCCCCCAGAGGCGATGGTCGCACGCTCAGGATAACCGTCTCTCCCGCCACCGCCGGAGGACCTTGGCTACCTCCACTGCCACTAGAATCGTTAAGGCAAATCCCAAGCACACCCCCCAGTCCCTCGCTGTCATCGAGAAAGTCCTGAATAGACTCTGCAGAGGTGGTACGTAGATGACGAGCATTGTTAGTACAAGGGAGAGTCCTACTGCCGCCCATAGCCATTTATTGGTAAAAGGACCGATTTCAAACAGAGAGCGCTTTTCGGAACGCGAATTGAAGGCATGTACCAGTCTGGTAAGTAACAGGGTGACAAAGCATATGCACTGTGCCTCAACCAAGCTCCTTCCCGAATGGATTGCCCAGAGGAAACTGCCCAGTGTTACCCCGCCTGTCCATATCGCACTGCCAGCAGTAAACCCGAGTACGGAGCGGGAAAAGATCACATCCTTCAGCTGCAAAGGCCGTTGTTTCATGAGGTCGGGCGTTGGCGGATCCACTGCTAGAGCAACGGCTGCCAATCCATCCCCGATCAGGTTTATGAATAGGATCTGCGCTGCCACGAGAGGCAAATCGTTAGCTGACAACCCAAGGAGTGTCCCTGCCAGAAGTGCAATCGCCAATGCCAGTACCTCTCCCATGTTACCGGAGAAAAGATACATGAGATACTTCTTAATGTTATCAACTACGCCTCTTCCTTCCTCTACTGCCGCCACAATAGAGGCGAAGTTGTCATCGGTGAGCACCATAGCTGCTGCTTCCTTGGTAACATCGGTACCGGTAATCCCCATAGCCACTCCGATGTCAGCTTGCTTTAAAGCTGGGGCATCATTCACCCCGTCTCCGGTCATAGCCACCACATGGCCTCTCTTGTGCAAGGCTTCGATAACGCGCAGCTTATGGGCAGCCGAAACCCGGGCATAGACCTCTATTTTTTCTACCAAAGATTCAAATTCTGTATCGCTCAAGCCATCCATCTCAGTGCCGCTAAGGACAACACCCCCCTTAAACAAACCCAATTCCTTCGCGATGGCAACAGCAGTCAGTTTATGGTCACCAGTTATCATCACTGACTTTATGCCTGCTTCGTCGCAGAGTTTTATCGCATCCCTGACTTCTTCTCGCGGCGGGTCAATCATTCCAATCAGACCGACAAAGACCATATCCCTTTCCACTGTTCCGCCCGCTTCCGTATCAGGGAGTCGCTTGTAGGCCATGCCTAAGACCCGCAGGGCTTCACCTGCCATCACTTGGGCTATAGAAAGTATACTATCCTTATCCTCCCTGGTAAGTGCCCTTTCCTGATCGTCAATGTAGATATGGCTGCAAGAATCCAGAATTGACTCCGGTGCCCCTTTGGAATAAGCAACCCCACCTGCTGGTGTCTGGTGAATTGTGGTCATCCTTTTTGTCTCGGAAGAAAAGGGGATTTCATGAAGGCGAGGGAATTGTTTGTTAAGGTCTTGTTGCCATAAACCAGCCTTAGCAGCTAATGTCACCAGAGCACCCTCTGTGGGATCGCCATTGATATGCCATGCGTCATTGACCGAGGCCAAAGAAGCGTCGTTGCATTGAGCACTTATATGGAGCAACATCTGCAAACCCGTGGATTGATCAGGGTTGAGAGAGATGCCGTCATGATGGAATTCCCCTTTAGGTTCGTAACCGATCCCAGTGACGTCAATGAATCTGCCACCCACATGAAGACGGCGCACCGTCATCTGGTTCTGGGTAAGCGTACCGGTCTTATCGGAACAAATGAATGTGGTGCAGCCCAGGGTTTCCACTGCTGCCATCTTCCTCACCAGGGCATGGCGCCGCAGCATCCTACGGACCCCCAGTGACAGGCAGATGGTAACCACAGCAGGCAGCGCTTCAGGGACAACAGCCACAGCCAGGCTTATGCCCCAGAGGAACATCTCGGCAACTCCTTGTCCCCGCCAAATCCCGACTCCGGCCAACACAGCGCTCAAGACCAAGGCCCCAATGCCTATCCACTTCCCGATGCGATCGAGATTAGCCTGGAGTGGAGTCTCCTCCGTCTTGACTTCCTGCAGCATAGCAGCAATCTTGCCGAACTCGGTAGTCATGCCAGTGGCAGTGACAATAGCCATGCCCCGGCCATAAACAACCACCGTTCCGGCAAATACCATGTTGTCTCTTTCACCCACGTTCAATTCGCCCGGCAAGGTTGCGGTCGTTTTCTCTACGGGGATACTTTCTCCAGTCAGAGGCGCTTCGTCCGTCTTGAGGTTGATGGCCTGAACGAGTCGGGCATCGGCCGGTATCCGATCACCAGTACTGAGGAGAAATATGTCCCCGGGCACCAATTCTCTGGCAGGAACTTCTGTTTCCCGCCCATCTCTTAGCACAGTTGCTGTAGGTGCAGCCATTTTCTTAAGGGCGTCCATCGCCCGCTCCGCCCGGTACTCCTGAATAAAGCCCAGAAGAGTCGCAAAAACCACAATAGCCAGAATAACAATTGCGTTGCCCACCTCACCTCTGATAGCAGACAAGACCACCGCAACGAGTAGGATAATGATCAGGAAGCTTTTGAATTGCTCCAAGAACATCATCCATGCGGCAACGCGTTTCTTTTCCACCAGCTCATTAGGACCAAACTGAGCTAGCCGGCGCTGCACTTCTTCAGGGCTCAAACCCTGCAGGCTTGAACTCAAGTTTTTGATGGTTTCTTCTGCTGTCAGGCTGTACCAGTTCTTCTTTTCCAAATTGATGCCAGTCCCTTTATGATTCATTCAGAAGCAGAGAAAGACGATCCGCTATACTTTCACGCACTTTCTATCGATGAGGAGAAGCTAGATGAAGGAAACCTCTGACGAAAGCGGGATAATCACCCCACAGGGGACTCACAATTGTCACAGCACATGATCTTACATCAGCAGACGTCACAGATTCAAGACTGCAAAGCCATACAGAGACAGCATGGCAGTAGACCTTCGTATATGTCACCAACCGAGAGTGTGAGCCGGATGTCTCTTGGAATCGCAGGCTCTCCCGGAACGTGCGGTTCTCATATCATCAGTTGCACACCTTTCTGTCCAATAGCATTAGATCGAAGAACAGTTGCACTGGGACATCTCTTCAAGTAGAATGAATCAGTTTTGAAGGCGGGGGAAATGCCCTATCATGGCAGTAGAGTAAATCCATCAAAATACTCCAGGAGTTTGAACAGCTCTATTGAGGAAGTGCTGTGGACATCATAAATACTCCGGTTCTCGTCCTAAATCAGGACTATGAACCCCTCAACATTTGCCGGGTCCGACGTGCAGTAATCCTGATCATTAACCGCAAGGCCGAGGTAATCGAAAATGGCCGAGGCGAGATACATGCTATCAGTAGTTCGTTTCCTATACCCTCAGTAGTCCGTCTCACGCAATTTGTCAGACGTCCTCGTTTGCAGAAAAAGCTGACGCGTTTCGAGGTATTCAACCGTGACAAATATACCTGCCAATACTGTGGACGTGAGATCAAGGATTTAACCCTGGACCATGTTATGCCGCGCAGCCAGGGGGGCACTCACGATTGGGGAAACGTAGTCAGCAGTTGCTTTTCCTGCAATCTGAGAAAGGCCGGGCGAACACCCACCCAAGCGGGGATGAAGCTCATTCACCACCCTATCCCACCACCACCCACCACCTTCTCCATCCCTTATCAACACCTTCGCGGACACAAAGAATGGCAGAAGTTCCTTCCAGCAGCAAACTAGGGTTTGGAGGGCTTTTGCCCTTTCTTCCTCGTCGGTTCCCCAGATTCCTTCCGTATCACTTCGGCAGCAGGTAATTCGACCGTTGCCTGACTCTCCAGCTCTACTGTTACTGTCTCCTTCAAAACGTTTACGCCGGTTACAATCCCCTCACCCACGGGCGTGACCACCGGCTGACCTATGGGAGGCAGTTTTTCCTTCATCGACCGATAATACGCGGCCTCATAACCAAGGCAGCAGAGCAAGCGTCCACAGGCACCAGATACCTTTGCTGGCTCTAAAGAAAGGCCTTGCTCCTTGGCAGTCCTGATAGAAAGGGGGTTGAATTCAGTCAAGAAAGTTGTACAGCACAGAGGATAACCGCATCTGCCAATCCCCCCCATTAGTTTAGCTTCATCTCTGGGTCCTATCTGGTGAAGCTCAACACGCATCTTAAGAGCACTGGCCAGATCTCTCACCAGCTGTCGGAAGTCAACTCTCCCCTCTGCACTGAAGAAAATGGTAACGTAGCTACAATCCAAATTGCTTTCGGCACCGCGAAGCTTAATTGGCAAATTGAGCTTGCTTGCCAGCTCGGCGCACTTGGCCAGAGCTTGCTGCTCCTTCTCGCGTCCCTTTTCCTGCTGTTCCACGTCTTCAGGGATTGCCTTACGCAGCACTGGTTTCAGCGGTTCGGTTAGCTCACTGGCCAGTACCTGCTTTGGCGCGATGACCACTCTGCCTATCTTATGGCCACGCTCGGTCTCCACGACCACACGGTCATTGACCTCCGTGTCGACTCCTGCAGGGGCAAAGTAATAAACCTTTCCGGATCGCTGAAAACGAACACCGACCACATCTTTTCTTTCTTCCACTGGAGATACCATATCTATTTCCTCTTCCTTATACGTCTAGTCAACCTTATCTTTACCGCTCTCGCATGTGCATCGAGTCCCTCAGCCTTCGCAATGTTTGCCGCCGCCGGACCTATTGATCTCAATGCCTTACCATCTATGGCTATCACACTGGTTACCTTGAGAAAATCGTCTACTGTAAGGGGAGAACCAAAACGGGCAGTGCCCCCGGTAGGCATTACATGGCTCGGCCCGGCAACATAATCACCCACAACCTCGGGGGAGTCCTCACCTATGAAGATCCCCCCGGCATTCCTCATCTTCTCCGCACAAGACCACGCATCTTTGACCATTAGAGAGAGGTGCTCCGGAGCATAGTCATTAATCAACTCTGCCGCCTGTTCCATGTCGTCAACCACTACTATGCCGCCCTTACTTTCCAATGAAGCAGTGATGATCTCCTGTCTGTCCAGTTCGACCAGTTGCTTTTCCACCTCATGGTTCACCCGCGTTGCCAGCTCTGCCGAAGTAGTAATCAAAATGGCAGAGGCCAGCACGTCATGCTCTGCTTGAGCCAGGAGATCAGCAGCACAAATTGCAGGATTAGCACTCTCATCCGCCAGAATGATTGTCTCGGTGGGCCCGTAGAACCCGTCAACATCAACCATGCCATAGACCATTCTCTTTGCCAACTGCACAAAGATGTTCCCTGGACCGCATATTTTGTCCACTCTGGGAACCGTTTGAGTCCCAAAGGCCAGAGCAGCAATAGCCTGAGCACCGCCAATCTTGAAAACACGGTCCACCTCAGCAAGTTCGGCAGCAACCAGCGTCGCTGGAGATACTCCATCCTGCCCTGGAGGGGTGGTGACTATGACCTCATTCACTCCAGCCACCCTCGCTGGTATGGCAGTCATCAGCACAGTTGAAGGATAGGAAGCTCTGCCTCCAGGGACATAGATGCCTACTTTCCCAAGCGGGCGAATCCACTGTCCCAGGCCGCCTTCGGCAAAATCAACCCAGCTCTGGCGCTTACAGTTCAGGTGGAAAGACTTGATCCTTTGTGCAGCCAGCTCCAGCGCGGACAGAAGCTCACTCCCCACCTTACTGCGTGCCTGAGCAATTTCCTCGGGCCTTACTTCAAGAGCAGCCAGTTTAACCCCATCGATCCGCCTGCCATAATCAAAGAGCGCCCTATCACCCCTTGCGCGAACCTCAGCAATAATGCGCCCTACAGCCTCCTGCAGAGTAAGCTCCTCACCAAAGACCTCCCTTAACTTCAGTTTCAAACCCGGAGAGACTTCCTGTAACTCCAGGGGAGTGCGCCCTAGCAGGTTGGCCTTGGCATCCGCTATGTTATAGATTATCTTCACAATATGATCCCTCAGTGTAATCGATTAGCAACAGCTAACAGTTATCCATAGGCAGGCATGCCCAGCGACTTCTCATAGTGCATGTTCCAGTACCAAAGTCTCCATAATGGCAGGTAGTTGTTCCTTCTTGATCTCAATCTCGCTGACACCCAACCGGCGTACATTCTTCCTGCCCTTCAAGAAATCATCCACCCCAGCTATGGGATAGCTACTCTTGTCAGTCTTGTAATGCATAGGAATGACCAGTCTGGGTTTCAGCTTTTCGCAGACCTTCGTCGCTTCCTTAGCATCGATAGTATAGAAGCCTCCTACAGGCACAAGCAAGACATCCACATTCCCAATCTCTGCCATCTGGTTGCTATCGAGCTCGTGCCCCAGATCGCCCAGGTGACATACCCTTACTCCATCCACAGCAAAACAGAAGATTGTGTTTTCTCCTCGCTGTTTTCCTTTCACTCCGATCGTGATAGCTGGCAATCCCTTTGAAGTCTATCCCCCTTACATTCCTGCTTCCAGGAGTATCAACCACATCTGGTTTCCCTTTCACACCCGCCACATTATCATGGTCGTGATGCTTGTGGCTCACCGTTACTACATCAGCCGATTCCTGTATCTGCCCATAATTGATTCCTCCTCCTAAGGAATAGGGATCACAGACTATCTTAACACCCGTATCCGAGCTTACCAGGAATGCAGCATGTCCCAGCCACTTGATCTTCATGATTCTCACCTCCCGGTAGAATCTGCGAGCAAAGCACGCCTTTGCATCTTCCTCATATCAACATTACCAAGGACAAGCATGTCGGAGATTACCGATGATGTATCATCCAACCTAGAATACACTACCAGGCTCACTCGGCAGCTAAAGCAAGGACAAGATTGATTAGAGTCCGTACTGTCGCCCCTGTTGCCCCCTTCACCACATAACCCTTCTCTTTACTGGTATAGGAAGTGCCTGCTATATCCAGATGAACCCAGGGGGTATCACCGACAAATTCACTCAGGAACTGGGCTGCGGTAATAGCACCTCCGTATCTTCCCCCGCTGTTCTTGATATCAGCCACCTCACTCTTGTTTTGTTCCTTATACTCTTCATACATCGGCATCTGCCAGAGATGCTCGCCTGCTTCCTCTGCCGCTTTGATCACCTTATTCAACAATTTCTCATCATTCGTGAACGCACCAGTAGCTATATCTCCCAAAGCCACGCGGCAGGCACCGGTTAAGGTAGCCACATCCAATATAGGAGAAAGACCCGATCTATCAGCATACGATAGCGCATCGGCTAGAATCAGCCTTCCCTCAGCGTCTGTGCTGATTATCTCGATAGTCTTACCGTTCATGGCTTGAATTACATCACCAGGCTTGAGAGCCTTCCCGCTAGGCAGGTTCTCTGTAGCCGGTATGAAAGCAGTGACATTGATTCTTGGTTTCATCCGCCCCAGCGCCTGTAGAACAGCCATGACCGTAGCCCCTCCTGCCATATCGCCCTTCATTTCACCCATATCTTCTGCCGGCTTGATTGAGATCCCCCCTGAATCAAATGTTATCCCCTTGCCCACCAAACCTACCGTCCTCTGAGAGGAACTATTGCCTTTATACTGCAGCACTACGAATTTCGGGAGTTGATGGCTCCCTTGAGCCACACCCAGCAATGCCCCCATCCCCATTTCCTGCATCTGCTCTTTCTCTAGAACAGTACATTGGAGACCCAGTTCAACGGCCATCTTTCTGGCTATGTCCGCCATATCGCTGGGGGTCATAAAGTTGGCTGGCTCATTGATCATGTCCCGCGCAAAGGTTACAGCCTCAGCAATTACCCTGCCAGTTATGCAGCCTCTCTCCAGTTGAGCGACTTTGCCCTCATCCCTTTCTATAATCAGAATTTCCTCAATCCGGCCATTATCAGGCTCCTTGGAAACGTGCCTCCGGAAGGTATAGAGGCCTAGGATGCTTCCTTCAGCTATGGCCTGAGCAGCCTTGTCCGGCTCAATGCTGCCTACCCCCGCCCCATGAGCAATGGTGGCTATCCTCTTTATCCCCTTTCCCTTTGCATAACGGCATACCTCGGCAGTCACACGCCTGATCCTATCCAAGGTCAGTTGGGGTTGCTTCCCCAGGCCAGCGACTATTACCCGCCTGGCCGGAATCCTGCCCAGGGTATGAATAAGAGTATACTCGCTGAGTTTACCCTTGATTTCGCCACTGGCAATAAGCTGGCTAATAGCCCCATCAAGCGCCTTGTCTACAACTCCAGTAGCGCCGCTAGGTTGCAGAATCCCTTCAAAAATATTTACCACAATGGCATCAACTTCAATCTTGGTGACATCACCAAGTACTACCTTGAGATCCAGGGTCGTCCTCCTTTCTCAACAGGGGCTACTGATCTATGAGGTGCACGATCTTATCTACTATTGGAGCGATATCCTTTGAGGTGTCCACTGTAAAATGATTACGGCCTATCCTCTCAGCAGAGAACCTCATTTTATTATAAACTTCCCAATCAGCCTCTGAATGGTCTGACGGATCTGCCCTTCTTAAACGGCCCTCCAAGCGTTGATATACCACCTCTGGAGGGGCATCGACTCGCACCATGATCAGCTTCGCTCCGGCCTGATCAGCAATATAGTACAGACGCTCACGGTGATGCTCTTCCAGATTGGTAGCATCCAGAGCCAACGTTATCCCCTCCCTCAGCAATCCCTCCAGAAGCTTGTACACAGTCTGGAACAGATGCAGACTCTCCTCCCTACTGTAGCAGGGAGATGGAAACATTACTTTGCGCAGGCTATCACTTTCCAAGATCGCCAGAGGGACTCTCTCAGACAGCCGACGACAAAAATATGACTTACCTGTTCCAGGTAGTCCGCTGACCACAACCAGGGCAGGCCTGACCACAGGCTCCGGCAATTCTCCCAGGCTCTCCTTCAGCAGCCGAACATCATCGGCTACTTGATTTCTGCTCATCGGAGCAAATTATATGGCATTTCAAGATCTTTTGAAATGATCGGGGACAGTGCTAGGCAAGCGGTCAGCAAATGCAATCGACAGGCGACAGGGGAGAACACCTATAGAAAGCTGCGATCGAACAGAAACCGATTAAGCAGGATGCTCAACTTGTTTCCGCCTATCTTCAAGTCATCCGTAAGACCAGCCGTTAACCTCTTGATTGCTATCAGGGCAAACAGTGTAATGCCAGCGGCAATCGTTTCCCATGGCAAACCCATGGTCCAGCACCCCACCGGAAACAAGGCAAACCCAGCAAGCATACCCAGAGGAAGGCTGAAGCTGGGGGGACCGCCGAACTTGAGACGCTCGTCCAGTGTCCGCCTTCGATCTAGAAATCTGGGCAAGGTTCTTACTATGACCCCGATTATTATTGGAACCAGCAGGAAAGGTATCGCCTGATAAGCCAATGCCGCCGCCATACCCAGGCCAGTAGTGTTCGACTTCTCTCCCCTGAACTTGAGGAATACAGACCACATCTCTCCCACTATCACTGCCAGCCCCACCCCAGCCACCACACCCGGCCCCAGATGAAAAACCCTATCAACTACAACTACAGCAATACCACCTTTGGCAACATCCCAGGCAAGACCTACGAACCCCTCAGAGCGCCCCACCTTTCGCCACAGGCTGATATGCATATCTTCTTCTTTTGATAGATCAACACCCCGCATCCTTCCTATGAGATAGACCACAGGTATGGCTGCACACAGGTAAGCACCGATAATCCATAGTGCTGTCCACATAATATGCATATCAACAGTCCTTAATCGATATCTATATAGCTATTTATAAGAATGTCTTTCAAAAAAATCCTCCCACTGCTCAGTCTCTTGGTGCCCTATCTTGCAGTCCAGCAGCGCCGGCCCAAGAAGAACGAGGAGAGCTACTAACAACAAGACAACAAAACCGAGGAAGCCAATACTTCCACCGCTGGAGGAAGTCATCATAATCAGAATGACAAAGCCGGCAGCCAGCAAAGCCCCAGCCTTAAGCCACCTTTTCTTTAGACGTGTGAAGAGGATCACAATACCAGCCAGAGTGAAGAAACTTAAGGCTATCCAAGGCTCCAAGCCGGAAAGCGATCCGCCATCACTCTGAAATAGCTCCTGTTTCCATTGCGCCGTTAAAAACCAGCCAACCACAGCCAACAACGGCAGGATCGTCAATGAGCCAAGTAACCAATCACGTTTCAACGTTCGTAGTACTATGAGAACACACAGGAGGCCAACTACAAAGAAATAGACTACAACAGCCAACCATAGCCACCAGGATCCGGCAATGTTATCACGGCCTAATGCCCGCTCTAGAATAACTAAACCTACTGCCAGCAGCGGCATCAAGGCATAACCCAGCCATGTGAAAAACCAGGTAGGTCTACCATGTCGCCACCCATAGATCAATACACCAACTACAGACAAAAGGATAACCGATAGCCAGCCAAGGTTTGACCACTGACGAAAAGCAAACAGTAGCGAAAACAGGACATGGGGCAGAGCAGACATTAGTGCTTGTGGCCAATTACTATTGCTATGCACCTCATTTAATTCACCCGCTACAGCTTTCAATGATCCAAAGTCCCGGGCCGCTATCCGGATTGCTTCTTCCTCTGATAATCCTGACTCCTTCAGTTCCTCTACTCGGTCTTCAAAATGGGTGTACAACTCGGAGAGGATTTCCTTTTCTGAAGAGGGATCAAGCTTGAGGTATGCCCTAGCCCTATTGAGGCACTTTTTAGGTTCTACTAACTCCATTACTTTGATTCGTCAGCTGGCTGTTGGTTGCATAACCAGATTCACTGCTGAGGAAAAACCTAGCCACTCAGATATCTTTGTCTCCAGGAATTCCAGTCCCCTTTCGGTCAGGTGATAATACCTCCGCTCCTTGCCGGAGGGAAGCCGTTCCCAGCTACCTCTAACCAGACCGGATGTTTCCAATCGATGCAACGCCGGATATAGTGTACCCTCTCTGAACTTGAAGTAACCCTGGCTCCTTCTCTCCAATTCTTTGATGATCTGGTAACCATACATCGGCTGGTCCTTCAACAAAGAAAGAAGTATGGTTTCAGTGTTTCCTTTTAGAAGCTCTCGTCGATATTCCATAGTTTAGACCTCTCTCCATAATATCGCAGCAAACTCGTCAATCTCTACGACGACGCAGTCAACTCAAACCAATCTCCCCAATCTCCGCAGTAATATCAAAGATACAACTCCGCTCTTAGATTCGACTAGAGCTTCCAATGAAGCTCAGATTATCACAGGAACCATGTCTACAGCAAGCCTTCATTGTCGGTTGGAGTTTGACTCGCAACGCTTTTTACAATCCTGAATGAAGTGATGATTCTGGAGAACTGTCTGCTATGGTCTAGTGGGGATAACCGAGCGCTGCAATTACCTGGCAGTATCAATCAAACGATATTCCATACTCCCCAACCTTAGTCTCTCTGCCACTCTTAGCTGCACCAGACTATCTACGTTGTGCAGCCTGCCCATCTTATCGGGTGGTCTCAGAGACATGAGAGTACGGGACAGAGGAACCTTATCTATCAGGTCCAGGGAGGCCTTGTCTATACTTATTGGGTCTAAGGAGGCAAGTATACCTATATCTGAAACCAGTGCTTTGCCTGCAGGTGCAGCGCAATCACAGTATGAGGTCACATCCTGGACAAAGTTCAGAAACCCTATTCTACCCCTGAATCTATGCATTACAGCCGAAGCAGCGTGGGCCAGATATACCTGAAACCTCTCTTTGTTAGTCCGCTCCCAGAAAAAAGCACCGGAATCGCATCCGAAAAGGCAGGAGCTACAGTAGATGCACTTCTCAGGGTCTCGCCTTGGCTTACCTTCATGCATGTTCAAGGCTTCCGATGGACACACTTCAATGCAAGCCTCACATCCACCACACTTGGACTCGTCAAACAAGACAGGATTTACCCTATGCTGATCTTTCTTCGCTTCCTTAATTACACAGCCCATGCCAAGATTCTTCACCGCTCCACCAAAGCCAGTGATCATATGACCTTTCACATGAGATAAGACCAGCAGGAAATCAGCATCATAAATCTTAGCAGCTATCTTAACCTCTCTTAATTCACAGCCTTCAATAGCATCACCCACTGAAGCAGGAATACCATCATACCCATCGCCATCGGCTATGACTATGGGTGCCCCAACGCTTTCCTCAACGTAGCCGTTAGACGCCGCCGTTGCCAGATATTTCCTTTTGTTATCTCTCCCTCCGGGGTAAAGAGCTACCGTATCGGTGACAAATGGCTTTCCGCCTTTTTTCTTCACCAGATCTACCACCTCCCGTACGAAGATCGGCCTGAGGTAGCTTACATTCCCCAGTTCTCCCATGTGCAGCTTTATGGCTACCGAGCTACCTCTCGGAATATGTTCAATAACTCCTGATTCCTTGCAGAGGTCTTCCATTCCCGATAGAATGCTCTTCCCCCTGGCATAATCAAAAAAGAATACTTCTGACATTCCTCACTCCTCAGAAATACTCAGCCCTTTCCAAGCCTCCTGAACTTCAGCATAGACCTGGCTGATGGGCACGTTGTGCGTTTTCGCTGCCTTCCTGCAGTCCTCATACTCCGGAACCATGCTGACTACAGCATCTATATGGTATCCCCCAGAGGTAAGCAGCTCAGCCTCGCTCTTAACTCCTCGATATCCAGCCCCAGGTCTATTAACGCTCCCAGGATCATATTCCCACTGATACCCGAAAAACAGTCACAGTAGGCCGCTTTCATCTCCCTCTCTTCCTCCGCCGATTGATAATACTGGCCAGATATCCTGCCCCAAACCCGTTGTCAATATTGACCACAGCCACCCCAGGAGCACAGGTATTCAGCATACCCAGAAGCGCAGCCAGACCCTGGAAGCTTGCTCCATACCCAACACTGGTAGGGACAGCAATGACTGGCCTATCCACCATACCTGAAACAATACTGGCCAGTGCCCCTTCCATGCCTGCCACAGCAATAATCACATTGGCCTTAAAAAGCTCCCTCTTGTGATCCAGTAGACGATGCAAGCCTGCCACCCCCACATCATAGAGCCGCTCAACGCGATTGCCCATAGCCTCAGCAGTTATGGCTGCCTCCTCCGCCACCGGTATATCTGCTGTGCCCGCAGTGACTACTAAAATAAACTCCCCTCTTGAAGTGGCAACTTGCCCTCCTATTACAATCAAACTCGCCAACTGGTAATAGCGGGCTTCAGGCGCCAATTCTCGAACCGCCGCAAATATCTCGGGAGCAGCCTTGGTTGCCAGGATAGTCTCTGCCGATCGGCAAGAAGTGTTCTATAATCCCTGCCACCTGTTCCACAGTCTTCCCCTGGCAGAGGATTACCTCCGGAAAGCCTTTTCTGAGCGAACGATGGTGATCAAGTTTGGCAAAACCGATATCCTCATAGGGTAAGAATCTAAGCTGATCTAACGCCTCCTCTACTTTTAGATCGCCAGACTTCACCTTTTTCAATAACCGTCGTAGCTGCTCAGCATTCACAGAGATAATCCTTCATTCATACTGCCACTGCGGTATCCGGCCAAGTCAAGGGTAATGTAAACATAACCCAACTCACGAAAATGGCTCAGAATGCGCTGCCGGTTGAGTTCATTAAGCAAGACTCCCATATCTTGAAGTTCCACCTCGATCCTCGCAGTTTTGCCATAATGGCGAACACGTAATTGGCCGACACCCAGACTGTGAAGGAAGGTCTCTGCCTCATCTATCGTCGCCAAGTCTCGCCTAGTAATAGAAGTGCCGTAGGGAAACCGTGAGGCCAGACAGGCAAGGGATGGCTTGCTCCAATTAGGCAATCCTGTCTCTCTTGACAGGAATCTTATCTCCTCCTTGGTGAGCTGAGCTTCCTGAAGCGGATGCCGTATCCCCAACCCGGCAGCAGCGCGTGTACCAGGACGATGGTCACTCAGGTCATCATAGTTTGAACCATCAACTACATTCTTCATCCCCTGCGCTGTGGCCAACTTCTTAAGCTCACCGAAAAGCTCCAGCTTACAATAGTAGCATCGCTCAAGGGGATTGGCTGCAAAGTTAGGGTTCTCTAGCTCATTGGTCTCAATAATAAGAAGTCTCACTGAAAAGATTTAGCTATCTCCATCGCCTTGACCAGTTCCTGTGAAGGATAGATCGGAGAACTCGCTGTCACAGCCAGCACTTTCTCTCCCAGGACATCCCGGCATAACTTGAGGAGAAGGGTGCTATCCACTCCACCTGAATATGCCACCACAACGCTTTCTAACTGTGACAGCAGCTCCTTCAAATGACAGAGCTTTTCTTCAGTGGAAATCATAGTGGCAAGCCCTACTCTCATTGCTTTGCAGGATTATCTTGGATATGTGCACAGGGGATCGACTCTCTCCGAGATTATAAGTCAAAGCAGAGGGGTACACAAAAAGCGGCTTCGCGGGCGCCGTACCCACAATAATGGAGGAATCAGACCAGGTAAGAAGATGATTCTATGTCACAGACATAGGACAGGGGATATCAGATTCAAATCAGTGAGGAGATAATCTCGCTTACAACAACAGCCCCGAATAGAAGATTCTAAATATCCAGATTCCTTACATTCTTGGCATGGGCTTGGATAAAGGCTTTGCGGGGAGGCACTTCTTCTCCCATCAGCATATGGAAGACCTCGTCTGCCTTGGCAGCATCCTCTACCTTGACCTGGAGCATTGTCCTGGTGCTGGGATTCATAGTAGTCTGCCACAGCTGCTCCGGGCTCATCTCTCCTAGTCCTTTGTAGCGCTGTATATCCGTCTTCTTGTTCTTCAGTTTCTGAAGCAGATCATCCTTTTCCTTATCCGAATAGAGCCAGAATTGTTCCTTCCCAGCCTGAAGCCGATATAGTGGCGGCTGTGCAATGAACAAATGTCCCCTGCCAATCATATCTCCCATGTTTCGGAAGAAGAAGGTAAGCAAGAGGGTGCGTATATGTGAACCGTCGACATCAGCATCAGTCATGATGATTATCCGGTGGTACCTCAGCTTCGATAGATCAAGTTGGTCAGCTATCCCAGTGCCCAGGCTGGTGATCAAGGCACGTATCTCCTCATGTGCCAACATCTTGTCAAAGGAGGCCTTCTCTACATTAAGTATCTTGCCCTTGAGCGGTAGTATCGCCTGAAAGCGGCGGTCCCTCCCCTGTTTTGCTGAGCCACCGGCAGAATCCCCTTCCACCAGGAAGAGTTCACACTGAGATGGGTCCCTCTCGGAACACTCAGCCAGCTTCCCGGGGAGGGTAAAACCATCCAATAGCCCTTTGCGGAGAACCAGATCCTTTGCACGACGGGCAGCTTCTCTGGCTTTTGCCGCAGTAAAGCATTTCTCGATGATGGCCTTTGCTTCATTGGGATGCTGTTCAAGATAGAAGGATAACTGTTCAGCAACTACCGATTCCACCTGGCTTCTTGTTTCAGGATTGCCCAGCTTACCCTTGGTCTGCCCCTCAAACTGAGGCTCGTTGAGTCTTACACTAATAACAGCCGTCAACCCACCCCGGACATCTTCACCCTGCAGGCTCAATTCGTTATTCTTGTCAGACTTTATTTTGTGCAGGTAGTCATTGAGCACGCGAGTCAAAGCTGAGCGAAAACCGGTGAGATGGCTACCTCCATCAATAGTATTGGCGCAATTGGCAAAGGAGAGTATCAACTCGTTATAGCCATCATTGTATTGCATGGCTACTTCCACCGAAGTACCTTCGATTTCCTTGCGTATATCAATAACACCAGGGTGAACCACTACTCTGTTCCTGTTCAGATAGCGAACAAGGCTAGCAATACCACCCTCAAAGAAGAACACCGCCTCCTGCCCTGTTACTTCATCCCGGATACCTATCTCCACGTCGGGCTGCAGGTAGGCCAGCTCGCGCATACGCTGGGCGAGGAAGTCAAAATCATAATTCAGGCTGCCAAAGATCTGTTTGTCAGGGATAAAAGTAACAGTGACTCCACTGCCATCTGCCTCGCCATCAGGTCTCACCTTACCCTGGGGGATTCCACAAAGATATTCCTGGCAATAGCGCACACCACCGCGCTTGCTTTCAACCTTCATCCAGGAGGAAAGTGCATTCACCACCGATGCCCCTACCCCGTGCAGCCCGCTGGAGACCCTGTAGGTTTTTCCACCGAATTTTGCTCCGGCGTGGAGCATGGTCATGACGGTCTCCAGTGCAGAGGTGCCTGTGTCGGGGTGAATTTCTACCGGGATGCCCCGCCCGTTATCCTCCACTCTGACCTGCCCGCCCTCACAGAGCGTGACCTCCACCCGGTTACAGTAGCCCGCTATCGCCTCATCAATGCTGTTGTAGACGATCTCAAAAACCAGATGGTGAAGCCCCCGCTGATCTGTGCTTCCAATGTACATCCCGGGGCGACGACGAACTGCCTCCAACCCCTTCAGGACTTGAATATCCGAAGCGGTGTAGTTGTTGTCGCCGTTAAGAGGACGGAATTCTTGCATCCGTGCTTATATTATACCATGTCTCTTCATATATTAGCTAGGGGTAGAAAGACACGACTTTTCTAGATTTTCCGCCCAATCTCGCTCCCATGGCGTATTGCCTCCACACCTCTTCGGGGCTTGGAGGCATCGCCAATCACATATACTTCTTTCACTTTTCCTCTAATCTCCGCCGAAAGCATATCTCCAGGTTTAACGCCACAAGCCAAAACTATTGTATCAAAGGCTCCCAAGGTCTCCTCACTGCCATTCCGTGATACAATCACCCTCCCCTTAGGCTGGATCTCTTTGACCTTTGTAGACGTGAGCATCCGGATGCTCTGTGTTTTTATTCTGTTCATAAGATGCCACCGAACCGTTGCCCCCATGTCAGCCCCAACACGTTTCAGTTGCTCTACCACTACGACCTCTTTCCCCTTCTGTGCCAAAAACTCAGCCGTCTCTATCCCAGTCATACCTCCTCCAATCACCAGAACCCGGCGACCAGCTTCTTGGCCTCGCAGGATATCCCAAGCGGTAGTTACTTCTTCACAATCAACCCCAGTTATGGCAGGGACAAGAGGCATCGCCCCAGTGGCCACAACTACCACGTCAGGCTTTGACCTTTTCACCATTTCCAAAGAAACCTTCTTGCCCACATTCCGCTCTACCCCCAGTTTTTCAAGCTGCCAAGACAGATAATCCAAAAGCTTTATATGATCCTGTTTATGCGGGGGTTTGCTTGCTAGTATCCACTGCCCGCCAATCTCTTCGTCTTCTTCATACAAACTGACCTCGTGTCCTCTCAGAGCAGCAACCCTGGCCGCCTCCAAACCTGCCAGACCACCACCGATCACCAACACCTTCTTGGAGCGAGCAGCAGGCACAATTCCCATCTCTCTTTCTCTGCCTGCTTCGGGATTAACCGTACAAGTTATCGGTTCTATGGCATTATTCTCATCAATGCAGACATTGCAGGCAATGCATCTCCTGATTTCCCTGAACTCTCCTCTCAAAGCCTTGTTTGGCAGATCAGGATCAGCCAGAAGACCCCTGGCTACAGCTATCAGATCAGCTTTCCCTGACACCAGCACTTCGTCCGCCACCCAAGGGTCATCAAGCCGACCGGCAACTGCCACCGGAATCCTAACCACATCCTTAACCCCTTTTGCCAGGCTGGCGTTGCAGCCGCGCGGCTGATCATAGGGAGGCACGATAACAGGATACGAGCCGTATGCTCCCCCTGAAACACCTATAAGATCAGCACCCGCCCCCTCCAGTAAGCAAGCAGTGCGCCGTGCTATGTCCAGTGTCACCCCACCAGGTATATAGTCAGAGCCATTTATCCTGCAACTGACGGGGAAGTCCCTGCCCAACCTCTCCTTGATAAGACTTACGATATCAACCACAAATCGGGCCCTTCCCTCCACACTGCCACCATACTTGTCACTCCGCTTATTAGTGTGGGGAGAAAGAAAGCTGCTTAACAAATAACCATGGCAGCCATGAAGCTCCACCAGATCAAAACCGGCATCCCTGGCCCGCCGGGCCGCCTCGGCAAATTTTTCTACCAGATTCTCAACCTCACTCGTGGTCAACTCTTTGGGTACCTCATCATACGGTGACAACGGAATTGGTGAAGGAGCTACCGGTTTGTAGCCCTTGATTTCTCCACCCTGTCTGCCAAGATGCATCAATTGAATACCCATCAAAGCACCGTTATAATGCACCAAGTCGGTTAATTCCTTCAGCCGAGGGATAAACTGATCATCATAGAGCCCTAGCTGGATAGGTGACGCCATGCTTATGTCGACAATTCCTGGCGTCAAGACTATGAGAGCAACGCCTCCCCTGGCGCGAGCAGTATAGAAATCTTTCACCCTATCACTGACCATACCATCCACCGCCAATCGATCGATCATAGGTGGCATGATTATCCTGTTCTTCAGTCTGAGTCTGCCAACCCCGATAGGCGTAAACAGTTTCTGCAATACTCTATCAGAGGACCTTGCAAGGGAATCTGCCTTCTCAATCTTTCCTGCCATTCAGCTCCTCTTGTGTCTTGCTTAACTTAATGAACCGTTCTTATGATGCATCTTCAAACATGAAAAACTGCTTCAAAAAAAGCTGTCACCTTCCGGCCAACCTCCGCTTCATATCCCCCCCAGAAATGATCAGCCCCAGCAATAACCTCAAACTGGCTCAGTCCAGGTAATCCTGCAGTTAAACGCTCTACCTTGTGAGACGAAACAAAACCATCATCACTGCCACAGAGAAAGAGTTTAGGAACTGCATAACTCTTCAACTGTTCCCACTCTGCGTCCACTAAGAAGGGAGACACCAGTGCTAAAGCTCGTACTTTCTGCTGCCGCAACGCTACTGGGAGCGCCACCTTGGTTCCGAAGGAATAGCCTGCTAAACCTATCCTGCTTTGATCAACCTTGTTCAAAGATTCCAGGAAAGCAAGAGCGGCAACCACATCCTCCTGCTCACCATTACCCTCATCATATTCACCTTCACTCCTGCCAACACCTCGGAAGTTGAAACGCAAGACAGCAATTGATGCTTCGGCAAGAGCATCACTTATCGCCAAAACTACATTGTTATGCATGTCCCCACCATAAAGCGGGTGCGGATGGCATACGACTACTGCAGGAAGCGGTGCTTCTCCCTCCGGCAAGTGCAGAATCCCTTCGAACTCCAGACCAACTCCAGAGAACCTTACGCAGTCCTGAGTTATTTTTTCCCTTTCCACCATTCTTTGATCCTGGCCTTAATCTCTTTTTCATAACCTTGGTCCCCAGGGCTATAGTAATGTCTATCCCGGAGGCTGTCAGGCATGTTCTGTTGCTCCACAAAGTGCCCCTCATAATCATGAGCGTACTTATAGCCTTTACCATACCCCGACTCTCGCATCAGAGAAGTTACCGGATTCCGCAAATGCATGGGCACAGGCTGATTGCCAGTCTGCCTTATATCCTTTTGCACTTCGGAATAAGCTCGATATAGAGAGTTGCTCTTCGGGGCAGTAGCCAGATATACCACCGCCTCAGCCAGAGCCAGATTGCCTTCTGGCATGCCCACAAAATGGACTGCCTGTTGAGCAGCTACTGCTACTGCCAGGGCTTGAGGATCGGCCATACCCACATCTTCGGAGGCAAAACGCACAAGCCGTCGGACAACGTATAAGGGGTCCTCTCCTGCCTCCAGCATCCGACCAAGCCAGTATAAAGCAGCATCCGGATCTGACCCTCTAAGAGATTTATGTAAAGCAGAGATCAGGTTATAGTGTTCTTCCCCAGCTCTATCATAGAGTAGCGCGCGATGCTGAAGGGCATCCTCGACAGTGGCCAGAGAAATCTTCCTCTTGCCCTCCGCATCAGGCTGGGTGGCCAGCACTGCCAGCTCCAGTGCGTTTAGAGCTGTTCGCCCGTCCCCATTCGACATAGCAATCAAATGTTTCATAGCATCAGCATCCACTTCTACCTGGAGCTTACCCAACCCTCTCTCTTCGTCTTCCAGTGCCCGTCTGACAATGACACCTACCTGTTCGTCATCCAACGCATTAAGCACAAATACCCTGCATCGTGAAAGCAACGGAGAGATAACTTCAAAGGATGGGTTCTCTGTGGTTGCCCCAATAAGAGTTATAGTGCCATCCTCAACATAGGGGAGGATAGCGTCCTGCTGAGCTTTATTGAAGCGGTGGATCTCATCTATAAACAGTATCGTCCGCTGCTGGTGCATACCGCGCCTTTCCTTGGCTTCCTCAACAACGCGGCGCAGATCGGCCACACCAGAACTCACCGCCGATACCGGACTGAAATGCGATTTAGTAATACTGGCAATTATATAAGCCAGCGTCGTCTTGCCGCTTCCCGGTGGCCCCCACAGAATCATGGAAGATAACTGGTCAGCCTCGATGCTCTTCCTCACCACCCGCCCTTCACCCACCAGATGCTCCTGGCCCACAAACTCAGCGAAGTTTCTGGAGCGCATTCTAGCTGCCAATGGCGCCTCTTTATTCATTTGACGCTCACGCTCAAAATCAAACAGATCCATCTCTCCTGCATCTTACCATCCCATGTCTAGCTCTGTCATGCGAGTATCTCCCGCTTATGACTGCCTGCCCATTTGCCTGATCTTGTCTATCTCCTCATTCACTCTGGCAAAGAGAGACTCACGCTTCTTCCGAAACCTGCGGTTCTCTTGCCGTCTTCTGGCCCACTCATCAACAGAGGCCAAGATCGTAAACTGAACCTCACCATCTATGCCGAGCACCGGCACCCTTTCCAGAGGGATACCAAGCAGTTTCAGACCACTTTCAAAGGCAGAGTCCCTTGAGGGATCATGGACCTCCCAATCACCAAGATAGACTTCACACTGCAGATGATCCTGTTCTGCAGGTAGGTCACCAAGTTGGCCAGCGAGCTTCTTATCCTGCTCTATCACCCGCCCCAGCAACCTTCGCTCAGCCCTGATCCTGAATACCCTGTATCTCGCTGGAATCAACAATGTCCGCGACATAGCCACCAGAAGGTTGGTCTTGCCGCAGCACATTCCCCACCCTTTTCTCAATGTTTCCGATGCCTTCACATCCCAGTCCTCAAGCCCGTAGGGAAGTTCTTTCACAAACTGATAGACACTATCGAATCGCTGCCTGTCACCGGAACAGCCCTGAGTTATCTGAGAAGCTTTCTCCCCTATAGATGAATGCCTGTCAAAATCGCAGAGCCGGGTAGGTAGCAGGTATTCATCTACTCGATCCACAGCACGATCCCCATTTCACTCAAATATGCCAGCTTGATACAAACCCAGAAATTCATCATCGGACATACCCAGTATCTGCGTGCAGACATACTCGGTATGTTCCCCCAGACACGGGGCAGGGATCTTGGCCATTGCAGGCGTCTTTGACAGTCTGGAAGGCTGCCCCATATGAGGGAAGAAACCCAGAACCGGATGATTCAATCTCCAGAAATAGCCACCTTCTTTCAACTGCCGGTCGAGACACAGGTCTCTGGCATTCTGAACTACACCAGCAGCAATGCCGCTTTCCTGCATCTGGGCCATTACCTCTTCAGCAGTAAATCTAACCGTCCATTCTCCTATGAGTCGGTTCAACTCGTCCTCATTGTTCTTTCTATCCAGCAAGGTACGAAACCTCCGATCCTGACCCCACTCCGGATTGCAGAGGCAGCAGAAGGACTGCCATTCCTTGTCATTAAACACAGCAATGGCACACCATCGATCTTCGCCCTTGCAACGATAGACACCATGTGGACAGGCGGAAGGGTGAGAATTGCCAAGTCTTCCCGACTCACGGCCATTGAATGTATAATCCAGTATAACCGGGGCCAGAAAATGGATACTGGACTCTAATTGAGAGCAATCAATATACTGCCCCTTCCCCGTACGCCGCCGGTAATCAAGAGCTGCAATCAGCGCTGCTGCGGCGAACCGCGGGCTTATAAGGTCTGAATATGCTGATGGCAGCGGCAAGCAACTGCGATCGGGCCAACCCGTTAAATAGGCAAAACCAGCCAGCCCTACCAGGGGAATGCCAAAGGCACTGAAGCTAGAGTGAGGCCCATCCTGACCCTGGCTGGAACTGCGAAGCATAATTATGTCAGGTTTAGTCTCTTTCAGGCTTTCATAGCTTAGTCCCCACTTCTCCATTGTGCCTGGAGCGTAGCTCTCTGCAACCACATCTGCCCAACCAACCAACCTCTTTACCATCGCATTCGCCTGGGGATGATTCAAGTTCAGGCTAATGCTATGTTTATTGGCATTGAAGAAAGCGAAATAACCTGCACGATCCACTCCCGGAACATTATCCTTGTAAGGTGGTGATACCCTTGTCCCACAAGGCCTCTCCGGTGATTCCACACGAACCACCGTTGCTCCGTAGTCAGCCAGATATTTGGTGACCAATGGCCCGGCTAAACCCCATGTAAAATCCAGGACCTTCACATTCATAAAAGGTTCCCGTTTCGTATATCTCTCTATATCCATAGTCCAAATCAGATTACCCGCGCTTGCTTCAAGCTCACCAATTGCTCATATGAAAGTCCCAGCCCATCGTGATAAATTTCCCCATTATGCTCGCCTATGCGGGGAGCTCGAACACAGCGGTTGGGCCTGTCCGAGAATCTGGCAAAAGGGCCGGGATATCTGAAACTCCTGCCAGACTCCTCATGTTCAACCTCGGTCCAGTAGTCCCTTGCCTTCAGTTGGGAATTCTCGAGTATGCCTGCAGGTGTTAACACAGGGCAAAGGGTTAGTCCACGCCCTATAGCATTTTCATACAACTCGGCAGCCGTGTACCGCTTGAATAGCACAGCCACAAGTTTTTCTATATGGTCTTCCACTTCTTCAGTCGCCATAGCCATATCAAAGCTATCCCAATCTATGGCTCTAACAAAATCGTCAGCTAGTCCCTCCTCCCCCAGCCACTTCACCAGGGCAGTATTGCCCCTGGCGCCAAAAGCTCCCCCTGCAAAATAGAAGATCACATAGCCATCCTTGCAGTCCCATAGTTGCCTCTGTCTTGCTGCAGTAAGGCCAACACGGTAAGGCCCCGCTCTTCCCAGTATGACTTGATTCATCTCCCAGAAAGGTACCGCATTCACAGTGCAAGTCATGAGACTGGCCTGTGCAGAAACATCTATGTGTTGTCCCTCACCACTCTCCCCACTGTGGTAGAGGGCTATTATGGTAGCTACCGCTGCCTCGCTGGCAGCATGCAGATATGCCTGATCGGAACTGATCCGCAACGGAGGCCGATCTGTTTCACCGGTCATATACATATACCCACCCATAGCCATCAAGGTGATATCTGAAGCCTTGTAGTCCCGATAAGGTCCACAGCTCCCAAATGGTGTTATGGAGGCAACTACAAGTCGCGGATTATGCTCACTTAATCCAGGATAACCTAAGCCAAGGCCTTCCATGTAGCCAGGTGGAAACGATTCAATGACAAAGTCAACGTTTTTGACTAATCGCATGAACAATTCCCGGCCATCTCTCCTTGCAATATCAAGAGTTATGCCCTTCTTGTTGACATTGTAGGCAAACCAGAAAAGGCTGCGCTCCGGGTGGGGAACATCTTCATAAAAGGGACCGATGCTTCTGGCAGGATCACCTTGTGGTCTCTCGACCTTGATTACCTCAGCGCCAAGATCAGCCAGAATCCGACCGCACAAAAGGCCCTTCTCGTCTGTAAGATCCAGACCCCGATAGCCTTCGAGCAGAGCCCCTGCAGTCTGCACTTGTTTCATCGCTTGATATAGGTGTAACACCAAGGCAATCTTGATCGTCGGGGACCACAAAAGAGGAAGCCAGGTGAGAAAAGCAGTAATTGCCCCAGATCACTCAGCACTATTCATTGCGCCTTGGGTAAAGAATTGATCCTCGGAACTGTCGAAACAGGATCGCCTGAGCGTGAATCAGCTTGCCGAATTCTGCCTGGGGGGCAAGGGATTGACTCTCCCACAGTGCGGGCATCTGATGCTATCGCCTCTGAATTTGGGCGGCACTCTCAGTTTCGTACCGCACTCGCAGTTGACAAGACCATAGTCACTGAACTTCCACAGAAGATCAGAGGTCTCCCTCGTGCGTTCGACCTTCTCCGGTTCCGGTTCTACGGCTTCCGGCTTCCGTGCAGCTACGGCAGGAACACCTGCAATAGCAGAGGAGGGTATGACCCCGCTGCCGGACCGGCTGACTTCACGATAAGCTTTGTCGTAGGCTGCCAGTGAGGCGCCTCCCGCCATACTCCGCAATATTCTTACCCTCTCCGAGATTGGCGGGTGGGTGCTGGTCAGATCACTGGCCGCTCTTCCTCCACTACGGAAGGGGTTAATCGTATACATTGGGGCAAGCGCCTGATTGGCCGACTTCAGCTCGGTGGTTGAACCAGCCAACTTCTCCAGTGCCGAAGCCAGTCCCTCCGGATACCTGGTGTACAAGGCACTGGAGGCATCGGCCAGATACTCCCTCTTTCTGGAAATTGCGAAGTATATCAGTTGAGCCGCAATCGGCGCCAGTATCATCAGAAGTATAGCTACAACGATTATTACCACCGCCGCACCGCCTCCCGATGAGGAATTCCTTCTGTTGCCTCGCATACCGCCAAACAACATCATCCTGGAGGCAAACCACGCCAGGATCACAATAGTCCCAAGCAGTACACTGCATAGCGCCATTAACAGTACATCACGGTTCTTTATATGGGATATTTCGTGACCAATAACACCCTGCAACTCATCGCGGTTGAGCTTCTGCAGCAGCCCGGAGGTAATAGCAACGGAGGCTTTATTGGGGTCTCTCCCTGTGGCAAAGGCATTCAAGGCCGGGTCGTCGATGATATAGATATCCGGCATCTTTTCCAGCCCCGAGGCAATCTTCATTTCCTCGACAGCGTTGTACAGACGGGGATGATCGTCGCGGCTTATCTTCCTCGCTCCGGATATGGAGAGAATGATGCTATCCCCCTGGAAATAGGCAATCAGACTCATGATCACCCATACCACCAGAGCTACGATCAGGCCGCCAATGCCGCTACCGAATAGAGCTACTACCCAAGAAATAGCCCAACAGGAGCAGCAGCAGTCCCAGGGCTGCCACCAGTATTATGGATCTAGTCTGGTTAGACCTTATCTGTTGCCACATACCGGAGCGTCTCTTGGCTAATTGAAGCTAACCTTGGGTACTTCCTTTTCTTCAGGTACTGTAACCTGAAAGAACTCGCCAGCCTTGAAACCGGTCATTCCCGCCACAACATTGGAAGGGAACATCTGGATCTTATTGTTGTAGCCCAGAACCGAATCATTGTAATACTGGCGTGAGAAACTTATCTTGTTCTCCGTTGAGGTCAACTCTTCCTGAAGAGCAAGAAAGTTCTTGTTGGCTTTCAGGTCGGGGTAGTTTTCCACCACAGCCAGCAGTCTGGAAAGGGCTCCGCTGAGCTCGCCCTCGGCCTTGGCCTGGGCTCCCACACCGGTGCCAACCGCCTTCTGCGCCAGATTGCGGGCATTGGTGACCGCTTCCAGCGTCTCCCTTTCGAAGTTCTTATAACCTTTAACTGTTTCCACCAGGTTCGGGATCAGGTCATGCCTTCTCTTGAGCTGGACGTCGATCTGGGCCCAGGCGTTCTTAGTCTGATTGCGCGCCCTTACCAGCCCGTTGTATACCCCCACCAACAGGATAAGAAGAACCACCACCACCCCAAGAACAATATACAATGCGATCATAGATCACCTCCTCGAAACAGATCTCTATTATTCTCTGACTTTGAATACCTCTCCCAAAAAGTGAACAACCCTGCTGTGCTTATGGCCCGTATGGCTTTTGTCTTTGTCTTTCAACTGTGCCAGCACCTGGCTGACTTCACCGCTATCGAACCATAGCCCATCTCCCCTGGGACAGACGTCTATCAACACCTTCGGATCGGAGCCAATGTAAACCTTTTTCATTTTCCTTCTGCATATCGGACACCTTCTCGACTTCTCAGCCACCTTCTCTTCAGGCAAGGCCATGATCTCATGCACACTAAGCGCCCCGCCTTCCAACCCCAAACGTGCTTCCAGCAACTCCAGCTCTCCGGCATCAAACCAGATGCCGTAGCACTTCGTGCAGTAGTCGAGCTCAATTCTCTCATACTCCACCACCACCACCACCCCTTTACATGCCGGACAGTCCACCGATTTCCCCCTTAGACATTAAACCATACCTATTTTACTCAAGAATCAAGTGAAATCAACCTTGCACATGTATTTCAAGTACATGAAGTCCAGCATTAACAGGCCAACACGTTGGCATTACCCAAACCTCCACCAACATCATACCACATCACTAACCGATCAGCACGAACAAAGGAATGCTCGCCAGCCGAGCCATCCCCTCAGCCGAGATGATCCCCGGAAGGGAGGGCGCCGTGGCCGATCTCAACGGCGACCCTGCGACACCCCTGGTGATCGCCGTCTGGGCGTAGCGCCCAAATCGCTACGCCGTTCCCACGCACGGCTTCCTAGACTTTGACATTCCACGTCAGTTTATGCTATCATCCGAGGCGAATTCCTGATACATGCATCCTTGTGGCACCTTTTCATAAACTACTGCCCGAGCGGGGTAAGGGTACTCGCAAAGGGGGGGCAATAGCGAGTACCGGAGTCTTATCCTCTTGTCACCCTCCCAAGGTTCCATTGGCGATTTCTGCTGAGTGACCGAAGCGCGATATTAAGGATTACGGAAGCGCATGATGTGGTGCTGGAAGAAGAATCTAGCGACCATCATTCTGGTTATGGCTGTTCTGGCTTCATTCTTACCGTTTCTTACTATTTCTCCTCTGGTCTCCTCAGCATCTGCTGCCACTGTTGTCAGCCCTGATGGTTGGGGATGGCAGAATCCGCTTCCCCAGGGGAATAAGCTCTATGGTGTCTGGGGCAGCTCCGCCACCGATGTCTTCGCCGTGGGTTATGTTGGCACCATCCTGCACTACAACGGCAGCGCCTGGAGCGCTATGAGCAGCGGCACCACAGAATACCTTCATGGTGTCTGGGGCAGCTCCGCCATCGATGTCTTCGCTGTGGGGATTAGTGGCACCATCCTGCACTACAATGGCAGCGCCTGGAGCGCCATGACCAGCGGCACCACAATCAGCTCTTGATGGTGTCTGGGGCAGTTCCGCCACCGATGTCTTCGCCGTGGGTGACTAGCGGCACCATCCTGCACTACAACGGCAGCGCCTGGAGCGCCATGACCAGCGGCACCACACAGCGACCTTCATGGTGTCTGGGGCAGCTCCGCCACAGATGTCTTTGCCGTGGGGGACTGATGGCACCATCCTGCACTACAACGGCAGCGCCTGGAGCCCCATGAGCAGCGGCACCACACAACAACCTGTATGGTGTCTGGGGCAGCTCGGCCACCGATGTCTTCGCCGTGGGGATCAGTGGCACCATCCTGCACTACGATGGCAGCGCCTGGAGCGCCATGAGCAGCGGCACCACGCAATGGCCTTTATGGTGTCTGGGGCAGCTCCGCCACCGATGTCTTCGCCGTGGGTAGCTCGGGCACCATCCTGCACTACGATGGCAGCGCCTGGAGCACCATGAGCAGCGGCACCACGAAGCGACTTCTATGGTGTCTGGGGCAGTTCCGCCACCGATGTCTTCGCCGTGGGTGATTGTGGCACCATCCTGCACTACGATGGCAGCGCCTGGAGCGCCATGAGCAGCGGCACCACGTACAGCCTTTATGGTGTCTGGGGCAGCTCTGCCACCGATGTCTTCGCCGTGGGGGATGGCGGCACCATCCTGCACTATAACGGCAGCGCCTGGAGCGCCATGAGCAGCGGCACCACGAATGACCTTTATGGTGTCTGGGGCAGCTCTGCCACCGATGTCTTCGCCGTGGGGGATGCTGGCACCATCCTGCACTACAACGGCAGCGCCTGGAGCGCCATGACGCAGCGGCACCACGACTGACCTCTATGGTGTCTGGGGCAGTTCCGCCACCGATGTCTTCGCCGTGGGGTATACGTGGCACCATCCTGCACTACGACGGCAGCGCCTGGAGCACCATGAGCAGCGGCACCACTAATGCAGTCTTAATGGTGTCTGGGGCAGCTCCGCCACCGATGTCTTCGCCGTGGGGGACTGCTGGCACCATCCTGCACTACGACGGCAGCGCCTGGAGCGCCATGAGCAGCGGCACCACAAATCGGCTTGATGGTGTCTGGGGCAGCTCCGCCACCGATGTCTTCGCCGTGGGTGACAATGGCACCATCCTGCACTACAACGGCAGCTGCCTGGAGCGCCATGAGCAGCGGCACCACAATGACCTTTATGGTGTCTGGGGCAGCTCCGCCACCGACGTCTTCGCCGTGGGGAGTAGTGGCACCATCCTGCACTACAACGGCAGCGCCTGGAGCGCCATGAGCAGCGGCACCACAATGGCTATACGGTGTCTGGGGCAGCTCCGCCACAGATGTCTTCGCCGTGGGTTCTTATGGCACCATCCTTTATTATCCCGCGACGTCAGCGAACCAGCTCCCCGGTCGGCCGAGCAATGTCTCTCCGGCAAACGCAGCCACAGGTGTCGGACTGACACCAACGCTGCAGGCATCTGCATTCTCTGACCCCGATGCCGGTGATACCCATGCTGCCTCACAGTGGCAGATCAGTACGACGGCGGGCACCTACTCCAGCCCCGTCTTTGACAGCAGCACCGATGCTTCACATCTCACCAACATCAACGCTCCCTCGCTGAACTACTCCACTGCCTACTTTTGGCATGTGAGGTATCAGGACAATCATGGCGACTGGTCCAGTTGGTCGACGGAGACATCTTTTACAACTACAGCTCCTCCTTCCGTCAACCAGCCCGCCAGTCAGCCGAGCAACGTTTCGCCAGCGGGCGGAGCTACCAGTGTCAGCCTGACACCAATGCTGCAGGCATCTGCATTCTCTGACCCCGATGCCGGTGATACCCATGCTGCCTCACAGTCGCAGATCACAACGACGGCAGGGAACTACTCCAGCCCTGTCTTTGACAGCAGCACCGATGCTTCATATCTCACCAACATCAACGCTCCCTCGCTGAACTACTCCACCACATACTATTGGCATGTGAGGTATCAGGATAATCATGGGGACTGGTCCAGTTGGTCATCAGAGACTTCCTTCACCACGGCCACTGCCACAGCCCCCCAAGCTGGTTTCTCCGCCGAGCCCACTGAAGGCCTCCCAGGTCAGACTATTACGTTCACCGACCTCTCCACAGGAGGAAAAGCACCCTTTTCCTATGAATGGGACTTCAACCATGATGGAACTGTTGACAGCACTGACCAGAACCCAACGCATTCCTATACCGTTCCAGGGACCTACACCGTATCACTCAAGGTGACCGATGCTGACGGCAAGACCGATACTGAGACGAAGACCAACTGCATCACCATAATCAAAGCGACGACACAGGGGGATGTTACTCCTCAGGGAAGCACGATAGAAACTGACGACGGGCAAATCACTGTAGAGTTCCCGGCTGGTGCCCTTGCCACTGCAGCGATTGTGACCATCAAGCAGGTAGAGCCGTCTTCTGCCGCTGCGCCCAAGGGATTCAGGGTAGGCAATACCTTCTTCACCGTCGACGCCACAGATGCCAGTGGCAATGCCATCGTCACCTTCTCTCAACCAGTGACGATAACTGTGAGATATTCAGATGAGGACTTAGCTGCGGCAGGAGGAGACCCCAGTAACCTGGTTCTTGCCTACTACGACGAAGCTGCTGCAGAATGGAAGATGGTTGATACCACGATCAATACCACTGACAAAACTCTGAGTGCTACCACCACTCACTTCAGCACATGGGCGGTGCTGGCAAAGAGCCCCAGCGAAGGCCTAGCGGCGTGGGTTTGGATTGTCATCGGCATCGCTGCAGCCGCGGGAGCAGGCATTGTGGCCTACTTCCTTCGCAGGCGACTCATACAGAAGGCTCGCTGACTCTCCTCTAGGATTTGCACAGCAATTGCATGGTGTCGACCACTTCGCGTCAGATAGGAGGAATGATGTACAAGCCCCTCCCTATGGACATCGACGGTAAGACCCAAGTGACTGCGGCTATCAGCCTCATCAAATTCTCTCAGCTTCTACGGTGGAATCCGGATTCTGCGCAGTTTGACCGCATGCCTAAGGAGCAATTTGACTCCTCTTGGAGTGCTATTGATCCCGTCTTTGGGCGGCTGATTTGCTGGATTAACTTCTCAGCAGGTGCGGAGTTCTTGGCGAAGGGTGTTTGTCTTCTGAACGGGATAGACATTCGGACGACTATCAAAGTGCCCGATTATCCAAAGCCAAGTACGGACCTTCCCACATGGGCAAGGCAATTCCGCAAGGACCCGACATATGCTGGGACAGTGGAGACGACAAAATTCGGTACTCTCGGGGATCTCTACAATGATCGCCCAACAAAACACAATCCCGCCCCCAATCCCGCCCTGAAGCGGCTATGTTTTAGCGTTAAAGCCGCAGACGATCAACGGGAATTGCTCCTCGCCGCCTACGAACTACTGGCCAAAACAATCCGAAACCGCGATGCACACGCATATGTGCACAACGTGCGCGGCTCTCACTTTTATCTTGCCTATGATCTCTTTGCCAAATGCTTCAATCTCCTCCTGTCTTGGTTGCCGGATTATCCAGAAAAGCTGAAAGGATGGATGACAGAAACACCATGAATTTATCGCCTCGCTGTGACTGCGCATATTCCTAACTGCTAGGGGGACTTTGCTTCTAGCCTAGTATCCTTATGACATTTCACTAGCCATTCGAAATTGCCACTACTGTCTGAGCATACAGATGAAGCAGAAATACCAGTTCCCGATACGCCAACTTTAGCAAGCAGTAGGGTGAGGCTGTGCCCACCCACACCCGTACCATACTCGCGGCTGATCTCCTTTAGAGAACTCGGCGGTTCTGTTATCAGCCGTCCCTGCGTGTCTGTCATCGTTCCACCCAAAGCCTTTTACCATCTGTAGTAAAAGTGATAGTTCCCTGCTTATCTGTCCGATAAAGTTTCACTCCACCCAATTTGGCCAGCGTCTCATCACTGGGATGTCCAAAGGCATTATCTTTGCCCACAGAGATAACCGCCACTTCAGGATCCACCGCAGCCAGGAACTGAGAGGATGTCGCCTGGCTACTTCCGTGGTGAGCTATCTTCAGAACAGTGCTATCCAGTTCATACCATTGATCACTATATAGAATCGCCCTCTCCGCCTCTTCATCAATATCACCGGTGAAGAGGAAACTCACGTCTTTCCAGACAAGCCGCAACACCACCGAATTGTTATTGCCGTCCGATTCAGTGCCTTCCAAAAACTCTTTCTGGGGATAGATAATCTCCAGTCCTATGCCCTCACCAAGATCAATCTGCTGGCCTGCTCCGACTATGCTCCGTTGGATATCCTTCTCATCAATCAACCTGCGCCATTCTTCATAGGCAGGCGTATCTAATTCAAATCCAGACTCGAGTACCTGCCCTACTGTATAGTGCTGCACTACTCCTACCAATCCCGTGACATGGTCATCGTGAGGATGTGTCAGCACCACCAGATCAAGACTCTTGTCCCAGAATGGCATCTTCTTCCCCAGTTCAAGACATACCCTGTCAGCATCAGGACCACCATCAATAAGGATCTGCTGCCCTGCCGGGGTTTCAATCAGGGTTGCAGGCCCACAATAGACCTACGCCCGCATCCATACCATTTGAGATCAGGATATAGATCGACATCACAGAGGGTTGATTTTTTGGATGTGCCTGATGAGAAGGACGTTGCAGGGGAAACAAGTTGATTCACCGATATCAAAGGACGACTGTGAAAGTGTATTTGGAACCGGCCGAAGTAACCCTGCTTGAGGAGGAGGCCACCAATCTCAGAGATCGAATCCTCATTCATATGCTGTTTCACCTTGGATGTCGCATCTCTGAAGCCTTAGCTATTACTGTAGAGGATATCGATTTGGTCATGGGTACTGTGACTATTCAGCATCTAAAGACCCGCATCAATCTATCCTGTCCTGAGTGCGGCACTCGATTGGGCCGAACTCACACCTTCTGCCCCAAGTGTGGCACAAAGGTAGAGCAGGCGCTGATTCAGGAACAAGAGCACCGCCGCATGAGGACTCTACCCCTGGATAGTGAGACCCTGGAAATGCTGCAGGACTACATCCGCCGCGGCGGGCCGGTCTCTCGCCACGGGAAGAGGTCTGATCTTCGGCATAAACCGGCACCGGGCCTGGCAGATCGTCACGGACTGCGCTGATAGGGCTGGCCTGGGAGAGCTGGTCAACCCCGAGACGGGGAAAGTGCACAAGGTGAGTCCTCACAGGCTGAGGGACGCCTTCGCTGTTCATGCGGTGAAGCTCGATGACTCCGGGGATGGATTGAGGCTACTCCAGGAGCACCTGGGACATGCCAGCTTCAACACCACAGCGAAGTACCGAAAGGTAGCCGGCGAGGAACATCGGCAGTGGTACGAGAAACTCTGGCAAAAGGATAGTCCATGAAGACGTCATGCAATGAGGGAGAAGTGCATGGTCATGCCATTGAGGCCGGCCAGGGGCGGTTTCCTCCGCCCCTTCGGCTGCGGCTGGTTCATCCGGGAGTTCCTCTCGGGCCACGGCCCCAAGGCTCACCCATGATAGACCCCGAGTGTGGGCGCTCCCCAGGCAGACATCTTCTACCACTACAAGACGGCCCTCATCGAGGCCACCGCTCTGGATAGGGCCACCAGACATGAGGAACAGCAGGCCCGCCGTGAGAAGAGGGCCATAAACCCCGACAATATTGATGGTCTGACGGAGCGATACCTGGCCCGCATCCCATATAAGACCACCAGTTGCCGCTTCCACTCCTTTGTGGTCTACTTCTCCAATCTCCAGAGGCTGGGCTGGGTGGAGTTCAGCGGCAAGGAAGAACCCTCTGAGTTCCAGCAAAACTACCCACCTGGGCCAGCTCGAAGGTACTTCCGCCTCACCGACGCAGGCAGGGCAGCCTCAGATCAAGCCTGGGCCAATCCCTTCTACGCTCTCTACAATAGGGGATGAGCAAGACGCTCAATTGCTGCTGAGATTTCCCTCTCTGCACCTGCGGGATACCGCTGTCCAGCATTGTCCAGTTTCCTGATGAAAATATAGGTTCATTCTGTTAATGAACATAAGGACATATTGTGCAATCCTAGCCATAGCCAAAACAAAGCACCTTAATAATTGAATAAGCCAAAGCCTGAACGCTTGCCCCAAGAAAGGGGGAAGCGTGGAAGGATCATGCAGCAAATGCCACAGGATTTGGAAGCTGGAAACAAAGCAAGGCTTATGCCAGTGGTGCGGTAAGCTAGCAAGTCGCCAAACCACACGGACAAAAGCCTTGCGCAGCCTCAAGTCTAGCCGAAGGCGCAACGGAAAGCAACCCCAACCACAGAGGCAATGGCTACGACCAGCTAGAGGGCGAATGGCTTACCTATTACAAGGTAGCTTCACGGTTTGCTCACAAAGCCCTGCCACAGGATAGGGATGACCTGCTGCACGAGATCATCTTAACCCTGGCCCTAGTCGAGCGGAACAACGGCCACAAGCCCTTCACCGAGCTAGCCATGTATCGGATTGCCAGCCGCAAGGTAGCCGACTACTGGAGAGAGCACTACAGAGCTACCAAAGGTTGTGATTGTCGGCAACTGTAGCCATAGCCAGAGAGCAAATGTCTGAAGGACTGGCTAAGCAAAGACTACGAGCATCACCAGTGCCCCAAAGCCCTCTCAATAGAGCTGCTATCCAAGCCCATCGTGGACAGTGAAGGCAACACAACCGAACTGGGAGAGCTGATAGCCGATGATAAAGCCATAGACCTTGATGAGTGGCTAGACATTAAGACGTTCCTCAGTGGTTGCCCTCAGAGGCTGATAGCCATAGCCGAAAGGACAACCGAGGGGCAAGCCCTAACTGTAGCAGAGAGAACAATACCTTTGGAAGTTCAGGCAAGCAAGAACAAAAAGAATTAGCTTTAGGGGTAACGATTTTGAGCCCGAAAACCCGATATATATAGTGGGAGCACTGTCTAGGCTAGCGGTTTGCAGCTAGGCAGTGTCTTACTACTAGCCAGAGGTTGAAGCTTTGCCCGATTCAACCGAAGGCAGAAAGGGGAAGGGCAATAGAACAACTTAATATTGAGGGCAAGCGTTCAGGCGATGGTTTTGTAGCTCACAAGGCTGTACTGGTCAACGCCCTATCCAGAGCACTATCCGCAAGGGTAGTGCTTCTCGATTTTACAGTAGGGCGCAAAGGCTTGTTTAACTACCTCAAAGCCTTGTCGGGAAGCAATGTCGTTAAGATAGTTCCCGCAAACGGTAGTGCTAGCGAATCGCAGGCTACCGCTAAAAGGCTTAAGGTGGTATGTGGAGCTAATACCAGCTACATCAGTGACAACGCTTGGATAAGGGAAGCCAAAGGCAAGGCAAGGGAACGGCTGGAAATGGAACGCCTTTTACCTTTTGTGAGGTGAGGGTGTCCCCATCGAATACCGTTACGCCCAATGTCGGAGCTAGCGAGCTAGCCGAAGCACTGAATAGGGTATTACCCTTTTTGGTCAGAGATGATGCAAGGCCAGTTTTAG
>CAVRFM010000021.1:0-8642 GCA_963720375.1 uncultured Chloroflexia bacterium | reverse complement strand
AATGGTGCTGGCATTAGTATTCGTCCTTGGAGTAGGGGTTTGGGCTCCGCGTTTAGCCTTTATCCGGGGAAATGCAGGCTATTTCCTGGCTTTTCTCCTATTTACCGGTGCAGTCAGTGTGGTGGAGCTGCTGAGGCAGGGCGTGTTTGTAGCCTTTCGGAGGACTGAGTTCTCCCTTATTATAGAGGCCATAGCAGGGTTAAGAGTGCCGCTGCTAGCCTTCATGGTATCCCTTGGCGCCATGGGTATTTTTTGTTCCTGGGGAGTGGCATCCTGCGCGTCGCTGATTGCAGGGATACTGCTCATTTTCAGGATACAGGCGAAATACCGTCCTATACCGGGCATTCAAAGGAGAATAATCAGTGGTATCCTGCATTTTTCTATCGGCAATTACATAGGCGAAAGCTTCAGAGAGCTTCCTGGATTGATACTGCCTTTGCTGGTAGTCAATGTTCTGGAGCCGGAGAAGGGGGCCTATTTCTACGTAGCCTGGACTATTGCCAGTGTGATACTCATGATCTCATATGCTACCAGTTCCTCATTGCTGGCTGAAGGCTCCCGCGAGCCGGGGAGATTCCGCAGCGATGTTATCAAGGCAATGAAGTTTATGTTTCTATTACTGGTACCTGCAATCCTGATCGTATTCTTCCTGGGGGATGCGATTCTTTCTTTTTTTGGAAGAGACTATTCTGAAAATGCCTTTGATCTGCTGCGCTTTCTGGTTCTTTCGGGGATTCCGCTTGTTTTCAATACCCTTTATGTAACTGAGAAGAGGATCAGGCAGGAGGTGATGCCTGTCATAATCATATATGCTTTTGTAGCTATATTCACAATTGGGGTGGGATATGTGCTGATGAAGGAGATGGGTCTGGTGGGCATTGGTATAGCTTGGCTGTCGAGCAATTGTATGGCTGCTCTCTTCATAGGCTTGGCTATGGTGAGAAGATGGGCTGGGGGTCGTAACAAACGGGGTCAAGGAAGAGCTGATCTATCGACCTGATAGACTCTGATGTTGCCGATGTCGTCAAGTGGATAGACGAGCTTGTAGTAAGGACAGTTGGCAAGCCATTCTTCTATCCCCGGTGGCAAGTCGCTCCAGATGTGTGAGTCGGGGCTGAGATCAACAGCAATATAATCCACGGAGTTGTCTTTGATGAGTTGAGGTACCTCATAGTAGGTAACATCTGTGCTGCTGTCGATATTCGGTGTGGTGATGGCGAAGTTGAATGTTATCGAGGCATCAGTGCTTTGCATGTCGAAGGACAAATCTATTTGCTGGTCCTGTTGATTTGTTAGTTCAAGCATATCGCCGTTTACCTCAATGGTCAGTCTTGTGCCCACCGGAACAATCCCATTGAAGGCTGTTTCTATATCCTGCACTGTTTCGATAGAATGCAGATTGGCGTCGATTGATATCGACTTCGGTTGAATGCAGAAGAGCATGGGGATATCTAGGTGGACTGGCGCAGAGCCAGGGCTGCGAAGGCTATACGAGATTGTGGCTGTCTGGCTACCTCGATCCAACTTCACCGTCTGAGCTACTGCTATGTCGAAAATCTGGTAGGAGGCTGTTACCTGCATCGAGTCACTATCCCCGGTGGTGGTGATTTCCTTGTTCGCGACATCGGCTAGAGTGGAAGTACTGTTACCTTCGGTGAGATAGCTCTGGCCATCGTCAAACATGAAGATATCTCGGTAGAAGCCGCCAACATAGGCAGCGAGCACAGGGTCGCCAGGAGCGTTATCATACGGCCATGTCATTGCCAGAAGGAGTTGGCCATTGTCAAGGCCCATGTTTCGGGAAAGGATTCGTTCTGTAATCAGAGATCGTTCTCCTAACAAGGCATAGGGCACCATATTTCGGTCGGTGACATTGGCGACTTTTCTTCCGGCTTCTGCTTCCACCCACCAGCCGAGGGCCTCAGGGTAGGTGGCGATAAAGGCATCCTGCGGTGTATTCTCTCTGATCCACTGCACTGCATCCCAGCGACTCTCATCCAGGTAACCAAAGTAGTCTGGGCCGCTCTGCAGTTGCCTTTGTGATGCAACTATGTTGGTGGAGAGCAGAGCAGCTATGATGGCGATAGCAGACACCCTTGGAAGCCAGCGAATCAGTCCTGGCAGCAAAGTGGTACGCCAAGCCCAGAGGTGAGATAGCATAACACCCACGGTTAGCCAGAGCGGGGCGTACAGGAAGTAGTGGGCGCGTCGGTTGAGTTCAGCGAAGGGTGCTGGCAAAAGGAAGAGGCTCAAGATCAGTGAATAGAGGAGCATTACCACGATGGTGATGGCTATGTTTCTATTCTGTTGCCACGTCCATTTCAGGGCGATGATTGCTAATGCCAGAGCTAGGACAAGGCCCCAAAGGTACGGTAGATAGAAGAGTTCGGTGACGACCTGTGCTAATGGCGTGATGGAGATTGTTGCAGATGAGGTTGGGCTTGACTCCCAGCTCAGGAGGCGGAGGTATATGGGTATGTAAGGAGTAGAGAGGATGACCGCTACGACAAGGGCTGCCACGGCAGGTCTCCAATGGCTGAACAGTGTTTGCCGGTTGAACAAAAGCAGGACGCTGACAAGAATTAGAAGCAGGGGAACAAAGAAGGCGAGGGACAGTTGATGAAAGCCGACTATCAGGGAGGCAAAAAGCCCGGTTAAAATCACGTTTTGCTTAGAGGGCTTCTCCAGCACGAGAAGGAAGAAGTGAAGAGTGAGCAAGGTAAACAGTATGCCCGTCATGGTGATATAGCCCCACGAGAGCATATTGGAGTACCCTGGACTGAACACGAACCCGATGGTGGTAGCAACCGCTATCCAGGGGGGTAAGATGCGTCTGGCCAGTAGATAGAAGGGTATACCAATTAGGACCGAAAGCAGCAATCCAAGCACCTTGACCCCGGTCAGGTCGCCAAATGCCAGAGTGAAGGGTTTGAGAAGCAGCGCAATGAGCGGAGGGCGATCCAAGCCGACTCCTGCGACATCCCGTCCGAAGAAGGTGTGCATCGTTGACAGGTAGGTTGCGATGTCCTGCCCCATATCGAGATGGCGCATGACAACCACGTATCTAAGGGAGAATATGACGGCGAGAGAGGCAAGCAAGACCATTATTGGGAGGTGAGGCTTGAGTCTCTTCATTGTGGTAGGAATGTTGATGTTTATGGGGTCTCACCTTGCTTGATAGAATTGCTCAATAGAGTCGACTATAGCGTCCCAATCATATTCCCTGGCGAAGGCCTTGCATCTCCCTTCCCAATCGCCTCCGGATGCCAGTGCCTTTACTATCTTCTCAGCCATGTCTCTCTCTGACAGCTCGCAGATATAGCCATTCTTACCGTCCGTGACCAAATCTTGTGCGGCGTTCAAGGGGTGCTTTATGGTGACCACAGGAATACCGCAGGCATTGGCTTCTACTACTACCAGCCCCAATCCTTCCCTTACCGAGGGAAGGACGAAAATTCTGGATGACTTCATGGCAGAGAAGACGTCACTATCATTCTCTACTCGGCCCTCAAAATGGACGTTAGCTTCCAGATCCAGGTCATGAACGAGATGTTGAAGGTGCTCCCTGTCCGGGCCATCACCGATGATGAGGCAACCTATGTTATTGCGTTGTTCTTTGATAAGGTGTACTGCCTTGATGAGCAGGGGAATACCCTTTTCTCTTGTAAGCCTACCGACAAAGATGATGTCTGTGGCCTTGGCAGAAGGTGGGACACTCTCGATCATATGAATATCAACACCAGTAGGGACAACTGCGACCTTCATGCGTCGAAATCTTTCCAGGCTTCTTTTTGTACTGGGTGAGACGGCGATAGCTTTGTGAGGTAGACTGATGGTTAACCGCTCAACGATCTTTCCGAAAATACCCTTCTTCCCCAAATACTCGTACCAGTAGTCGCCCCAGATCTCATGCCAGGTGATTATGAGGTGAGACCTTCTGGTGAGTGAATAGACTGATGCCGAAAAGCAAGGGAAATAAGGGAAATTGGCGGCATCAATAATGTCGAATCTCTCTTTCATCAAAGGAGGCAAAACCTTCCAGGCAAAGTAGGCGGCTTCCTTGACAGAACGGTGTCCGTTTACGAAAAGCTCTTGAGGAGGACAAACTCCCCATAGTCTGACGCCTTCCTTATAAATGATGTCAGCGCCTTCCCAGTGCTTCATACCGAAGATGGTCACCTGGTGCCCTTTCGCAGCAAGCCTTGTGGAGAGCTCCCATATCCGCTTCTGCACACCCCCCGCAACGTAGGGGTGAACCACATCGTAAAGATAGGCGATCTTCATTGCTTTCATCCGGTGACTTCGTGGCATTCGCTGACAAAAGAACGAGCTTTGCCTATGATAAAGCTGCAATCTCCCTGATGCTATTGCAGATGTAGTCCAATTCTGCCTTCTTCAGCCCAGAGCCTGACGGGAGGTAGAGTCCCCTCTCTGCCAGTTCCTCTGCTACGGGATAATTCTCGCCATTGAATAGACGCATGTTGATAAAGGCTGGCTGGAGATGCATCGGTATGAAGAATGTTCTGGTGTCTACACCCCTTTCTCTCAGCCTCTGCATCAATTCATTTCTACCGGTTCCGAAACTCTGGCCTACCAGGATGGAATACATCCAGTAGACGTTTTTGGCCCATTCCTTTTCCGGTGGCAGGGTAATTCCTGGTATGTCTGTCAGTGCAGCATTGTAATGTGAGGCATTCTGGCGTCTGAGGTCAACAAACTTGTCAATGTTCTCTAACTGTGCCAGCCCAATCGCTGCCTGGATATTTGTCATGCGGTAGTTGAACCCTATGTTCGTGTGCAGGAATCTCTTGCCTGGGGAAAACGCTTGGTCCTTCAAGCGTCTTGCCTTTTCGGCGATCCTGTCGTCGCTAGTTACAACCATTCCACCTTCGCCAGTAGTTATTATCTTATTGGCATAGAAGCTGAAGCAGGCAATATGCCCGATACCACCAACCTTCCTGTCTTTGTATTCAGCTCCGTGAGCCTCGGCAGCGTCTTCCACAACGAAGAGGTTGTATCTACCAGCTATTTGCATAATGGGATCCATATCGCATGGGTGGCCATAGATATGTACCGGCATTATGGCTTTCGTTTTGTTGGTGACTTTTGCCTCTATCCTGGCAATATCCATGTTCCAAGTCTCTGGGTCGGAATCCACCAGGACAGGTGTGGCACCAGTGTAAACGACAGCAAATACCGAGGCTGCCATAGTGAAGGCAGGAACGATGACCTCATCACCATGCCCGATGCCTAGGGAAGCCAGGGCCAAGTGTAGAGCTGTAGTACCGCTCGTGGTGGATATTCCGTGCTTACACTCACAGTAGTTGGCAAACTTGTTTTCAAATTCCGCGATGTACTTTCCTATTGAGGAAATCCAGTTAGTCTTGAGGCAGTCGGTAACATATTCCAGTTCCTTTCCTGTGAGCAACGGTTCACACACGGGGATCATCTTACTTCACCTGGGCTATGGCGCTATCATTCCAAGAGTTCTCATTCGTGGTGAAATTCCGCAGAACCATAGGGGAGTTTGACATGTTCAGTCGCTACCTACTGCCTTTCTATAAGCTTTAAGGAAGTCTGCCTCCTTGTCTCCCCATAACGATACGCTCTTTCCTGAATGGGCTGACTCGTAGACTCCATAGGCCATTTGCACTGCTCTCAAACCATCAAGACCGCTGGGGAGTGGTTGTCTCTTCTCCGAGATGGCTTTGACAAAATCATCAAATTCCAGACGGTAGGATTGTGGGGGCTGGCTGGAGAAGTCGAAAACCTGCTGCATGCCGTTCTTCCCAGCAACGACGACGAGGCAATTGGGTTGTCTATTATCAATACGCAGGTACCCTTCCTTGCCGTAAATCTCCATGTACATGTATTCGGCCCATTCAGTCCAGGAGGATTGAAGGAAGGCCAACTTACCGTTAGCAAACTTAAAAACTCCCATCGCGTTATCTTCTAATGGACTCACTGGCCAGCATGTTGTGGATGTGTAACCGACGCATTCAGTCACTTCACCAAGGAACCACCTATAAATGTCCAGGAGGTGTGAGCCATTATCGAGGAATGTACCACCTCCGATCAGTTCGGCGTTGGAGTACCAGGAGTTCGGTAAGTTCAATTGCCATCCCGAATTTCCTATCCATCCCCTGATAAAGAGAACCTCTCCGATTGCCAGACTATCAAGCAACTCCTTCGCCTTTATAATGCTGGGGAAATACCTGAGATTAGAGCCTGTTTTCAGAAAGGAACCGCTACCGATAGCGGCCCTGACGATCTGCAGTGCTTCGTCCGGGTTTCTAGCCAGGGGTTTCTCACACCAAACATGCTTCCCTCGGTGTAAGGCTGGGATCGCCATGGAAGGATGGAATTTGTTGGGCACAGAGATCACTACACAGTCCACATCAGCTGTACCTATGGCTTCGTCGATGGCCACATGTTCTATACGCAAAGCGTGAGCTACCTCTCTGGCCCTTTGATCGTCGGTATCAGCCACGCATATGAGCTCTGTCTCAGGATGGTTGATGATGGCATCCATCCTTCTTGAACCCATCCTGCCACAACCGATAGCTGCGAACCTTAGTTTATCAGACATCTCCACAATCACTATTCTAGAGTCTTATGCTATGAACACCCACTTAGCATTTCACAATATAGCTTCTCAGTCTTCTCAGTTACGTTTCCCCAGTCCTGGTCTCTGGCAGCATTCACAGCGTTCTGGCTAAGCCTGGCTCTCAATGGCTCATCTTCAAGGATCAGGTGGATTTTCTCGGCTATGGCTGGGGCTGACTGGTCCGCGACAAGTAAGCCGTTATGGCCGTCAATTACCACTTCGTTATTCCCCAGTGGGCCGGACCGGACGCTAATTGTGGGGAGTCCACATGCATTAGCTTCTATTATGGTTACCGACCAGCCCCCTTCAGGTTCTGCAGGATAAACAAAGACTCTGGCAGACTTCATAATGGAGATCACCTGTACATCATCCTCGACTCTCCCGAAAAACCTCACTGTGTCCTGTATGCCCAACTCTCGGGATAGAGCCTCGAGATTCTCTCTCTCAGGGCCGCCTCCGACAATAGCGACGCTTACCTTATATGCGATTCTTCTTGAGGTGGGCTATTGAGTGTAGAAGTGTATCCACCCCTTTAGAGCTTACCAACCTGCCCACGAAGATGATATCCGTTCTTTCACCAGCAGGGGGTACCCTTTCGATGTCGGTGAAAGAGATCCCGCCTATCGGAACAAGTCTCACCTTGTTTTGGCTGGCACCGATAGAGATCAGTTTATCTCTGTTGTAGGTGGTACCTACGGCATTCATCCGAGCCAGTCGTGTTACCAGCCTTTCAACAAGCCGCCCGAAAACTCCTGCCCTACCCAGGTATGCTTTCCAATAGTCGTCCCACACTTCATGCCAGGTAATTAGCAGAGGGGAACTTCGAAGTGTAGATGCTATTCTAGCTGAAAAGCAGGGGAAATAGGGGAAATTCTGGCAATCTATGATGTCATATTTTTCCCGGGACAAGGCAGGCAGGGTCCTGCAACCCACATATATGGCTTCCTTCACTGAACGGTGCCCATTAGCAAAAAGATCTTGAGGAGGACAGACTCCCCATAGTCTGACGCCTTCCTTATACATGATGTCGGCGCCTTCCCAGTGCTTCATGCCGAAGATGGTCACCTGGTGCCCTTTCGCAGCAAGCCTTGTGGAGAGCTCCCATATCCGCTTCTGTACCCCTCCCTTGACATAGGGGTAGATGGCATCATAAATGTAGGCGATCTTCATTGTTCTATCGCGCTATCCGTTTCTTGAAGAGATGCAAGAGATTTCCCAAACCCACCTTCCATCCCCCCAGCTTTGCCTTGCCTGATCGGGGTCTGTATTGGATGGGGACTTCATGCCAACGGGCGCCAGCGAAATGGCAGGCTTCGATTTTGATCTCTTGCGAGAGGGGCGTGTTTGAATTCAGCCTCAAGCCTTCTAAGATGCGCCTTCTGAAAACCCACATCCCGGATTGGGAGTCCTTGATATCGAGGCCGAAGAACAGCCTCATTATGAGACTCAGCACAGCATTGCCGATCCTGTTACGAGTGGACATGGCGTCTTTCTGTAACATGGCGAAGCGGTTGGTGGTAATGAAATCTAGGTTCTGGGTGTCCAGGATTTGAACCAACCTGGGAATGTCTTCCAACGGATAGGTAGCATCGGCGTCGGCGGTGACAATGACGGTGCCTGCGGCGGAGGCGAAGCCTGCCTTCAGGGCACTGCCGTAGCCGCGTTTTGGCTCGGAGATGACGTCTGCTCCTGCCTTTTTGGCCAGCTCAGCAGTCTTGTCAGTGGAGCCATTGTCGACAACCAAGACCTGTAGTTGGTAACCCATCTGCTTCAGATCGCTCCTGGGGATAGCCTCGATGGTTTTCCTGATCGCCCTTCTCTTCGTTCAGTGCAGGGATGACGATGGTGAGCCTCTTCCTCTCCTCCGTCACTGCTGTGTAAGTTCCTTAATATTGTCCATGGTCTTTCTATTGAGTGTTTATTGTAGCTTAAAAGAGATAAGAGGGACAATTGTATGATATATCAGACTGGGAAACCTGTACTTCGTGAGTGATCTCAGTTCTTCAAGATGTTTGGCACATCAGCGTGTGGTTGA
>CAVRFM010000020.1:0-104402 GCA_963720375.1 uncultured Chloroflexia bacterium | reverse complement strand
AGCGGGGGTTGGATTTGAACCAACGGCCTTCGGGTTATGGGCCCGACGAGCTACCACTGCTCCACCCCGCGATATATAACGGTATTGCTCTGGGAAAGATCAAGCCCTCGACCATTAGTACAGCTCAGCTGAACGGATTACTCCGCTTACACCTGCCGCCTATCAAGCAAGTAGTCTACTTGCGGTCTTACCTGGTTATCCAGTGGGAGATCTCATCTTGGGGTGGGCTTCGCACTTTAGATGCTTTCAGCGCTTATCCCATCCAGACATAGCTACCCAGCGATGCCGTTGGCACGACAACTGGCACACCAGAGGTCTGTCCCTCCCGATCCTCTCGTACTAGGGAGAGCTCCCCTCAAATCTCCTACGCCCACGACAGATAGAGACCGACCTGTCTCACGACGGTCTGAACCCAGCTCACGTACCGCTTTAATGGGCGAACAGCCCAACCCTTGGGACCTTCTCCAGCCCCAGGATGCGATGAGCCGACATCGAGGTGCCAAACCTTGCCGTCGATGTGAACTCTTGGGCAAGATCAGCCTGTTATCCCCGGGGTAGCTTTTATCCGATAAGCCACGGCCCTTCCACACAGAACCGTAGGATCACTTTGCCCGACTTTCGTCCCTGCTCGACTTGTAGGTCTCGCAGTCAAGCTCCCTTATGCCAATACACTCAACAGGTGATTTCCATCCACCTTGAGGGAACCTTTGGGCGCCTCCGTTACCTTTTGGGAGGCGACCGCCCCAGTCAAACTACCCACCTGGCACTGTCCCCTAGCTTGCACTAAGGTTAGAACCAAAACTCAACAAGAGTGGTATTTCACCGTTGGCTCCACCCCGACTAGCGTCGGAGCTTCCCAGCCTCCCACCTATCCTACACATGCCAAGTCCTAATCCAGTGCCAAATTATAGTAAAGCTCCACGGGGTCTTTTTGTCCCGTCGCGGGTAACGCGCATCTTCACGCGTACTTCAATTTCACCGAGCCCCTCGTTGAGACAGCGCCCGAGTCGTTACACCTTTCGTGCAGGTCGGAACTTACCCGACAAGGGATTTCGCTACCTTAGGACCGTTATAGTTACGGCCGCCGCTTACCGGGGCTTCAGTTCAAGGCTTCGATTTTCCGAAGATCATCTAACCTCTCCCCTTAACCTTCCGGCGCTGGGCAGGTATCAGCCCCTATACCTCAGCTTACGCTTTGGCAGAGACCTGTGTTTTAGTTAAACAGTCGCCTGGGCCTTTTCTCTGCGCCCCACATACGATGGGGCCCCCTTATCCCGAAGTTACGGGGTCAACTTGCCGAGTTCCTTAACGAGGGTTCTCTCGTCCACCTTAGGGTACTTGCCCTTGCCTACCAGTGTCGGTTTGCAGTACGGACGCTCTGCCTCAAACCATTGGGCTTTTCTTGACAGCCTAGGATCAGCTGAGTCGCCTCGGGTCTCCCCTCAACTTCCCCCTCCTCCTTCCGAGAGTCCTGAGTAGGGACGCACCATGTCCAATGGGCACGCTCAACTTACCTTCCTGTGTCCCCCATAGCCTTAACGGGGCTGGCGGTGCTGGAATATTAACCAGCTGTCCATCGCCTACGCCTTTCGGCCTCGGCTTAGGCCCGACTAACCCTACGTCGATTAACGTTGCATAGGAAACCTCAGGCTTTCGGTGGATGTGTTTTTCACACACCTTAGCGCTACTCATACCGGCATTCTCACTTCCCTTCGCTCCACCCTGACTCACGTCACAGCTTCACTGCCAAGGGAACGCTCCCCTACCATTCCAAAGTAACCTTGCAGAATCCATAGCTTCGGTGATAGGCTTGAGCCCCGTAAATTGTCGGCGCAGAATCACTCGACCAGTGAGCTGTTACGCACTCCTTAGATGATGGCTGCTTCTAAGTCAACATCCTGGCTGTCTGAGCAACTCCACTTCCTTGCCCACTTAGCCCATCCTTAGGGACCTTAGCTGATGGTCTGGGCTGTTTCCCTCTCGACTATGAAGCTTAGCCCCCACAGTCTCACTCCCAGGGTCATAAGCTATGGCATTAGTGGTTTGGTTGAGTTTGGTAAGATATTCTCCCCCTAGCCCATCCAGAGCCCTACCTCCACAGCTCAAATCCTGAGGCTGTACCTCAATACATTTCGGGGAGAACGAGCTATCTCCGAGTTCGTTTGGCATTTCACCTCTACCCACAGTTCATCTCACAGTTTTGCCACACTGACGAGTTCAGGCCTCCACGAGATTTCACTCCCGCTTCACCTTGACCATGGGTAGCTCACCCGGATTCGCGTCTGATCCACGCCACCTGTAGACCGAAGTCCACTACGCCCTATTAAGACTCGCTTTCGCTTCGGCTCCGCAATTTCAATCGCTTAACCTAGCAACGTAGATCAACTCGCCGGTTCATTCTTCAATAGGCACGCCATCATTCGCCTTGCGGCAAACTCTGACCGCTTGTAGGCATATGGTTTCAGGTTCTATTTCACTCCCCTCCCGGGGTTCTTTTCACCTTTCCCTCACGGTACTGGTCCACTATCGGTCGTGAAGAGTATTTAGCCTTGGAGGGTGGTCCCCCCTGCTTCCCGCAGGATTCCACGTGTCCCGCGGTACTTAAGGTCATAACCAGAGCCTTCACTCCTTTCGCCTACAGGACTATCACCTTCTTTGATGGCCCTTTCCAGGAACCTTCGACTAGGAGGAAGGTTTGTAACTCTGTGCCTGACTTGGATCAGGCTGCTACGCCTTACAACCCCCTAAAGGCATAAGCTCCAAAACCACACTTCCTTTAGGGTTTAGGCTCTTCCCCGTTCGTTCGCCACTACTAGGAGAATCTCGGTTGATTTCTTTTCCTCAGGGTACTAAGATGTTTCAGTTCCCCTGGTTCCCTCATATTAGCCTATGTGTTCAGCTAATCGTGCTCAGGTTTTACCTGAGCGGGTTATCCCATTAGGGAATCCCCGGCTAAGCTTGCTAGACAGCTCCCCGAGGCTTTTCGTAGTCTTGCCACGCCCTTCTTAGGCTCTTCACGCCAAGGCATCCACCACATGCCCTTAGTAGCTTGACCTATTCACCCAGAGCAATACCTTTATTCTATTATTGTCTGTTTGTTCTATTCGCTTGTTAATGTGCGTGGTTAAACTGACAAACTTACATTTTATGGGAAATCATATGGCTTGTCAATGAAGAGGCGCTTAAATCAGCAATACGCTAATTCAGCTTTAACTCAATTCACCAATAAGGTGAGTAATCTTCCAAGTCAAACCAGATCTCGCTAAACGCTCGATCACTGATCCCGTAGGAGAATAATACTCCTCCACTCTATCTTAGTCAAGCCATAAAAGACTAAGGGAATTTTAAGAGCAGGCTGATCAACTCTGGCTCTTCGCCACTTGATTGAGTTTCTTCACCAGGCGCGACTTGCGCCGAGCAGCCTGGTTCGGGTGGATGACCCCCTTTTTCGCCGCGTTGTCGAGGGTACTGACCGCCTTGACTACTTCTCCCTGGGCCGCCTCTGTTTCCTTTTTACCGATACTCTCTTCTGCACGGGCTACACAGGTCTTAACAACGCTGCGGACAGACTTGTTACGCATCCGCCTTCGGGCTTCATTTCTCAGTTTTGCCAATTAACCTCCTTATCAAATCAAAAACTCATTACTTCGACTTCCACTCGTCTCGCACAGACTAGCCACCTTCCGAACCCCGCACCACATTCCTCACTCCACCAATCCCCTCAATCTTGGAGAGCAACCTGGATAACTGACTCAGCCCTTTCGTCTCGAGGGTAAGGAAGATCGATGTAGAGTGATCCTCATGTTCAGTAGATTTCACCGATGCTATATTCACTCCCTCCCCAGAGACCAGAACGCTTATGTCCCGCAGCAAACCCACCCTATCCCAGGCATCGATACGGATAACCACAGGATACAGTTGATCAATATGCCCCCACTCAACAGAGACCAGCCGCTCCTTCTCTTTCTCATGGATTATATTGGGGCAATCTTTGCGGTGGATAGTCACCCCGGCACTGCGGGTAACATAACCTATGATCTCATCACCCGGCAACGGCTTACAGCAATTTGCCAAACGGGTGAGCATCTCACCTGCCCCCAGCACCTTCATACCCAGAGGTACGGTGACGGCTGGTGGAATAGCCTCGGTTACCTTGGGTTGTTCCTCCTGCACTGCCAGCTTGAAGGTAATCTGGCTGGCGCTCACATCACCATAACCGATAGCGGCATAGAAATCCTCCACAGACTCGTATTTGAAGGAACGTGCGATCTCCTCACGGTTGCTGAGGCTTATTCCAAGCCGCCGCAATTCCTTTTCCAGAATCTCTCTGCCCTTCTCAATATTCTCCGACCTGGCCTGTTTCTTGAACCACTGTCGAATCCTGTCTTGAGCACGAGATGTATTGACATACCCCAAGTTGGGGTTAAGCCAGTCCCTGCTAGGGCCCTTGTCTTCCTTACCGCTGATGATCTCTACCGTATCACCATTGCGGAGATAGGAAGTCAGGGGCACCAGCTTGCCATTGACCTTTGCGCCTACACAGCGATGCCCCAGACCGCTATGGATATGATATGCGAAGTCGAGTGGTGTGGAGCCGGCAGGTAAATCCTTTATATCGCCTTTTGGCGTATACACAAACACCTGATCCTGGAAAACATCCGATTTAACTGATTCCAGGAACTCGGTAGTGCCGCTAATTTCTTTGTGCCACTCCAGAAGCCGGCGCAACCTGGCAATCCTCAGTTCAAATTGATCCTGTTTAAGCCCTTCTTTATACGCCCAGTGAGAGGCAATACCATACTCGGCATTCTCGTGCATCTCATAAGTCCGAACCTGCACCTCCAGTGGAGCGCCGAAACACATCACGGTGGTATGAAGCGATTGGTAGCCGTTCTCCTTCGGGGTAGCGATGTAATCATTGAACTCGCCGCTGATGGGATGCCAGAGGTTATGGATAATGCCCAAAGCATGATAGCACTCCTCTACCTTACCAACGACAAGCACCCGGATGGCCAGAATATCATGGATATCGTCCAGATCCCTTCCCAGAACAGTGTACCTCTCCAGTTTTCGATAGAAGCTGTAGACGTTTTTTGATCTTCCGGAAACCTTGGCCTTCAGCCCAGCCTTCTCCAGTTCCTTTTCCAAAACACCAACGGCTTTAGCGATCAACTGTTCTTGCTCCACCTCGCGCCTGGCTAACAGATGTTTGATACGACGGTATTTCAGAGGTTCCAGATGGTAGAAGGCCAGGTCTTCCAATTCCGATTGCAGCTTCCCGATGCCCAAACGATGTGCCAGAGGGGCATAGACCTCCAATGTCTCCCGGGCAACCGCACGCCTCCTTGCGAGAGGCAAGGCCTCCAGGGTCCGCATATTATGTAACCGGTCAGCCAACTTGATGAACACCACCCTCAGGTCCTCTGCCATGGCCACCAGCATCTTTCTCATGCTTTCGGCCTGCAAGTCTTCCTTAGTCGGCTTTTCCAGCACCTGCCCGGAGATGTAGCTCAGCTTCGTGACACCATCTACCAGCTTGGCCACCTCAGGCCCAAATTTTGTCTCAATCTCAGAGAGAGGCACTGCACAGTCCTCCGGAACATCGTGGAGGAGAGCGGCAGCTATAGAACTGGCATCGAACCCGAGATCAGCCAGAATAGCGGCAGTCTCCAACGGATGCTGCAGATATGGCTCTCCAGATCGTCGTAATTGACCATCATGTGACTGGAGGGCAAACTGGTAAGCCTCTTTCACCAAGGCCATCCTGTCCTCAGGCAAATAGGTCTTCGCCTTTTCCAAAAGCTGGGATATCTCCATTGTGATTTGAGTATATCTGCGGTATATCTTTACGTCAAGATGCCTCAGCTTGACCGGGCCGAGCAACGAAGGGTATGATGAAGCAGTGCAGCGCCTACGCATCAGGTTCTCCCGCGGTGAAGAGATAAAGTACATTTCTCATCTTGACTTGATGCGGCTATGGGAAAGAGTGCTGCGCAGGGCACGGATGCCCCTGACTTACTCAGAGGGATTTAGTCCTCATGCACGGATCTCTCTGGCTGCTCCCCTTCCCATAGGCACCACCAGCCAGTGTGAGCTAATGGACGTAGTCTTACAAGAACCAGTTTCCCCTTACTTCTTGATTCAAACCGTAAAGCAGCAACTGCCGAGAGGCCTCGAAGTACTTGAGGTGAACCAGGTTCCCCTGACAGCCCCTTCGGTGCAATCCCAGCTCCGTCACGCCGAATATCACGTTGTGGTCAGAGTGGATAAAAGCACAGAGGAAATGCAAGCAGCCATCGCCTCCTTGCTGCAAGCAAAAGAATTGCCCTGGCATCACATGAGAGACACGGGGCCGCGATTCTACGACCTGCGAGCTCTAATTGAGCACGTATGGCTGGTGAGCCATAATCGCCCTTCCTTTATCCTGGGCATGAGACTGCGCTGCGATCCGCAAGGTACAGGCAGGCCGGAACAGGTTGCCGCAGCCCTGGGCGCGACCGAGCATCCGCTCTCCATTCACCGCAACAGGCTCATACTGGCGGAGAAATGATATGAGGCTCATATTGATACGCCATGGCGAGACTTCCTGGAATAGGGAACGGAGAATCCAGGGGTGCCGCAGCAATACTGAGCTGAGCCAGAGAGGGAGAGAGCAGGCAGAGAAACTGGCGTCCCGGCTGCGAAACCAGAAGCTGGATGCCGTCTACTCCAGCCCTCTGATGCGTGCCGTAGATACCGCGCAGGCAATTGCCCGAACCCACGGCCTTAAGGTCTCCGTTGATGCTGATCTCAGGGAAATCGATGCCGGCGAGCTGGACGGATTGTCTGAACAGGATCTGTTAAGCCGGTACAAAGACCTATGGACGGAGTGGAGACAGGGGCATGCGGCTCTCCATCTGCCGGGAGGAGAGTCGCTGGAAGAACTCCAGAATAGAACCTGGGGGGCAATCGAGCGCATAATGGGAGCTAATCCTCACGGGACTGTGGCCGCCATTGGTCATCTCGTCGCCAACTCGGTTATCATCTGCCGAGTGCTGGGGCTGGATCTTCACAATATGCAACGTCTGCGGCAAGACCCGACTGCCATAACTATTCTTGAACTTGGAAGGGAAGGTAATTCCTTATTGCTGTTCAACGATACCTGTCACCTCGGGACACCATTGAAATAGGTAGCCCCTGCCCCAAGTCAGCAGGCTAGTACTTCGAAGCCCCTATTTCCTCCATCTTCCCCGTTACCATGAATACCACACGTTCGCAGATATTGGTGGCCCGGTCGGCAGCACGTTCAAGGTTATGGGCCACCCATATAAGGCGCGTGGCGCGGTCAATCGTCTTCGGGTCAACCATCATGAAGGTAATGAGCTCGCGGAAGACCTGGTCATAGAGACCGTCAACCACATTATCCTGGCTAATGACCCGCATCGCCTGCTCCACATCACGGGCGATAAAAGACTGGAGACTTCCATGTGTCATGTCGATGGCGATCTCTGCCATCCGCGGGATATCGATAAGCGGTTTTAAGGGCGGCTCATCGCCAATCAGAATGGCAATCTTAGCAATTCCGTCACCGTAGTCACCTGTCCGCTCCAGATCCATCACAATGTTGAGGATGGCCACCACGACGCGGAGTTCACTTATCGTAGGACGGTGCGCAGCAATAAGCTCCATGCATTTGTCTTCCACACTAAACCGCTGCTGATTAATCTTGGCATCATCAGCAATTACCCGGTGTGCCAGAGCCAAATCCCGCTTCTTCAACGCTTCAACAGCGCGGCCTATCGCCTTCTCCACCATACCCCCCATAACCAGAACGTCGTCCTGGATTCCCTGTAAACCTTTCTGAAAACTCGCTTCTGTTTCCATAGTCATATCCTCCTCGCCCATTTAACCAGGCCTGCGCCTGAGTATCATAGTCACGTCTCTTGATGTTGTATTATACGCTCCAATGCCTGCCCAGCCAATGAGGGGATAGCATAGTTGACTGTTGAAACAAGCCTGATTGCTCAGTTTGACCACCAACCCGATGCAGTCTAGAATGTGAACGGCAGCAAGCCAAAGTACCTGGCTGAAGGAGTGTCATCATTGTTCAAGTCCCCGCTTGTTCCCAAAGATCCGAAGGGGGGATCAGGTGCAGACTGGCACTGAGGCATACGTAGTTACTGAGAGCCCAATGACAGCCTTTATCCGGTGTCAAGGGCCGCACGCCATACGATGGACAGCTTAGTATTCATAGCCTTTGTCATCATCATAGCCCTGGTTTTTGATTTCACCAACGGAATGCATGATGCCGCGAACTCTATTTCCACGGTTGTCTCTACCAGGGTTTTGTCGCCGAGACAAGCTGTCATCTGGGCCGCGTTTTTCAATTTCGTGGCTTTTCTCATATTTCGTACGACAGTGGCTAATACAATCGGCGAGGGAATGATCCATAAAGAGACAGTAACGACAACTGTAATCTTTGCAGGGCTTTGCGGCGCGATTTCCTGGAACATCATCACCTGGTATTTGGGACTGCCCAGCAGTTCTTCTCACGCTCTCATCGGCGGATTAGCCGGTGCAGCCATAGCAAAGGGTGGCTTTGGAGTTATTATTGCAGGTGGTTGGTACAAGACACTTATTTTCATTGTCCTGGCGCCTGCTATTGGTCTGTTCCTGGGTTTCTGCATTAAAGGTTATTGCTATATGGATCGTGCATAAGCAACAGCCGGCTGCTGTTAACAAGTGGTCGCGGGTTTTACAGCTTTTCTCCGCAGCTCTTTTTAGCCTGGGCCACGGCAGCAATGACGCACAAAAAACCATGGGTATCATAACCCTTCTTCTTTTTGCCGGAGGCTTAATCTCCGTATTTAAAGTCCCTCTCTGGGTTGTTCTAGCCGCACACTCCGCTATTGCCTTGGGCACATTGAGCGGCGGTTGGCGTATTGTCAAAACAATGGGACAGAAGATCACTAAACTAAGGCCGATTGACGGTGTCTGTGCTGAGACAGCCGCCGCTTCCAGTATTTTCTTGAGCACAGGCCTGGGTATTCCGGTGAGCACTACCCACGTTATCACCGGAGCTATATCGGGTGTGGGTGCTGCAAACCGGTTCCGTTCCGTGCGCTGGGGCGTGACTATTCGTATTGTCTGGGCATGGCTTCTTACTATCCCAACAGCAGGTATCATTGGTGCTGCTATCTATTCCCTTATCAGGCTGGTTTCCTGACTTGCATAAAGGGGATGGGATGCGGGATGGGAGGGGCGTCAGTCAAACCGTCGATAAACCCGGCCACCAGGATCGGTGGCAACTCGATGACCAAGTATAGACTCTTGCGCCGTTAGTCCCGCAGGTTGAGTGGTGAGACAGGGCCTGTCCCGGGGGCTCAGGCGTACTTCATAGCCACGCCTTCCAGTACGTTTGCTGTATCCTCACATCTATCTATGGCAGTTTCCATATGCTCGTAGATCTCGCGCCACTTGATAAGATAAGCAACGTCTGTTGAATCGGCAAAAAGCTCAGCTAAGGCCGAGCGATACACACTGTCCCCTACATTCTCCAGGCGATTGATCTCCGTACACCGCCTGAGCAGCTGATCCCGCTCAATACGCTCATGTATTTCGGCCACCGCTTTTTCCGTCTCAATCGCTGCTTCCACAATAATGTCGGCCAATTCCCTGGCCCTCTTGGTAGGACGTCCCGCCTTGTAGAGTATCATAGTATCAGCCGACGAGTGGATAAAGTCGGTTACATCGTCTAAGGAATGAGCCAATAGAGCAATGTCCTCCCGATCGAATGGCGTTATGAAGCTGCGGTGTAATTGCGCCATGATCTGGTGAGTAATGGCATCCCCCTCGTGCTCCAGGTCGGTTATTATCCCTAATCTCTCCTCAACATTTTCCCAGGTATAAACCATATCTTTTAACTGCTGGGCTATCTTGACCGCATTGTGAGCACTCTGCTCAAAAAGGGCAGCGAACTTCTTGTCTTTGGGAGTAAGAGAAAACTTAAACAATGAGCGCTCTCCTTGCCGCTCCCATTCTAAACTGCACCTGGCTAGCGGTCAACTGATTAATCAGGACTACTCCCATGGCCCCCTGGCAGAATGTTGTGACACCCCGGATACCGACATTCCCTACGTGCTTCGCACTCAGCCGGCTGGCTCCAGGCCCAGGCTCTTCCCAATCTCCAGCAGCCCTGCCATTGTGACCTCTTTCCCCCAGAGTTCATCACAAAGTCGCCCGACCCTATCCTCAATAGCATCAAATTGACAAAGCCCTCGCAATACCCCGATGGCTTCTTCCAGCCGCTCATCTCTTGAGTAGTGGGGCTTACCCAAACTCTGCAGCCTCCCATCTATGGAGAAATGCCATAGAGCATCCAGCCATTCACCAATGTACACCAGCGGATGCGCGGCAGGAAATCGGCGTTCCCATCTATCCTTGGCATGCATTGCCTGATGCCAAAGCACTATCTCATATCCATATTTATACACAAAGGGATTCTTAGTCAGGATCAGCACCACCGTATCCCTTTGTTTGTTGACCGGCGCCCTCCCCTCTGCCGAGTATGACCTCTTGGCCGGACTATACTCCCAGAGTTGCAGAACGATCCTTTTGGGTCTCATTTCCAGCCCTTTCATGATTTGCCTGGTCATTCGCCCTAATTGATCAACTCCCTCCGATGGGAACAGGTTATTCAGGTTCTCCGCTGTGGATTCCAGCAGTACGTAACCGATATCTACTCCCTGTCTTCGCTCGCTGATTTCAACGATCAGGCTTTCAATCGGTTCACCTTTGCTGGTAACGTAAGGAACCTCAAAGTCAACCTTCAGTTCCTCGATAACCTCTAGCCTGCCTGCCACACCTAAGATTATAGCCCCGTTGCTGCCTATTGCCTATTTTGACACTATCCGAGCACCCTCCCTATACTGTGGCTTATGTTAACTCCCAAATCGGAGAGTTCCCCGAATACTCAAAAGGAGCAACTTCCTAAAGCTGTTGCCAGTTACATCCATCGGCACAGCCTCATCCCGAAACACACTACCCTGATAGTAGGGGTTTCCGGAGGTCCTGATTCAGTATGCTTGTTGCACCTCCTGATGGGGTTAAGAGACAGGCTGGAGATTGTGCTTCATGTTGCCCATCTTAATCACATGCTCCGTGGTGCGGAGTCAGAGGCTGATGCCGAATATGTGTCTCACCTTGCAGATCATCTGGGAGTTGCTGCTACCGTAGAGTCAAGAGACGTAAAGGGCTACCGGGAGCAACATCGTCTCTCGTTGGAAGAGGCAGCCCGAGAGGTGCGGTACAGGTTTCTTGCAGAAGTAGCCGATAAACTGGGAACAGAGAGAGTAGCGGTAGGACATACCTCAGATGATCAAGTGGAAACGATCCTGATGCATCTGGTGCGCGGCGCCGGAACTAATGGACTGCAGGGCATGCAGCCTTTGACCCAATGGAAATCACCCGACTCCAGCCATCTAACAGTGATCCGGCCACTGCTTAAGGTAAGCAGAAAACAGACTGAGTCATACTGTCAGCAGCACGCCCTTGCTCCAAGGGAAGATTCCTCCAATCTCTCCTCCTCCCACCTTCGGAACCGCATCCGCCACGAACTGATGTTGCTGCTGCGAAGCTACAACCCCAAGATCGATGAGGCCCTGCTTCGCACTGCAGACACCATGAATAGCGAGTTGTCTTTCTTCGAAGAATCCGTCTCCCGAATATGGGATGAAGTGGTGAGCGAAGAGGCAGGAATACTACTCTTGGATCGGGGAAAATTTATCTCCCTTCACCCTGCCCTTCAGCGTCATTTGCTCCGGGAAGTCACTAGAAGGGTGCTTGGCAGCCTGGAGGACATCGAATGGAAGCACATCGAGAAAATGCGGATCGGTTTTACGCTGCGCAAGGGCAAGCGGGTGATTCTGCCTCGAAAGCTGACCCTTTATGTTGATAAACAAACGTGCAGACTAGTCGCCGACTGAGATACCCTGTACTTACTCTTCCTGTCCCCAGGTTTGCATAAGCTTTTTGAGCTGTTCCGCCAGCTTAGGACTGGACTTTAGCCTCTTCACAAAGACAGGGCAACCTTCCAGTAGCATGTTTTGCGCTATCGAGACCATGTTCAGGAGCAGATTACGGAATTCCTGCTCCCCCATTTGGCCAGAGCCCATCCCCGGTGATAACTGACGCATCTCCCGCGCTAAATCATCAACCGCAATCCTCATGGGCATGACACATGCTTTATACCAGGGACACTCCTTGCACTCTATCACAGAAGAGGCTTCCTCTAAGATATCACCCATTCCAACCTCCATCGGTAATCTCGCCCAGAAAACCATGACCACTATCAGCCGCCAGAGTTACTGTCAGCAACCGATTAGACAGATCCTGGCTGCTACTGGCGAACACACGAAGATAATTAGCAGTAAGCCCATTCCATATTGTTTGATCCGATCTATTTTCCCACAGTACTGTCATACTTCTATCTAAGAACTGATGTCTGAAACGTCGGGCGCTTTGCCGGGCTAATGTCAGCATTCTCTGACTGCGCTCCTTCTTCACCTTTTCCTCAACATGATCCGTCATTACTGATGCGGCTGTGCCTGGGCGCGCCGAATAAGGAAAAACATGGATATTGGCAAAGCCTATCCTTTCACAGAAGCCATAACTTTCCTCGAATTCCCTCTCATCTTCACCTGGAAAGCCCACCATTATGTCGGTGGTAATAGCCAGGTCGGAGATTGCTTCGCGAACCGAGCATACTGCCCTTTCATAATCAGCGACAGAATATTGTCGATTCATTCGCCGCAGTATAGCCTCGCTGCCGCTTTGCAGGGGAATATGTAAATGAGGGCAGAGACGGTCGTCGGCCCATAACGTCACCAGCTCAGGGGTTAAGTCCTGAGGTTGGAGAGAGGAAAGGCGCAGGCGCTCTATCCCTGTTTCATTCAGAATATGCTTAATCAAGCCTGGTAACCCCCGAGACTTTTGCCCATTCCACCCATATCCCCCGATTTTGGTCCCCGTAAGGACTACCTCTTTATAACCTGCCGCTGCTCTTGCCTTCACCTCCTGCAGAATCTCCTCGACAGGCAAGCTGCGCTCCCTGCCGCGCGTGTAAGGTACTACACAAAAAGAACAGTAATCATTGCAGCCCTCTTGAATCTTGACCAGGGAACGGGTACGGTTCCAGCAGCCATTGTGGCCATTCGTTGGCTCTTCCTTCCGTATGGCCCCAATACTCCCAATGATCTCCGTCAGGTGATCACGTCCCTCATTGCTCAGAATCACGTCAGCCGCCCCCAATCGCCTTAGTTCCTCAGGCACCCTCTGAGCGTAGCAGCCGACAGCAATTATCAGCGCTCGCGGATTACTGCGGCGTGCTGACCTCAGCAAATGACGTGCCTTACGGTCAGCAATGTGGGTCACGGTACACGTGTTAAGCACATAGACATCAGCCTCTCCCACCGATTCCGTCAGTTGATATCCCTTGGTGAGCAACTGATGGGCCAAGGCTTCGGTCTCCGCCTGATTTAACTTGCAGCCCAGAGCTTCCAGAGCAACTTTAGTCATATCTGTTCAATGAATTAGTGCTATATTGTATAGTCTATAGCTAATATTCCTGCACTTCAACGCAAGACCTATGAGACTAAAGTCTCAATTCACCACGCTGTATATGTGCTAAAATAATAGTGATGTCTGCAAGGAGCAGCTACCATCGCAAAGCAACAGAATAAGGCACAACCTGGAGGAAACAAATGGGACTTCAAACTAGAATGTTCTTGCTGGTAGCATTACTCTTCGGCATTCTTTACGGGGTAATCACAGCGGTTGGGACTCTGCTTGGACAGGGTAATACCATCTTCTACCTTGGCCTGGCCTTCGTCTTTCTCGCCATCCAGTATTTGCTCGGCCCCACTATTGTAAGCTGGACCATGCGGGTAAAGTGGGTTTCCGAGGATGAAGCACCGGAGTTACACCAGATCGTAGCTGAGGAGGCCAAAAGAGCCAATTTACCCAAACCTAAGGTAGGCATATCCAAACTGTCTACTGCACCACCTAATGCCTTTGCCTTCGGCAGAACATACCGTGATGGGAGGGTTTGTGTCACCCCGGCCATCTTGAAACTGCTGAATAAGGATGAGCTCAGGGCGGTGATAGGGCATGAAATGTCCCATATCAAACACAGGGATATGGTGGTTATCACGCTTCTCTCCGCTATCCCTCTCATCATGTACTGGCTGGCCTGGAGCTTGATATTCAGAGGTTCCGGCAACAGAAGGGGTGGCGGCAGTTATGCCATCTTAATCGGCCTGGGTGCCTTTCTCCTCTACTTCATCACTAACCTGCTCGTGCTCTACGGCTCACGCATCCGCGAATACTATGCCGACAAGGGTAGCGTCGAGTTAGGCAACCAGCCGCATCATCTTGCCACAGCTCTGTATAAGCTCGTCTATAGCAGCGCTCGTGCCAAGAAACAGGATCTAAAAGAAATAGAGGGGGTCAAGGCCTTCTTTGTCAATGATCCTTCTCAAGCATGGAACGAGATAAGAGAGCTGTCTCAGATTGACCTCGACATGAGCGGGACAATTGATCCTAATGAGCTATTGGCCCTAAGGTCCAAGACTGTCCGCCTCGGCACTAAAGACAAGATGATGGAACTGTTCAGCACCCATCCCAACATGCTGAAGCGGATCAAGCACCTCTCCTCGCTGGTATAACAGGTCTGATTCAAAGCGCAGTCAGCAGCAGGAAGATGCCTAGCTCTTTTGGCCACGGCGAGGGCTGGCTTTGGTTCTCTCAACGGGTGAATGGTCGGCCCTGAAGTCCGGAGCACTTATATAGTACACCACGCTGAGGCGCGGATCTGCCAGGCGGGAGCCGACCCGCCTCTCGTTTTTATCCAATTCATCTAACCCGCAGCACATAGTGATCACCATGGGCAGACGGGCATTGTAGCGGTGGTTGATGAGCTGGTAGAGCTTCTCCTGCGCCCAGGGTGTGCTGCTGTGCTCCCCATAGTCATCCAGGATGAGAAGCGGGGCGCTCTTCACCCTCTCAAAAAACTCATCGTAGGTCACTTTGCTTTCAGGAGCGAAGGTGGACCGCAGGTGATCCAGAAAGTCCGGAACAATGACAAAGAATACCGGCTGGCCCTTTTTCAGACGGTAGTTGGCAATAGCTGCAGCCAGATGGGTCTTCCCACAGCCATTTTCCCCCTGAAATATCAACCAGCCCTCCGGCGACTCGGCGAACTGGTGTGCCAGCCGGAAAGCTTTCTCCAGGTTCTGGCGCTGTTCCGGAGGAAGATTGACTCTTCTGCAATCGAAGTTGTCAAAAGTCATGCTCTTCAGCAATTCCAGGCTTAGAATACCTGAATAGTCGAGGCTGGAAGAGCCCTTTACTTCCAGCAGATATACCTGCGAAAGACCAGGGTCAGTCAGGCGGCTGCGCCATTTCTCTTCCAGTTCCTCCAGAGAGACATCCGCAGCTACGTTTATTACCGTAGGCAGCCTGGCTGTATAACGATGATTGATGAGCTGAAACAGCTTCTCTTCTGCCCAGGGTGTGCTGCTCTGGGTACCCAGGTCGTCCAGGATGAGGAGAGGAGCATTCTGGATCTCTTCAAAGAATTCATCGTAGGAAACATCACTGCCGGGGCTGAAAGTGGAGCGCAAATGGTCCAGAAGATCGGTAACGCCAATGAAGAAGGCCGGCTTCCCCTCCTTCAGGCGATAATTGGCGATAGCAGCCGCCAGATGGGTTTTGCCGCAGCCGCTTGGTCCCATAAACACGAGCCATCCCTGCGGGTCCGATGCAAAGGAGGTGGCTGCCCGATAAGCGCAGATAAATCTCTCCTGATTGGAGGGATCATCGCTCTTGCCATGCAATATCAGGTTATCGAAAGTGAGACGGGTCAAGGAGCCCAGGTTGCTGTAGGACTGCAGTCGGGCAAGGCGGTTGTCCTCCAGCTTCTTCTGAGAGCACTGACACGGTATCAGCTGGCTGTAATCCGGCCGACCGGACGGCAGCCTGGGATGCAGGAATCCTGCTCCTTTGCAGTGCGGACAGGGAGGAACCTCTTCTGGCGACTCAATGTCTGACCAGGTGTCCGTACCTTCCCCTGAGGTAGCGGCTGGGACCCCTCTCTTTTTTAGAATCTCTCCCAGACTCTCCACTTCCCTTACCCTCCAAAGACCAACGCTCCAAAATGCGGGCGATATATCTCCAATTGCGCTTGTTCAGGCTGACAGCCTCTCTGAAAGCCTCCTCGATCCAGGCGGCAGGATAGAGTTTCTCCGCCTCCTTTAGCTCTTCAGCAATCATAGGGGTGAGCAAGCCTATGTTTTGCTCATACAGAGCAAAGATGTTGGCAGGCTCCTCCCTCTTAATTGGTTGCGGCTGTGGCATCACCTGCGCCGAAAGCTCACCGCTTTGTATTTTAGCAACAGCCGCCCTGTTTGCTTCGCTGTTAATAAAGTAAGCGTCCCGGGCTACCCCCTCCCCCCCCAGCACTACGTGCAGGAGTATACCATGACTTACAGCCGAATCCAGAGCACCGCGTAACACCTCATCAGGGCTGCCAGTCCCATCCAGTCCCTCCAGCAGAGTCTTGTCACTCGTAAGCTCCTCACAGGTAATAAACTTCAGAGCACCTTGTTTCCGGTATAGCCGCCAGAAAACATGAAGCACCACCTTGAGTTCCGGCAGACTGTCTATTTCCGGAAGCAATCTGCTGAAGAAAAGGTCAGGGACGGGAGTGAGACTTGACCTAGTTGGAAAACCGCGGAAGGGCTCTCTGTTCAATCTCCTCCTCCCCTGGGCTTACCAGACAATTCTCAAACTTGGTAATGTCCTGACGGAACCTCAGTACCCCCTGCCCCGTGGGCCCGTTGCGATGCTTGGATATTATAATGTTGGCAATTCCCTCAGGGTAGGCCTTGTCAGGGTTAAGTCTATCCCAATCCTCTTTCTTAAAATAGACATCGTCCCGATAGATGAACATCACTACATCAGCATCTTGCTCAATGCTGCCGCTTTCCCTTAAGTCCGAGAGCATAGGGACGTGGGTGGGACGCGATTCGACTGCCCTGCTCAACTGGGATACCGCTATCAAGGGAGCATCCAGCTCACGTGCCAATGCTTTGAGAGACCGTGAGATATCACTGATTTCCTGAACTTTGTTCTCTGATCTGCCATCCCCTCGGATCAACTGCAGATAATCTACAATGATAAGGTCAATCCCCCGCTCATAAAACAAACGGCGCGCTTTGCTGCGCATCTCTGTCACCCTCATAACCGGCGAGTCGTCCACATATATCGATGCCCCGGACAATCTTCCGGTAACATCCATCACCCTCTTTTCCTGCGCCTCGGTGTACTGCCTCAGTCTGACGCGCTTGGAATCCACCTCAGCCTCGCTGGAGAGAAGACGCTGTACCAACTGCTCCTTGGACATCTCCAGACTAAAGATAGCTACCTGAGCTCCCTGCTCCAGGGCCGCATTCCTCGCAATACTCAGCGCCAGACTCGATTTTCCCAGACTCGGTCTGGCGGCCAAAACAATCATGTCAGAGCGCTGCATGCCTCCCAGGAGTACATCCAGAGCCGGGAAGCCGGTGTTCACATGAGGGAGCCGCCCTTTCTCCTCAGAGGTTACGGCCGCAGCACCGCTCTCTTCCCAGTATTGTTCCAGGACTCGGCGGATGTGCACGAAATCACGGGGGCTTTCACCACGGCGCACCCTGAATAGAATGTCCTCAGCCTGGTTCAGAGCGATGTCAACATCGGGGTCTGCCTCATAGCCTATGGCCGCAATTTGTCCTGCTGCCACAATGAGTTTCCGCATTAATGCCAGGCGTTGCACAATCCGGGCATAATACTCCACATGGACTGATGTGGGAAGCACGGAAACGAGGTGGCTCAAGTAGGCCACACCACCAATTTCCTCCAGCTTGCCCTGCCTGGATAATTCCTGAGCTACCGTGATCTGGTTTATCGCTTCATTTCGCTCATAAAGCGACAGGCAAGCCTCATAAAGCCACCGATTCTTCTCTCGGTAGAAGGCTTCGGGCTTCAGGAAGATCGCGGTGTTGAGAATCGCATCGGGGTCAACTAGCAGAGAGCCGATTACTGCCTCTTCGGCTTCGATATTATGCGGTGGCAGCTTTTCATTTTCTGCCACTATTCCTCCCCGGTTACTACAACCTTCACCTTAGGGGCCAAGTCTCTGCTCAACCTGATGGTCAGCTCATAGCTCCCTAGCTGACGGATGGGCTCCAGCAACTCTATCCTTGTCCGCTCAATATCAATCCCCGTCAACCGCTTCAGCTCTTCAGCAATTTGAGTGTCTCTGATGGAACCATAAAGACGGCCCTCCTCCATCACTTTCATCTTGAAGTCAAGAGAGAGGCCTTCCAATTGCCGGGCTACCTCGACAAGCTCCTCGGCATGGCGTTGCTGCTCTTGATCTTCCTTTCGGAGCTGCGCCTCAGCCATCTTGATGCTTGAGGGGGTAGCCGACAAGGCGAGCTTCTTCGGAAAAAGGAAGTTCTTGGCATAGCCATCGGCTACTTCCTTCACTTCTCCGGCCCTGCCCACCCTGGCTACATCTTTAAGAAAAACTACTTTCATCGAGGGTATTATACTACTCTGCACCCCAAAAAACTAAAAGGCCCCGGAGGAACTCTTTTTCGTCAACCCGAAGGCAATATATGCAGAGAGAAAACACTCTTTTAAATTGTGAAAACCAGTGCAAGGGGTCTTGTAATAGCTTACATCTCGGATTATCATAGACTGTAGAAATAGGAATGGGATGAAACCATGATAAGGAGGTCCAACACTATGATAATGCGCTGGCTTTCATGTGGAACAGGAAGCGTGCATATCGTCGGCACCTGCCCTGATTGCTATGCCACCCAGGGTGGGTTGCTCCTGGGTACGGCTGCAGCCGGCTTTGCAGGGAGAATAAGCGCTAAGTGCGTAGATTGTGGTAAGAATATCGATTACTACATCGATGCCGCCCAGGAGAAGATCTGGAAGCTAGACCCTGTAGAGTCAAGGGGTGTCCGGGTAGAATAATTGCCGTCAAATAGATGGTGGCAGCAATGATGCTGCCACCATTGGGTTCCGTTTTATCCTCAATACCAACCGACGCTCAAAAGCTTCGTTAAGCAGGTGTGAGAAGTATAGCTGTTTGCGACTGTTTACGAGTCAATGAAATCGGGGAGAGATTTGAAACAGCAGCCCTCGATCCAGGTCACCATCATTGACGATACACGGAGCAAGAAGTGTGAGGGCTGCTGTGGGCTGGACCTCTCGTCACCAGGAGAAATAGCATCCACCACTGAGCTTTTAAAGAAGCTCTATGGCAAAGGAATCCGGTTGGAATACCTTGACCTGGGCAATCCCTCTATCAGCAATTCACACCCCGAGATCGCTGAAATGGCGCAACTCGAGAAACTGCCCATATTGCTGATCAACGGTAAGCCAAGGATATCAGGCTATTTCGATCTCCGCCTGCTAAAAGATGCGATTCAGGTAGAGATGGAGATAAATCCCGAGCAATGAAAGCCTATCTTCCCCTATAATCCTACGCTCGCTACCTTGTCCGCCCACAATTACCAAAAAGACAAGAGATTCTATCTTCCCTTCCAGACCGGCTTCCTTTTCTCGCCAAAGGCACGCGTCCCTTCCTGCGAATCCTCTGTCAAGGCCAGCTTCTTGCTCATCTCTATTTCGAGACGCAGTCCTTCAGCCAGGGGCACCTCGATACCGCGGTAGGCCAGTTCCTTTACCGCCCTCACAGCCACAGGCCCATTCTCACAGATCCGGTTGGCCAGCGCCTCCGCCTCCGGCATAAGCTGGGCAAATGGAACCACCTTATTCACCAGCCCTACGCGATATGATTCCTGGGCATCGATAAAATCCCCCGTGATGAGCATCTCCAAAGCCTTACCAAAGGACACCAAACGAATCAGTTTCTGAGTGCCGCTATTAGCAGGTATGACACTCTGCTTCACCTCAGCCAGGCCCAGCCTGGCAGTATCAGCAGCTATCCTGATATCACAGGCCATGGCCAGCTCCAATCCGCCACCGGTGCAAATGCCATTGATCGCAGCTATAAAGGGCTTCCATACCCGCATTCCACGCATCGGGTTGATTTCGGGTAAAGGTTGAGCAGGACGCTTATCAGCCGGGATCTTCATCCACTCAACTACCTCTTTCAAGTCCTGACCGGAACAGAAAGCTTTGTCTCCGGCACCAGTGACAATTGCCACCCACACCTCTGGATCGTTTCCGACATCGGTCCAGGCCTTTATCAGCCCGTCCCAGACCTCGGCATTCATGGCATTGCGCGCCTCCGGGCGATTCAGGGTAATATACGCAATTCTTCCTTTCTTTTCATAAACAAGCGCTGACATGCATTCGCCTCCTTTTCCCAACTTGCGGAACTGATTTATTCTACGACAAAACCCTCTTGCTGGCTACAGAAACCGCATATTATTGAGGCTAATTCGGAGAACAGGGAGGTGAGATTCAAAGGTTTAGAGCTTCCTCACCTACTGTGTTATAATTTAAACCAGATCCGTACCTCTAGGAGGTTGAACCAAATGGACGCTGCGATCAAAGAATTAAAGAAGAATGTAGTTATCAAGGCGGTGAAGGGGCTCTACCGGGGTCAGGAGAGGATAGACATGGATGCGGGGTACCGGGCGGAGGTCAAGGTCTGCCTGGAGCGGGCCCGGCTGATCACCCAGTCGTATAAGGAGACTGAGGGAGAGCCCATGATCACCCGGAGGGCCAAGGCCTTAAAGAAGATCCTGGAGAACATGACCATCTACATCCAGGACAATGAGAGGCTCGTGGGCAATATGGCCAGCGATGTCCGCTCCCTGCCGCTCTATCCGGAGCTCTACTGGAGGTGGCTGGAGAAGGCCCTGGACAATGAGTACCAGCACCTTCTGGACGATGAAGGGAAGAAGGAGCTGAAGGAGATCAACAAGTACTGGCAGAAGCTCTCGGTCCACGGCATGGAGCGGAGCCTGGTGCCGGAGAGGCTGAAGCCCTATACCGGCTATACCCCGGTGAGCGTCTTCAGCTATACCTGGGACATGGTGCTGCCCAACTATGAGAAGATCTTCAAGGTGGGGCTCAAGGGCATCATCAAGGAGGCCCAGGACAGGTTAAAGGAGATTGCGCAGGACCCCGATATGGACGCCCGGGAATACCTGGAGCAGAAGCGGTTTCTGGAGGCGGCCATCATCTCCCTGGAGGCCACCATCGCCTATGCCAGGAGGTATGCCAAGCTGGCCCGGGAGAAGGCCAAGACGGAGACCCGGCCGGAGGAGAAGAAGCGTCTGGAGAAGCTGGCCGGGATCTGCGACCATGTGCCCGAGAACCCCGTCCGCACTCTGCACGAGGCCATGCAGTGCTTCTTCTTCATCCATTTGATCACCGGTTTTATCGAGCTGCCCTCCGTAGGCTGCGGAGTGAGGCTGGATAAGATCATGTACCCCTACTACAAGAAAGACCTGGAGGAAGGGAAGACCACCAAAGAGGAGGCCATCAACCTCATCGAGTCGGTGTGGATCAAGTTCGAGGAGATGGGCTTCATCCATCCGCCGAGGCTCTTCGGCTCTGCCGGCGGCGGACTGGCCTGGCAGAATGTCACCCTGGGAGGAGTGGACAGCGAGGGCAAGGATGCCTCCAATGAGCTTTCCTATCTGATCCTGGAGGCCTCCAGGGAGCTGCACTCGGTGCAGCCGCCCCTCTGTTTCCGATACCATGACAAGATACCCCGGGCCCTGGTTTTGAAGGCCATCGACACCATCAGGTCCGGAGTGGCCCAGCCGGCCTTCTTCAATGACAAGATGATGATCCCCTACCTTCTGGAGAAGGGCATCCCCCTGGAGGATGCCCGGGACTACGCCATCTCGAACTGCATGTCCTGGACCATCCCGGGGAAGAGCATGGTCTACCGCCAGGGTATGGGGATGTTCTCCTTCACCAACTGCATGATGCTGGCCTTAAACCAGGGTGTGGACTGGATCAGCGGGCAGAAGGTAGGCTATCCCACCCCCGACCCGCTCACCTTCACCTCCATCGATGACATCATCGAGGCCACCTTCCAGCAGTTCAACTTCTTCATGGGGACGCAGGTCTACATCAGCAACATTGCCGATGCCCTGTATGAGGAATACCTGCCCCGGCCCCTCATCTCAGCGCTGGTGGATGAATGCATCCCGAGGGGGAAGGAATGCCGCAAGTGGTACTACTTCCACCGCAACTACGTCATGCCCACCGGGGTGAACAACGTTGCCGACTCGCTGGCGGCCATCAAGAAGCTGGTCTTTGAAGAGAAGAAGATCGCCATGGCCGAGCTCCTCGATGCCCTGAAGAAGAACTTCGAGGGCAAGGAGGAACTGCGCCAGATGCTGCTGAGCGCCCCCAAGTTTGGCAATGATGATGACTATGTGGACAGCATCGCCGAGAAGGTCCACTTCCGCATCAAGGAGGAGACGCAGAAGTTCACCACCTACTACGGCTACCCCTACGATACGGACGGCACCAATGCCTCGGTAGGATACTTCCTGGGCTTTGATGTAGCGGCCACCCCGGAGGGCCGTAAGGCCAGGGAGCCCCTCCATGACGGCACCGTCTCGCCGGTGCAGGGCCGGGACAAGAAGGGACCCAGCGCAGTGCTCAAGTCCGTGGGCAAGGTGGACCCGCTGCTCTCCTGCAATCACCTCTTCAACCAGAGGTTTGCCCCCCATTTCCTGGAGGGGGAGAACCGGGAGGTCTTTGCCAACTACCTCAAGACCTGGGCTGACCTGGGGATACATCACATCCAGTTCAATGTGATCGACCCCGAGATACTGAAGGATGCCCAGAAACATCCTGAGCAGCATGCCGACCTCATCGTCAGGGTGGCGGGCTATGCCGCCTACTTCGTGGACCTGACCAAGTCACTCCAGGATGATATCATCGCCAGAACGGAACATGCTTTCTCATAGAAAGAAAAGGAATATAAAGAACAAATCAAAGAAAGGGGTCTAAATTCAATGGAACTGAAAGATGTACAGGCTATTGACACCATGTGCCGTGCGGGGTATGCCGGTATCGTTACCGAGGAAGAGTGGAAGTATACGTGGGGCTTCTATGAATCTCAGGCCTGCGTCAAGGGCACTTTCGGTGGGGTACTGAAGAAACTGGGTGTGCCCGAGAAGGACGGGTGGAAGGTGGTCGCCTCTTCGTACAAGCCCTCGGTTGCCGAGATGATCAAGGAAATGGATGAAATAGGGGTGGAGAAAGCCTTTGTCGACCAGCAATTGATCTGGTCAAGGCGTGAGAGCAAGCTGGTGACTGGCTTCACCATGGAGCGAATCGCCGAGTTGGTGGATAAGGGCAAGGGGAGGATAGTCGGTGGCGCCGGCTACAACCCCTTCCGCATTGAGGAAAGCCTCAAGGACCTGGAGAAGGCAGTAAAAGGGCATGGTTTCAAGTACGTCTGGTTCCACCCCAATAGCTTTGGCGTCAAGGCCAGTGATGCGAAATGCTATCCCCTGTACGCCAAGTGCGTTGAGCTCGGGATACCGGTGACTTTCCAGACGGGGCACTCAGCCGAGCCTCTGCCGAGTGAGATAGGTCGCCCCATGTATGCTGACGAGGTAGCCATGGACTTCCCTAATCTTGTCATGGTGCTTACCCACACCGGCTGGCCCTGGATCGACGAGTGGATTTCCATGATCTGGAGACACCCCAACGTCTACGGCAACATCGGTGCTTACTATCCGTCGGGCCTCCATAAACCCACCATCGACTTCATGGATGGGCCTATAGGTCGCACAAAGGTTGTCTGGGCTACCAACGGATTCGGATTGACCCGCTGCAAGAAAGAGTTCGTGGAGTTGCCATTAAAGGACGACAACAAGAAGAAAATCCTCCGCGACAACGCTGTCAATATTTTCAAGCTATAGCCACGCGTTCTCGCCAGAAGGACACATACAGAAAGCGGTTTCGAGTTCTCGAAACCGCTTTCTTCTTTTTACCTCTTAGCCATACTCTGCACGAGTCACTATGCAGAGCCCAGTCAACCTTACCGGATCTCCATCAGCTGCACCAACACCCCGTGGCATTCCTTAGGGCGGAGGAAGACAAATTTCGCCAGGCCTAAAGGGGTCTTCTCCTGGACCGGGGTTTCCTGAATAAACCGAACGCCTTTTTCTTTTAGTTCGGCAATTACCTTTTCAATGTCCGTTACCCTGAAAGTCATATGTTGCAAACCTTCACCGTTTGTTTCGATGAATCTGGCTATTGGCCCATCAGAACCAGTCGGCTCTATTACCTCGATGAAGAAGTCTCCTATAGTAAAGATGCGATACCTCATCTGATAAGGTTTGTATGCTCACAACCTCTCCAGGGATCAATCCCAGAGAATCAGTGAGAATGCCGCTCATCTTTTCAAGGTCTTTTACTGCTATACCAACCTTCATTAACCCTTCTATTCCCATTCATCACCTCATGGAGCTGAAGTTCCAGGCCATTTTATGGTTATACCTAGAATTCCTGCCTGCCCTCCAGAGCACGGGCCAAAGTCACCTCGTCAGCGTATTCCAGATCGCTGCCAAAGGGAAGCCCCCTGGCGAGACGGGTAACCTTGATCCCCAAAGGAGCTACTAAGCGGCTGAGATACATCGCGGTGGCTTCCCCTTCCAAATTGGGGTTGGTAGCCAAGATGATTTCCTTTACCAGACCATTCTGAAGACGGGTCAGAAGCTCCCTTACCTTGAGAGCCTCAGGACCAATTCCCTCCATTGGAGATAGGACACCATGCAGGACATGGTATAAACCGTTGTACTTCCGGGTACGCTCCAAAGCCAGTATATCTAAGGGCTTTTCCACAATACATATTCTGGTATGGTCCCGCTGTCCGTCTTCACAAATAAGACAGGGATCAGTCTCAGTGATGTTCTGGCAGATAGAGCAGAGGATGACCCTCTCTTTTACAGCTATAATCGCTTCAGCCAAGGCCCTGGCCTGCTCTTCTGGAGTCCGCAGCAGGAAGTAAGCTAACCGCTGGGCGCTTTTGGGGCCGATACCCGGCAGCTTGTGCAGCTCCTCGATTAAGCGGGACATCGGTTGCGCAGTAGGAACAAATTCAATACCCAAAACCAAACCTGCTTATCTCTATCGCTATAGACCCGGAATCTTTAAACCTGCCGTCAATCCGCCAAGGCGTTCCTGAGCCAATTTCTGGGACTTTTCCATAGCTTCATTTATGGCTGCCAGCACCAGGTCTTCCAAAAGACCAACATCCTTTGGATCCACCGCCTCAGGAGAAATCTTGACTGAGAGAAACTGTTGTTGCCCGCTAATGACAACAGTCACTGCCCCCCCGCCAGCACTCGCCTCTATTTGAGCACTGGCCAGCTCTTCCTGAGCTTTCTCTAACTTCGCCTGCATCTCCTTGACTTGGCGCATCAGGTTCTTGTTCATTTGTCTCCTCCCATCAAAGACGAGTCTTCAACTACACTGGTGATCCTGCCACCCATTTCCAGAGCCGCCTTGACCAGGTGTCCCTCGGTGGCTTGCTGCTTAGCCCTTGGTCTAAGAATACAACGTACCTTACTGGGACTGCCAAATTTCTCACTCAGCTTCCTCTCCACCATACGGCAATACTTCGGATCCTCAATCTTCTCTTTGTGAAAGGAATAATAGAAAGCCAGTACCAGGGTATCGCCCTCAACAGCCACCGGTTCACAAGCGCTTCTCAAGAAGGCATCCAGGTTACCGCCGGAACCTACACCTCGCAGCGTATCCACAAATTCACTCCACTGACTTATGACGCGCTCAACCTCAGGCTGTGGTGCTGTAGAAGGGACTTCTTTCTCGACTGGTTCAGCTTTGGGGGCAAGCGTGGTCGACTGAACTGAAATCTTCTCCCCCTCACAGGATGTATCCCTTTCTACTGCGGCACCGGCTATTCCCTTCTCTCTGGACAAAATACACTCCACCAGCGCCAGCTCCAGAGGCAAAGAGGTGTAATCTTTAGAACGAAGGTCAATTTGCCCGAAAAGCTTGAGGGCCTTGACAATATCTTCTACCGACACCTTGCCCGTCAAGGTCTTCACCTGGGCCAGATCTTCCACGGCAAGATCGACTGAGGCTTCCGCCCCGGACTTGGCCAAAAGCATATTCCTCAGATACTCGACTAACCCCCGGTTGAATTGCAGCAGGTCAAGTCCATCGCCCACAACGCTATTTATAGTTGCCAGCCCGGCAGTAAGATCCCCGTTCACAATGTGTTCGATCAATTCCCTAATTCTGAAATCAGTGGTAACACCCAGCATATCCTCAACCTGGCGGACATCAATCTTGTCACCATAATAGACAACCAACTGCTGTAGCAAGTTCTCAGCATCGCGAAGACTGCCGGAAACGCCCTTGGCGATAAGCCCCAGACCCTGTGGCTCTATAGAGATGCCCTCCTCTTGACAGATATATGTCAGCTTGGAAATCACTGCATTATGAGAGAGCCTCCGGAAATCAAACCTCTGGCAGCGTGAGAGAATGGTAGGCAACAGCTTGTGCGGTTCCGTAGTAGCCAGAACAAAGATCGCATGAGATGGCGGCTCCTCAAGGGTCTTCAGCAGGGCATTTGAGGCATCCGTGGTAAGCATGTGAACCTCATCAATAATATATACCTTATATCGAGCGCTGTTGGGGCTGAATTTGACCCTCTCCCGAAGCTCCCGAATGTCATCGATGCCCCTGTTACTGGCCGCATCGATTTCTATCACATCCAATGCGCTGCCCTGTGTGATGGCCCGGCACATCTCACAGGCATTGCAGGGCTCCCCCTTGCCATTATTGATGCAATTGATCGCCTTGGCCAGAATCCGCCCGGTACTGGTTTTCCCCGTGCCCCTGGGCCCACAAAACAGATAGGCATGCGCCACGCGGCCGCTTTCCAGGGCATTGCGCAGCATCCTCGTGATATGCTCCTGGCCAACTACCTCAGCCAATGTTTGAGGTCGCCACTTGCGGTAAAAGACCTTGGATTCCATAGCCATGCTATTCTCTTGAATCCTTCCCAACTTCAGACAACACGCTCTCCTCCAGTGCCCTCATCCTCCGCCCCTTTGCCGGTTCATCATGATCATAACCCAGAAGATGCAACACGCCATGGACAATCAGCCATGCCACTTCATCGCTCACCTCACGACCATTCTCTTCAGCTTGCTCCTGTGCCCGAGGATACGATACCACCACCTCGCCAAGATGAACTATACCGTCAGGTGGCATTATGAAGGAGGGCGAACTATCACCACCCTCTTCAGCAAGTGCAAAGGATAACACATCAGTAGCTTTATCTACTCCACGATATTCTCGATTGAGTCTTCGTACGGTTTCGTCACTAGTAATAAACAAGCCTAATTCGTAATCGGTATCAGAGTGCTGAGCACCATGACCAAGCGAGCATTCGACTAACCGACGCAGCCAAGGCTTCTCAAAGTGTCCCTGAAACCCTCTGCTAATTCGGATATCGAGTCTCATCTGAAACTGCCGCTTCATGAAAACCTAAAGAGGTTTCAACGCCACCTGCAGGGCTTCCCTAAGCGAATCAACAGCTAGAACCTCCATCCCGGAAGGGGGGGTAAGCCCGCTCAACGTAACCTTGGGGCCAAGGCAGCGAGTGAATCCCTGCCTTGCCGCATCAGCAAGTCTGCGCTCCATCTGAGGGACACCTCTCACTTCGCCACTCAGTCCTAATTCCCCCATCACCACCATATTGGGGTCCACTTCTCTATCGCTGAAGCTGGAAGCAATGGAAAGAGCCACCGCAAGGTCTGTAGCAGGCTCACTGGTTCTCAAACCACCAACTACATTGACAATTATATCCTGATTGGATAATTTCAGCCCAGCCCGCCTCGTAAGTACAGCAACAATCAATGAAAGACGGTTGAAATCTATCCCATTGGCAGTGCGCCGTGGCAAGCCGAAACTGGTAAAAGTGGTCAGCGCCTGTACCTCCACCAATAAAGGGCGAGTCCCTTCTAAAGTAGATGTTATGGCTGAGCCTATGGCCACCTGTGACCGCTGAGATAAGAAAACCTGGGATGGGTTATCTACCTCCACCAGGCCCCGATCCCTCATCTCAAAGATGCCTACTTCATTGGTAGAGCCAAAGCGGTTCTTGACTCCCCGTAACAATCTATAAGCATTAAAGGATTCCCCTTCCAGGCATAAGACCACATCAACTATGTGCTCCAAAACCTTTGGCCCCGCAATGGCCCCTTCTTTGGTTACATGGCCAATTATAATCAGGGGGACTGATGATGACTTGGCCCACTGCATCAGTCTCAAGGTACATCCCCGTACCTGCGATATGCTGCCCGGTGCCCCCTCCAGATCTCTGAGGTAAACCGTCTGAATAGAATCGATAACCCCCAGGGCAGGCGATATCTCCTCCATTCTTTGAATGATGACTTCCAGATCTGTCTCAGGGAGAAGGTAAAGCCCTTCGCCCTTTATATCCAGGCGATCTGCCCTTAGTTTTGTTTGATGTAATGATTCCTCTCCTGAGGCATAAACAACCTTGCCACCCTGCTGAGCGATCATTGCCGATATCTGGAGTAGTAGTGTCGATTTCCCAATCCCGGGATCGCCGCTAATGAGAACTAGAGAGCCCGGAACTATGCCTCCACCAAGTACCCGATTTAACTCGGCAAACGGAAGAACAATGCGGGGCATCTCCCCAGCAGCTACCTGAGATAATTCACAGGCAGGAACTCCCGCTGATGACACGATACCAGCCCCCTTGGAGGAAGCCTGCTCGGGTTTCTATGAAGGTGTTCCAGCTCTGACAGCTAGGGCAACGCCCTAACCATTTGGGATTTTCTCTGCCACATTGCTGACAGACGAAGACTGTTTTGTAGGATCTGTCCACTAACTGCGCCTTCTAAAAAGGGGAGCGCATTGCGAGCTCCCCTTCCGGCTTTCCATGGACACTAACCTCAGGAAGACGATTGCACTGAGGATTTTGAACTTACTGAAACTTCGTCGCTAGGGTCTAGACGAACAGAAATCTCATCACCATCACGGTCCAGACGAACGGTACCCCCAGGTTTAAGCTCGTCATGAAGCAACATCTCAGAGAGCTTGTCCTCAACCATAGTCTGGATTACTCGCCGCAGTGGGCGGGCACCAAAGGTTTCGTCATAACCCTTCTCGCTAAGAAGTTCCTTGGCCGCGTCTGTCACTGCCAGTCCAACGCCACGCTCGATTAGCTGAGCCTTGATCGGACGTAACATCAAATCAACAATCTGGCGGATATTCTCTTGGCTCAGGTGATGGAATACCACCACGCCATCAAGACGGTTTATGAACTCAGGCCGGAAGGTCTTCTTCAGCTCTTCAAGAAGTTTTTCCTTCATCCTCTCATAGGAACGCTGTTTCGTCTTTGTTTCATCAACGCGGCTGACGAAGCCCATTACCGAATCCTTCTTGATCAGTTCAGCGCCAATATTGCTCGTCATGATTATGATGCTGTTTCGAAAGTCGACCTTCCTACCTTTGGCATCAGTCAAATGGCCATCATCAAATATCTGGAGCAGGATATTGAATACATCAGGGTGAGCCTTTTCAATCTCGTCAAGGAGAATAGCGCAATATGATTTGCGCCTTATTGCCTCGGTCAACTGCCCACCCTCATCATACCCTACATATCCCGGGGGAGCTCCTACCAGCCGAGCCACACTATGCCTTTCCATAAACTCCGACATATCAAGGCGGATTAAAGCCTCCTCACTGCCAAACATAAATTCAGCCAGTGCCTTGGCTAACTCCGTTTTGCCCACGCCAGTAGGCCCAAGGAAGATGAAACTGCCAATCGGACGCCTGGGATCCTTAAGGCCAGCACGGGCACGCCTTACCGCCTTAGCTACTGTAGCAATAGCTTCGTCCTGAGACACAATGCGCTTGTGTAATTCCTCTTCCATTTGCAGCAAGCGCGTTGCCTCATCTGAGGCCAGCTTCGACACTGGAATCCCAGTCCACATGCTGAGTACCTCAGCAACATCTCCCTCGGTCACCACAGGCTTTTCACTGCTCAGATCAGCCCGCCAATTCCTCTCCAATTGTTGGATCTTCTCCGATAGATGAACCTCTCGATCACGGAGTTCCACAGCATACTCATACTGCTGTCCAGCAATAGCCGCTTCCTTATCTCTGCGCACGCGATCTAAAGCCACCTTCGCCTCTTTTAGGCCTATAGGTATATTCCCGCCCTTGAGACGCACCCGAGAGGAGGCTTCATCCATCAAGTCGATCGCCTTGTCAGGCAAGAAGCGGTCGGCTATGTAGCGTGACGCCAGATTTGCAGCCGCTTTGATTGCCTCATCGTTTATCGTCACTTGATGGTGTTCCTCATAACGGTCTTTGATTCCCCGCAGTATGTCCATAGACTGTTCTACAGATGGCTCATCTACTACAACAGGTTGAAAGCGACGCTCAAGAGCAGCATCCTTCTCTACATGTTTTCGATAATCATCAAGAGTGGTAGCTCCAATGCACTGTAACTCACCTCGAGCCAAGGAAGGTTTAAGAATATTGGCAGCATCAACAGCACCTTCAGCAGCACCAGCGCCAACTATGGTATGCATCTCATCAATAAACAGTACACAATTACCAGCAGCCTTGAGCTCCTCAATTACCTTCTTCAGTCTCTCCTCGAACTCGCCGCGGTACTTGGTACCAGCTACCAGTGAGCCCATATCCAGAGTCACCACTCGCTTTCCTTGCAGTGTATGAGGCACTTCCCCGGCAACTATACGATGAGCCAGTTTTTCAACTATGGCAGTTTTACCCACCCCCGGCTCACCAATAAGTACAGGGTTATTCTTGGTACGTCTCGAAAGAATCTGGATTACCCGCTGGATCTCCTTATCTCGCCCGATAACTGGATCGAGCTTCCCAGCCCGAGCCATGGCAGTCAAATCCAGACCTAACTGGTCTAAAGTGGGAGTGCGACTGGTGCTGCGAGTCCCCTGCTGAGCTTGAACAGCACCCTGGTTAAGAATGCGAGTAGTCTCAGCACGAGCACGCTCCAAGTTGACACCCAGACTCTCCAATACCCCACCAGCTACTCCACCCTCCTCCCGCAGCAACCCCAGAAGAAGGTGTTCAGTGCCAACATAGCTATGATTGAGACGACGTGCTTCATCCACGGCAAGCTCGATGACCCTCTTCGCCCTTGGGGTAAGCCCAACCTCAGCAGAACCCGTCTTACCGCCACGCCCAATGATAAACTCCACAGCAGAGCGCACCTTATTCAGGTCAACATCAAGGTTGGTAAGCACCTTCGCAGCAACACCCTCGCTCTCACGAACCAGCCCCAGCAATATATGTTCTGTGCCAATATAGTTGTGATTAAATCTCTGCGCTTCCTCTTGAGCGTAGGTGAGTGCACGACGTGCCCGTTCGGAGAATTTCTCAAAGCGACTTGACATATCCCTCAACCTAACAACGCCGTATTACCATGACTATAGCACAAAAGCCACAAAAAGGGAAGCGGTTACTCATGAATTTACATTAATGATATATCTCAATCCCACTCTGGTTTCCCTCCCGAAACAACAGCCGATAAGGCGAGAATTGTGCTTATAAGAGCATATCAAACTATTTGACTCTCTCCCAGAACCTTGCCTAAAGGGTAGTACCGGATATCAGCCTTACAGCACATGTTCACCTCTGTTCATGTGTGCCTTTGAGGAGGCTTGACCTTTCACGCATTGAGAGTTTATGATGAAATCAGGTTACTCAGTTAGACAAACATGGCTCTACAGAAAGACTATTACGAGTTACTGGGTGTGCCCAGAGATGCCACTCAGGATGACATTAAGAAGGCCTTCCGAAAGCTGGCATTCCAGTACCATCCTGATCATAACCACCATGATGGAGCAGAAGAGAGATTCAAGGAGATAAGCGAGGCCTATCAAGTCCTGAGCGATGCCCAAAAGCGGGCGACTTATGACCACTTCGGGCATTTGGACAATGGGCGTGGTTTCGATGGTTTTGGAGACTTCGTTACTGGCCTAGGGGACATCTTCGATGCCTTCTTTTCCGGTGCTACTCAAGTAAGACGGCGTGTACCACAACAAGGAACCAACCTGCATTATGAACTCAGAATTTCTTTCGTAGAGGCAGTCTTCGGCTGCGAGAAATATGTTGACGTCTTGCGAACGGAAGCCTGTTCCCGCTGCCTTGGCAGAGGCAGTGAACCGGGGAGCCAACAGGTAAAATGCCCGCACTGCAATGGCATGGGCGAGGTGCGGCGGGTACAGCAGAGCATCTTTGGACGCTTTGTTAACAGAGCCGTATGCGAACACTGCTACGGAGAGGGGAGCTATCACGGAGCGGCCTTGCAGTCAGTGTCAGGGCACAGGCAGGGAGCAAAAACAACGCACCATAGCAGTGAAAATCCCTCCCGGTGTAGAGAACCGCTACCAGCTACGCCTCAGGGGAGAAGGTGATGTGGGAATGTGGGGAGGTCCTGCGGGTAGCCTGTACATCTCTCTTTCAGTAGAAGAGCATGAATTCTTCAAACGTGACGGCGATAACAACATCCTTTACGAGTTGCCAATTAACTTCGCCCAAGCGGCCTTGGGAGATGAGGTAGAAGTTCCCACCCTGGACGGTAGAATTGGTCTTAAGATCAGTCCTGGTACTCAGGCAGACACGGTCATTCAACTAAAAGGGAAGGGTATACCTTACATCAATCGCTCCGGCAGGGGAGATCAGTTGGTCAAGATTAGAGTGGTCACTCCTGACAGATTGAACGAGGAGCAACGCAAGCTATTTTTTGAGTTGGCTAAAAGCCTGGGATCAGCAGAGACAACCGAACAAGCAGGGAAAAAGGGATTCCTTAATCGAATCAAAAAATCCCCGAAATAACGCAGGGAAATCTCCTCACTGGCAAGAGTCTACTTGATGTCTTCTTTATCTTCTGACTCTTGTGGCTCTCTGGCAGGAAAGTCCCCGGTTGATACCATCTAATCCTAAGGTAATCGAGCAGGAAGCGGAGCAGCTTCGTGACTTCCAGAGATTCTCCATCCACCGGGTACTCCAGCAGTTCACTCGCCGCTTTCCTCACATCAAGTCCTTCGTAGAGCACCTTGTAAATCTTTTCTATAATAGGTAAACTGAGGCCCGCCTTCTGTCCCAATTGCCAAGCAGCAAGAGCAGTACTAACACCCTCAGCTACGTGAGGCGTTGATGCCACTATCTCCTGCACAGAGCGCCCCTTGGCAAGCTCTTTACCTACATAGTAGTTGCGACTGAGAGGGCTGAAAGAGGTAACAACTAGATCCCCCAAGCCACTCAGCCCAATAAAGGTAATAGGATTAGCGCCAAAAGTCGTACCTAAGACGATCACCTCACTCAGTCCCCGAATCATGAGGGCTGCTTTGGCGTTGCTCCCATTGCCTAACCCATCCAGCATGCCAACGCCCAAAGTAATAACATTCTTGAGGGCACCACCTAGCTCCACTCCTATCACATCTGTGCTAGTAAAAACATAGAACTGATTTGAATTGATCAATAGCTTTGCCCTCTCAGCCACCGCCGCATCGCGAGCAGCAATTACTGTCACTGACAGCAAACCTTGGGCAGCCTCATGGGCTATATTAGGACCAGACAGAACACAAATATTGTTGTGGAATCGAGTATCAATCTCTTCGGCAATGACCTGGGACATGCGTTTGCCACTACCCACCTCCAGCCCCTTTGTAGCACTCACAATAAGGCTCGAATCGTTGAGATAGTCCCTTACCTGCTTTATGTTGGAACGCATGGTTCCGGATGGCACAGCAAGGATAACCCCGTCTGCCCTATCCATCGCCTCTTCCAGAGAACTTGTAGCGGAAAGACGAGAGGGAAACTTAGGGCCAGGCAAATAAGTAACATTCTCTCTTGCCAGATTGAGTTTATCTGCAGTTTCCTTATCCCGCGCCCACAGTTTCACCCAAACCCCCCTGCGAGCCAGGATTACTCCTAGAGCCGTGCCCCAGCTGGCACTGCCAATAATAGCGGCTTTCGGCATTCCTCACCCCTTATCTGGGCATAATATCTTCTTCCAAACTCCTGCACCCCAACCCCCCTGACGAAACTTCAAGTATTATCCATGGTTCAAAGAAATGAAGTCAAGCCGCAGCCTTCCCCACCAACTTTTCCGTGAGGTCTGTAACTTCATCAGCCTTGTTCCAAAATGAAAACAACGGGCAACGGCTATCCTCAAGGTCATTCATAACTGAAACTGATCTCAATCGGAGTTACCATGTTCATTTCCCGCGCTACCACGCTCCGTTTTCCTGACTTCAGCCTTATCACCCAATTTGCGCTCATTACCAGCGCAGAGCCGCCGGATATTGTCACGGTGTTGAAACAGAATCATACACCCTGCTAACCCACAATAAATCAGATATACCCCTGGCTGCTTACCCAAGACTACCAGAGACAGCATCACCAGAAAGGCAGTGACTGTGCCCAGAATAGAACCCAGTGACATATAGCGGCTTAATGCGGCAACAGAAAGCGTAATTGCTGAAACTCCCAACCCAACAGGCCAATACATAGCCGCCAAACCACCAACGAAGGTGGCAACCCCCCGACCTCCCTGGAACTTGATGTACACTGACCAATTATGTCCAATCATCGCTGACATAGCAGCTACAACTTGGGCGACAGGAGTATGTAACAGGCACCAGGCAATCACCACAGCAACAGAGCCCTTCGCCACATCAAGCACCATGGTAAGAACTCCCGCCCTACCGCCAGCCGTGCGAATCACGTTAGTGGCTCCTATCCTGCCACTACCATATCCCCTGATATCCATCCCCCTACTCAACTTCGAAACAATTATGCCAAATGGAATAGCACCAATGAGATAACTCGAGAGAATGACGATAGCGAACTTGAGCGATACCATAATACTACTAACCACCCAGCACTCAGGGAGTCCGCTTGACCAACCTCACGAATTAAGAGTTGAAAGTTGGCAGTTTAAGAGTTTTGAGCGGTTTCCCCACCTCTACCTTTGAAGAGAAGCCGTAGAGGTGTACCACGGAAACCAGAGATCTGTCGTATTTTGTTCTCTAAGTAGCGCTGATAGGAAAAATGAACCAGTTTGGGATCATTAACAAAAAAGACAAAGGTAGGCGGATTAACCGCCGTTTGTACAGCCTTGCGTGATTTTAAGACGCCTGCGGCCACTTTTCGGGGATTGACGAGCCGCCTCTGCATCCCTGACAATTTGATCCAGTATCGAAGAATCCAGGCGCTTCAGCCTCTCTTCATAAATCTCTCTTGCCGCAGGTAGAATCTTCTCCACACCAAATCCCGTTTTGGCAGACAGAAACAAAATCTCTACGTATGACATAAACCTCGCCTTTTGTTTCACTGTCTCTGTCCATGCAGCTACATCCTTTACCTCAACCAGATCCCATTTGTTGACTCCCAGTATCGCCCCCTTGAAGGCTTTCTGAATAAGGCCCAGTATATGAAGATCCTGAGCTGCAACACCTTCAACCGCATCAATAAGCAACACAACGACATCAGATCGGTCAATAGCACGCAAGGTGCGTGCCAGGCTATACCGTTCCACACCCTGTTCAATCTGCCCTCGCTTCCTTATTCCTGCTGTATCAATAAGGACTACCCCCTCACCATCATAACGTAAGACTGTATCCACAGCATCACGAGTTGTTCCAGGGACTTCATCAACGATAACCCGTTCCTCACCCAAAAGAGTATTCACCAACAACGATTTACCTACATTAGGCCTACCGACAATGGCGATTCCCATCAATAATTCCGGCTCCACAGGGGTGGGGGCAGAGGTAAGAGATGGCAAGTTACTAATTATCTTATCCAGCAGATCATTGATCCCTCTGCCATGATAAGCACTGACAGATATAGGTTCACCTGCAGCAAGCTCATAGAACTGGATTATCTCACTCTCATGCTTAGGATTGTCCACCTTGTTGACCACCAGCAACACCGATTTCTGCGACCGACGCAAAATATCCGCTATTTCTTCATCAGCCGGCACCACACCATTCTGGACATCCACCAGGAAAAGTATCAGATCAGCTTCAGCAATGGCTGCCTCTACCTGTTCCTTAACCTTTTGCCTTATAGCAGTCCCCGGCTTAATCTCCAGCCCACCACAATCCACTAGAGTGAAGTCATGCCCCTCAAAAGAGATATCAGTATGGATTCGGTCAACGGTTGTCCCTGGCAAATCTTCGACTATAGACCTTCTATCACCAAGAAGGCGATTGAACAGCGTAGATTTGCCAACGTTGGGTCTGCCTATGATAGACACAATAGGTCTGGTCATCAGATCCATTACGCAGCTTGCCCACCCAGCACCCTCAACAAAACTGCTTTTTGAATATGGAGCCGGTTCTCTGCTTGGTCAAAGACCACAGACTGAGGGTGGTCAAGGAGCCCTTCAGCAACCTCCTCTCCATGGTGGGCTGGCAAGGGATGCATAAAGAGGGCGTCTCTTTTAGCCAATGACAAGATTTCAGTGTCCACCTGATACGAAGCAAAAGCGAGGCGACGAGCTTCTGCTTCAGCTTCCTGTCCCATACTAGTCCACACATCAGTATAGACAATGTCAGCATTTGTCACGGCAAGGCGAGGGTCTGAGGTCACAAAGATATGTGAGCCGCTCTGTGAGGCAAATCCCTGAGCACGGTTAACAATCGCATCCTCTAACCCATAGCCTCGCGGCGAGGCAATATGGAAGTCCATCCCAACCAGAGAGGCAGCTATAAGCAGACTCCTGGCTACATTGTTACCATCGCCGACAAAAGCAAGATGCAAGCCTCTCAGAACCCCTTTCTTCTCATAGATAGTCAGTAAATCGCCAAGCGCCTGGCAAGGGTGCTCATAGTCCGAAAGACCGTTTATAACCGGCACACTGGAATGCTGCGCTAAGAGATCCACGGTTTGATGTGAAAATGTTCGAGCCACTATACCATTCACAAAGCGGCTCAATGTCCGTGCTACGTCAGAAATCCTCTCCCTTTTTCCCAGACCTAACTCACCAGGGGATAGATAGACGGCATGCCCACCCAACTGCCACATACCCACCTCAAAACTAACACGGGTACGAAGAGAGGGCTTCTCAAAAACGAGAGCAAGGACCTTTCCCTTGAGAAGCGTGGGGCTTTCCCCTCGTTTTAATCTGACGGCATCCTTGATAAGGTTCCAGATGTCATCAGCACTCAGATCAACTACTGAGAGCAGGCTTGTTGAAATTGCCAAGATTTACCTTCCGTCCTTATTGCTGGTGCAATCACCATTTCAACCTGGTGCATCTGAGCGATAGTGGCAGCGCCACAAACGCCCATGGCAGTGCGCAATGCACCAACCAGGTTTTGGGTTCCATCACTAACGGTGGTGGGACCAAAAAGGATCTGCTCCAATGGGGCATGTGTCTCCACTTTGATCCGTCTACCTCGAGGCAGTGCTGGGTGAGGGCTGGACATACCCCAATGATATCCTCGTCCTGGTGACTCCTCAGCCTGAGCCAGAATGGCACCTAGCATCACAGCATCAGCACCTGCCACGAAGGCCTTGCACAGGTCGCTTCCAGCATGGATGCCGCCATCGGTGATTACAGGGACATACCTCCCGCTTTCCTGGAAATACTCGTCTCGAGCGGCAGCACAATCCATGGTAGCAGTCACCTGAGGTACCCCTATTCCCAGAACTTGTCTCGTGGTACAGGTCGCCCCTGGACCAACACCAGCAAGAAGACCGGAAATGCCTGTTCTCATCAATTCTAGAGCAGCACTGTAGCTCACACAATTCCCCACCACAACCGGAATGGGTGTTGACTGGCACAACTCTGAAAACGCCAGTCCACGGAGACTCTTGGATATATGTCGCGCAGTAGTAACAGTGGATTGAACTACCAGTACATCCGCACCTGATTCAGCAACAAGGGAGGCAAATCTCTTGGCATTTGCCGGAGTAATTGAAGCAGCACAGACTCCTCCCTTTTGCTTAATTGATCTGATACGCTCACCAATGAGTTTATCCTTTATTGGCTGCGAGTAGACCTTCTGCAAGAGAGGAGCAACTTGACTGGCAGAGGCTTGAACAATTTCCGCCAGAACATCCTCTGGGTTATCGTAACGGGCCTGCACTCCCTCGAGGTTAAGCACTGCTAGACCGCCAAGCTTGCTGAACAACACAGCAAAAGCCGGGTCGACAACAGCATCCATAGCTGCCGCCACTATGGGAATAGGGAGGTTCAGGCCGCCTAACGGGAAATCGACACACGTTTGTTCAGGATTGACCGTCACGTCACCAGGTACTATGGCCACTTCCTCAAAGCCATAACAGCGCCTCATCTCCTTATATATACGAAAAGACATCTTTACCTATCCTTAAGCCAATGGGAATTTGCCCCAAACTATATCAAAGGCGATTTTGAAAGTCAATTCATATGAACATAAGACATTCCAAACATTCAGGAAGAGACTTCTCAATAAGAAACCACTATACTGAATCCTTGCGAGGAATAGAGAGATATGCCCACGCTCTACGTTGTAGCTACCCCCATTGGTAATCTGGAAGACATCACGCTTCGCGCTATCCGTATACTCAAGGAAGTGGGACTTATTGCTGCCGAGGATACTCGAAAAACGAGGCATCTACTCAATGCCTACGGAATCAAAACTCGCTTAACAAGCTACCACGAACATAATAAAATAGCCAAGCTCAGCTATCTGCTAGACTGCCTTCAAGTTAAAGATTTAGCCCTCGTTTCAGAGGCAGGGATGCCTGGTTTGAGTGACCCCGGATATGAGCTCATTGCAGCCGCTGCCCAGCGAGGTATCCAGATAACACCCATCCCCGGTGCCTCAGCAGTAGTCACTGCTCTTGTGGTTTCTGCATTGCCCGCTAACCAATTCACTTACCTGGGCTTCCTCCCCAGAAAGAATGCAGAAAGAATCCGGCTACTGCAATCCATTGCCCATGAGCATCGGACCGTAGTAGCCTTTGAATCTCCCAATCGTCTGTTAAGCTCATTGGACGACATGGCTCAGGTGCTGGGAAACAGAAGGATAGCCATTGTGCGAGAGTTGACCAAGATTCACGAAGAAGTCTTTCGAGGGTCAATAAGCGAGGCAGCGGATTACTTTCAGCAACCCAGAGGAGAATTTACCCTGGTTATTGAAGGAGAGAAGGAAGCAGAAAAGCCAGTACTAACTTCAGATATAGAACAGGAACTCCGCCAATTGCAGAATCAAGGCATCACCGCCAAGGAAGCTGTAAAACGATTATCACTCACTACAGGTCTTTCAAGGAGAGAGCTTTATCAAGCTTGGCTAAAGCTTAAGAGCAATAGCGGATTGTGATAGAATATCAGCAACGGTCAAACCCTGATGCAGAGAATCTTTATCGGCGTAGCCTGGCCTTATGCTAATGGTCCATTGCACCTGGGGCATGTAGCCGGTGCCTACCTGCCGGCAGACATCTTTGCCCGCTACCACCACGCCAAAGGCAATGAGGTGCTGATGGTCTCCGGCAGCGACCAGCACGGTACCCCGATAACCATCAGCGCCGAACAAGAGGGCAAGACTCCCCAAGAAATAGCCACCAAATATCACCAGGGATTTCTGGATTCCTGGAAAAAGTTGGGGATTGACTTCGACCTGTTCACAACTACCGGCACTTCCAACCATGAGCAGGTTGTCCATGATTTCTTTCTCAAGCTGCTTGACAAGGGGTATATCTACAAGAGTAGCACGCTCTTACCCTATTGTCCCCGCTGTCAGCGTTACCTCCCTGATCGCTACGTAGAGGGTGAATGCCCCTTCTGCAGCTTCAAGGAGGCCAGGGGAGACCAGTGTGACAAGTGCGGTAAACCGCTTAACCCTCTTGAGTTAAAAGAGCCTCATTGTCGGCTGTGCGGTGGCACACCGCAAGCTAAAGACTCGGAACATTTCTTCCTCCGTTTGAGCGCCTTCAGAGATGAGTTGTACAACTGGGTGAAGCAGCAGAGCCACTGGAGGCAGAATGTGCTCCATTTCACCCTCCGCTATCTTGAAGAGGGATTAAAGGACAGGGCCATTACCAGAGATATTGAATGGGGCATAACCATACCTCAGCCTGGTTTTGAAAAGAAGCGAATCTATGTTTGGTTCGAGGCCGTAATCGGTTATCTATCTGCGAGCAAGGAGTGGGCCAAACTTCACGGGAAAGAAGATGGATGGTCAGCTTTCTGGCAACAGGAGGCCAAAAGTTACTACTTTATTGGCAAGGATAATATCCCTTTTCATACTATGATATGGCCGGCGATGTTGATGGGATATGAGGGGCTCAACCTTCCCTATGACGTCCCTGCAAACGAGTTCCTGACGATTGAAGGTAAAAAACTCTCTACAAGTCGCAATTGGGCAGTCTGGCTACCAGATTATCTGGAACGCTATGATCCCGATCCATTGCGCTATCTCATGTCAATCAACATGCCCGAAACGGCTGATGCTGATTTCTCCTGGCGGGAATTCGTTCGCCGAAACAACGATGAACTGGTGGCCACTTATGGGAACCTCGTGCATCGCGTCCTCACCTTCACGTATCGCCACTTCGATGGCTGTGTGCCTACTCCAGGCGAACTTGACAGTGTAAGTAAGGCACTTCTCCAAAAGGCTGAGTCCACAGTCAGTTCTATGGATATTTCTCTTTCTCAATGTCATTTCAGGGATGGGATAAAGGCAGCTATGTCTCTGGCCCAAGAGACTAACCGATACCTGGATGAGAAATCCCCCTGGAAAACAGTTAAGGAGGATAGAGAGGCTTGCGCCACCGCTCTCTTTGTTTCCATTTCGATCATCTCCTGCCTGAAGACCGTCCTTTATCCCTTTTTACCTTTCAGTTCTCAGAAATTGCACCACATGCTGGGATTCAAAGGCACGCTCAAAGAAGAAAAATGGGGGTTCCACACCATACCGCCAGGGCAGAAACTGGCTACCCCCGAACCATTGTTTACCAAGCTGGAGGAGCAGATAATAGCTGAGGAAAACAGTAGATTGGGCCTTGCAAACAACCAAGAGATAGCCTCACAGGTATAGAGAAAGGAGACCATTGAGTATAGGTTCGATCTTCAAGCCTGTTCAACCGGAGATGGCTCAGGTAGAGGATAGACTAGATGAAGTAGCGAAAACTGCCCCTCTGGAGATGGTGGACCAATTGAAGCACGCCCTGAAGGACGGAGGTAAGCGAATTCGCCCAGCCCTGACTTTACTGACAGGGAAATTCTACAAGTATAATCTCGATTTGCTGCTTCCTATGGCAACAGGGGTAGAACTGTTGCACACTGCCACCCTAATCCATGACGATACTATAGATGATTCCCAACTTCGCCGCGGTAAAGCAAGCATAAAACACCGCTGGGGCAATTCCAATGCAGTCCTCTTGGGGGACTACCTATTTGCCACCTCTGCCGGAATGGTAGCAGAAACAAGGAATATCCGAGTGATAAAACTCTTTGCGCAGACCCTGATGACCATATGCACGGGCGAGATTGAAGAGTCCATCAGCATCTTCAACAAAAGCAGAGAGCGTTATTTCCAGACAATTGGCGATAAGACAGCTTCCCTCTTCGCCGCTGCTACTGAATCAGGTGCAGTGCTGAGCAAAGCCCCTGAGGAGGTAGTGCAATCTCTCAAGAGCTACGGCTACAATCTCGGAATGAGTTTTCAGATCGTAGACGACATTCTCGATTTTGTGGGGCAGAAGGAAACATTAGGAAAGCCCGTAGCCAGCGACCTATCCAAAGGTATTTTCACCCTACCTGTGATACTTCTCTTTGAGCGTCCTGAAAGCGATGAGGTAAGGGAGGCATTTGAGAAAGATAGTAGGAGGGGCACAAAGCAACTTATGGAGATGGTCTATAACTCCTCTGTCCTTGATGAAGGCTACAGAATCGCCCAGGATTTCACCTCTCGGGCATGCTCCGCCCTGGAGCGATTGCCTCGAAATACTGTCTATAACTCTCTGACCGACCTGGCAGGCTATGTAACGGAACGCAAGAGTTGATTAAAGCGAGGGGCTGCTGACCTATTCATCTTCTGCTGTAACCTCGGTCGTCCACCTTGATGCCACCTGCTTAAACTGATCAACAGCATACTGGCAAGCCTCAAAAGCCTCTTGCCGATGAGGGGCACCTATGGCAACAACCAGCAGAATCTCCCCAACCCTCAACTTGCCAATCCTATGAAATATGACTACATCATCCAGGCTCCACTTAACCTGGATCTCCCCAGCTATCCGCTCCAATTCCTTTCGTGCTAGTTCCTTCAAGGAGTCCTGGTGTTCCAAGAAGAGAACCTTTTTGCCATGAGACATGTCTCGCACTGTGCCCACGTAAGCAATTACTGCACCATAGGCATTATTACGGACGCAATTTATGGCCGCTTCGGGAAGGATGGGATCCTGAGTTATCTCGATCAACAGGCTTCGCTCCAGCTACGCCTGTGCAGAAGCCGCGGGGACAGGTTCGTTGAACAGCTTCTCCAGGGTTTCACCCTCGATAGTCTCTTCAGTAATCAACCTCTGAGCTATCTGCTGCAACTTCGCTTTGTTCTCTGTCAGAATGTTCTTGGTCACATCATAAGCCTTTTGGATGACGGCACGAACTTCCCTGTCAATCTCCAGGGATACTCTCTCACTATAGTTCCTCTGCTCTGAAATCTCTTTGCCGAGGAAGACCAATTCCTCCTTATGCCCGAAGGTACGCAACTCCAGGTTATCGCTCATGCCATATTCAGTCACCATCGCACGGGCGATCTTAGTGACCCTCTCAATATCGTCGTGGGGCCCAGTGGTCTTCTCATTGAACACTATCTCCTCAGCAACATGACCAGCGAGTAACACAGACAACTGGTCCATAAGCTGGGACCGCGTCAGTATATAACGATCCTCGGTAGGCAAGAGCCTAGTATAACCACCCATCATGCCACGGGCAACAATGGAAATCTTGTGTACCGGATCGGCATTAGGAAGCTTCTTCGCCACCAAGGCATGTCCTGCCTCATGACATGCGGTCATCTCCTTCTCTTTTGGACTTATTATCCGACTCTTCCTCTCAGGTCCCGCAATGACACGATCAATAGACTCCTCAAATTCGACCAGGCTAATAACCTTCTTGCCACGTCTGGCTGCCAGAATGGCAGCTTCGTTAACCAGATTAGCCAGGTCGGCACCGCTGAAGCCCGCTGTCTGTTTGGCGATCGTATCCAGGCTCATCGAATCTTCTACTGGCTTGCCTTTGACATGAACCTGCAGTATCCCTTTCCTGCCATTAATGTCAGGGCGATCCAGGATTACCTGTCGGTCAAAGCGGCCGGGGCGAAGCAGAGCAGGGTCCAGTATATCGGGCCGGTTAGTAGCAGCGAGTACAATGATGTTGGTAGACGTATCAAAGCCATCCATCTCGACAAGAATTTGATTGAGGGTTTGCTCTCTTTCATCGTGTCCGCCCCCCAGCCCAGCCCCACGCTGACGACCCACAGCATCGATTTCATCAACAAAAACGATACAGGGAGCATTTCTCTTAGCCTGATCGAAAAGGTCTCTAACCCTGGAAGCACCGACACCAACAAACATTTCCACAAATTCACTGCCGCTAATCGAGAAGAAGGGTACCCCCGCCTCCCCAGCAATGGCCCGTGCCAGCAAAGTCTTACCCGTGCCGGGGGGGCCTATCAACAGTACCCCCCGAGGTATGCGCGCTCCCAAGGCAACAAACTTCTCCGGGGACTTAAGGAATTCTACTATCTCCTGCAACTCTTGTTTAGCCTCGTCCACCCCAGCCACATCAGCAAAGGTAACCGTGGGTTTCGCGGCACTAAACAGTCGGGCACGGCTGCGGCTAAAGTTGAAGGCCTGGCTATTAGCACCTCGAGCACCCCGCAGCAGATACCAAAACAAGCCAACAAGCAGAAACACCGGTATAAGTGTGATGAGCAATCCACCCCAGTCAAAGCCGGAATTCTGCTCAGGTTGCAAGTTCACAGCACTCAGATCTACTCCTGCGTCCACAAGATACTGTCGCAGTTCAAGAGTGCTTCCAATAAAAACTGCCTTGAACTTGTCCTGGTTATCGACAACGACTGTAATGGAATTACCATTCTGTACAATGGTTGCGTTGCCTCCACTGGCTTCAGTATTCTTAACCAGTGCAACTGCCTGGTCAAAGCTGCCCGTTGGTACCTTCGCGCCCCTGGGGAAGAAAGCGATCACCAGCACCACTATGATCGCCATAATGAGCAGGTAAGCAAGAGCTTGTTGTCGTCCGATTTTCATCTGATACTCTGGTTGCCCGGCATAAGCAATTATAACACAAAATGGCATCAAAGCAGATGCAACTCCAAAGAAACCGGCCGGATACAATTGCACTCCCCGATTCGGCTATTGTACAATTGCTTCGGCGTCAGGAATTCTTCTACATGAACTTGGGTGTGTGCAGGATAAAAATTCGCTTGCCTGAGAACCAGTCTCTCAAAGACAAGCGAAAGGTATTGAAGTCTGTCATCAGTCGCGTGAGAAACAGCTATAATGTGGCCATAGCCGAGGTTGACGACCAAGACACATGGCAACTAGCTACACTGGGAATAGCATGCGTTAGCAACGATGCCCAGCAGAACAACAAAGTGCTTTCAAAGGTAGTTGATTTTATCAGCCAGAGCAGGCTCGACATAGAGATACTGGATTACGAGATTGAGATTATTCCCTTCCCCTGACCGAAACTGCCGGAAGACTCCAACCAGACCTCAACATCAAAGATGACTGTTACCTCCTTTATCGAGCATATCAAGAACCTGCCCAACTACCAAAACCAGATCGTCCACATTGAACACCTGCCATCTCGAGAAGCAACCTACCAGAGATTAGATAAACCTCTGCATCCGGCATTGGAGACAGCACTGCATAAAGCGGGATTGCACCCGCTTTATGCTCACCAAGCAACAGCAGTGAATAAGATAAATCTGGGGAAGAATGTTATCGTAGTTACTTCCGCTGCCAGTGGTAAGACACTGTGCTATAACCTGCCGGTGCTGGAGACAATTTTGACCGAGAAGGGTAGCCGGGCTCTTTATATTTTCCCCACAAAAGCCCTGGCACAGGATCAACTTCGTAGCTTGGCAGAACTCGTTTCGCTGCTGCCCACACCAGTAAGATCGGCCATTTTTGATGGTGATACCCCTGCGGAGGAACGCTCGCAGGCAAAGAAGGCGGCGCGGATTGTTCTCACCAACCCAGACATGCTTCACTTGGGTATCCTTCCTAACCATCAATCATGGTCAAGATTTCTTAGCCTATTGAGATACGTAGTGATTGATGAAGCCCACATTTACCGTGGTGTCTTCGGCTCACATGTGAGCAATGTGATACGAAGGTTGAAACGACTTCTTGACCTCTATGATGCCAAACCCCAGTTTATCTGCTGCTCCGCAACCATTGCCAATCCGAAGGAACACATCGAGAAACTCATAGGCTTGCCTTTTGAGGTAGTAGACAATGATGGGTCTCCACACGGAAGAAAAGATTTTATTTTGTGGAATCCTCCTGTCGTTGGCAAAGACCAGGCATCCCGCCTAAGCGCTAACAGCGAAGCCTCCTTCCTCCTGGCTGAGTCGGTACAGCAGGGCATCCGGACTATCACCTTCACTCGAACCCGAAAGCTAACCGAGCTCGTCTATAGATATGCCAGACAACGCCTGGCCGGATCCAACCTGGCACAGCAGATTAAACCTTATCGAGCCGGCTATCTCCCTGAAGAGCGACGCCAAATAGAGCAAGAGCTCTTTCAAGGCCAGCTTCTCGGAGTGGTCGCCACCACAGCGCTGGAGCTGGGGATAGATATCGGCAACCTGGATGCCACAGTGCTTACTGGCTACCCTGGTAGCATCGCCAGCACCTGGCAGCAAGCCGGCCGTAGCGGAAGGAGAACCGGGGAATCTCTGAGCTTTCTCATCGGCCTGGACAACCCTCTTGACCAGTATTTCATGCACCACCCCAAGTACCTTTTCGGTAAGAATTTTGAGAATGCCCTTATTGATCCAAATAACCCCTATGTATTGCAGTCCCACATTCTATGCGCAGCCTGGGAGATGCCCCTGACCGAAGCCGACAAGCAATTCTGGGGAGAGAACCTTACAGAAACGAGAAGGAAATTGGAAGACGATGGCATGCTTAAGGCCCGGAGAGGCAAATGGTATCCAGCCCCAACGGTTACCTACCCCGCCGAGAGGGTTAACATACGCTCCACTTACACGACTCAATATACTATTCTCGATGCTTCACAGGGTAATAGACAACTGGAGACAATCAGTGCCGGCATGGCTCTGTCTCAAATCCACCCAGGGGCTATCTATCTGCACTACGGCGAATCCTATCTAGTCCTGGAGCTTGATTTAACAGCACACGTTGCCTATGTAGTCCCCACCGATGTTCCCTACTATACTCAAGCCAAAGAGCTCTCCGATCTACGGGTATTGAGGGTAATAAAGGAGAAACAAACACAGGGAGTCAAGTGCTACCTCGGAGAAGTCGAAGTAACCAGCACTGTAATCGGCTTTAAGAAAAAGGCGCAATTTACAGAGGCAGTCTTGGGCGAGGAACCTCTCGACTTGCCTTCCCATTGCTTTGACACCGTGGCTCTGTGGTTCGACATACCTGAAAGCTCAATAACACAAATAGCCGAAGCTCATCTCGACTTTGCTGGTGGCCTGCATGCTGCAGAACATGCTTCCATCGCCATACTGCCGCTATTTGCCCTGTGTGACCGCAATGACCTTGGCGGAATTTCCACGCCTGCCCATCCAGATACCGGCAAAGCCCAGATATTCATTTATGATGCCCATCCTGGCGGAATAGGAATCGCAGAAAAGGGATTCGGTCTGATTGACAATTTATGGCGCGAGACCCTGAAGGTCATCATAGACTGCCCCTGTGATGAGGGATGTCCCAGTTGCGTCCAATCGCCCAAATGTGGAAATAACAACCAGCCTTTAGATAAGAAAGCGGCCCAAATAATACTTGGAGTATTGAGCGGCAGTTGATATATTGTTGCAGTCACGCAGACGAAACGCTATCATGGGCTCTCTACAACGGCCAAGATAACAAAGGAGGATGCCAAATTGCCTAGCAGGAATCTGTATCTGCGCGAAACTATTGATCCTATTCTGGAAGCTAATGGAACACCAACTCTAGTGATAGACAGAAAGTTGATTAGGGGGAAATATCAGGAATTCCATAGCCAATTCAATAACGCCAAGATTTACTATGCGCTAAAAGCCAACCCGCATCCGGGCATTGTGAAGCTCCTTCAAGAGCTGGGCTGTGACTTCGAGATTTCATCCCAAGGTGAGCTTGAATTGTTGCTGCAGTTGGAAGTCCCGCCTCGGAGAATAATATTGGGCAACCCGGTCAAAGAATCGGCTTTTATCGAACAAGCATATACCAAGGGAATAAAGCAGTTCGCCTTCGATTCATATCCGGAGATTGAAAAACTATCAAGATATGCACCCGGCAGCAGAGTCAGCGTGCGCCTTGTCGTACCCAATGATGGAAGCGAGTGGCCTTTGAGCCAGAAATTTGGAGTGGAAGCTGAAGAGGCCACCCAACTACTGGTACAAGCCAAGAAGAACGGGCTCCAACCCTATGGCATTACCTTCCACGTTGGTTCACAATGCACCAAGGCCACTACTTGGGCAAAGGCTATTGACAAGAGCAGAGTTGTTTGGGAATCAGCCGCAAACAAGGGCATAGAGTTGCATCTGTTGAACATCGGGGGTGGCTTTCCGATTGAATATACCAAGCCCGTACCTTCAATAGAAGAAATAGCTCAGGTGGTTCAGGAGTCGGTGACCAAATCCTTCCCCAAAAACATGACCCTGGAAATAGCACCAGGAAGAGCTCTTGTAGGAGAGGCTGGCATCCTGGCAGCTACAGTCATAGCTAAGGCAGTTCGTGCTTCAAAAACATGGCTCTATCTGGATATTGGCGTATTCAACGGTCTTATGGAGGCTGTGGGTGGCATTAAGTACCGTATCTTGACAAAAAGAGCAGGCCGAAAGACCAAGATGACATTGTCAGGGCCATCCTGTGACAGCTTTGACGTTATTTCAACCGAAGTGAGACTTCCAGAACTAGAGGTGGGGGATAGAATATACATCATGTCAGCCGGTGCTTATACCACAGCTTATGCATCCCAGTTTGACGGCTTTCGTATCCCCACAACCCGCTATACAGAATAGAGGTAGAGAATGGCCAAAGTATTCTTCCACGAGAGTGACCCCTTTGCACCTGTCAAGTATAGCTACGAGGCGGAGGAGGTGCTTTGCTGGCGCAAGACGAAGCATCAGGATCTGCTCATCTTCAGAAACTCTCATTTCGGCAAGGTGCTGGCCCTTAATGGTGTCGTCCAACTCACCGAACGTGATGAACACTTCTATCATGAAATGCTGGTTCACGTAGCATTACATGCCCACCCTCAGCCAACTGACGTTCTGATTATCGGGGGTGGTGACGGCGGCACCCTGCGTGAAGTACTGAAGCACAAGATGATACAGAAGGTTCTCCTCGTGGAATTAGACCGGGAGGTCATAGAAGCCTCCAAGGAATTCTTGCCTACTCTATCAACCGGCTTCGCTGATCCAAGAACGCAGCTTCTAGAGACAGAGGGGAGCGATTTCCTTGCCCGAACAAAGGAGAAATTCGACCTGATTATCGTTGACTCGACAGATCCTGTCGGGCACTCCGCATCCCTCTTCACCATTCAATGCTTCACTAACGTCTTTTCTGCCTTAAAGGCAGACGGCTTGTTTGTGGCCCAGACCGAATCGCTCCACTTCCACCAGGACTTTGTCCGTGAAGTCCAGACCAGATTAGGCAAAGTGTTCAATCTGGTAGACCTCTATACAGTCCCAATTGCCACCTATTCCGGCAATTGGTGGACTTTCTCCATTGCCTCAAAGGCACACAACCCGAGAGAAATACTCAGGAAACACCAAGTGCCCACCAAGTACTATGCAGAGGATGTCCATCGACATGCTTTTTTGCCCCGCAGCCTCTATCAACACCTGATGAACGACGGGACCACGAACAAATAGTAGGAGAGGCTCACTTCGCCGGGGAGCGTATAGCTAAAGCTATGGGAATAGAGCCATTCTCTCTCACAGTCGATGACATCAGCATTGTGGGGGAATTATATCTTCCCGAAGAAGAAGGCCCCTCCCCAGCTCTCTGCATCTGTCACGGTATACCCTCTGGCAAACCAGCAGATCCTGCCGATAGAGGCTATCCCCATCTGGCAGAGCAGTTCTGCTCCAGTGGCTTCATCACTGCCATATTCAACTTCAGAGGGACCGGAACAAGTGGAGGGAACTTCGACATGATGGGCTGGGTGAGAGACCTAGAGACCGTCCTCGACTTCCTGTACTCTCGTTCTGAGGTGGACAGATCCCGCCTTTACCTCATGGGCTTCAGCGGTGGGGCAGCAGCCTCAGCCTATGTGGCAGCCCATGATCACAGAGTAGCCAAGACAGTCCTCTGTGCTTGCCCTGCTGAATTCAGAAGATTTGTCAGTCCCCAGAGAAGCGACTTCTCTATCGATCACTTCCGACAAATCGGACTCATCAGAGATGAAAATTTCCCCCACTCTCTGGACGACTGGCTGAACAACTTCAGAGAGATTACCCCCATTAAGTGGATCGATCAGATTTCTCCCAGGCCTGTATTGATATTGCAGGGCGAAAATGACGACCTTGTCGAAGCTAGTCAAGCCTGGCGCCTTTATGAAAAAGCAAAAGAACCCAAACTAATAGCCATAATTGGAGGGGCAGGGCACAAGCTGCGGCTGAGTGATAAGGCTATGCATGTTGCTCTCGAGTGGCTACTAGAAACGTGAGCTAACTCCCATCGCAGCTCCATTTTTTCTGCATTCTCTTGCCGAGACCACTACGGTGACTATAAATGCATCACTATCCCTCTTGTTAACACAGAATTAGCCTCGCCGAAATCTGCCAGAAATGTTTGGGCGTTACCTCCAATCTGAATGCACGGTACAAAGTAACCAGAATAAGAAGAAGACCTTGACAAAAAAACAATTGTGGAATACTCTTATTACAATATCATACAGGATATATACTATCGCGATGGGCGCCGTCACGCCCATATCCTCTCCATTTATTGCGGGTTGGTAGGGAGGCGGGGTATGACAGGAGAAGCACAGTGACTCCGGCAGCCATGACCAAGGACAATACGGAATTCGTGGTGTTGTCCTTCGAAGGACCAGACCCTTACTCCATGGCAGGAGGTCTGGGGGTAAGAGTAAGCAACCTTTCTCAAACCCTGGCTAACGCCGGCTTTCGAACCCACCTCATCTTTGTCGGCGATCCCAAGCGAGAAGGAGAGGAGATTCGTAACCAAGAAAGGCTCGTACTTCACCGCTGGTGTCAGTGGATCAGCGAATACTATCCTGACGGCGTATATCAGGGGGAGAATGAGAAGCTCTACGACTTCAACGAGTCAGCACCCTGGTTCGTCGCTGAGCGCATTGTGAAGCCGGCACTGAATCAAAACAAACTGGTGGTCATTCTAGGTGAGGAATGGCATACTGCTGAGGCAATGTGCCGCATCAGCGACCATCTCTACTACAACGGCCTTAGAGACAGAGTAGTGATGTTCTGGAATGCTAACAACACCATGTCTTTTCACAGGGTAAACTGGGGGCGTCTGGACTACACTACTACCATCACCACTGTCAGCCGTTATATGAAGCATATAATGTGGGGAATGGGCCTGAACCCAGTGGTGATCCCCAACGGAATCCCAAGCTCTCTGCTGGATAAAATCACTTCAAAAGCAGCCAAGGGGATAAAAGGAAGCTTTAACGGCGACCTAATACTGGCTAAGGTGGCGCGCTTTGACCCTGACAAACGTTGGAACATGGCAGTAGAGTCAATAGCCAGGTTGAAATCCAGGGACATGAAACCTGTACTCCTGGCCAGGGGGGGAGTTGAGCCGCATGGTGAGGAGGTAATGTATAGAGCCCGCTCACTGGGTCTCATAATGAAAGAGGTGAGAGCCAGTGGAGACCACTCTTGAGGACTATTTTCAGGCAATTCGGGGCAGCAGCGGGGCAGATATATTGAACATAAGATTCCAATGCCCCCAGGAGTTTCTGAGGCTCGTCTATCATGCTTCAAACGCTGTACTGGCCAACAGCGGCCATGAACCCTTTGGCTTGGTTGGCCTGGAGGCTATGGCGGCAGGGGGAATCGTCTTCACCGGCGGCACTGGCGAGGATTATGCCATCCCCCTCCATAACGCCATTGTGCTGGAGACATCGGATCCCAAGGAAATCGAAGCCTACATAATGTATCTTGAAGAGCACCCCGATGAGAAAAAAAGGATTCGGAGAGCAGCAAGAGAGGCAGCCAGGCGGTACGTCTGGGAGGAAGTGGTAAAAATCCTGATCCACAAGCTGGAATACCAGGCCAGAATCCAGGGTCTCCTGGCCGTACCAAGAAGAACTGCCATACCTCCACCAGAGCCGTCAGAGCATCCCGCGGCAGTACCAGTATGCCAACCGGTGCCGGTTGCAGGCATGTAGGAAATAAATCAATCCATCCCTCCAAAGTCGGTCAGAAACAGAATGTCAGAACCCCCCTTGCCAAGTCCAGATGTATATGAGAAACTTTGTTACGAGTGCTGGGGTAGATCTGTCGGAAACAGCTTCAGACCATCAAAGGGGGTGTTGCTATGATGGGGATACCAAAGCAGGACGCAAAGAGGTTTCTGGCCGATGTGCCTGAGGAGTATGTGTTCTGGTGCTCCAACGGCCATATCCTGAGGAACATGCAGGAACTCGCCGAGGCTCTTAACACGATGACAGACGAGACCTTTGCCTACCACTCAAATGCGCAGAAGAATGACTTCAGCAACTGGGTGAGGGATATTATCAGAGATGATGAACTGGCAAGCGGTCTCATGAAGGCATCAAGCCGAACAAAGGCGGCAAAGGTCGTCTCAGAGAGAATAGCCTCCTTCACCGAGAACGAAAAACCACTCAAGAAGACATCCCCGAGCAAAAACCGCCGCAGCACATCACCACGAAGATAGCAGAGCAAGATTGACTACAACGATCAGAAAGGCCGTGATCACTGCCGCAGGCTGGGGCACCAGATTTCTGCCGCTGACAAAGTCTCAGCCCAAGGAAATGCTGCCGCTTCTGAACAAACCGCTGATCCAGTACAGCGTAGAGGAGGCGATTGCCTGCGGCGTGGAGCTGGTGGTTATTGTCACTGCTTTGGGCAAGAGAACGATGGAGGATTACTTTGACCACTCCTTCGAGCTCGAACATATGCTGGAGCAGCAGGGCAAGAGCAAACTGGCAGAAGAGATTCGCCGCCTGTCCAACATGGTCGATATCTGCTACGTCCGTCAGAAGGAACAGCTAGGGCTGGGGCATGCCGTTCTGACCACTAAGCATGTGGTAGGCAATGAACCCTTTATCCTGCTTCTCCCCGACGATCTTTTTGAACAAAGGGAACTGGTACTGAAACACATGCTTGGGATTTGGGAACGCTATGGGAGCAGCGTTATTGCTGTCAAAAAGGTGGCCGAAGGCGAGGTAAGCAGATACGGTATCATTAAGCCCAGAGAAATAGCAAATCATATCTATGAAGTCCATGACCTGGTGGAAAAGCCGGAACCCCGGGAAGCCCCCTCCAATCTGGCTATCATGGGCAGATACGTTCTGACACCAGAGATATTTGCAGCCCTGGAAGATACCCGGCCCGGCAGGAACCGCGAGATTCAGATAACAGACGCCCTGAAACGTCTGGCCCAAGAACATCCCATACATGCCTACGAGTTCGAAGGGGAGCACTACGATGCCGGTACTCTTTTGGGTTGGCTGAAAACAACTGTAGCATTGGGGCTAAAAGACCCTGATATCGGGCCAGAATTGAGGATCTATCTCACCAGGATACTCTGAGGTCCTCGCAATTCTCAGAAGGGCATAATCCGGACGTCGACCACCATATACCCATTACCTTCACCGCATTGAGATCAAGTCCCGCTATTGCAGACGGCATCCTATGGTGTTGGATTAGGGGCAACATTGTTCACATTGTTCGCAGGATAAGCTCTCGGCTGCCCACTCCGTCTCGGAGTCATCCTTGGCCGGCGTACGTGGCGCCTCTCCACTACCTTCCAAAGGCCCTTGAAGAAGTCCCGGTTCATCAGATGCCTGTTATCCGCTATTTCCAGGAGATTCTTGGATGTATTACTTTCGAAATAGGCCACTTCGACATGCTTACCCATGTTCTTCACTGCCTGAAGAGCATAGGCAAAGTCGCCATCCCCGCTGACCAATACGGCCACATCATAAAGGCCGTTCCAGGCGAAATGAAGCAGGTCCGTAGCCAGCATAATATCGATGCCCTTTTCCACCGGCACACCCTGCGACAGCTTGGTACCGCCCAGGCGAACCTCCAGATACGGCGTCTTGCGCAAGACATCAAGGAATTCCTGTTGCTCCCGATAGCCTTCAGGTCGCTGGGTCGGATCCTGGAGAACATTGTAATAATACGTTCGGAACAGTGGTCGTCCTCCACATAACTTAGTGGTGAACTCGACAAAGTTGAGATCAACCCGCGCGCAGTTATCCCGAAGAGCATGATAGAGGTTGCTCCCATCGATGAATATGGCTACCCGGTTTTCCACGTTAAACCCCCTTAAAATGTTTTCTGCAACATATATGACAGCGTTATGAGGTGCACTGTTGGGCTGAAGCCAGTTTAAAGGCAGTCCTGTTTCGCTTATCCAGGTCTAGCTTGTCTCTAATACAGGCAGTAAACCGATCCACAATCCACCAGTAATGTTCGGTGGGGATACGATCCTTAGGTACATCGGGAACCTCATTGAACGCATCGATAACCCAGGACTGCCCCTTATTATCTGTGCACCATTCTACCACATTAGCATCCATATCCAGAGCCGAATTCAGCCGGATGATTTGTTCTGCCAGCTTCGCCCTCGTACCATCAATATCCGTTGAGTCGGTATAGAGATACTCCCCCAATCCAAAAGGTCTGGGAATCCACTTAACGAACAACACGTCTTTCTGATCAATACAGAAGATGCGGTAATACTCCTCATAATGAACCTTCTGCTGTACCAGCCAGGTCTTGCCCGAACCCATGGCGTATCGCCCCTTCAATTCTGCCGGAGTGTTCACTTCATAGACATCTTCCCAGGCATATCCATCTATGGGCTTCAAGATACAGGGAAAACCCACCTCGTCAGCAATCCTGTCCCAAGATGGCTCCCTCACCATATCCGATACCTTGTCCCGAACTACCGGATCGGGCAGAACAATAGACTTGGGAAAGGATATCCCAAGAAACTGGCATATGCCGGCGTCCACCAGTTTGTTGTCTACTGAGGCGGTGAAAGGGTTATTTATCACATAAGTACCATCCAGAGACATATTCTTGACCATTTCCTTCAGATAAGGGAGGCAAAAACTCATCCGGTCCACAACCACTTTGTAATCACTGGTTACAGGAACAGCTCGATCAGCAAAGGAGAGAAACTCTACCGGCAGATCGCCCAACTTGGATACCACATCGGTGATGAAGGGGTCATTCCTCAGTTCGAGGATGCCTATCTTATTCAGCTTCATAGCTGTCCGTAGTCCCAGGCATCGATTTCGCCTCAGTATAACATAACAACCATCGTCTGAACACCACCTCAATCAATCGTCCCCGCGAGTTCGGGCAGTGACTTGCCTCAAGGGGACTGGCGATGTAATATCAGAATCTATCATCTATGAGCAGCCAATCTTAGATGCAATACCTCCGTCACATAACCAATGCCCCGTTAACGCTCCGATTCGCGCTGCTCAGCTTCCTTTTTAGTCTCTCTGTAGAGGCCTCCGTTATCTTCCTGCCACTATATGCCGACAGCCTGGGGGCATCCAGGTTTGAAGTAGGTCTCGTCGCAGCATCGTATGGTACAGCCTACTTCGCGTCCTCCTTCATATTTGGCCGACAATCAGACAAGCACGGCCGGTTAATATTTATACGCTCCGGGCTCGGCCTTTCGGCAGTGGCCTATCTCCTCCAGATATTTGCGCTGACACCCATGATACTGCTCGCAGTCAGAGGCCTCGTCGGTTTCTGCCTCGGTGTCACCTCGGCAGCCCTTATGGCCTACATTTACGAGGCGGAGGGACAGGTTGGCCGTTTTTCCTCTTACGGATCACTTGGCTGGCTTTTCGGTGCAGTGGCAGCCGCCGCTACCCGAAACTACACCGCCCTGTTCGTCATCAGCGCAATCGCCGCAGCGCTGGCCTTCTGTCTATCGTTTACACTCAGGGAAGAACGAACAAAACGGCTCCAAACAGCAGCCTTCCCAGTGGCTCTAATATGGACAAACCGCAGGATATACTTCCCCTTCTTCCTCCGGTGTCTGGGCTCCAGCGCCGTCTGGGCCATCTTCTCCCTTTTTCTGGTCAGCATTGGCGCCGGCAAGCTGTGGGTAGCCATCCTGGAAGGAATTAATATGGGCGGGCAGTTCATCGCCATGCGCTTTGTAGAGAGGTTTAATACTGCAACCATGTTCAGAGTAGGGCTCATCACCTCCGTGATAACGTTCGCCATGTACGGCATAGCCACCCACTACCTGCAACTGGTGCCGGTACAGGTAGTCCTGGCTATCTCATGGTCATGCCTCTTCGTTGGCGGGCTAAGCCTATTGCTGCAAAGAAATGCCGAGCATGGTACGTCTGCAGGACTCCTCTATTCAGCAATCTACCTATCCGCCAGCATTGGCCCCCTCATAGGAGGCGTCATATCCCAGTTGTGGGGATTCGATACCTTGATGTATGTGGCTTCGGGCCTGACCCTTATCGGCGTCATGCTATCCCTTGGGCTGAGATCCAGCGTCTCGACCAAATGACCCAGCCGCAGTATGCCCATGCGATCCACTTGACAGCCCCCTTCATTCCCTACCTAAGATATACCTCGTAAGACGATGTATTCAGGCCAATCATTGCGAAGGGCAGCATGACTACCATCCTCCTGATCATTGGCATCATAGCCATAGGCTACTTTATTGGCAGCATACCCACTGCCAACATAATAATGCATCTCTTCAAGAAGCAGGATCTCCGCCGGTTGGGCACTGGCAACGTCACCTCCACCGCTGTTATACTCCACGCAGGAAGGCTACCCGGCGCCATCTCGCTCGGGGGCGAGATACTCAAGACCTTCCTCTGTCTCTCCATCGCTTACTTCATGGTTGGTGAACTATGGGCCTGCCTTGTGATGCTGGTGTCAGCCTCACTGGGTCAGATGTGGAGCATATGGTTGAGGGGAAGCGGAGGCATGGGGCAAACTATCTTCGCTACAGGCTTCCTCATCCTGTGCCCTATCACATTCCTGCTGTCGGTCTTCTGTTTCCTGCTTCTTCTTTTCAGCACAAAGCGTTTCTACCTCAGCAATCAGATTTGGCACTTCATAACTCCCCTCATATTAATGTTAGCCAGGGTGTTCAACCCCACGGTTCTTAGTGTCGCTGTGCGTTCTTGGGGCTATGCCATCGCTGGTGTGTTGCTTTGCTCAATGTTCCTTGTAAAGAACCGCAGGGAAACCGATGACATCCTGCAAACACAGGCCTGGGGAACCTACAGCCGATAAAGGTCACAGAAGATGTGGCGCATCTATCTTCCGACAGTATCCCTTTATTCTTCCCTAGCCTTCTTTTGCAGCTCGTAGAGCTTGTTCAGAGCTTCCAGCGGGGTAAGGGACTCAAGGTCGAGTTTGAGGAACTCATCCAGCACCGGGGGCCTCTGTCCGAAGAGTGAGATTTGCTCGGGAGCTGCTTCAGGGAGGCGACCGCGGCGGCCTCTACGGCCCACAGACATCTTCTGATGACGGTTGCCCTCCAGATCGGACAGAACCTCCTGGGCACGGTGAAGGACTGATTTGGGCAGGCCAGCCAGTTGGGCCACGTGTATGCCGTAGCTTTTGTCCGCGCCTCCAGGGATGACCTTGCGCAGGAAGACCACCTTACCGCCCTCTTCAGTCACCGCCACGTTGAAGTTCTTCACCCGGGGCAGGAAATCTGCCAGCTCCACCAGCTCATGGTAGTGGGTAGCAAAAAGGGTCTTGGCGCCCAACCTAGGATGGCTGTGGATGTATTCGGCAACAGCATGAGCGATGGAAAGACCATCATAGGTGCTGGTGCCCCGCCCGATCTCATCGAGGATAATCAGGGAACGGGCCGTGGCATTGTTGAGGATATTGGCCGTCTCCACCATCTCTACCATAAAGGTGGACTGGCCGGCAGCCAGGTCTTCCTGAGCCCCAATCCTGGTGAAGATGCGATCCACCAGACCAATAACGGCAGAGTCCGCCGGCACAAAACTGCCCACCTGGGCCAGCAACACGATGATGGCCACCTGACGCAGATAGGTAGATTTGCCAGACATATTTGGTCCGGTGAGGATGATCAGCTGGGAATCCTTGTTGGAGAGAAAGGTATCGTTGGGGATGAAGCTTGCATCACTGAGACTCCGCTCCACCACAGGATGACGTCCTCCGGTGATGGAAATGACATCGTCGTTGTTCAGCTTGGGACGGCAGTAGTTGTATCGCACCGCCACCTCAGCCAGGCTGGAGAAAACGTCGAGATGCGCCAGAGCATCGGCCACAGCCAGGATATTCTCCCCCCAGCCGCCGACCTGATGGCACACCTGACGGAAGAGATCAGCCTCCAGCTCAGCCATCTTCTCCTGGGCATTGAGGATCACCGACTCATACTCCTTCAGTTCCACAGTGAAGAAGCGCTCCGCCCCGGAAAGCGTCTGTTTGCGGATGTAGTCGGACGGCACAGAGGCCAGATTGGACCGGCTCACTTCAATGTAATAGCCAAAAACCCTGTTGTATCCCATCCTGAGAGACTTGATCCCCGTGCGTTCCCTCTCCTGACGTTCCAGGTTAGCCAGGTACTGCTTGGCGTCCTTTGATGCACTGCGGAGCTGGTCGAGCTCTGGTGAAAAGCCCGGCTTTATCACCCCACCATCGTCCAGAGTTGCCGGAGCGTCATCGGCAACAGCCTGAGAGATCAGAGCGACAACCTCGTCGCAAGTTTGGAGCTTGGCCACCAGCCATTCGGGAGTGCCGCCTTCTGCAAGGACAGCCTTTATCTGGGGAATGATCTCCACGTTGTGCCGCAGCGTTACCAGTTCCCTGGGGTTGGCATGGCCACCCCTCACCCTGTTGACTAAACGTTCCAGGTCACCGATCTGATGCAGCAAAGAAATGACCTTACCACGGGCAATGGTATCGTTATGAAACTTCTCTACCACATCCTGCCGCTCCACTAACTGAGCCAGATCCAAAAGGGGATGCCCCAGCCATCTTCTGAGCAACCTGCCACCCATGGGAGTCTGGGTGAGGTCGATGACGGAGAGGAGTGAACCAGCAGGAGCACCTGAACGACTGCTCTCGAAAAGTTCCAGATTCCGCCGCGTCTGGGCATCCAGCATCATATATTTTTCGGTGGAATAGGTGCTTAACTGAGTCAGCAGTGCCAGAGCACCTTTCTGGTTTTCCTGAAGGTAGTGGAGGATGGCTCCGGCCGCCCTGACAGCCAGAGGGAGGTGGGCACAGCCATACCCCTCAAGAGTGGCCACGCCGAAGTGATCCAGAAGGGCCTGACGTGCTGTTTCCACATCAGACCAGCATTCGTCAATCGGGCTCACTGCGCCAAGTCGCGATAGATCAGGGAAATCCAGATTACGGGGAATGAGAATTTCCGAAGGGTGCAATCTCTCCAATTCAGGAAGAAGACGATCTACAGGGACCTCAGTAGTGGCGAATTCAGACGTCGTAATATCAACGTGAGCCAACCCTGCCCGGTCATTATCGATAACCACGCTGGCAAGATAGTTATTGGCCGTTCCCTCAAGGAGGCCGGGCTCGATGACCGTCCCCGGCGTCACCACCCGCACTACATCCCTCTCCACCAGACCCTGACCCGGAGGGCTCAGTTGCTCGCAGATAGCCACCTTATAGCCCCGGTTGATGAGCCTGGCCATGTAGTTGTTCAGAGCATGGTATGGGATGCCAGCCATGGGAAACCTCTGCCCCTTGCCCATCTCCCTGGAGGTAAGGGTGATCTCCAGCAACTTGGAGACCAGCCTGGCATCCTCATCAAAGGTCTCGTAGAAATCACCCAGGCGGAAGAGGACGATGGCCTCGGGGTATCTCTGCTTTATTCTCAAATATTGCCGTCGTACAGGGGTCAACTTTGCCTCGCCATTTTTGCCATATTCTACTATGAAACTCTGAAGCCCGTAATTCTAAACAAGTTTCATATGGCAACGCCGAAAACGGTGATTGAAGAATAATCAGGGGCGGTCTGCGAACCGCCCCTGCAAACTACCCGCCCTTCATAGAAGTATCAGGCTTTCCGGGGTTCCACTCTTACAGCACAGGCCTTCAGTTCAGGTATCCCGGCCATCAGGTCCGGAGCAGGATTGGTCAGCACGTTCATAGGACTATCCGCAGAGTGGAAGACCATGTTCACCACACCCATAAGCGAGGCAGAACTCACCCTGGCTCTAGCATTAACCTCTCCCCGATGGGATATTACCTTCACCATCTCCCCATCAGCTATCCCCAGCTTTTGGGCATCTGCCGGATTTATCTCCACCAGTTCCTCACTCCGCAGCCTGCTCAGGCTCTTTGACTTACCTGCCATGGTGCTGGCGTGATATGGTCTCCGCTCTGTGGTCAGTATCAAGGGATATTCTTCATCAGGCGACTGCACCAATGTCTTGTACTCTAATGGCGCAAACCTCCCTCTGCCTCGAGTAAAGGTGTCCTTATGGAGTATCGGTGTCCCGGGATGCTCCACCGCAGGGCAAGGCCATTGTATGCCACCCTTCTCTATGCGCTGATAAGTAATTCCACCATAGCTCGGTGTCAGCCGCGATATCTCTTCCATGATCTGCGAAGGCTTTTCATAGTCAAACCCCTTGCACCCCATCTTCTTCGCTATCTGAGCGGTGATCCACCAGTCAGGCTTCGAGTCACCCAAATGCTCAATTGCCTGGCGCACCATCTGCACCCTCCGCTCCGTATTGGTGAAGGTGCCCTCCTTTTCGGCAAAGCTGGTGGCCGGCAACACCACATGGGCCAGCCGAGCGGTCTCTGTCAAAAAGATATCCTGAACCACCAGAAACTCCAGCTTCTCCAAAGATGTCTGGATACGCCTGGCATTGGCCTCACTGAGTACCGGGTTGTCACCGACAAGGTAGACCGCCCTTACCGGCCCCAGATAAGCAGCCTCATAGATCTGAGACAGCGTCCGCCCCGGATTGGCACTCAATGTGCTGCCCCAGGCTTCCTCAAATTTCTTCCGTGCGCCTGGATCAGCCACAGGTTGGTACCCAGTATAGAAATCGGGTAAGGCGCCCATATCGCAAGCGCCCTGGAGGTTGTTTTGAACCCTCAGTGGATTCACCCCTGTCGATGGCTTACCTATATTGCCAGTGAGCATGGCCACATCCGCCAGAGCCAGTACATTGTCCATCCCATGAGTGTCCTGCATGATTTCGCCATTGTAGATGATCGTCGCTGGCTTCCGAGTGGCATACATCCGCGCCGCCGCAGCTACCAGCTCCGCCGATACTCCAGTCACCTTCTCCACAAATCCCGGATGGAAGGACTTCAGTGAATCCAGGAAGGCCTCAAAATTCTCGGAACGTTCCCGCAGGAAGGATATATCCAGCAACCCCTCATCAACAATGAACCACATCATCCCCATGAGTAAGGCTACATCGGTTCCGGGACGATGCTGAAGCCAAAGATCTGCAAGACGGCACAAGGTTACCTCTCTTGGATTGGCTACTATGAGCTTCCCGCCCTGACGCAGCGCTCTCTTTATTTCCACGGCTATTACCGGGTGTGTCTCTGTGGTGTCACTGCCAATAGCCAGAACACAGGCAGCGTCTCCAATTTCGCCGATGGAATTAGTCATAGCATCACTGCCGAAGCTTGCGATCAGGCCTTCCATCGTCGGCGTATGACAGAGCCGGGCGCTGTGGTCAATATTGTTGGTGCTCATCACCACACGGGCGAATTTCTGGATCACATAGTTGTCCTCATTGGTGCATTTGGCCGAGGCGATCGCCGCAAATTGATTGCCTTTGTACTTGGCAAGCCTATCGGCCACCACCTCGAGCGCTTCTTCCCACGTGACTGCAACGAACTCGCCATCCCTCTTGACCAGAGGCGATGTCAGGCGGCTACCATCATATATAAAGTCCAGGCCAAATTTGCCTTTAACACAGGCCTGCCCTTTGTTGACAGCACTATCCCTATTCGGAACAGAATTGACGATCTTGCCACCTTTGATCTGCATATCAAGCTGACACCCCACCCCACAGTAAGGACAGGTCGTCGTCATCTCACGATCCGGTTGCCCTACCCACTTGTTTCCCCGCTCTAATAACGCACCCGTGGGACAGGCATCTACACAAGCACCACAGAACTGACAATTGGCATCCTGAAGCAGGAGCTCATCCGGAGGGGTAATTACGTGGCATTCCAGACAACGCATGGCTTCAGCAATCGCGACATCACGGCCAAATCCGTGCTCTACCTCTTCAAAGCTCTTAGCGCTGGTCTCGGGAGAAAGCCGTGAGAGAGCAGCCAACTTCTCTGCAAGAAAGCTTTCCTCAAGCCAGTACATCGCTTCCTCCGGAGGAACCAGCGACTCCGAGATGTCACCTTTCCCGCCAAGATAGCGATCAATCGCCTCGGCCGCCTTTCTGCCGGCTGCTATGGCCTCAATGACCGAGGCTGACCCGCTGGTACAGTCACCACCGGAGAAGACGCCCTGGCGATTGGTCTTCATATCAGCATCAACCTTCACTGTGTTTCCCCGTCCCAACTTAACCTTGAAATCCTTGGAGACCTCCGGACGCTGCCCAATAGCTGTAATCAAGGTATCCAGTTCGGTAACGTATTCACTCCCCTTAATCGGAACCGGGCTGCTCCTGCCGCTGGCATCCGGTTTCCCCAACTCCATTCGGAGCAATTCCAGCTGCAGGTTGCCATCCTCCCGGGTCAGTTTGGACGGAGCAGTCAGATAGACGATCTCCACGCCCTCCTCCAGTGCAGCATCAATTTCCTCGGAACGGGCTGGCATTTCCATCCGAGTGCGGCGGTAGAAGATCGTCACCTTCTTTGCCCCCAGGCGCAACGAGACGCGGGCCGCATCAATGGCCACATTTCCCCCTCCGACCACTCCTACCCTTTGACCCAGATCGATCCGCTCTCCCAGATTTATACGGCGGAGGAACTCGACTGACTCGATGACTCCAGGGAGTGCTTCCCCCTCCATTGCCAGGCGCATCCCTTGATGAGCCCCAACAGCAAGAAAGATGGCCTCGTATCCCTGATCGAAGAGCGGATCGATTGCCTCGATCCGCGTATTCAGCTTGATCTCTACACCAGCACTCCTGATATCTTCGATTTCGCTCCCCAATACCTTCCGAGGCAGGCGATACTCTGGAATACCCACTCTCATCATCCCGCCGGGTTCAGGAAGGGCCTCAAAGACCGTAACGCTATGTCCCAGCTTGGCCAAATAATAGGCAGCAGTGAGGCCTGCCGGTCCGGCTCCTACAACCGCCACCTTCTTCTCAGTAGGCGACAGCTTCTTAGATTGTTTTTTCCAGGAATCGTCATTGTCAAAGGCAAAACGCTTCAGCATTCTGATACATATAGGCTTGTCAACCGCCTGACCACGCTGGCAGGCTGTCTCACAGGGATGAATACAGACACGCCCCAGCGAGCCAGGAAAGGGAACCTTCTCCCGAATCACCGCCAGAGCAGCACTGGGCCTTCCTCTGGCAATAAGCCGCACATAGCGAGGGATGTCTATCCCGGAAGGGCAGGCCCTATAGCAAGGATAGGCAAATTCTATCGCCTTGGCCCCTCTTATTTCTTCACAGACACGGACACAGCGTTCACAGAGGACACACAGGTTATGGTCCCGGATAAAGAAAGGACTATCGGTCCGCAGAGGCAATTTCTTTGGAGTATAAGGCGGGAGTCCTTCTATACCGATGTGATCTACAGCCCTCTGCAATTCGCAGTTGTCATTCTTGGGGCAGGTGACACATCGTTCCTCAACTGCAGCCTGCCGGAGACAGATATCGAAGGGACTGCAGCGTTTGCGGCGGTCACAGGTAAAGCATGTGTTAGGGTGTCGGCGCAGAATAGCCGCCAGGTTCCTCCGGCGCAAATACATCAGCTTTGGCGTTTCGGTCTGAACCACCATGCCTTCGGAGACAGGAGTAAGACAAGAAAGAATAATCTCCCCGCCTGCTTCTGCCACGCAAAGCTGGCAGGCTCTGTCAGGCAACTCTCCCGCCAACGGCTTCAGCCCAGGATAAGCGCAGAGCGCCGGAATGTAGATCCCGGCATCTACAGCGGCTTCAAGAATAGTCGCGCCTCTTTTTGCCCTGACACTTTGCCCGTTTATGCTTAAGGCAATACCGGCCAGGTCACTGCCCACCTTCATGCCACCAACCTCAATCATTCTCCATCCTCTAAACGCAAACTGAAGGAGCAAGCTTCCCCGATTGCCGTATTCTATCACCCGCGCGAACTGGCCTTCAAATCACTGGATTGCCATTAGAAAAGGCCCTTAGCACAGACCTGGATGGACAAGCAGCAGAGAAGAGACTCAAACCCGCTTATCGTTTGACAGTGTCAGTCAGGCAAGTTTACAATGGAACCAGGATCTGAGTATCTGGTAGGTATACTTCTATCAGAGGTTTAAAGAATATCCTGTCAGAATTGATAACGGTCTGGCAGGAGCAATGCTTGGGAGGCGGGTTATGAGGGATGTTGGTCCATTGGAAATTGGCCTTATCGTAGTCGCCGTCGTCCTCATTTTTGGAGTCGGTAAACTGGGACAGATCGGTGGTGCTCTCGGTAAGAGTATACGCGAGTTCCGCAGAGAAAAAGACAGGACAGATGACCTCCCCCAATCCACCACGATAGAATCCAAGGGCGAAAAGACTCTCATTCAATCAGCAGCGGCAAGCCCCAAAAGGGAAAAATTCTGTCCTAACTGTGGTGAGAAGATCGCTGAGAATGCCAAGTTCTGCATGAGCTGCGGAGCAAAGATGGAAAACTACAGGTGAAAGGTCTCCAGCGGCAGTATCATCCAGCGCTCCGAGGATAGAGTAAAGGCCCACAGCTATACTTTCCCCTCCATTAACTCAACCAAGGAAACCCTGGAGCCCAAACAATTCTTCCTTCAACAGTGAGCGGATATGAGGTAATATGGATTTCTTGGGTATAGGTGGCCCGGAGCTACTCCTCATCCTTCTCCTCCTCTTCTTATTCTTCGGCCCGTCCAAGTTGCCTGAGATTGCTGGCATGATAGGCAAAGCCATGCGCAAGCTCAAACAGGCGTCGGCAGAAATGAACAAGAACCTGCAAGAGATATCGGACGAAGTCAAGGAGACCGGCAAGGAAGCTAACAGCACTGTTTCCGGCAACACAGGGTTGACTAAAGACCTAAAGGATATCTCCAAGGAAATGGGCGACCTGGCAAAAGAGGTCAATACTTCTGTGGGGTCTGCCACAGGGCTCACCAAGGACGTCAGGAAGGCCTCCAAGGAGATAGCGTCTGTTGCCAAAGAGGCAAGTAGTGCTCTCAATCCGAAACAAGGTGAGATCCCGAAGAGTCCAGGGAAGGAGCCCCCCACTTGAGGTATCCCGGATATCACCTGACGGGTTCTGGGGTACCCCCAGCTTCAAACCAACCCCCAAAGATTGGGGAATACAGGGGGTTGACAAAGACTTCCTCAGCATTTCCGACCAGCATAGCTGATAATCTAGCCGAGTACAGCACAGACGTATGGTAGACGCTACCAAAGAAAAGCAGGAGAAAGAGAAGAAGCTTACCCTCCTGGGTCACCTTCAGGAGATACGGCGGCGGCTCGTCTATTCTGTTATCGCCCTCATCATCACCGTTGGCATCTCCTTTGTCTTCACCGATCGCATTATCAAATTCCTGATATCGCGCGTCCCCCCGGGAGTGACGATTATCGCCATCGAGGTAACCGAGACGTTTGCTGTCTGGTTCAAGGTATGTCTATACTCCGCCTTCATCATGGCCCTGCCTTTCTTCATGTATCAACTGGTAATGTTCATCCGCCCGGCACTGACCCGCAAGGAAAGAGGGTATCTCTATGTTCTTCTGCCGGCAGTGTTACTCTTCTTCCTCGCTGGTGCATCCTTTGCCTGGTTTGTCTTCCTGCCGCATGCCCTCGACTTCTTGCTGAACTTTGGGAAGGGCATCGGCGTCGTCTCTCAGATCAGGATAGGAAACCTCATTTCATTTGAAGTGCAGATCATTTTCTGGATGGGTGTAGTCTTCGAGCTCCCGGTAGTCACATTCTTTCTGTCCAAGATCGGCATATTGACCCATCGATGGCTCATCAAGCAGTGGAAATGGGCTTTCATCGGTGCCTTCATCATCGGCGCCGTAATTACACCTACCCCTGATCCTATCAACCAGACCATAGTCTCTGTCCCTATATTCTTGCTATACTTGCTTGGAATTGTGACAGCCTGGATCGGCCGACGAGGCAAGAAGTCTCCAGCTTAGTGCAGTCGCATTATCATAAGGGAGCGAGTGAGCTCCGGTGAGCTTCGCGGACTTCAAATCCGTTGATGGGCACCTTCAGTGTCCATGGTGGGTTCGACCCCCATTCGCTCCCGCCAGATTCTCCGGAACTTAGCGCCTGTCATAATTTTGCCTGACACCTCACATAATCAACTCACTGTTGCCTTCCTCAAACCCACGCGACAGGGCATCTCCAACATGAAGAAGATGTCTCGCCCTACCAGCGCCATGCAGGACTGCAGGTCATAGTCTTATGAATAACGTCAAGGCCTGAAATCGAGAATAGGAAGATTATGATAATTCTGTTACATCGGTGTTCGCAATTAACCAGGGAAAGGGATTGACAGTCACATATCCTATATGATATAATTTACCCGAAAGACCGAGTGGATGCCTAAAGCATTCACTAAAGGTCTACACCGAATCCCAAATCAAGGCTGCCGGATAGTTGAGGAGATTTCTAAGGTTGCAGAGGTGAACTGACCATCACCCTGCCGGGATCACCTGGAGGTAAAGAGTAGATGAGACGTTTGCGCTATCAGAAGTTGGTCAAGAGGACCTTCCATCAGCTTCGAGCTGAGTGCCTGGCTGACGAGATGAGAGAATTAATCGCCGGGAATGGTCTGCCTCGTTTCACTACTACAGAGATACCCAGTCGGGACCCAGCCCGAACCGAAACTGCAGGCATTACCATCGACAGTGGCCACAACTGGCCTCCAGCCAAGTGCATAACTGGCAGAACCCTGAATCATTCCAGGACATGATCTAACTACAGTTGACCCTCAATGGCTTCAAGATGTCCTCATAGACCTGTGTCTCAGGCCTCCCCACCCCCAGATCAATGGTGTTACTATCCACTTTGATCCAGCACGGCAAGCTGTCTCCCTTTGTATCCAGGCCGAGGTTGGAGTGGTACAATTCTGCCCACCCCTCTAGCCTTGAGGTTTGATCCCGCTGCCATTGCCTCGTCAGTCCCGTGCGTACGAAGTTAGGAAACAAGGACAGGCGTGGCCAAATAGAGACTTACCTATTGACAACGTAGTGCGGTAACTTTATACTTGCCCCGAGATGCGAAAAACCAAGAAAGCCAAAAGGATTGTGGCTGACCTTCCCTTCCCCGAGATGGCCCCCGCTATGAAGAACTACACCTTACCTCAATTGTGCTGTTACCGCTGTGGTCATAAGTGGGTTCCCCGAAGGGCCGAACCCCCAAGACTCTGTGCAAAGTGCAAGTCAGCCTATTGGGATAGACCGCGAGAGAAGCGGTGATGATTTTAGGGAACAAGTAAGGGGGTAAAGAGGATGATGTCACGTTTTCTGACGGTGCTGGGAATAGTTGTTGGTTTGCCAGTGGTGGCAGCAATCTCTCTGGCGATCCTTTACTGGTGCTATGTAGAGTGGCTGCTCGACTGTGCCAAAAGCATTCACTTGAGGTTGACTGAGGCACCCCGGCCAACAGAGGAGATGATTGAGGATGGCTGCCAGCCGAGTCAACTGAAGCCCACTAAGGTAACAACTGCGGCAATAATTGAGGGCAACTGAGGCAACGACTCCCATACATAAGACAGGGATGGACATCTCTGCCCACCCTCTGAAATTCCATACTCAGGTTCCCACTAGCTTGCCGGTCTTCTGCAGACAGAGTGTAGTTTGTCTGGGTGGGCTCGGCTCATATCGTGGGCAATTGCTATTCGAACCTGAACCCTTTCTCGTCAAATAGCCTCAGGCAAGCATTGACCACATTGGGGTCGTACAGGATACCGCTGTTGCATGAAATCTCTTCGAGGGCCTTGTCTATACCCAGGGGGGGCCGATAGGGCCGCTGCGAGCTCATGGCCTCGACAACGTCAGCTACGCCCAGTATCCTGGCCTCTATAAGGAGCTTGTCTTCCCGGATGCCTGAAGGATAGCCGGAGCCGTTCATCCTTTCGTGGTGCTGAATGACAATGTCGGCAATCGGCCAGGGGAATTCCACGTTTTTCAATATGTCGTAACCAACCTGGCTATGGACTTTGATCAACTGGAACTCGACATCAGTCAGCTTGCCGGGCTTGCTGAGGATTTCTTGCGGCACAGAGATCTTGCCGATGTCGTGAAGGAGCCCGGCTACGCGGATCGCCTGGATCTGCTCAGAGGTAAAGCCCATTTCCTGGGCTATGGCACAGCCAAGCTGGGCCACCCGTCTCTGGTGACCGGCGGTATAGCGGTCTCTGGATTCCACCGTCAGTGTTATGGCATGGATGGTGCCATCCAAGGTTCTTTTCAGCTTCTGGAAGCTTTCATTGAGTTGCTTGTTCGGCCTTCTTGCGCTCGGTGATGTCACGCAGTATTCCTATAATCTCAACAGGCTGTCCATCTGAACCACGCAGTAGAGTCCCCGCAGCCTCGGCCCAGACTTTGGAGCCATCTTTGCGTTCCATCTCCACTTCCACCGGAGTCAGTCTTGTGGCCGTGTTTGGCTCACCTTTCTCTGCCAGTTCTCCCATGACTATCTCTGAGACAGCTTCAATGGAGGCGGGATCCAAGCCTTTTTCCATCCCGCGGGCCATGGTTTCCTCGACGCTGTAGCCAGTCATCTTAGAGATGGAAGGGCTGAGATACGTAGGTCGCAGGTTCATATCGATGACCCAGATGACGTCTGAGATGTTCTCGGCCAGCAAGCGGTAGCGTTTCTCGCTCTCTGCGAGGGCCTCCTTTATCTTCTTGCGCTCGGTGACATTGCGGACATTGCCCAGCACCAGGTTTTGCCCTTTGATCTTCACAGGGAAGGTATTTATCTCGACAGCAACATGGGAACCGTCTTTCCGTTTCAAAATAAGCTCATCCGGCCCGGTAGCTTGTCCCTGTATATTTTGGGCCAGCAGCGCCGCCGCTATTGGCAGTTGATCTAGAGGCAGTAGCCCAAGTTCCAGGAAATTCTTGCCAATCAATTCTTCCCTCTTATAGCCGGTGAGTTCTTCGGCTGCCCTGTTTCCGTCGACAAACTTTCCTTCCAGATCACTCAAATAGTAGCCATCCGGGGCAAACTCGAATAGTATCCTCAGCCGTTCCTCTGATTCCTTCAGGGCCTCCTCTGCCTTCTTGCGCTCGGTGACATCGCGCAGGTTGATCACAATGCCCTCGACTGCGGGATCATGAATAAGATTGGTGGCTGTGGACTCGATTGTATGCCAGCTGCCATCCTTGTGCTGGATGCGCACCTCGGTCAGCGAGTTAGCACCCGGATTCTGCAGCAGCGAAGCGAAGTTATCAGCCACAAGCTGGACATCCTCTGGATGAACAGCCTCGAGTATACCGGCACCAACCCGTCCTTCACCTAACATACGTCCGAGGGATGGACTGACGTATCGAGTGGTTCCATCAGGGTTTGCAACTATGATGGCATCTGAGGAGTTCTCTATGAGTGCCCGGAATCGCTGTTCGCTACTTTGCAGTGCCTCTTTTGCCTTCTTGCGCTCCGTGATGTCGTGCACTACCCCCATCATCTCCATAGGCCGGCCACCTGAGTCGTATAAGAAACTAACCTTGCTGGCCACCCATATGGTAGAGCCATCCTTGCGCACCATCTCCAGTTCCAGCGGTGGCATCATATGCACCGCGTCTTTCTGCCCCTTCCGTTCTGCGTCCAGCGCTGATGTCACTGCATCCGCAGCTGTCTTGAGAGAAGCAGGTGTCAAGCTGTCCTGCATGCCGCGGGCCATGGCTTCCTCCATGCTGTAGCCTAACAGGCGAGTGATTGAGGGGCTGAGATAGGTCGGCCTAAAGTTCATATCGGTGACCCAGATAACATCCGAGACGTTCTCGGCCAGCAAACGGTAGCGTTTCTCGCTCTCCCGCAGGGAATCCTCTGCCTTCTTGTGCTCGGTGACATCGCGGTAGTTGACCACAATGCCCTCAACAGCAGGATCGTGAAGAAGATTGGTGGCTGTGGCCTCGAGTGTGTGCCAACTGCCACCTTTGTCCTTGGTACGCAGCTCGATCTGCACAGTAGCACCTGGTTTCTGCAGCAACCTGGCGAAGCTATCAGCTACAGGCTGTATGTCCTCCGGGTGAACTGACTCCAGTATGCTCATACCAGTTGCTTCTTCGGGCCCAAATCCCAACATAGGCTCAGCGGATGCACTCACATAGCGAAGTTTCCCTTCAGCACTCAAGATTACGATGACATCCGAAGAATGCTCTATGAGCGCTCGGAATCGCTGTTCCTGGCGCTGTATTGCCTCTTCTGCCTTCCTGCGCTCTCTTTGCACCTTCGCTTCACCCAACTCACGTTCAATGGCAGGGACAAGGCGGTTTAACTTATCCTTCATAACGTAGTCGGTTGCCCCGGCCTTCATGGCTTCCACTGCTTTGTCTTCACCAATCTTGCCTGACACCAGTATGAATGGCAGGTTAAGGCCGCTTGCTTTAAACAGATTCAATGCCGCCAGACCGCTGAAGGACGGCATGATATAGTCAGCAACAATGACATCCCAGCGCCCATTCTTCAGGGCAGAGATCATAGCATCAGCTGTGTCAACCCTTTCAAAAGTGGGGGAATAGCCGCCCCGCTTCAATTCGTTAACCACGGCCAGAGCGTCGTCTTCGGAATCATCGACGATCAGGAGACGGATCTCATGCCGAGGGTGCTGATCCACATCTCTCGCCAAGGGGGTAGCCGGTTCAGATATTACATACACGATATGCTCCCATATATAACTTATTGATAACTCCATTTTCCGTCCTGGCCACCACCCGGACAAGGCATAAATGGCCCGATAAGATGACCCAAAAGGCTCTATATTCCCCCAGCTAAGCATACTTCCCCTTCGCCAGATGATGAGACGGAGGATGGCCCTACCACTCAAACTGGTATCCATGCAGGCGCAGATGCTACAATTTCATGAGACGGTGCGGCGATGTCAGACCTGGAATTCCTCTTTCACCCCAGATCGATTGCCATCGTTGGGGCTCCCAGTGACCCTGCAATTAACCAGGGGGCCGGGGTCTTCGTGGATGCGCTGATAGCATTCGAGTACCAGGGAAACATCTACCCGGTCAACCGCAGGGTCAGTGTGATCAGGGGATTGAAGGCCTATCCTGACCTTATGAGCGTGCCGCAAACTCCGGATCATGTCATTTGCTGTATTCCTGCATCCTTCACCCCACAGCTTGTAAAAGACTGCGTCGTGAGAGGAGTGAAGACCATCTCGATCTATACCGCTGGCTTCAGCGAAGCAGGCGAAGAAGGCCAGGAAATAGAGCGGGAGTTGGTCAGTCTTGCACGCCAGGGAGGGATACGGCTTATCGGTCCAAACTGTCTGGGCATATATTGTCCCAATACACGTTTGTCTTTCAGTTCTCTGTTCAGCAGGGAGGCTGGCTGCGTTAGCCTTCTTTGCCAAAGCGGGGGAGTTTCTCTGGCTTTAACCATAATGGCCAATTTCCTTGGTATTCACTTCAGTAAGGTAATCAGCTATGGGAATGCTGCCGACCTGAACGAAACAGACTTTCTGGAATACCTGACGCATGATATGGAAACCAAGGTAATTGGCGCCTACATCGAAGGTGTAAGAGAGGGACAAAGTTTCCTTAAGGCCTTGAGCTGCACAACAAAGACAAAGCCGGTGGCGATACTCAAGGGAGGTCGCACCAGCGCAGGAGCAAAGGCTGCTGCCTCACATACCGGTTCGCTGGCTGGCAACGCGGAAAAGTGGGCTGCCCTCTGCAAACAGGCAGGAGCAGTGCAGGTCTACAGCAGCGAGGAAATGGTCGACTTCTTTGAAACCTGTTTACATATGAAGCCAGTGAAGGGACGAAGAGCGGGCATCATCGCATGGGGTGGGGGACCGAGCGTCATAAGCACCGACGATTGTGAAGGTGCCGGACTGAGTGTCCCCGCCTTTTCCAGCGAACTCAGACAGGAGCTAAAAAGGTTTATGTTTGAACCAGGGAGCAGTATCAACAATCCCATAGACTCCCCGGCACTGGCCAATCCTTCGCTGCTTTCCCGGGCTATAAAGACTGTGGGCAATAGTAAAGAGGTTGATGTCCTGTTTATACGCCTGCCTCTTGCAGTCGCACGCCCACCATTTGGCCTTGATGTTACCAAGGCAGCACTGAAAGCCATCATAGAGACCGGCGATTCGATCGATGTGCCTGTGGCTATAATACAGCCTCACGGCGATGCTCCGGAGAGCTTAGGGCAGTTCCTCATGGCGCACCAGAGGTGCCTCGAAGCCAATCTGCCGCTATTCTCAACCACCGGTCGTGCTGCCCGGGCTGTCAGCAGATTTATTCAATCGCTGTCACGTTTGGAGCACTAGACAGAGAAGCCCCGGAAGCCCATCAGCCGCTGCCATCAGTCCACACCCCGTCCGCAAGCCTTATGTTCCTGCAATGCTTCAACTTTGGGAGGCTGCTCCCATAAAGGCAGATCTATCAACAGGAAAGTCTCACTGTTTCCCAGTACTAGATAAATACGGAGGAGACAAAGGTCACATACGGAGAAGATACGTTGAAGGAAAATTAGATCACCTCAGAGAGGTCACCCCTTTCTAGGCAAGCCCTTCTACCGAAGGTAGGCGGGCTTTTTGTAGCCCAAGGGTTTCACATTCCACACAGCAGCGGGGGTTTACGAAACAGCAGACCATCTTCAATTTGAGCTGGCAGCCAACATCTTACCGTGCCTTTACCATGCCTGTGCTAACCTATACGTCGAACAAAGTTGCATCAAATGGGGGCGACTGATGTACGGGGTTAGAGGCAGCAAAACCAGGAGGATGATATGCGGCGGGCAGGTAAAGGTATAGCCGGTGGATTGTCCTCAGCAGTGCAGTAATGTTTATGGTACATCTACACACCTTGACGAATACATATCTAGTATGTTATAAACTTATAGGATATGCATCCAGATATCACCGGGCCGACCGCTGCTCTCTTCAGCAGATTTCCATTCGAGGTAGCAGGCTGACTTGAAGAAATAGGATGCAGAACGTGTTTCCAGCTCACACTTGGGAAAGGGACGAGGCTCAATTTCACGTTCTTAGAGCATCCGCCTATTTTGCCAGCTACATGGCTGGCTGTACGCCAAGTGGCCGGGGAGAAGTTGTTACAGATGAGCCACTACCGCAACTGCAGTCAGCCATACACCATCTGAGCGAAGCATTGAGATCGAAACCTGAATGGACCGAGTGTTCTCAATTACTATCCCTCATGTGCGCCATGTATCTTCGCCAGGCTGAAGGAGACAGAAGCTCCCTCAAATGGAAGGCCCGCGAAACGGAGTGGCGTCTGTCTGAAGAGCATGTTAATAGTCCCTGAAGGCTGCAGGTTCTTGACAGAGTTGACGATAGTTCCGGGGTTAGGAGGTTGATATGGAGGAATGTAAGCTGTCCCCGCATGGCGGCCATTATTGGGTCGAGGAAGCCCCATTGAGCGACAAATGGCAATGTCGTTGGTGCAAACAGGTAAGACAGTTAAATGAGGAAAGAAGAGCAAAACCACATACAATGGGGATCACTACAGCAACAAAAGCATACGTTTCACCGTAAACAGGAGTCTAACCCGGCACTGCACTGGTGGTTGTGAAGGCAACGTCCCTATGTCCTTAAGTCACAAGGCCTGCTTTCGGCATTGTACCAGGCTTGCCGCTGACAAGCAGCATCCGCGATCCCTCGATTCAGGTCAGTGACAATTCTGTGAGAATATCCAGCCTCTTTGAGAGATGAAAGTAACCATACCGCCATAGACTATAGCTGAGAGCCATAGAAAATATGCCCGATCAAGCAAGCTCTCCAAGTGTACTTGATCCTAGATGGAGTTTATGCCATGACCACAAAACGGCGAGTCGCTGCTGCGCAATCCCCGACAAAGCAGCCCTGCCAGCACCACTGGGTAATCGAGCTGGCACAGAATCCCACCAGCAGGGGTGTCTGTAGATTGTGCGGTGAGCAGAGGGAATTCAGCAACCTTCCGCATCCTGCACCGGAGGCAACTGCAAAGCGAACCGGAGCGCCTCGACCCCGACCCTCTCAGACGGAATGGGATAGCGAGCTGTGAACAGTAAAAGAGAGCCAAAGCAGAGAACAGCAGTAGCAGTACTAGATAAACGCCCGCAGCGCACGCAAGAAACGGGCATGCGCTGGTTTATGTGCGGGACTGATGATTATTTGCATGTCATCGGTCCTTGCCCCCGCTGCTGGGATGACAAATGGGGGCTTCTATTAGGCACAATGACGCGAACCTTCAATGGCCGCACAACAATCTCGTGCGCAACCTGTGGTGAGAGAGTCGACTACTATGTTGATGCTGAAAAGCAGACCCTCTGGAAAATGGAGGAGGTCGTAGAGGAAGTCTAGCAGCATACAGGATAAAGCAGAGAATTCTCTAAGAAAGAAGTCGAACAAAGGGGGGACCGCTGGAAATGAACTTCGTAAAGACCTTTGATATCCCGAAGTATAAAGCAGAAATAATACCCGCTTTCTTCCATGCAAAGGGATATAAGTCAGAAAAATGCCTGCCCGACACCTACAGGTTCAAGAGGGGTTCCCGCTGGGCCCAGCTCTATACATCAGATATCGAGAAATGGCCCACCACAGTGGTAGTGACCGTGAGGCAAGTGGCGGGCGACAGAGTCCGGGTCTCCGCCAACTACAACGTAGACAGCAGAGGGGGGATCGAGACCACGGACAATCGAAGGAAAATAATGTCCGAGGTAGAAGCCCTGGAGTCATCCACCAAGGAGCAACGCGTGCCAGACTCCAGACTTGTCTCCAGATAGACGCTATCGCATCCTATACTCCACCGTAAAGAGAGTCACGCCTGACCGGATAATATTTGTTCCCCTTCAGACATGAGGCTATTATAAAACACGAATGGGGCTGCCCGTCAGGCAGCCCCATTCTCTGTAATCCGGCTGGAAGTCCTTTAGCTTCGTTTACTTGACCTCGATGCGTTTGCTCTTTGCTTCCTCGGCCTTGGGCAGTCTTATCTCCAACACACCATGCTCGAATACGGCTGACGCCTTCTCAGCATCCACAGGGAACGGCAGCGTTATCAGGCGGGAATATTGACCAAAGTGCCTCTCCTTCGCATAATAGGTGGCATCCTTGACCTCTTCTTCCTTCTTCTCGGCCTCTATCCGCAGGGTATCCCCATCGATATTCAGGGCAAGGCCTTCCTTCGCCACACCGGGTAGCTCCGCTTTAATCACGAACTCATCCTTCAGCTCATACACATCCATCCCCGGAGCCAATCCAGCCTCAAGTATGCCTCCGTCCCAAGAACCCCAGAATTCCCTGGCCATGCTCTCAAAGTCATCAAGCACACCCGGCCTTCTTACCACAATTGTCGTCATCCTCATGTCTCCTTTCGATAATTTTTCACTTGAGAAAATTTTATCTGGGCAGCAAAACACTGTAAGTGACTTTGGTCACACAGAGCCGGATTTGTTGTGTTATAATGTGCCGGAAGGGCACCCAAACAGGTTTCCCGAGGCAAAACACAAATGTCCAGAAAAGTCTTGCTGCTATTGCTTCTCGTTGCCGGAACTGTATTCATGGCAGGGTGTGTGGTCATGCCATTCGAGCCACGGCATTGGGACTTTCCCTCCTACATCTTTCCCTTCTTCATCTTCCCCTTCGGCTTGCTCGGCATCGCACTGTATTTCCTGCCCACCATAATCGCCGCCGTCAGACACAAGAAGGACATCGTAGGCATCGTCCTGGTGAACATCTTCCTGGGCTGGACCTTCATAGGGTGGATAGTAGCCCTTATCTGGGCTCTTGTGGGTAAGGGCTAGGCTGGGCTATCGTTCAGTTGTCAGGCCGGCAGCACCGGATATACTCAAGCAGCAGTAGACTTGAGGGCATATTGAAGCGCCTGGAGAACAGCCTGATCCTCTTCGGGAAGGACAGTACGCGGATCGAGGAGCAGCGCATTGCCTTCAAGCCGGCATATCACGGGCGGCTGGTGAGACCGCAGCTCTACAGCCAGCCTTTGCACCAGACTTCGTTCTTTTCCCTTCGTTAATCCCCTGATCATCACCAGCCTGGTAGGCAAGGTACTCCCTGGCAAGCTCCCTCCCCCCACCACAGATTCACCATCTGTCACGACAGCCAGGCCTCCAAGCTGCTTGGACCACCGGCGTGCCCGCTTCTCTATTTCAGCGAGTGGCATAGATATCATCTGCCATACCGGTATCTCTCTGCTCCGCCTCTCCCTTGACATAATGAAGCAGGGTGACAGCCAGCCCTGCCAACCTCGTTTTATCGATGCGCACCGCCCGGGCCAGGGGATGCTTCACTAGTTTATCAACAAGGTGCTTCTTCCCCACAATAATGCCGGCCTGCGGGCCACCCAGAAGCTTGTCCCCAGAGAATAACGCCAACCCGACGCCGGCAGCAACGCTATCCTGAACCTTAGGCTCGGGACCCAGTCCGAACCTGGAGGTGTCCAGCAAGCATCCGCTCCCCAGATCATCCAGCACCGGCAGGCCGTGCTGCTCCCCCAACTGGACCAGTTCCCCTATAGACACTTCCTGAGTAAAGCCCACTACCTTGAAGTTGCTCGAATGAACCCGGAGCAGTGCTGCTGTCCCGGGTGCAATCGCCTTCTCATAATCCGAGAGATAGGTGCAGTTGGTAGTGCCCACCTCTACCAGTTTAGCCCCACTCTGCCGCATCACATCGGGTATACGGAAGCCGCCACCGATCTCCACCGCCTGCCCTCGAGAGACAATCACCTCTTTCCTCTTGGCCAGGGCAGTTAATGCCAAGAGGACTGCCGAGGCATTGTTGTTTACCACCAGAGCAGCCTCAGCTCCAGTCAATCGACACAGCAGGGAAGATACGTGAACCTCCCGAGAACCCCGCCCACCGCTTTCAAGATCGAATTCCAGGTTCACATAGCCCCTGGAAGCCGACTCCATGGCAGCTATACTCTCCTGGCTGAGGGGTGCCCGGCCCAGGTTAGTGTGCAGTACCACGCCGGTAGCATTAATCACCCGCTGAAGGGTAGGCCGCCCCAGCGACTCGATACGGGCGGATATGGATTCCACCAATCCATCAAAAGAGGGGGCTGGCTGGCCTCCGGCAATAGATAAGCGGCTCTCCTCAAGTACCTGACGCACCACTTCAAGGGCGAATGGGCGGGAGTAAACTGCCTCCAGTGACTGAAGGCGTTTATCCATCATCAGCCGGTCCACGCTGGGGAGGCTGCGGAAATCACTTTTCATCTTCTCGCCTCGGTCCTAAGAATGTAGCATACGCTTTATTCGGCGGCAAATCGACCTCTAATAGTCAATAGACTTTGACAGATGCAGTTCACAGATGATACAACTTCACTAAAGAAAGCCCTTATCATCGCTTACCGTTATTCCCGGCGGAGAGGGGGTGATGTCGATGAATCGCCGGACATGAAACAGTCCATACCAGAGAGCGTGGCTCTTTGCCGGGGAAACCTTTACCGGAATAGCTGGAAGGGGAGGTAAGTATTTTGCGGCGATTCTCTCGGTCGCTCAATCTGCACATGTTGACGATCATTTGTGGTCTGGTCCCTGAAATACCGGGGCTCGTCCCGGGCAGCTTCATCGCTGCCCCTGGTTTCAAGGAATTTCAAACTGGAGGTAGCTCTGCACCTCCAGTTTTCTTTTTGCTGAGTCCATCGGAAAAGTAGGCTATAATCATACCGAAGAACGTGAGGTAAAGCACGAGATGATCTATCTGGATAATGCGGCCACCTCCTGGCCCAAACCGGAAGCGGTCTATCAGGCCATGGACAGTTTCATGCGCCACACAGGGGCCAGCCCCGGCCGCTCCGGACACCGCCTCTCCATTGAAGCAGCCCGCATTGTCTATGAGACCAGAGAGTCCCTCGCCCACCTCTTTGGCATAAGTGACCCGACACGCATCGTCTTCACCTGTAACGCTACCGAAGCTTTGAACCTGGTGATACGGGGTCTCCTGCACCCTGGAGACCATGTGATCACCAGCAGTATGGAGCACAACTCAGTCATGCGCCCACTGCGCGCCATGGAGAGAAAGGGACTTGAGGTAACCGTGGTGAACTGCTCCCGTGAAGGTTTCCTCAACCCCCCGGACATAGAGCAGGCCATCCGGCCAAATACCAGGCTCATCACCCTGAACCACGCCTCCAATGTAGTGGGTACGCTTCTACCTGCAGCCGAAGTGGGGCAGATTGCCCGGCACCACGGTGTGCCCTTCATGATTGATGCGGCTCAGACAGTAGGGTGCTGTCCCATCAATGTAGACGCCATGAACATCGACCTGCTGGCTTTTTCAGGGCACAAGGGGCTCTATGGACCGCAGGGGACAGGCGGGCTCTACATTCGCAAAGGCATCGAATCCGGCATTGAGCCCCTCAAATACGGCGGCACGGGCAGCCATTCCGAACATGAATACCAGCCGGACTTCCTGCCCGACAAATATGAGAGCGGAACGCACAATACCGTGGGCCTGGCCGGCCTGGGCGCCGGGGTGCGCTTCGTTCTGGCACAGGGCGTAAAGAACATGCGGAAAAGGGAAGAAACGCTGACAATGTTCCTGCTGGAAGGACTAAAGGCCATCCCTGGTATCACCATTTACGGAAGCGGTGATGCCGCTAAGCAGGTGGCAGTCGTTTCCTTCAATATTGCCGGACTCACATCTTCAGAAGTGGCCATGCAGTTAGAAGAGGAGTATGAAATCATGTGCCGCCCGGGGCTGCACTGCGCCCCCATAGCCCACAAGACCCTGGGAACCTTCCCCCAGGGGACCGTCAGATTGAGTCCCGGCCACTTCAATTCAAACGAGGATATCGAGAAAACCCTGGAGGCAGTGAGCAGGATTGCTGCTGCGAAAGCGAGGTGCTAGCATGTCTGAAACTGTAGACGCCCGCGGGTTGGACTGCCCTCAGCCCGTAGTCCTGGCCAAGAAGGCCCTGGAAAAGGCTGTCAAGGTTACTATTATCGTCGATAATGAGACCGCCAGAGAGAACGTCTCCCGACTGGCAGCGAGCCAGGGATGCATTGTGTCTGTTGAGGAAAAGGAGGACGGGGTCTACCTGCACCTGACCAGAACATCAGCTAAACCACAAAGCTCCGAGACGTTAGCGCTTTCCGGGCCCACAGTGTTCCTCATTACCTCCAACACTCTGGGGCGGGGAGATGACGAACTGGGTAGTATCCTCATGCGCAGCTTTATGCACACCCTGGGCGAGGCATCATCCAAACCGTCCCGGATCATCTTCATCAATAGCGGAGTGAAACTGGTGGCCAGGGGTTCCGAGGTACTCGACGACCTGCGCACGCTGGAGAAAGCAGGGGCCGAGATACTGGCCTGCGGCACCTGCCTGGGATATTACAAGCTGAAGGAAGCGGTGGAGGTAGGACACATCTCCAACATGTATGATATCACCTCAGCCTTGTTGGAAGCGGGTAAGGTTATTTCTCTTTGAGGAGGACCGGCTCGGCCGATGGAGACCGTACAGCACAGCGTAGTCCTGTTCTATTCCATGAGCGGCGCTCTGCAGGCCGAGAAGTTGTTCAAGAAGAGCGGTATCGCCATCAAACTGATCCCTGTGCCCCGGCAACTCAGTTCAGATTGCGGGGTCTGCCTCCGGTTTGAAAGGGCAGACGAGACACAGATCAAGGCAACCTTGGAGAAGGAGCGGATAGACACCCAGGGGATCTATCCGGTTTGATACTGCCTGCGGGAGAGACCGATAGAGGAGGAAACGGAATGGCTAAGAAGCAGCACCCCCGGCTCACAGAGACAGTCCGCGGGGCGGGTTGAGCTTCCAAGCTGGGTCCAGGGGACCTGGACAGGGCACTGTGCGGTCTGCCTCTCATCCACGACCCTAATCTGATCGTGGGTTTAGAGAAGGCTGATGATGCCGGTGTGTACAAGCTAAGTGAAAACTTGGCTATAGTGCAGACCGTTGATTTCTTCACGCCCATTGTCGATGACCCCTATACCTTCGGGCAGATTGCCGCGGCCAACGCTCTCAGTGATGTCTATGCCATGGGAGGCAAACCCATTACAGCCATGAATATCGTCTGCTTCCCCAGTAAGACCATGGATATATCCATCCTGAGGGACATCCTGAGGGGCGGCCTGGAAAAACTGCGGGAGGCCGGCGTCGTCCTCGTCGGCGGGCACAGTGTTGATGATGAGGAATTGAAATACGGGCTCTCGGTGACCGGCACCATCCACCCCGAGAAAGTGATGACAAAGTCAGGTGCAAGAGCAGGCGATAAGCTGATACTCACCAAGCCCCTGGGCACAGGCATCATCAACACCGCCGCCAAGGGCGGGGCGGCCAGTGAAGAAACCATCGCCAACGTGACCAGGTCCATGTCTGCCCTCAACAGGACCGCCTCCGAAGTAATGCAGGAAATCGGGTGCAATGCCTGTACCGATATCACCGGTTTCGGCCTCCTGGGGCATGCCTGCGAAATGATTCAGAACAGTGAGGTCGGCCTGAAGATCCGCGCCTCCTCCGTTCCCATCTTTGCCGAAGCTGTAGAGTTCGCCCGGATGGGAATGATCCCCGGCGGCACCTACCGCAACAAGGAATTCCGTTCCAGGATGGTGAAGGTGGCTGCCGGACTCCCTGACTACATGCTCGACATCCTCTTCGATCCGCAGACCTCCGGCGGTCTGTTCATCTCAGTCAGCACCCCCAAGGCAGATAAATTGCTGTCCGGATTACATAAAGCCGGTGTGCTAGAAGCTGCTATTGTCGGAGAGGTAGTAGCGCAACCCAGAGAAACGATTATTTTAGAGTAAACCATGTTTGTGCTTGGCACCGCAGGTCATGTAGATCACGGCAAATCCCGCCTGGTCCAGGCGCTGACCGGCATCAACCCCGATCGCCTGGTCGAGGAGCAGGAGAGGGGTATGACCATCGACCTCGGCTTCGCCTGGCTCAAACTGCCCAGCGGTCGAGAGGTCAGCATCGTTGATGTCCCCGGGCATGAGAGGTTTATCAAGAACATGCTGGCCGGGGTAGGGGGCATCGACCTGGCTCTGCTGGTGATTGCCGCCGACGAAGGGGTGATGCCCCAAACCAGGGAACACCTGGCCATCCTCGACCTCCTTCGACTGGAAAGGGGAATCGTCGTTATCACCAAGAAAGACCTGGTAGATCAGGAACTGCTGGAACTGGTTACCATGGAGGTCAAGGAGACATTATCAGGAACCACCCTGTCTCAGGCCCCCATCATGGCTGTCTCGGCGGTAACAGGCGAAGGTCTGCCCGAACTTATTGCCGCCATCGACCGTCTCCTGGACGCTACCCCACCCAAGAGGGATATCGGCAGGCCGAGACTCCCTATAGACCGGGTATTCACCATTGCCGGCTTTGGCACCGTCGTCACGGGAACGCTGGTTGACGGGCACCTCACGGTGGGACAGGAGGTAGAGATAGTCCCGGCACGCCTCAAGGCCCGCCTCCGGGGGCTGCAAACACACAAGAGGAAACTGGAAACGGCATCGCCGGGCACCAGAGTAGCAGCCAATCTCTCCGGTCTGGCTACCGCCCAACTGGAGCGTGGCGATGTATTGACCAACCCTGACTGGCTGCGGCCCACCACAGCAGTGGATGTGAAGATTCAACTGCTGCCCGGGTTACCTCATCCACTGAGACACAATGCCGAGATCACCTTCCACAGCAACGCCCTCGAAGTGATCGGAAGGGCCAGGCTGCTGGAAAAAGACAAGTTGGACCGCGGTGAGACAAGCTGGGCACAACTGGCCTTCACCCGACCGGTGGCTGTGGTTAAGGGCGACCTTTTCATCATCCGTTCCCCAACAGAAACCCTGGGCGGAGGCGAGATTGTCGATGCCTATCCGAAACGCCACCGCCGCTTCCATACCGGTACCATTCAGGGCCTGGCTGCCAGGGAGAAGGGCGGCCCCCAGGATATCCTGCTGGCCATTCTGGAGGCTAAAGAGCCGCTCGAAACAGCAGAGCTTCTCAACCGTGCCAGCCTCTCGACATCACAAGCACAGGAAGTCATAAAATCCCTCGTTTCCGAGCACAGACTGGTAATGCTGGGCGATAAGGGGCCTCATACACTCCTCTTTTCAGGCACAGGTTGGCAGCGTCTGGGAGAGAGGGTAACGCAGATAGTGGGGGCTTACCACCGGCAATTCCCCCTGCGCTATGGCATGTCCAAGGAGGAATTACGAAGCAAATTAAAGATCCCCGCCGGATCGTTCCCTGCTGCTCTGGAGCAGTTTGTGCGAGATGGCACGCTGGCAGAGGACGGTAAACTGGTACGCCTGCCCTCATATCATGTAGAACTGAGCAAAGAGCAGAAGGCAGCTGTGGATGCTTTCCTCAAGTCCTTGACTCAAAACCCCTATTCCCCACCGAGCGAACTAAAGATCGATCCGGGACTGCTTGATCTCCTAGTCGAGCAGCGGAAGGTGGTGAAGGTATCCGAGAACGTTATCTTCGCTGCTTCAGCCTACGATGAAATGATGGAGCGTATTACCACTCACATCAAATCGCAGGGCAAGATAACCGTGGCAGAAGTGCGCGACATGTTCCAGACCAGCCGCAAGTACGCCATGGCTATGATGGAATTCCTCGACGACCAGAAGATCACCCGCCGGGTTGGCGACGAGCGGGTGCTGAGGTAAAATGCCGCCACACTCAACAACTTCGGGTCATCCCTGAAAGTGGCCCTACTCGCCATCCGGATGAACAAAATGTCCGCAGGAGCTAAGATACCTCTCCTCACCGCATAACGAGCAGCCAAAATGGATAAGGTGAAAGTGTCGATCGTAAGGGCCTATGACTACGAAAGAACTGAGCTTATTCCAGCCATAGAGAGTAGTCTTACCCTGATTGGCGGAGTGGATTCCATAGTCAAGCCCGGCAGCAAAGTCTTTGTCAAAATAAATCACCTCTCACCACCCTCTGAAGCAGACAAAGGCATAGTCACCCACCCCGTCTTTGTCGAAGCCGTTCTGGAATTACTGAAAAAGGCCGGTGCAGAAATCACTATAGGCGACGACATCAGCTCTGATGCCGGAGACGGATTCCGGATCTCGGGTGTCCGTCAGATGTGCGAGAGGGCGGGGGTCAAGTTAATCAACCTTAAAGAGGCTGGTTTTGTGGAAACGAACTGCAGAGGCCATCTTCTGGAGAAGGTGTATGTATCTTCAGCCGTGCTGAATGCAGACGTGATAATCAATCTTCCCAAATTGAAGACGCATTCTCTCACCATTCTCACCGGCGGGGTAAAGAATATGTACGGTGTTATACCGCAGGGCTTCCGTACCAGATTTCACGCCCAGTACATGGGGAACGAAGACTTCAGCCAGATGCTGACGGACATCTTTTCTGTCGCCAGGCCGCACCTGACCATAATGGATGGAATCATTGCCATGGAGGGTGAGGGCCCGGCGGATGGGAAACTGAGGAAGGCAGGGGTGATCCTGGCCAGTAAAGACGCAGTGGCTCTGGATGCCGTAGCTACAAGAATAATTGGCGGGAATCCCCTCGATATCTACACCACCCGTTACTCCCAGGAGCGGGGACTAGGCATCGGTAACCTCGATGATATCGACGTGGTTGGTGAAACCATCGAGAATGTCATGGTTCCTGATTTCAAACTTCCAGGCAGTGCCTTCGCCACGCTGAGAGGAAGAGCCCCCGGATTCCTGCTCAAATTCCTGCAGGATAAGCTTGCCGTTCAACCATGGGTAAACGAATCATCCTGCACTCTATGCCGTGCCTGTGAGAAAATCTGCCCTGTGTCTGCAGTCACAGTGGATGATACCACAGCCAGGATCGACCACAGTATTTGTATAGCATGCATGTGCTGCCATGAAGTATGCCGCTTTCATGCCATCACCCCCAGGCGGCCGGCTGTAGGCAGAGCAATATACCTTCTGGTTAACATCCTCAGGAAAATCAGGGCACGCCCCGCTTAAGATATACCCGCCGCTCTGTAATAAGTCTGTAGGGACAGGTCTTATGACCTGCCCTCCTAGTGCTTTTAATCCCGAGCCTTCAGTTCTACTGAGGCCAACTCGACTGTAGATAGGCCCGCTGGGGGTCAACTGGCTCTTCATCAATCTGACAGCATTGACCTCAAAAGAAAGGCTGGCTTCGAACTTCACCGACTGAGCCCACAGGCCGAACCGTCGTCTATCCTCGGGCGTTACTCGTTCCCTGAGCCGCCCCAGAGTCAAGTGAGGACTGAAAGGGCGGGATTCAGGAGGGAAGCCCAGCGTAGAAAGGGCTGCCTCCAACCCCCTCTGCAGAGCAGTCAACCTGTCCATTTCACCCCCAACCCCTACCCAGACCACCTGCGGCCGCTGCCAGTTGGGGAAGGCGCCCGTGCCCCCGATTTGCAGGGTGAAAGGAGATACCGGCTGGGCCGCCAGGGACATCGCCTCGACTATCTCCGGTATAGTCTCCCCGGGCACACTGCCCAGAAATTTGAGAGTCAGATGGATACTCTGCGGATCAACCCACTTCAAAAAGGAATGCCGCCTCACCTTCAGCTTCTCCTCAATAGAGGCAAGCTCAGCCCTTACGTCAGCAGGTAATTCAATAGCGATGAAACTGCGGACTAACTCCATCCCAGAAGCCTTTGTGCATTACCCCCCAGGATCAGAGACTTCGCCTCCTGAGGCAAATCCACCGATTCGATCTGAGCGATGATCCTTCTGGGAGAAATCAGTGGATTATCACTGCCAAAGAGAATTTTGTCCGCACCGGCAATCTCTGCAACGCGCTCAAAGATTTGAGCACGGTATAGAAAAGGTGTAGCGGCAGTGTCAAAAAAGGTGTTTTTCAGTGCAGAAGCCACCTCCGGCATCAGAGCATAGAAGGGCAGTCCTCCGCCCCAGTGGGCGCAGACCACCGTCAGCTCGGGGTAATTCAAGATGAAACGATACAAAGAGCCCGGCGAAATCGCGCCCTTCCCCGGATATTGATGCCCCACAGGCTCTGAGGAATGGGTGAGAAAGATGAGATTGTATTTTCTGGCTACCTCGACAATTGGCCCCATTATCTCTTTATCCGCCAGGTCGAAGCCCTGCGTATCCGATCTCATCTCCCCGATGCCCCTCGCTCCACCCCGGGCACAGCGCTCCAGTTCGGCTATGGCCGCATCGCCGGCCTTCGGCTGTATAGCGCAAAAGGGTATCAGGCGCTTCGGATAGCGGGACGCCGCTTCGAGGATATAATCGTTGGTTCGCTTACAGTTCTCGTGGCTCGCCCATCCCATATTAAGCGCCACCGACACATCCACCTCAGCTTCATCCATGCTGGCGATCAGTTCCTCAGCAATGGTGATCCTGGCTTTGGGAGAGGCAAAGAGTTCCGCAAAGCAGGGATCGGGGCCAGCACACTCTTGCCGCCTCTCCTTCACCTCAGGTGGGAAAATATGGGTATGAAAATCAATGATCACAGCGCCCAGATTATAGCATCTCAGCCTCGTTTTGATCTACGGCGGTTAGTTAGGGAGGCTCAGAGAGACATCTCTCGATCAGAGATCCGTTACGCAGGATGCAGGTGAAATCATGCGCCCGGGCCATCCTGTGATACACTATTAAGTAAGAAAGGACGGACACGGACAATGAGAGAACTGAGGAAGCTTTTTGAGCCCATCAAAATCGCCAACGTGCAGGTCAAGAACCGGATCGCCATGTCCCCGATGGGACTGGGACGGGCTAGTGAGGATGGCCAGGTCACCGACGGCATAGTCGATTTCTACATCGAGAGAGCAAAGGGCGGGGTAGGGCTGATCTATGTTGTCTGCGGGTACAACGACTTTTGCGTGTACCTGCCACATATTCCGGCCCTGCAGGATGACAGGTTCACCCCCGGGCTCAGGAGGCTGACCGGAGTGATCCACGAGCACGGTGCCATGGTCTTTGCGCAACTGATGAACATGGGGTCATCATGCTTTTCCACCGCAGATGGCGGCCCGCCGGCGGCGCCCTCGGCAATCCGCAACGCACTCACCGGAGTAATGCCCCGCGAAATGACATCGGCAGAGGTCAAGTTGCTTATTCAGCATTTCGCTGAAGGAGCCTGCCGAGCCAAAGAGGGCGGCTTCGACGGGGTGGAACTCGTGGGCAATGGCGGTTACCTGATGAACCAATTCCTCTCGCCGCTGACCAACACGCGCAGCGATGAGTATGGCGGAGATTTTGAGAGGCGGATGAGGTTCCCCATAGAAGTGGTCCAAAAGATAAGGGCGAGCGTCGGGCCTGGTTTCCCTATTTCCTACCGCGCCTCCGGTGATGATTTCATGAAGGGCGGCAACCGGCAGGAGGAAATGAAGACCATCGTGAGGGCCCTCGAGAAAGCCGGCATCGATCTGGTCAATGTGACCGCCGGATGGCATCAATCCTTTCTGCCGCTGGTCTCCATGGACGTTCCCCGGGGTACTTACGTTTACCTGGCCGAGGGAATCAAGCAAGTAGTCAAGGTGCCGGTGATCGCCTGCAACCGTATCAACAATCCCTTCCTGGCCGAGCAGATCCTGATGAACAACCAGGCCGACATGATAGGGATGGGCCGGCCTTTCTTGACTGATCCTGAATGGCCCAAGAAAGCGGCCGAGGGACGCTATGACGAGATCCGGCAGTGCACTGCCTGTGACCAGCGCTGCCTTGATGCTGTCTTCTCCATGAAAGAGATCACCTGCACCTTTAACCCGGCCGCCGGAAGAGAAAGAGAGTACGCACTCGTCCGTGCCCAAAAACTCAAGAAGGTGTTCGTCATTGGCGGTGGGCCAGCCGGCATGGAGGCTGCCCGCACGCTGGCCCAAAGGGGCCACAAAGTGACTCTGTTCGAGAAGTCGCACAAGCTCGGCGGTCAGCTAAACCTGGCTACCATACCGCCCGGGCGAGGTGAGTTTGCCAGCGCCGTCAACTATCTCTCCAGGGAACTCTACAGAGTCGGAGTCAAGGTGGAGTTGGGCAAAGAGGTTGATGCGGATACTGTGAAGAAGCGGGCGCCTGACGCGGTGGTTGTGGCCACCGGGGCCAGGCCCCTGGTGCCCAATATTCCGGGGATTGATGGCAGGAATGTCGTGTGGGCCTGGGATGTCCTGGAAGAGAAGAGCGCGTTGGGGAAGCGGGTGGTGGTGATCGGGGGCGGGGCGGTGGGTATGGAGACAGCGCTGTTCATCGCCAAGCAGGGTTCCATGTCAGCAGAATCTGCCGTATTCCTGGCCTTGGGTGGAGCTTTAGACGCCGAGACTGCTGTCCGGATGACAACCAGAGGCCCGCAGGTCACCATACTGGAGATGCTGGAGCGCATTGGGCAGGATATGGGGCCCACGACCAGGTCTTCGGTGAGATTCGAGCTGCGCTTGCACAACGTTAAGGTCGTTACGAAGGCGACTGCCCGCCGAATCACAGAGGCGGGTGTGGTGTATGAGCACGAAGGCAAAGAGGAACTGGCCGAGGCAGACACCGTGGTTATTGCCACAGGGTCCAAATCCGAGGGCGGTCTGTTTGACGCACTTCAGGGTGCGGTCCCTGAGGTCTATCGGGTCGGGGATTGCGTTAAGGCAAGGACTGCCTGCGAGGCCATCGAAGAAGCTGCTCTGATCGGGCGGAAGATATAGCGGGAGGATCGACCCCCTGGGGGTCTGTGTACTCATGATCCCCGCAGTTGTATGCCCCCTACAGCTTCTCCTTTTTGTAATCCTCTAATATCTCCAGCCACCAGGAGTAGATCGCCGGGTCGTGGTCCACCCACTTCAGTTGCTCTTTGGTCGCTTTGCCCACAATCCTCGCCGGCACACCGGCGACAAAAGAACCATCAGGGACCTTCATTCCCTGCCCCACCACCGCACCGGCCGCAATAATACAGTGGTCGCCTATCTCCGAATCATGAAGGATGGTGGCATTCATGCCGATCAGCACCTTGCTCCCAATCCTCCGCGAGTTAATCACCGCAGCATGTCCCAGCGTCACACCATCGCCAATGTCCAGTCCGGACGGGGCGCCATGCAAAACAACATTGTCCTCGATCAGGACATCATTACCAATCCTTATGGGCCCAAAATCACCCCTGACCACCGCCCCCGGGAAAGCGGCACACCTCTCCCCGATTGCCACATCTCCGATTATATAAGCCGCCTCGCTGATAAAGGCGGACTCAGCTATCCTGGGAACCTTATCACCCAGGGCTCTTATCATGCTTCACACCTCCGAGACATTTACGAATGATAAGGCGTTTACTACCCCTGGTCAACCTTGACTTGATTAAGTTGACCTGCTCCAGTAATCTAATGATGACCGAATATAAAAAGGGAGGCGAGCGAAGTGAAGAGGGAATTGATGGATATCCTGGCCTGTCCTCTGTGCAAAGGAGATTTGCAGCTCACCGTCGTGAAAGAGGATACGAAGGAAATAATTACCGGCTCGCTTTACTGTGCTAAGTGTAAGGAGACCTATCCCATCGAGGATGCTATCCCCAACCTCCTCCCACCGGACCTGAGGGACAAGTAGAACTTATTCTCCTTCAGGGGAATAAGTCACACTGCTGTGCGGGGACTCCCATACCTGGATGCTGTAGAGAGATACACCCTTTCCCTTTAGCATCGTCTTGAGTTCAGCAAAGATGGTTGAGGCGATGTTTTCCGAAGAGGGGTTAGTCCTGTCAAAGGGCGATACATCATTGAGGCAGGTGTGGTCGAACCTGCTGACAACCTCCCCCAACTGCTGTCTCAGCCTGGTGAAATCATACGCCAAGCCAATCGTACCCGTCTTCTTCGCCCTTACTCTGGCCACCACCCGGAACCTGTGGCCGTGAAGATTCTCGCATTTGCCCCGATAGCCCCTCAAATAATGAGCAGCGTCGAATTCCTGTTCAACAGCGACCTCATACATCCTTGGCCTCCTGATTCCACTTCATCACTCCCTCAAATTTCCCCAGACCCCCCAGCATCTGCCTGACCGTCCTGCCGCTCACCGGATGGACCAGATCAGGAGCAATCTCAGCCAAGGGAACGAGCACAAACGCCCGCTCCTCCAGGCGGGGATGAGGTATAGTGAGCTGTGGAGATTCGATCACCCTGTCGCCATAGAAAAGGATATCGATATCTATAGGACGGGGCGCGTTAGGGAACCCGGGCCTCCTGCCCAGAGCAGCTTCAATATCCTTAGCCAGAGCAAACAGTTCCTCCGGGGACAGAGAGGTACTCACCCGGCAGACGGCATTGAGAAAACGGGGCTGCCGGTCATATCCAACAGGCTCGGTTTCGTACAGGGAAGAGCGCTTCTCTATCCGCACCTTCCGTGACAGCAGATCGATCGCCCTTAACAGGTTGCTCTGCCGGTCCCCCAGATTGGCTCCCAAACCGAGGTATACCTCTACCGCACCATTTCCCGGCCTTTTGGCTGACATCCTTCCCCGCACAATGGCATCGCTCATCCGGCATACCCTCGCCATCTGAGCCACATCGTGTACCCGCACCATATCCGCGCCCCTGGCAATACTGATAGCCACCGTAGCCGCTGTGCCCTCAAGCCGCTGATCAGGCGGCAGGTCAAGCACCAGGCCGATCATCGACTTGCGAGAAGTCCCTATCAGAATAGGCCTCTCCAGGCACCTCAGCTCATCGAGACGGCATACAATCTCCAGGTTTTGTTCCAGCGTTTTACCAAAGCCCACGCCAGGGTCAACAATGATGTTTTCCCGGGCCACGCCCCGCTCCATTGCCAGGGCCATACTCTCCTTCAAGCCCACAACGACCTCAGTCATAATATCCTCACAGGCTTTGCCGCGCTGATTGCTCATCAGGATAATAGGTACTCCCCACTCTGCAGCCAGCTTGGCCAGCCGGGGATCGTGCCTTAATCCCCAGATATCGTTTATCATCCGGGCTCCGGCCGAGAGGGCCTGCTGCGCTACCTCCCATTTATGGGTATCAATACTCAGCGGCAGCGATACCTCGCTGGCCAGTCTCTCGATAACCGGCAGCACCCGACTCAACTCCTCGTCTTCAGATACCGGGGCCGCATTCGGCCGGGTCGATTCCCCTCCGATATCCAGGATGTCGGCCCCCTCGGCAGCAAAGCGTTTGCCCTGTGCCACCGCAGCCTCGATGTCACGCCCCAACCCGTCACCGGAAAAGGAGTCCGGCGTAACGTTGATAATACCCATGATGTAGGTCCGCTCGCCCCATTTGAACTCCCTGCCCCCGCAGCGAGTGATACCCAGGTCAACTCTATGCGTCTCTTCCATCCGTCAGCTTCGCCTGATACAGCAAGGTTTTCACTTTATACCATCCCGATGCTCCGCAGAGCAATGCGCCAAACAAAAGAAGAAGGCAAACTTTACTCCGTAGAAAGGTGCTATCAACCTAAAGGTTTCGGCTCTCGTGATAGGAGATGAGACAGACCACTGCTCTGGCAGCAGAATCAATCGACAGAAATGCGGGGAATCCGGCCTTGATGCAATCACCCTGCACCTCCCGGGCCACCCTCTCAGATTCGCTGAAGCCTCCCGTGCGCAGGATAATGACAATGGGCTTATTGATATTTTTGGCCGTCTCGGCAATGACCCCGATATGGTTTCTCAGAAGTTGCCCCCCTATCTTGACGGCAAGGATGGCCGGCAGCACAACAAACAGGAGGTCGATACCGTCCCAATCAGCAACAACCTTCACCGTCCTGGCAACCAAAGTGGCATCAATATAGACACCCGTTGAAGAGTCGATCGGATTACGCAGGCCAACGCCTACCGCCGGGGTGAATTTCAACAGCTCCTGCCTCACCTCTGGTGGGAAAACCGGTACGGACAGCCCGGCGTTCTCACATTCATCGGCAGACAGTACACTGGCTCCACCACCCATGCCAATGATGCCTACCCTCCTGCCACGAGGCGGCCTCATGTGCGTAAACGCCATGAGGGTGTCCAGCAACTCCTCGAAATGGTAAACCTGTACGACCCCGCTCTGCCGGCAGAGCGTGTCCCACACTTCTTTGCTCCCGGCCAGAGCGCCGGTATGAGAGGCCACCGCTCCTGTTCCGGCCCTGGTGGTACCACCCTTGAGGATTATTACCGGCTTCTTCCGGGTGGCTGTCCTCAGCGCCTTGAAAAACCTCTGCGGCTGCTTTATTCCCTCGATATAGGCCGCGATAATCTCCGTGTCCCTGTCATAAATGAGGTGCTCCAGGAAATCCGATTCATTCAGGTCAATGGCATTCCCAAAGCTAACCCCCTTGCTGAAGTATATCTGGCGCTCTGCTGCAGCAACGACCAGCTCCCTGGCATTGCCCCCGCTCTGAGAGATGAAGCCAACGCGACCGCTGATCCTGGGGATATTGTTATCCAGAGACACGCCTGCCTTGGGACAGTGCAGCCCGAGGCAGTTCGGACCGATAATGCGCACTCCCCCCTGGCGGGCGATCCCCAGGATTTCTTTTTCCAGTCTGGCACCCTCTTCCTCTCCCGTCTCACTGAAGCCGGCAGTGAAGATAGTGACCGACTTTATCCTGGCTGCCACGCAATCCCGCATCAGTTGCGGTGTCAGCGGGGCCGGAATGGCACAGATGACGTGGTCCACCGGCTCAGGTATGTCGAGGATGCTGGGATAGGCCTTCAGTCCCAGGACCTCGCTCGCTTTGGGATTCACCGGGTAGAGTTTCCCTTCGTAGCCAAACTGCATCAGCGGGTGAAAGAAATAGATATGGGTAGCAGAGAAAGGCTGAGGGGAGGCGCCGACAATGGCGATTGATTTCGGATGAAAAATGAATTCGATATCTTCCATACCTCAGAATTCTGGCAGATAGCGAGAGACTGGTCAATTAAGCAGGTATTTCACGTTGACACCGCCATACCCACCGCCTAAACTGGCAGTAGGTCAAGGTGAGTCTTGCACAATCGAAAGGGAGGTAAGGCAATGAAAGTTCTGGTGACCTACTACACCATGACCGGAAATACGGAGAGGATCGCCAAAGCAATACACCAGGAGGTCTCAAAGAGTCACGAGTCATATCTGAAGAAGATAGATGAGCTGAAGCAGGAGAAGCTTAATCTGCATGACCTCATCTTCGTGGGCTCACCAACGCATGCAGGCAATCTGGCAGCGCCGGTGAAGAAATTCCTGGGCGAACTGCCTCAGTCACCCGGATTCAAGGTAGCAGCCTTCATCACGCATTCCAGCCCTGACAAGATCGACTTCGAGCAATGCCTCAAGTCCTTCGAGGCCTTCAGCAAGGACAAGGGCTTCGTCTTTCTGGGAGGCTATGACTGCCAGGGCTGCCTGGCACCTGAAATTCAACCCTACGTTAAGGAGGCCCGCAAGGCTTCCGATGCCGAGTGGGAAGTGATGATGAAGGATATTGCCCAGCGCCCCACCGCTGAAGATATGCGCCAGGCCAGGAAGTTTGCCCGGGAGGTACTGGCCAGAGTGTAGCCGTACTATTACGCTATTTCGTGCCGTCTTGTGTCAGCCGTATTCCAGGCGAGCAGCGCGGATGCAGTCACCTCCAATCACTTCTGCAGCAAACCGGCTTTACTTGACAATCGAATGACGCACTTGGAATAATTAAACATCGTCCGCCAGTGGTAACCGCCACTTGGAGAAACGGCTACGTGACTGGGGCGGCAGAATGCTACTGGCACTACACTGAGAATGGAAAGGATGGTTTGAGATGGCAAAAGAGACGCCAAAAAAGAAGGCCGCAGCACCAAAGGCGAAGGCAGTGAAGAAGGCCCCGGCAAAGAAAGCGCCTGCGCCAAAGAAGGAGATGGATGATTACAGCGGCCCGTTCCAGCCTGGTTTGACCTTTGATGACTTCTCCAAGGATTTCCTGCTTAAGCTGATGCACGTATGGCAGTACGGCTGGCTTCACATGACGGAAGCCTGGTATAACTCAGTCAAGCAAAGGTGGGGCGTTGATGCAGCTAACGAGTGTGAGACACAGGCCTGGGAGACCATCGGGGAGCGCGTCAATCCGAGATTTCCCAAGGTAGCCAATATTGAGCTCAACACAGTGCTTGATTCTCTAAAGTGTCTCCAGCTGCCTCTGGATAACACCACCGGCGGATTGTTCCCTGCCGAGGCCAAGATCATCAGCCCGAACCATGTCATCTGGACCATACCCAAGTGCCGCTCACTGGAGTATTTTGAGGCTAAAGAGCCAGAGAGAATAAAGCATGTCTGCCATATCAACGAGAGGAGGATCATCGAGAGATACCTGGTCAATCGCAAAATAAAGGTAACGCCTCTAAAACTGCCACCTCGCAAGAGTCCGGATGATATCGCCTGTCAGTGGGACCTCAGACTCGAAGAGTAGGACACAGGCAGAAATTCTAGAAAAGGAGCTGAGCAATGGCAAACCAGATAGGTAAGAGGTACTTCTGCGCTAAGTGCGGCTCGGAGTTCATCGTTACCCGCGGCGGTAACGGCGCCATCCACTGCTGCGGACAGCCCATGGAGTTGAAGAAATAGGGGAGGTCAAAGACTGAAATGGCCAATACTTTAGGCAAGAGATATCGCTGCGAAGTCTGCAATACCGAAGTTCTGTGCACCAAGCAGGGCGCCGGGGTAGTTGCCTGCTGCGGCAAGGACATGGCAGAACAGCAACCAAGACCACTGCCCTCCTCAGACTAGGCAGTAAGATCGCTTCATACTTTAGCGCAGCCTTGGCATAGACTCTGATACCGGCACCGAAAACGGCTGTGGATGTGCAACTGTTTTCGGTGCATGTGTTTTCAAATACTTACCTGTAACTATTCTATGCCCTCGCTGTTTTGGAGACGCCCGTTCTGAAACCTGATACACTGGCTGATAGCCGCTCCCAACAAAGCTGCCCCCATGTGCTGCATCAACTCCGCCTGACAAAGGAGCTGCGGTGAGGATTGAGGAAATCATCCGCTTATTGAAAAAGGAGTATGGGCCGCGCCGCTGGAAGCCGGACCGGGACCCGATTTCCACGCTGGTGGCCACCGTGCTTTCTCAAAACACCTCGGATGTAAATTCGCACCGGGCCTTCGATTCCCTAGTGGCCACCTTCGGCAACTGGGAAGCAGTGGCTGCCGCCGATACCAATGAAATAGCCCGGTCCATAAAGGCAGGCGGTCTCGCCGAAATCAAAGCCAGGCGGATAAAGCTCATCCTCCACGAGATACAAGAGAGACAGGGGCGACTTGACCTGAGCTTCCTTGATGAACTCACTATAGATGAGACCAAAGCTCGGCTGAGGAAGCTGCCCGGGGTAGGGCCAAAAACGGCCGCCTGCGTACTCCTCTTCTCTCTGGGCAAACCTGCCCTGCCTGTAGATACCCATGTCTTCCGGGTAGCCAAGAGATTGGGATTGGTCGATTCCAGGGTCTCCGTCGAGCGGGCCCATGAGATACTGGAAAACCTGGTTCCACCAGAGAAGGTTTACGAGTTCCACCTTCACATGGTGGAGCATGGCCGGAGGGTATGCAAAGCCCAGCGACCCCGCTGTCAACTCTGCATCTTGCGGGGGCTCTGTCCCAGCGCTGCAGAATCCTATGGATAGCCACCCCCCGGAGTTGATTTATCAGAGGTGAGGCAGTAAAATCTCCCAGCACAGCCTTAGATAAACGATAAAGGACACAGTAATACCGAAATGAAGACATACAAAATAGCCATCATCAACATTACCGGCTACATCGGAGCAGAGGTAGCCCGCTTGCTCTACCGCCACCCCGGAGTGCAGATTATCTCCGTGACCGGCCGGAGTGAAGCAGGGAAGAAGCTGGGGAAGGTCATGCCCCATCTCTCTGACATCGACCTCACTATTGAGACAGAGCCCAAGGAGGCTGATCTGGTTTTCTCGGCTTTACCCCACAAGGCAAGCGCAGAAGCCGTTGCCTCCTTAGTTAAGAAGGGCATAAAAGCGATCGACCTCAGTGCCGACTTTCGGCTGAAGGATGCCGGAGAGTACCCGCGATGGTACGATTTCACCCATCCTGCCCCGGAACTGCTGCCGAAGGCAGTCTATGGACTCACCGAGCTTCACCGACCCGAGATTGCCCGGGCCTCTCTGGTGGCCAATCCCGGCTGTTACCCGACGAGTGCCATCCTTGCCCTGGCTCCGGCAGTCAAAGCAGGCATTATTCACCCTGATATCATCGTGGACAGCAAATCCGGCATATCCGGAGCAGGCAGGGCCCTCAGCCTGGGAACACACTATGCCGAGGCCAACGAGAATGTACTAGCCTATTCCCTGGATGGGCACCGCCACCTGCCTGAGATCGTCCAGGAGCTGACGGCATTCCATCCGGATAGTCCGTTGTCGGTGACCTTCCTCCCTCATCTGGTCCCCATGACACGGGGTATTCTCAGTTCCTGCTATGCCCGCTTGGTGGAGGGGAAGATTGCCGGCACCCAGCAGGGGATAGCCGATCTGAAACAGATCTATCGGGACTTCTACAAAGGTGAGCCCTTTGTGAAGGTTGTGGATGCTCCCCCCCAGACCAAGCAAGCCTGGGGAAGCAATCTCTGCCTCGTCTATCCGACCATAGACCTGAGGACAAACAGGCTGATAGCCATCGGCTGTCTTGACAATCTGATCAAGGGAGGCGCCGGGCAGGCAATTCAGAATATGAACCTGATGCTCGGCTTCCCTGAGACTATGGGGCTGGAGGCCCTGCCTGTCTATCCATAAATCATTCCTGCGAAGCTTGTCCCCGTGAAAACGGGGAGCAGGAATCCAAGGTGCTACCATAGGGGCGGTTCGCGAACCGCCCCTATCACTTGTTCAGCTTGTTATTTACCCCTGGGCCATTATATACTCTTCACGTCAGCGCCCTCATCGTCTAGCGGCCTAGGACGTCGGCCTTTCAAGCCGAAAACAGGGATTCGAATTCCCTTGGGGGCATTCCAATTCCCTCGATCACTTCTGACGTTGTGGAGATGCCGGTGATCAAGCCGAGAACCAAAGCACCAAAGGGACAGCAACTCACCAACAAGCTTACCGGTGAACTCGCCATCTACCATACAACAGCATCAGGAGGCCGACCGCACCCCCAGCCAGGGCCACTGGACAGAGAATGGACAACGTAGCATCGTATTCACCAGGGTTATCCGTTACTACAGTGCCCATGCCCATAAGAACGGCAATCATTAGTGCTACCAAGGCACCGACCATCATTGTGCCGCCAAGCCACATTAGCACAGCACCGCTGACATTTCTGCGCATGTTTGCCACCTCCTTCTTGTTGATCACTGTGACCGCCTCTCTGCCTAGTTGCTGTAATCATGCAACTTACCGGCCATGTCGCAACGCCTTTCCAAAGATCAGCATCATGGTGCCGAGCGCACCTCCACCCAGGGCCACTGGCCAGAGAATGTGCAACATAGCATCGCCTTCACCGGGATTATCCGTTAGGATAGTGGCGAACCATATCCATGCGGCCTGCGCCACTAGTGCGAGCGCATAGAGGATTACTGAGCCGCCAATCCAGGTCAGCACGGTGCCAATAGAACTCCTACGTATGTTTGCTACCTCCTCTCTACCTACTTCAAATCCGCCCTGCAAGTTATCCGTTGCCCCGTGTATGTAGTTGGGTAGGACTGAATGGCAATCGCTGCATCTCCGTAAGCCAGCCTTCTCCTCGACACGGAAGGTGGTGCTGTGGCAGAACGGACATTTGCCCTGAACAGGCTGTGCTTTCAGTATGTCGCCAGATAAAATGCCCCCTTGCTGTGGACCAGTCATCACGGCGTCGGCTGGCTTATCCTTCCCTCTTGAAGCGATGCGTGCTCCTGCCAGCGCTCCCGTGATGGCTCCCACCAGAGCAGCCGCAGGGCCAATGAAGACGCCAAGGAACGAGCTAGTCGTCGTAACGCTGATAGGTGAAGAGCCGAACACAGCATCGACTATGAAGCCAAACAGGTAGGATACTAGAAAGCCGCCGACAAAGAACCCGATAACACCGCCCACGAACTTGCTCATGCGGCCTCCTATCTGCCTATCCATGTGTCCAGTATTCCACGCCAATGACCATGCTGTCTTGAGACCTTAGTCCCTATTTTGGGGATATGATGAGGGTGAACACAGGGGGTCAAGCTACAGGAGTGTCATCCGCTATGGCAGAAATGACCATCTGGGGCCGAAGGGATACAATATCGTTGGGGGTTAGATATGGTGGAAAAGAAGACGAAGGGAACTTGTGCGTTTTGTGGTAAACCGATCTATCTGAGCCACTATGACGAACACTACCATGTGGATCGGTGGCGGCACTATGTCGGTGCAGATGGAAAACAGGCGGGTCATATTGCAAAGCCGAAACCGGACTAGCAGATTATCAGTATCAGTGGTGGGGGCTGTAACGGGCCCCCTTCTCTTTTTTGTACATAACCTCACAGACGCTCCCCTGTGACCATCTAGGGCTGAAGGGGTACACTGAGAAAGCCCTTGGCCTACGAAACTACTAAGGCAGTGATCCCCTCAACACTACTACTCCAGAGCAAGGCGCAGGTCTGTAGCCCGGCTGCCCTCTCAAGGCAGGAAAGGCAAGACACAGGCAGAGTAATGCCACACCTACCACGGTTGTCACCGGTTCTGGCAATACTATCAAAGCCAAAGCCACGGCTGGCAATAGGCTTTTCTTCCGGATCAGATCTCTGTTTCTCATGTGTCTCCTCAAAACGCTCTTCCGCAAGTGTAGCCAGGTTATGTTAGAACAACGCTAGAAGATTATAAGAAATGCATTAGAAATCGGGGATGCCAATGCTGGAAGGATCATCTTTCTTACTGTGACCATCTGGGGCTGAAGGGGTAGAGGTGGAGAGATCGGGGTTCTACAAGGCACCAATTGAGGCAGAACCGAACAGCTAGTTCCCGTCTGTCTCGTTGGCGGGAAATTGAAGAGAAAGGGATACCTCACAAACTGGGTCTCCCCGCATCATACTCCTCAGAATGTTCGCCCTCCCACGAAGGCGACAAGCTTCTGACCACGACTCGAATCGAATAGCGCAGGGACACTGGTATACTCCGACAATCCCAGCCTTTCTTACCTCCTCAAACGTACCACATCTAGTGATGTTTACCTTAATGGAGTCTGCACCAATTGCCTTAGGTGCAACTTGGAACAATGGCGGGGGAAAGTATAGCTCTTGGGCAATCTGAAATACCGTGACAACATCATCAGGACTTTGAATCTCCGGCCAATTAATGGCCTCTAGCACACGTCTCATGTCTGTCTTGGCCATCGACCTTAGTGTGATTTGATTTAGTCTGTTGCCCACATCAAATCCGAATTCCTGACTGACTTTCAAGAACCATCTTGCATCATGGGAATGCCAGTTATCACGGAGAATATTCTCCCTGACTTCTGGAGTCAGTCTCTTCTTCAAGTCATCAGGTTGAAGCGCCATCGAACTCCTTCAGGTCGACTCTCCCTACGAGACCTGCGAAAGGCTCCACGCTGCTATCTAAGCGTACAGGTCACCCCGGACAATACACTGGAGTAAAGAGGCTGTCAACCTCAGCTTGGATACAGAGGGAGAGACTGATGCTGAAGAAAAGACAGGGGTGGACATCTCTGCCCACCCCCATTGAGACTTTCTCCTGGGGTCTGCTATTCCTGGGTTCAAGTGACTCCTATTTAGGCCTGCACCCAACTGAGGGTACCGGAATCCCACTTAATACCAGTCCAAGCCGTATTGCCTGGAGCTGGAGTGAGGGTAGCGCTAGTAAGCGTACCATTCACATCGAAAGTGTAAGTAGCCTTGAATGTGCCGTTGATATAGCTGGACGCATCTATTGTCGACAAGTCGTCGGCTGTAGCTGTTACCTTGCCTGCAGTGCCATCCCAAGGAGCATGCAGCGTGAGCTGAGATTTATTAGCATCGTACAGACATGCAGCGACTGCTGTCTTGGCATTGTGCAACTCGGTATTGGCCGCCTGCACGTAGCTCGCCCTAAAGATAACGGTGGGCACTGTGGCAATTGCTATCCCATCCACCACCCCTTCGAAATAGCATGTTCTCCACACTTCGCTACCGTTGGTCTGATCGAGATCGGCGGCAGGTGCCACTTGTATTGAAGTGTTTATCTGTGACAAATCGGTATAAAAACACCCCAGGCTGTTCGTTGTCAGGGCCTCCAACAGTATCCTATTTGTCGGAGCGACGACGAGGTAGATTTCAACCGTTGTGTTGTCCGAGAAACCCGAACCATCAATCTCAGGAAGGTTGCCCGGCGCAATAACAAAGGCACCAAGATTCTGATCCCACTCCCACGGCAGGCTGAACAACGAGGCTCTCATTTGTGGTCCTGTCACTCCCTGAGGGCCTGTCAGATTGTCAGTAGTGAAAGTGGAATTATCAGTCATTGTCAGGGTGAAAGTGCCATCATGGTTGTCAACGATGCTCTTAATACCAACCCCTGTCTCCCCTGTCAGCCCCCGTCCACCGCAGGAGGTTCCCAGCACCAACCCCGCAAGCAGGATCACCACAATGAGAAAGATTAGAACTTTAGCAGGCTTCATTGTGCCCCCCCTTTTTGTTGAATATTCTTCCCTTGCCCCGCTCGGGCAGCATTTGTGTCTAAGGATGCCTGTTTCAGGAAGTCGCCTCGGACAATAGCATCAACGGACAAAGGATGTCAACCTCGGCTTGGGTACAAACGCCAAGGAGGGGCTTACGATTTGACACCGGTCCAAGTGTCTTTCAGATCTCTTACTAAGTCCCCCCAGAATGGGAGTGTAACAAATAGTGCGATTACACAACTGACTAATACAACAACGTCATATAGAGTAACAGGTGCCGTGGCTCCAGGAACAGCGAGTGATCTCGTTAGACCCCACGAGCTGAATGTGAGCAGTATAGCAAATACCCCAAAGTAATAGTTGCGCACTTTGCTGGTGCGTCCGATGACTACTAAGATGCCTGATATCACAATGAATAGAAATGGCAATATCAAAAACCAAATGTAGTGCGAATCCCGGTTAAATTGCAGTTCGATTTCATTGTTACTCACGGCCTTCACTGTGCAGTGATAGTTACCATCTACGTGGGTTTCGTAGAATTTGCAGGGCATCAGATAACCCCCACCGGAAGAAATGGCTGTATCTGGTATCTCCACACCTGGTGGCACAGCCATTTGGAAAGACAGCCTCACTTTATAAGAGTCAAGTGGTGCTAGAAATGTCCGATCAGTCCATTTAATCTCTGTTTGATTATCAACCTGGTATGAGTTAGCAAGTTGGGCTGCCTCCGCTATGACATTCTCAGACCCATGCGCAATTATTGCTATGCTGACACTGCTTCCACTCTGTGGAGGGTATTGAAAGGAGATGGATTTTCCAGTATTGAATTGCACTGGGTTGATGTTCAGTGACAAGTCGTACTCATGGCTATCAGTGAGTCCTATTGCCTGCTTAAGTGCATTCTGAACATTCGGTGCAAGCCCACAGGTAATTGCGATTGTTATACTCCCCACCTTTGGGTCATATAGAGGGATGGCAAGTCCCACATTCAAATACGCAGAGTTGTTATCATTGAAACCTTGGACGTCTGTGGGCGTAATCTTGGAGGTGGTAGAATACGACCAGATGGAGAGGCCTACCCAAGACGCAATCGACAATAACCACAGTAGCATCAAGAAACTGGTAAGGAGTTTGCGCATCAAGCTTGATACCTCAATTCAATCTTGGACTATAGGTTCACCTGAGACCGATTTGAAAGCAGGCTCTTATTCTCAGCTATTCTCCACTATTATACCACCCGAAGATCAGATTGGACAGGAAGGGGAGGATTTACTCCTGCAATTGACGTGATTGGATCGACTAGACTAGAATTTGCACAGCTATTGCAGTAGCACAAATAAAGAAAGTTGGGACTGGAGCGAATGCCTCAACCATTCTTTAATCGATTACGCAACTACTACCTCAAAGTCGCAGAGGTGCTGCGTGGTGAAGCCGATGCCTCATCTGTTTTTCCCAACACTACTGATGTTGGCATGAGCAGAGAACGAATCTATGCGGACTTTCTGCGACAACACGCTCCTTCCAAGTGTAATGTCTTCCTCGGGGGCTTCCTTTTCGATGACAATGGCATCGAGTCAAAGCAGTTGGATGTCATAGTCACCACAGATACAGCTCCACGCTTCAATTTCCACGACACCGAAGGGGTGGGCAAGTCGTTTGCGCCTGTGGAAGGCACTCTCGGCGTTGCATCCATCAAGTCCATGCTAGACAAGACTCAGCTAGAAGATGCACTATCTAACATCGCTTCAGTTCCAGCAATGAAGCCGTTGGAGGGACGAGTCAGTCTCACAATCATGATCCCGAACTACGACGACTGGCCCTACAAGATAGTGTATGCGACACGAGGACTTGAGGGGGAAACTGTCCTAGGACATGTAAACTCCTTCTATGCTGAACACCCCGACATTCCGATTACCCGGCGCCCTCATCTGATTCATGTCGCTGGGAAATATGTGATCATCCGGATTGTTCCGGGAATGAAGGTCGTGAACATCACTGGTGGTTCGCAGGAGGAACCCCAACTGGGAACCTACAAGTTGTCCACCAGAGACCCTGACCTTCACGGTATTGTGTGGGTGATTAACAGCTTACAGCAGAATGCAGCGGCTTCTGCTCAGATTTTCTTCTTGTACGGAGACTTGATCAACAAGGTCCTCTTAATTCCCTAGCAATGCGATGCACACGGACGGAAGTTTCGCTGCTTTTCATTACCACCGGAAAATTCTGTCACAGATGCCAACTTCTACCGAGGAGCAGTCAGTTTACCTCGGGTGATTACCCTATCACAGCCTTTCGCTCTCATTCATAGCCCACCAGCATCCTCACTTTGCATTGGTGCATAGGCGCAGAAGCTCTCTCCGGCTGCCGTGCCGGTCTCCTCGGCTGCTGCATGCGTTTTATTGCAGCAAAAATCAGGGAAAGACGTGAAAAAGGGATGTATCTTACTACATTTCCCCATGCTTGACACCCTCGCCGGTATTCCGTAGAAGTGATGTATCCGATGAATCATCGGGAATTTCATGAAGGAGGGTCAGTCAATCATGGTGAACATTCAATTCGTCCAGAAGGAGCAACCTGTGAAGAACCCTACGCAGACAACCACCTTCCATTGGAGAGTACCAAGAAGTGAGCAGCGCTACTTGATCAAGCCTTTCTCAAGCGCGATGCGAATGGCCTCGGTCCTGCTTCGAGCCCCCAATTTTGAGATAACGCTGCTGGCGTGTGCTTCCACTGTCCGAGGAGATATGGAAAGGCGCTTGGCAATGCTAGCATTTCTGATCCCCTGGTGCATCAGTTCGAGCACTTCAATCTCCCGGAGCGTCAGTTCGCCCAGGATGCCACTCCGGACGTGTGAGGAAGAGGCAGAGAAATGCTGCAGCACCTTGGATGCAATAGCAGGTGGCAGTACCGCTCCCCCCGCCGCAATTTCACGGATCGCCTGCACCAGAGCTTCTTGGGGGGCAGTTTTCAGCAGATACCCTGAAACACCCACCCGCGCTACCGCGCGCACATACTGGTCGAAGTCGTAACCAGTGAGCACCAGGATCTTCAGGTCCGGCCACTGCTGCCGCAAACGCCGCGCCAGCTCAATTCCGGATACGTTGGGCAAGCGGATATCCAGGAGCACAATAGTTGGGTTAGTCTGCTGAACCTTTGCCACAGCCTCTTCCGCCGAAGCCGCTTCCCCTACCACGCTGATGTCAGGTTCCTGCTCTAATCGCCGCCGGATCCCCTCACGAAACATCTGGTGGTCGTCAACAATAAGGATTCTCAGAGGTAGTGGTGATGATTCCATCTATAACCCCCTTCACAATGATTTCTCCGTTATCAGAGGGGAATACGTGCGACTACCGTCGTGCCAAACCCCGGGCTGGAATGAATGTCTAAGGATCCGTTCAACTGCACAACCCGCTCACGCATCTGGGAAAGCCCGAAACCGGTGTTGCCATGGGCTGCCGGATAAAAGCCAACGCCATCGTCCTGCACTTTGAGAACAAGGGCGTTGTTTTCCCTAGAGAGGGAAATGTGCACGGAGGTTGCTTCTGCATGCTTCACGGTGTTATTTATAGCCTCCTGACTCACACGGAACAATGCCAGCTCGATATCGGATGGGAACCTTTCTTCCTCATGTAAATCTTGCAGTGAGAAGTGGGTGGCCAAGCTGAACCGCTTGGGTATGTTTTCCAGGAGCCACTCTATAGCGGGGATGACCCCCAGATCATCGAGGATTGCCGGGCGCAGACGCGAGCAGACCTCACGGAGTTCGGTAACCAACTGGTGAGCGATGCTTCTTTTCTCATCTTGTGGAACGGCGTCACCGGCCGCAGCAAGTACAATAGCCTTCTGAAGAGGCCCATCATGAAGGTCACCTGCTACCCGCGCCCGCTCCATCTCCTCAGCTTTAACCAGCCGTTGGTTCAGGTCCCGCAGTTCTTCAGATAGTTGGCCCTTGCTGACAGCAAGGGCAAGGAAGGGGACTACCGTTGCTATCAGGCGCTTTTCTTCCTCCACAAAGACCTCGCCTCCCTCTTTGGGGCCCAGCAACAGGTATCCCAGGTAGCTCCCGGCTGACCGGAGGTTAATTAATATCAAGGTGTCGGATTCCCAACGCAGTTCTACGTAGTCTCGATTTTCTGCTGTTTGAGCGTTTGGCTGAATTTCCGAGGTCATATGCCGAAGAACCTCTTGGGATCGTCTGCCTGCTGAGGCAACCAGCTTGCTTTGGACAGGATCATCGCCCAGAAATACCAGGACCGATTCCAGATGCATGATCTCTGCCAGGAGATGAGCTATCCCACTTACCGGATGAGAACTATTGTCAGATGTGGCCAGGTTCTCATGTATGCCATCAAGAAACATCTGGTAATCCACGGCATCTCGATAAAGAAGGTTATCTACCAGCCACTGCGCCGCCTGCCGCAAAGGAAAGAAGAGGACTATTCCACCAGCCACGATTGCAGAAACCAGAAGAGGGTATCTGTGACTTGAAACCCTGTCAGATAACGGAATAACCAGACCAAAAGTGATGATGACCAATAAGGCGAAGGCGGTGATTCCATAGACCATTCCTTTGTGGACTAATCGGCGTATCCCCAGTAGCTGATACTGCAGAATAGCGTAGGCAAAGGAAACAGGCATGAGCACCAGGGCCAGGATACTGACATAAACCGGAAGAACTGACTGCCGCCCCAGGGCCTCCGGGATAAGCGTAAAACTGACAAATGGCAGCGAACTCAAGACTATGCCCCACAGTAGCAGCCGGGCTTGATGGCGAAGGGCCAGAGAGCTTTCTTGACTGGCCTTGAAGGCTAGTAATCCGATTCCTCCAAAGAAGGAGGCAGCTAGATAGAAATGTAACACCGGCTTTATCCACTCGTACCAGGTGGGTCTGACAAAGACCGATGCTATGTAACCTACAGCCAAGATAAACCCGAACCCCACAAACAGAGGTACAGGCCGAACAACACGCCAGGACGACCAGGATGCTTCTCCTCTAAGAACAGCTACAAAGAGAAGGAATGACGCCCCAAATCCGACTAATGTTACGTCCTGAATGATGAGGGCCCACTGATAGCCTGGTCCGCCAGAACCAGGCCCTATGGCCAGAGCCAGGCTGGCAAAGCCGGCAAAGAGTCCAAACATCCTGGCAG
>CAVRFM010000019.1:0-168700 GCA_963720375.1 uncultured Chloroflexia bacterium | reverse complement strand
GCTCACCAAACAGGATAAAAGGTAAAACCAAGACTTTTGATAAGACCTTTGCGTTAATGTATTGAGGAGACAGTTCAAGTCCACTGGCGTGGGCAGTACTGCACGGTAGACAGAACCAGAACCTTCAAACTAGCCTTCAGCCTGACTGGTTTACCCTGACCTCGACTTGGCAACCCAGCTCTGACCAGACCAGACTTCCGTTGCCTGGGCGGCACGTTCCGGACTCTCGTTCAGTCCGTGTGGCATTCGGTCACCTCCAGTCCAATCCTAGAAGCCGCGCGGGAACAACGATCCGGATATCCGAACCCTCTTGAGCCAGAGAAGTATTGAACTTGTGTAATATTATGTGTATTATGTTCGCTATGAATCGAATGTGGAGGAATTAGATGGCCAAGAAAGTGATACAAGTTCCTATTGACACCGAGCTACTTACGGCCCTGGATCAGCTCTCCAAGAAGCAATGCAAGGCTAGATCGGAGCTGATTCGCCGCGCATGCCAGCATTACCTGAAAGAGATTGAGTATGAAGAGCTGGACAGACGCTATCAACAGGGATATGAGACCATGCCCGAGGAACCAGATGCGGGGGAGTCCCAGGTAGCCCTGGCCAGTCAGGTTATTCCCAAGGAGTCATGGTAAGGTGCGCCGAGGCGAGATATGGTGGGCGGAACTGCCTCTGCCAATCGGCAGACGCCCGGCACTGTTACTGTCGAGAGATTCTGCCTACAAGGTTAGGACTTCGGTTACAGTGGCCATGGTCACCCGCACTATTCGTGGTATTCCGGTAGAAGTGCCCCTAGGGCCAGAAGACGGAATGCCAACAGAGTGTGCGGTGAACCTAGACAACATTCTTACCGTTCCCAAGTCCAGACTAAGTCAGCGAATCACAACGCTTTCCCCTACGAAGATGATCGCCGTGGGAAAGGCAATCATCTTTGCTCTTGACCTGAGGATTTGATGCGAGTTCATCTGTAGAACGGTTTCCTCGTGGTCACCAAGACAAAGACAGCCAAGCATCTTGACGTCATCTATAGACACAGATAGCGGTCCCTGCAAAGGAAGAATCAGGTGGCAATCGACGATAGGAATGAACTTGAGCGACTGCGGCGGCAACTGGAGACAGTAACCGCCGAGCGGGACCGATTGCTTGCTGAGAACCGCCGTCTATCCCACGAGTTTGAGCGCCTGCCGAGTCACTCCCAGTAGATCCAGAGGATTTCAACAGCGCGCTCTTCAACCCTCCGGTAGCTACCCTGAAAATGGCTGGCACCATTCCGGCTGTCAACAACGATTCGCCTTTGTTGGGAAAGATCAGGCTGTTTCGTTCCCTGTTTCGCGGACGGGAGGACGTGTTTGCCAGACTCTGGTGGAGCCTGAAGAGTCGCAAGATAGGCTATAGCCCAGTTTGCAGCCACCGGTGGAACCCAATGCTTTGTGGCGCACCGAATACAAAGTGCGGCGACTGCCCTAATCGGGACTTCACCCCGGTGAGCGACGGAGTGATTCAGTACCATCTGGAGGGAAGACACATCATTGGAATCTACCCTCTTCTGCAGAATGAAACCTGCTACCTGCTGGCCGTCGACTTCGACAAGCAGTCGTGGATGGAGGATGCTGTCGCGTTTCTAGAAACGTGCCGCCGCATGGCTATTCCAGCAGTGGTTGAGCGTTCTCGGTCAGGGAGCGGTGCTCATATCTGGGTATTCTTCTCCGATGCGGTCCCGGCTTCAACGGCACGCAAGCTCGGCTGCTACTTACTGACTGAGACCATGTCATGCCGCCATCAGTTGGGGATGGACTCCTATGACCAGATCTTCCCCAATCAGGACAACCTTCCCAAAGGAGGCTTCGGCAACCTAATTGCCCTGCCGCTGCAAAAGGAACCAGCGGAGAAGGGCAACACCCTCTTCTTGGATGAGAACCTAAGACCTCACCAGGACCAGTGGGCCTTTCTGGCCTCCATCGCCCGATTGGATCCATCTGCCCTTGAAGAGGTAGTCCGCGCAGCGGTTCGCAGCGGACAGGTGATGGGAGTGTGCAGAAGCTCAACTGGTGAAGAAGAACAGCCGTGGGCCATGGTAGCCACGAGAGGGCTGCAGGAACTAGCTTTGGCCGGTCCCTTCCCTGCCAAAGTCAGAGTAGTGATGGGGAACCTTATTTATGTTGAGAAGGAAGGACTACCCTCGTCGCTACTCAATAGGATCAAACGCCTGGCTGCTTTCCAGAATCCGGAGTTCTACAAGAGACAGAGTCTTCGCTTGTCTACCGCCTTGACTCCGAGAGTGATCTGTTGTGTCGAGGAGTTTCCAAGACACCTGGGCATTCCTCGCGGCTGCCTTGACCAATTGCAGGAACTGCTGCAGACCTTTGGTATCAACGCTCGATTTGGTGGACGAACGCTTCCAGGGCACGGAGATCGAGGCTACTTTTTATGGGAGGCTCACATCAACCCAGAAGACGGCGACCTCCGAGTTGATCCGCCACGACAACGGTGTGCTCGTGGCGCCTTCTGGTTCAGGTAAGACAGTAGTCGGCATCTATATGATTGCTGCAAGAAGCACAAGTGCACTTGTATTAGTGCACCGCAGCCCCCTTCTAGAGCAGTGGCGAGCCCAACTGGCAACGTTTTCTGCACGTAGATCCGGCAAAGATAGGCCAAATTGGTGGGGGTAAGAACAACAGTCTGGCCTCGTTGATGTAGCCATGCTCCAGAGCCTTGTCAGGAAGGGCGAGGTAGAGGATTTCATCGCTCACTATGGCCATGTAGTAGTGGATGAATGCCATCACCTTCCTGCAGTCACTTTTGAGCACGTGCTGCGGCAAGTTAAGGCTCGCTATGTGCTCGGCCTCACTGCCACACCGTATCGGCGTGATGGTCAACAGCCTATCATCCTGATGCAATGTGGCCCAATACGGCATGTCATTAGCCCCAAAGACCATGGGGCTCAAAGGTCACTGCGGCATCTCCTCGTCTGCCGGGAGACCAGTTTTGTGACACCTCCGCAGGAAGACGAACCGTCCATTCATGATATCTACGCCGCGCTGGCGGCTGACGAAGCGCGGAATCAGTTGATACTTGAGGACCTACACCAAGCTCTAGAGGAGGGACGCTCTCCCATCCTGCTGACGGAGCGAAGGGAGCACCTGGAATTCTTTGCCAAGAGGCTGGCAGGGTCTGTGTCCAATGTGGTGGTGCTCCGTGGCGGTATGGGAATTCGACAGCGTCGCGAAGTAGCCGAGCAAATATCTGGCATTCCCGATAGCGAGAAACTGGTCCTACTGGCTACCGGACGATATATTGGTGAGGGATTCGATGATGCGCGGCTTGACACACTCTTCCTAGCCATGCCTGTCTCTTGGAAGGGAACTCTGGTACAGTATGCTGGGCGACTGCAGCGTCTCCATTCTGGGAAGGCGGAGGTCCGAATATATGACTATGTGGATCGAGGGAGCCCAACATTGCTGCGGATGTTTCAGAAGCGCCTGCGTGGATACCGAGGCATGGGCTATGAGACAGTTCCCCCTGCCAGCATGCGATCCCTTTATGCCAGATGTGCCATGACCTGATCCTCAAGCGAAAGACAAAGACCTGGAGCGCCGTTTGAACAGGTTGGGAAGGGGCACAGGGCACAATTGTCCAAAGCCCAATCTAGCATGAGAGGTGAGAATGAGGGTGGAACCGGCCCAGTGGCAGGTGAATGGATGCTTATTCGTGAAGTTGCTGACTACGAGGCTGAGCTATCCGAATCCGAGGGGTCTAGCCGCAACGGAACGTCTTGCCAGCACCCAGTAAGTGATTTGCTAACTTTTGCTACACTTTTACAGGCAGTGGTGGACTATACTGTACGGTAGACAGAACCAGAACTTTTGAATTGGCCTTTAGTCTGTGAAACCGATCAGTCTCGAATCCCGCAGGGCTCAGCAGTAGGTAGGCCAGTCGATGTGAAGCTCAGTGGGTGCGAGCGTGGAGTTTTATCTACCATCCAGAATGCTACCCCGAAAATGAAGCTGGCTCCCCGAGTAGGATTCGAACCTACAACCTAGCGGTTAACAGCCGCCCGCTCTACCATTGAGCTATCGGGGAATCTTACTGGAGGCATATTTTACACTAATTTCAGCGCCTGTGAAAGTGCGCTGTGGGCAAGTGTCTTTTATATGGGGTGGAGTGGGGACAGTGGATTCCCATAGTGGGGAGAAGTGGTGGTTTCAGTTGCGCTCCTCTATCTGCAATCCAAATTCTGGCTTATGCGAAAACGGGGAATGGGAGAGGTGATTGGTTCTTACTGTGAAGTTAAGTGGCTGCCGAGCCAGGATTCGAACCTGGGCTAAGGGATCCAAAGTCCCCTGTGCTACCACTACACAACTCGGCACTGCTGATGTTTGGATTATAGCTAAAAACGTCAGGTCGGGCAATTGGTGTCCTTCACTGAGGTCCTTCTCTAGCCGATATCTGCTTGCTTAGGTTTTTGATGGTCATGGTGTCTACACCAGCTTCTGGCAGACAGGAGAAGGTCTACGCCAGGGAAGAATTATCTGCCCAGTCCCTTCCGGCTTGATTATTGTGATGCTTTAGTGGATTGTCTCTGCTCTTAATTCCGGACCCGTTAATGCGCTACGGAGGAGGGTGGAGAAGGTGGGGAGCAACCAGTGCAAGTAGAGGAGAAAAGATAAAGAATAGTGCTATGTGCAAGAGCAAATAGGCTATTGTCACCACCCGAAGCATCTGTCCAAATGATGTAGATTTGGTTTTTCCTATTTCCCACATCCTGTTCAGACCAAATCCAATTGACATGCATACGGCCCCCACCGCAGGAATAAAGTAGTATATATAAGTATAGGTGTGGGTGACTAGTACAATGGGTATCCAAATGAGGCAAGTGCTACAGAACCATAGGAGGCTGAACAAAGCGATGCTTCTTTTGTTCCTAATCCATTCATACAGCATATAGACCATAGAAGGGATAATCAGTGCCCATACTGTAGGAGTGATAAGGACTTTGAGGAGCATATTATTGATATAGTCGACATCAATAGATAAAGGTTTCAAAATCCATTCCCAGGGAGACATTGTAAGCTGGCGAGCCCCAGGCGGTAGGTCGGTTGCCTTTATGCCGATATGCTGGAAAGCCAGGTAGTATATCCTCTGAAATGGGTTGAGCCATTCGCCTGACGCCAGGAAATCGGTAACAGGCATCAGCAGGAAAAAGGTTGCCACAAGAGCAACAATGAAGAATAGAATACTCCGAGTTCCCAGTTTTCTTCTGGTGATAAGCCAGTGACCGAGGATGACCAGGACTCCGAAAAGTCCGGGCAGCTTGCAAAGCCCGCTGAGTGCCAAAGAGACACCTGAGAGAGCATATCTATTCTGCAGATACAGTAAGAACGACAGCAACATGAACGCGATGGAGAACGGGTCCAGGATTCCCAAACCTGAGTAGTAGAAAGTCAGGTTTTCGAAGATGAATAAGAGGCTGGCAAATAGGGCTGTCTTCTTGCCGCCCAGTTTGCGACAGATGAGATAGAAGAGAATGACAGAGGCTACACTGAAGATGACGGAGAAAAACCTCCAACCCCAGGGATTGAATCCGAAGATATAGAGTCCGGCTGTTATAAAGAGCTTGCCCAGTGAGGGCTGAACGCTTACAAGTCCGTTTCCGCCTGTTTTTATTAGAACAGCATCGGACACATAGTAGAACTCGTCATGAACGAAATAATTAACTTGACTTATTACAAGCAGGTGCATGAGAAGGGAAACGCCAGCTAAACCACAGACGAGGCACTTTTCCCTGTCAAGCAGGCGTACCAATCTTGTTTTCCACGAAGCTCACTATGGCCATCCCCACAGAAGCCGATACTTCTATGACTGCTTCTCTAAAATGTGCCGGAGAAGCTATAGCTTGGCTATCAGTATACTATAATGAATCGTTTTACAAAGCTAGTGACAGTTCAAGGTAGCTGGTCTTGCTCGGTTTCTCCTCAGCTCGCAGCACTTGCATTTATAAGCCGTTCAGCATGATATTACATGATATAATGAACCAAAGTCCAGGTGAGGTTGATCAATTTGACTCAAGTTCAGCTTTATGATACGACCCTGAGGGATGGAGCGCAGCAGGGTGGCATCTCCTTCTCTGTGGAGGACAAGCTGAAGATTGCACGGAAGCTGGATGAACTGGGAGATCCATTTCATTGAGGGTGGCTGGCCGGGCTCGAATCCCAAAGATGCAGACTTTTTCGAGAGGGCCAGGGAGTTTTGTCTCTCCCAGGCAATTCTGGTTGCCTTTGGCAGCACCAGACGGCCGAACAGCAAGGCAAGCCATGACTCCAATCTCAATACCCTGGTGAGTGCTGGAACCGAGGTGGCGACACTGGTGGGCAAGAGCTGGGATGGTCAGGTGACTCGTGTCCTGGAGACGACGCTAGAGGAAAATCTGGCTATGATCACTGACTCTATAGATTACCTCAAGTCGAAGGGGTTGAGGGTCTTCCTTGATGCCGAGCATTTCTTTGATGGCTACAAGTCGAATCCTGAATATGCATTGCAGACAGTTAAGGCGGCTGACAGGGCGGGGGCAGATTGCATCGTCCTCTGTGATACCAACGGTGGTTTGCTCCCTCATGAGGTAGCTTCGATAGTTCAAGCGGCGCGAAGGGAGGTGACCTGTCCCCTCGGGATCCATGCCCACAACGATGGTGAGCTGGCAGTGGCGAACAGCCTGATGGCCGTCTTGGCTGGGGTGGTCCAGGTTCAGGGGACGATCAATGGCTATGGGGAACGCTGCGGCAATGCTAACCTCTGTTCCATTATCCCGGCTCTGGAGCTTAAGATGGGCATGTCTTGTCTGGGTGATGAGCGATTAGGAAAACTGACCGAAGTCTCCCGCTTTGTGAGCGAGCTGGCCAACCTGCGGCCCTTTCCAAGACAGCCCTATGTTGGGACGAGGGCATTTGCCCACAAGGCCGGGCTCCATGTCTCCGGAATGAACAAATGGGAGGAGAGCTATCAGCATATCGATCCCGAGCTAGTGGGCAACAGGAGTGATGTGCTGATCTCGGAGCTCTCCGGCGTAAGCAATATCGTTTATAAGGCTAAGGAGCGGGGGTTGCTGCTTTCTCGTGGTGAAGAAGCGCGCCGTATTCTGGAGCATGTCAAGCTGATGGAAAGCCGCGGCTTTCAGTATGAGGAGGCTGAGGCCTCATTTGAACTGCTGGTGCATCGGGCCCAGCCGGATTACAGTCCTCCCTTTGAGTTGGTCGATTTTATGGTGGTAGTGGAGAGCCGGCGGCGACCTGCCGCCAGCGGTGGGGAGATCCTGGCGGAAGCTACAGTCAAGGTAAAAGTAGGTGGGGAGGTGATCCATACGGCCTCCGAGGGGGATGGGCCGGTGAATGCCCTGGACATAGCGCTGCGCAAGGCACTTGCCTGGTTCTATCCCGGCGTAGCCAGGGTCAAGTTGGTAGACTACAAGGTTCGCATTCTTGATGAGAGCGCTGGCACCGAGTCCCAAGTGAGGGTGTTGATTGAGTCCAGCGATAGCGAGCATCAGTGGAGAACAGTGGGCAGCTCAACCAATATCATCGAGGCGAGCTGGCTGGCGCTCGCTGACAGTCTGGAATACTGGCTGATTCAGAAGGCGAAAGTGGAAGGCCTCACAAAATCCTAACAATATCATCGAGGCGGGCTGACTTGTGCTTGCTGACAGCATGGAAAGCTTGACAAAAACTGTAGGTCTATGGTTCAATTAAACATTATTGTAAGGCGGGAGGAGCAAACCTGCGGGGGGCAGGGATGCAGACCTTCAAATCCGAAGGGATGGGTGGTTGCTGGTTTAGGGAGTTGGTTTTATGTTGCTCTTTGGCATAGTTCAGCCAAAGAGCATTTTTGTTTTTGATGGGCAAGGTTGGTGAAGGGATAGGTTTGGCAAAGACTGGGGGTGTTGCAGGAATGAAGCTGATGACAGTAGATAGAAATAGAAAGACAAAGCGGACTTTGGTATCGAAGCTGCTGCAGGAGCAGAAGGGCCAGTTGTTGATTGAGGTTCTGGTAGCAGTGGCCATATTAGGTGTTGTGTCAGTGGCTTTCCTTAGTGCTATGGTCACCAGTTATGGGGCTGTAGCACTGGCTGACCGGAAGGCGACGGCCGAGAGCCTGACTCGCACCGAATTTGAACGTGTCAAGAATGCGACTTATCCGATCACTGACTACACTGTGAGTTCGACCCCTGCGGGTTGGGTTGTATCGGTGCATGCTGACTATATTGATCCGACCACATATGCAGTCACATTGACACCGGCGGGTATGCAGATGATAACCGTGAAAGTCATGACGGTGAGGCCTGATGGGTCTGTCATCAAAGTAGTGTCGACCACTAAGGCTACCAAGGTGAACCGATGAAGTGGCTGAGGTGGCTTGGAGGCAGGGAGAGGGGTGTTACCCTGATAGAGTTGCTGGTAGCTATCCCGATTGGGGGTTGGTGGCTGCTGCTGCGGCGGGTACCATCATTCAATTGATGAACACTAATAATATCAGCGCTGACATGCTGGCAGTCCGGCAGGTGCAGACTGCTGGCGACTGGGTAAGCCGGGACGGCGTGCAGGCGCAATCTGCGGACAACATCAGCGATAATATCAGTACTGGCCTTGGTATGCCTTTTACCTTGAAGTGGAGCTACTGGGATACCGGGGCGAGCCCTCCGGTCAATGAGACTCACCAGGTGACATACTCGCTGGTGAACATGCCTTCGGGGAGCCTGAAACAGCTCCAGCGCCATGAGGTTGTCAAGGACAAAAACGGTGTGACGATATCTGACACGTACTATCACAGTGGCGGAATATATCGATAGCAGTGCCACCAGTTGCGTATGGCAATGGACAAATGGTGTCCGGCAGCCGTTATTTATATTCACAATAAAGGCTGTGGTGGGACAGAAGACGGAGTCAAGGTACCTATCAGGTCAGGCCAAGGGCCATGTCCTAGCCGGGTCTGGGCCATGGTGCCGGTGGCTGTTTGCCCGGAGATTCAGCAGTAGGCCCAGGAGGACTTGGTAGAATGTGTGGGGTTGTGGCTGGGGTGGGGGAAATGGTGCCTGTCTATAGTGAGGTGGTGAAATGAGAAGGATGGCATTGAAGGCAAAGAAGATATTCAAACGCCTGAGTGGAAGGGAATCAGGACAGATCTTGATAATGGTGTTGATAATGACGCTGCTGGGGGCTGTTATCCTCACGCCATTGCTGAGTTTCACCATCGGCGGCATGAAGCAGGGCCAGTCCAATCAGCAGAGCACAGACCGGTTCTATGCGGCTGACAGCGGCGTAGAAGATGCCATGTGGAAGATCAGGAACTATGAGGATGCCGACTGGCCATCGTGGATGCAGGGGGAATGGACTGAGGCCACCTATACCCATAGCCCGGCCTACTGATAACTACACCATAGCGCAGCCTGCCGGGGTCAATGGTAAGGATGTTACTGTGAGGATCCAGCCGACCTGGATTCTGGAGGGATTGGTGACTCCCAAGGCCGGGCAAGGAAGGACTGCCAACGACAATGTGACGGTGACGGGCAATGTTGTCAGTGCAGGCCAATACGAGGCAGCCATTGTGGAAGTGACAATTACACCGGGTCCTTTGATGATCGATCAGATAGGAGTCTGGCTTCCGACGGGATTCAACTATGTGGCTGGTTCGAGTAATCTGGAGAGTTTGACCGATCCGCTGCCTCCCGGGGGGTCCCGTTGCACTCCGACGGTGGTTCCTTTCAGAAACGGCACGGCGATAATCTGGAGCTACAGCACACCCATCGACTTTAGTAAGCTGCTGGCTGACAAATCCGGAGTGGCAAACTCGCGCAAGACTAACCATCTTGTAGACAGCGTCAGTAACCAGTTCACGGCATCGGATGTAGGCCGACCGGTATACAATGCCACTGATGATAAATGGGGACTGATAACAGCCTACAATAGCCCCTCTGATCTTACAGTGGCCACGGATCTATTTGATAACGGCAACGAGAGGTACATGATAGGAGATGCAAACAGGAGAGTAGTAAGCTTCAGCTTCACCTACAATTCGTCCAAGCCAATGCCGGACGGAGCCTTTTGCTGGGCCAGCTCACCCGGCACTACGACTCCCTATGTTGCCCCCTATCTCTGGTGGAGTACCGGCAAGCTCTATCAGATCGTTTCCACGGGCACTGATCCATCCACAGGTAAACTGACCACTATCACGGCCTATACCAGCAAGGAAGAGCTGGCGGACTTAAGTGAGGCTGTGAGCGCCGACTACGAGGCGACAGGTAATGCTTTCTTGAGAGACTCTACTCCTGGTAATAACGGCTATATGGGTAATACGCGAGATAGGCTCTATCTGGAGTCTCCCGGGGTGATCTCCGCAATTCCATCGGTGGCCAATGTACAGCAGCTTCGGCTGTACTGGTCGGGCTGGCAAAACAACCCCTGGAATGTCTGGCCTTTAACTGATGCGCAGCGTTCGGTCCTGGTGACCAACAGTCGTGTGGATAGGGTGGAGCTCAAGATTAGCGATGGTGGGGTGACGTATGAGACGACGGTGTATGCCGACAGCTGGCAGGTGCTGCCAAACGGCGATTCCAGTTCACCACATGGATGGTCTTATTCCTGTTATGCCGCAGTGAATACTGATACTGTGATCCAACTATTTTGCGGCTAGGGGGGTTACCTTTGATGGCAATGCCACCTATACTGTGGGCCATGCCACAGGCTCAGAGGGGACTACCAACAGCCTTCAAGGCATTTGGGGCAGCGCGTCCAACGATGTCTTTGATGTAGGGAATGTCGGCACCATCCTCCACTATGATGGCAACGGGTGGAGCTTGATGACCAGTGGTACCACCAGTAACCTCTATGAGGTGTGGGGCAGCTCCAGCACCAATGTGTTTGCTGTGGGTGATTCGGGCACTATTCTGCACTACGATGGCAGTACGTGGACCTCAATGACCAGCGGCACTTCGAATACTCTGTATGATGTCTGGGGTTATGATGGCACGCATGTGTATGCCGTGGGTGCCTCGGGTACTGTGCTCTACACCAGCAATGGTGGCACGTCTTGGAGTACGGTGGCCACTGGCAGCGGCACGACCCAGCTCAATGGCGTGTGGGCCAGTGATGCCAGCCATGTATTTGTGGTAGGGGCCTCTGGCACTGTCCGCTACTATAATGGCAGTTCCTGGGGCAACGCACCAGGCACAACAGGCAGCGGCACGACACGCGACCTGTATGGTGTCTGGGGCACCTCCAGCACCAATGTGTATGCCGTGGGTGCCTCGCGCACCGTTATGAAATACAATGGTAGTTCGTGGTCACAGATGGATTATTCTTCCGGCAGCGCCACCCTATATGGTGTCTGGGGTTATGATGGCACGCATGTGTATGTCGTGGGTGCCTCGGGTACTACGCGCTACACCAGCAATGGTGGCACGTCTTGGAGTACGGTGACCACTGGCGCTGGAACGACCCAGCTCAATGGCGTGTGGGGCAGTGGCTCAAGTGATGTCTATGTCGTAGGGGGTAATGGTACCATCCGTCACTACGATGGTACTGGCTGGTCTACGATAATTGGCGACTATAGCCTCTTCGGCTGGGTAAATGGACATTCCGGAGAGACTTCCGTGGCTACGACAGACTACCCCCTGGCAACTGCGTATACAACTGGATCGAGCGGCAGTCTTGACGAATGGGCTTATGGCGCTTGGTCGATGATAGTCATCTATTCCAGCCCTGAGACCAAGGGACATCAACTTTACATTTATGATACCTTCCGCTATATGGATCACTATGGTGGCGGAACTGCCGGACACGAGATCCCGATGAATTTCGCCATTCAAGGTTTCCTGGCTCCGCAGGATGTGCTTTACAATGCTTCGGCTGCACGCTTGACCTGCTTTGTGGGTGAGGGTGACTGGATCTATCCCAATTCAACGTATCCAGACCCTGACCAGATCCTGGTGAATGGGACTATCTTGACAGACCCGCCGGGTTTTCCTGCCGTCAATTCATCCACCAACGTATGGAATTCGAGGTCCAACATAATGACACCCAGCCCGGATGGTATAGATATAGATACATTTTATGCCGGGAACGGGATTATACAGCCGGGTGATGATTCAGCTCTGGTTAGTCTGAAGACGGGGATCGATGTATGGAACCTGGTATATATCGTTCTTTCCTTCCGCAGCGATATCACTACCGGCGGTATTGCCAGCATAAAGGTAACATGAAGGTAGGCGGAGGACTGAAGACTGTGTACATCATGGCCCGGTCATGGCAGGATAAGGTTTCTGCCTCTGTGGTTGCCGCCAGAGGCTGCTTCAATAGAGGGAGTCTGAGCTACTCGGCTCGCTATTGTGAGCCATTCGGAGCTTCCCAAGATTGCGCTGGTGTGGCACAATCTAGTACTGGTTATGGCTCACAATTTATGGCGCACAATGATCGAGGACTCTCACAAGGCAGAATTTACCGGTATCGATAGCAATCGGTAGCATAGGATATATTTACGAGTATTGACAATATAGGATATAATGTAGCGGAACTATGAAGAATATAAAAATATCGCGGACAATAAAATGGATCATGACCCTGGGAATTCTGCTTATTCTACTGGCAGCCGCTGTTATTCTTTATGTGGGTCAGCAAGCACGGCATAATCAGTTAAGCAGTGACCTTTCCGATGCTCAGAACAGTTTGATAACGAATAGTCAGAACAAAGATCAACTGGAGTCACAGCTGAGGGAACTCACTCTGACGCTTTCCGAAGCGCAGGCGAAGTTCCCGATTTCCGATCAATCGATGCCCCTGGAGAAGGCGCTATTCGGGGCGGCTGATGGGGCTGGTGTGGAGATTACCACTCTGAGCTGCCCACCGGCGAAGGCAGAGACACAAGGTAGCATAACATACCAGGTCTTCATTGTTACCGTTAGTGTTCAGGGTGATATGGACTCTCTGCTTCGGTTTGTTGGGACATTGGGGTACTGGCTGCCTTCGGCCAGCGTAGAATCTGTGACAGTGAACACAGCTTCTGAAGGGAATCTAACACTGAGTCTGACCTTGAACGTTTACGCCCTGGGAGCAGCATAATGGCAAAAGAGCAGATAAGCTTATACATTGATGATGCGGCTGCTCATGTGATGGTTTCACGTGGACGCCAGCCGCAGAAGTGGTCCAGTTTGCCTCTGGAGCCGGGGCTGGTCAAGGATGGCCTGGTTCGGGATCAGGCTGTGGTAGCTGGGAAGCTCAAGGAACTATGGCAATCATCGAAGCTGGGGCAGAAGAAGGTGGCGGTGGCTGTGAGCGGCCTCAATTGCCTTTACCAATTGCTGACGTTGCCGGAGTTGCCCGATAACCTGATTTCCGAGGCCATAAGCCGGGAAGCCAGCCAGAGCCTGGGGATAACGCTGGAAGAGGTATACCTTTCCTGGCAGGTGCTTTCTGTGGAGCACGGGCAGATGAGGGTTTATCTCACTGTTTTGCCACGGGAGGTGGTGGATGCTCTGGTGGCCACGCTGCGGCAGGCAGGGTTGAAACCATATCTAATGGATATCAAACCGCTGTGTCTGGCCAGGGCATCCAGCGAATCAAGAGCGGTTATCGTGGATACTCAGGCGGACAGTTTCGACATAGTGGTGCTGGCGGAGGGTATCCCCGAGGTAGTGCGCAGCCTCTCTTTTCCACAGGAGGCTTCAGCGGGCGAAAAGTCTGCTTTACTTAAGGCGGAGTTGGAGCGAGCCATCGCCTTCTACAATTCGGGACATATGGATAAGCCTATCGACCTGAGGGTGCCCATAATGATCTCGGGCGAAATGGCACAGCAGCAGGACGACTGGGAGGCTCTCCGTGGCCCTCGGGAACGACCTGTTCAGGCCCTGGTATCGCCATTGGAAGATCGCGATGGGTTTGAGGCCTTCAGGTATATGACCAATATCGGTTTGGCCCTTAAGGAGATACTTGTTGAGGAGACCGGTGCAATTGCCTATTCTCTGGTCAATTTCAACTCTCTTCCCGAGATATATCGGGCCAGGCGTAGTTCTCTATCTGATGCTGTATGGTTGCCGACTGTTGTGGTGGGTGTTCTCTTGATAGGGGCAGGTTTTTGGGCCAGTGTTTACGTGCATGGCCAGAACGGCACGCTATCGGCTGATGTCGATGCTGTGAACCAGAGGATTACCGAACAGGGAATAAGTTCTGACGAGATTACAGCTTTGACAACCCAGGTCGATGCTATGCAAACCCCGGCTAGTGACTATAGCACCATGTTAAGCGGTTTGGAAGCCAACAGGTTGGGGTTCACTGATGACCTGGAGGAGATATATACCAAGTTGCCAGCGGGTGTGAGCCTTGATGGCATCTCCATGGCTAAAGATAAGGCGGTTACGTTGAATGGTTCGGCCAGCAGTGAGGTTGATGTATTTGATTATGCGTCGAGCTTGAAGGATGGCGGCCGTTTCTCATCGGTGATAGTCAACAATATCACGGCGAGTGAGGGCGGGACGGTTTCCTTCAGCCTGACTCTGGGGAAATAGTTGCCTGCTAAATGATCATGAGTTTTCCTATGGGAGATTGGTAAATGAAGGGTGGTATTCTGGATCTGATTCGGATAGCGGATAAGCACAAGGCTTCTGATTTGCACCTTGTGGTAGGCTTCCCGCCGTTCTTGCGGGTGAAGGGTGACCTGGAACCGTTGATGGAAATTGAAGCCGTGCAGCCGGAGGATGCCAGATCGGCGCTGGTGGACTTGACCACACCGGAGGAGAGGGAGGAGTTCTATCGCACGCTGGAGCTGGATTTTGGCTACAACATTCCTGGGGTGGGCAGAGTCCGCTGCAATGCGGCTCAGCAAAGAGGAAGTATAAGCATGGCAATCCGCCTGCTGCCCCCCAAGATCCCTACTGTTGAGGAACTCGAACTTCCCGAGATATGCAAGGATCTGGCAACGAGACCACGCGGCTTGGTGGTGGTATCAGGTCCAACAGGGAGTGGTAAGAGCACCACCCTGGCGGCCATGCTGCATCACATCAATGCCAACAAGATGTGCCATATACTTACTATTGAAGACCCTATCGAGTATACTCATACGCCGCTGCGGTCGGCCATTACACAGCGCGAGATAGGCAGCGACAGCCTCAGCTTTGCCCAGGCTTTGAAGCATGCCTTGAGGCAGGACCCTGATGTGATTCTGGTGGGTGAGATGAGAGACCTGGAGACGGCGGCTGCCGTGTTGACTATAGCAGAGACCGGACATATGGTGTTCAGTACAGGACATGCCCCCAGCGCTTATCAGGCCATGGAGAGGATAATTGACATGTTTCCTCCGGAGCATCGCTATCTGGCTCAGACCAGACTGGCCTCGTTGCTGGTGGGGGTGCTGTGCCAGGCACTGGTGCCTAGGGCAGATGGCTCGGGCAGGATTGCAGCTGTGGAGATCATGCTGGGGAGTCCGGCAGTGACCAACCTTATCCGCGAGGGCAAGGTGTACCAGCTACCCAACGTCATCCGTACCAGCGCTCAGGAAGGCATGGAAACGCTGGACCAGGCCCTGGTCAATCTTTATCTAAAGGGCACCATCAGTGGTGAGGTATTGACCAAGTTCTGTCAGGACCGTGAGGAGGTGGAGAAGCTCATCGGCAGGATTCCGCGCGGTTCAACATCTGCCAGTGTAAGTGGTGGCAAGATGCCTGTTGCTGCCCATGAGAAGCGGTAAAGGCTGAAACTGCTACACAGGGATTCAGAAAAAGGGTTGATCTATTAGTTGTAATCTAGAGGAGAGAGTAATGCATCTGGATAAACCTTTGTGGCGTGATGAAAAGGCAGCCAAACTCCTGGAGGCTATGCTCTCGGGAGACGTTGCTGACCTTAAGCCGCAGATTGATGCGAGCAGAGAGATGGGGTATTTCTACCCGGAAGTGGACCGTGTTCTTCAGATCCCGGACAGCGAAGCGATGACTCTCCTGGAATCTCTGGCCAAGGTCAGTTTGCTGGAGCGGGGTTTTGTGGAGAAATACATGTATTGCCCGCAGTGCCAGTCTCTAAATTTGACCCCCGGATATTATTGTGTCAAGTGTAACTCGGGGAAGATTGCCCGGGGCAGGATACTGGTGCATTCAATATGTCAATACTCCGGTGCTGAAGAAGAGTTCAGCAAGGGGGGCAAGCTGGTCTGCCCCAAGTGCTTCCAGGAGATGCGCGTTGTGGGTCAGGACTACAACAGCCTGGGGGTAATGCGGAAATGCCGCGATTGCGGAGAGATATTCGCTCATCCATCCATAAAGTGGCGTTGCCTCAAGTGCTCCACGGTGACCCCTGAGGATAAGGTGCTGGAGGTGGATGCCTATAGTTACAGCCTGGCCGCAAATGAGGAGACGCGATTGTGGTTGAGGTTTGAGTTGAGTCATAAGCCGCGGCTGATCAAGTTCCTTCAAGAGCGGGGCTTTGAGGTGATGGAGAATGCCAAGATGAAGGGAAGGTCCGGTGCTGAGCATGTATTCGACATGCTGGCAACGCGGGACGATGGTGTGCTGGTGCATCGTATAGCTGTAGGTATTGAGAACTCGACCAGAGAATTGGGTATTGAAAGGGTATTCAGCTTTGATGATAAGGCTTATGATTGTGGTATTCATGACAAGATAATGGTGGTGCTGCCAACCATGAAGAAAGAAGCTGAGAGCCTGGCCGAAGCTCAGAAGATAAAGGTGATTCAGAGCTGGGACCTGGAGGCTGTACTGGGGCTCAATCTGCCTCAGGTGGAGTCATCCGGGGTAGGTGAGTCGTTCGTGTTCAAGTCTAAGTCTGCGCTGGTGGAGTATCTGCAGAAGCGCGGTTATGAAATAGAGCAGTATGCGGTGGTGAGGGGAAGGTCCGGTGCCGATCATACCTTTGACCTGCTGGCTACCAGAGACGATGGTATAACGGTACATCGGATAGCCATTGGCGTCGAAGTAGGTGATGGCCCGGTCAGTCTGGAAAAGGTTTTCAGCTTTGATGACAAGGCTTACGACTGCACAATACTGGATAAGGTGTTTATGGCTGTACCTGGCTTGAGTAAGGAAGGCAAGCGTTTTGCCGAGAGGCAAAGGATAAAGGTCTTTGAGTCTCCGGCACTGGAGCCGTAGGACTCGTTCGTGGTGAACCCTTTGCTTGAGCTGTTTCTTGAAGGGACTTTGGGGCAAAGAGTCGAGGAAGGGTTTCTGGGATAGGTAGTGATCTTCGAAGCAGGGAAGGGGTGGTTGAGAGGATTTTGTGAGGTGGCTGGATGTGGGGGGTGCGTGGAGGCTGTTTGACAGGGAACTGCGTCGGGTGGTATAAGAGATTATTGCTCAGAGTTCATCATCCGGTGGTGTGGCGAAAGAGACCTCCGGTGGTTCGTTAAAATTCTGGGTCGACTGGAAGGCGAAAAAGGCAAACCTGTCGAGAGGCAGGGGCGCAAAGCTGCGAGTCCGGAGTGGATGGTTGGGCTGCCGCCTGGAGAATTTGTTGATGATTGCTCTTTGGCATGGCCCGGCCGAAGAGCAATTTTGTTTAGGGGTTATGTAGCGCAGGTCTTCGGATCTGCGTGAAAGGCAGACCTGAAGGTCTGCACTATATAACAGCCAAGTGTAAGAAAGGAGGGGCTCAAGGTTATAGATATGCATGATATAGGAAGAATGGATAAAATCACAAAGAAAGGAGGTGATACTGAATGAAAGGCTTAAGAAAGGCGTACAGAGGAGAGGGAGGTTTTACACTGGTGGAGTTGCTGGTGGTGGTGGTTATCCTGGGCGTGCTGGCTGCAGTAGCCACGCTGGCGGTGACCAAGTTCATCGGGAGCGGCAACGTGCAGGCAGCCAATACCGAGTTGCACAATGCCAAGACGGCAGTAACCGCGGCTCTCTTTGATGCTAATACATCCGTGCTCAATGGGACTGGTGGTGCCTGGAATGGCAGTCTAGGCGTGATAACAGCGACGGGGACGAGCGACAACGGGTCGACGGTGACGACAGATGCGGCCAACTATGTGAACGGCAAATTCAAGGCGACGTATACGTTCAATGCGTCTGGTACACTCACTAATGCTTCCAATGGCGGTGCCAACGGTAGCTGGAGTGGGATTGCGTTCAATACCACTACTCTGGCGTGGTATAAGACCTAGTTAGCTTGAAATTGGACTAGAGAGAAGCCGGCGGTTTCTATGATGGGCCGCCGGCTTTTTCCAGAATGTGGTGGGTACGGAATCAAAGTGGGTTTTGTCCACGGGATGTTTTCCTAAATTGGTGGCAGGAGTTTAGGGTCATTGCCAGAGGCGCAAACAGTAAGGTGAATGCGGCGCAGCTTCTTCCACAAATAGCTGATTACCAGTACCGGTCCGTGTTGTGCCTTGTGCTGGCAATGAGTAAGTACAATAGACTTGCCTCCCGATATCGTATTGTCATTCCCACGAAGCTTGCCCCGTAAAACGGAGTGGGAATCCAGAAATTATGGATATGTTGTTTCCAGATCCCTGCTTTCGCAGGGATGACATAAGAAGGTGCTGGGATGGACATAAGAAGGAGCAGGAATGACACAAGATTTGGTGTTTCCCCAATGTATTGACTTTCATGCAGGTCTATAATATGCTCTTGACAGTGTGTCTTGGGAGAATAGATCACTAGGAGGAAGAAGAAATGGCGAAAGCTAGGATATTGGCAGTTCTCATTATCAGTTTATTGATCTTTGCCGCATTTTCGCCCGGCCATGTTCTGGCGGGTACAGTCGATCAGCCCAGCAATGCATCGCCGCTGCCCGGCACCGATAATATCAGTCTTACGCCTACCCTCCAGTCGTCTGATTTCTCTGGCTCTGACAGTCTCCTTTATTCACAGTGGCAGATTAGTACAGTTTCAGGCGACTATGCCAGCCCTGCTGCCCTGGTGTTTGACAGTGGTTGGGATAAAGATAATCTGCTGACTATCGACATACCTGTATGGACACTGAGCCCTGATACAACTTACTACTGGCATGTGAGATACCAGGATAGCCAGGGTTCCTCTTCTGATTGGTCTGACGAAACGTCTTTCACGACAGTAGCCTACGCAGACGCCCGACCGGCCTGACGAATATGTCCCCTGCTAACGGTAGCAACCAATATTAACCTGACGCCCACTCTGTACTCTTCAGTTTTCTCTGCTGCCAATGTTCCCTATCCTGGTAATCCGGTGAGCCATGCGGCCGTCACGGTGGCAGATTGCGTACCGCCTCAGGGTAGCTACTACGGGCCGCGACTTTTTGACAGTCGGTATTGACACCACGAACAAGACCTCAATTACCGTAACTGCGGGGCTGCTCACCTATGGTACTACGTATTACTGGCATGTGAAGTACCAGGATGTCTATGGCAACTGGTCAGACTGGTCGTCCGAGACATCCTTTACCACCATAGCCAATCTGCGCGCCCGACCAGCCGAGCAACACGGCACCGGTGGATGGGGCTAGCGGGGTGGCATTGAAACCTACCCTGATGGCCTCTGCCTTCTCCGACCTGAATAGTGGGGACACGCAGGCTGCTTCGCGGTGGCAGGTTACTTAGCTGTCAAAGGTAGCTACGGCAGCCCGGACCTCGGTGTTCGACAGCGATAATGTGACCACTAATCTGACTTCCATAAGCGTTCCTGCGGGTGACTTGGGCTCCGGCAAGACCTACTACTGGCATGTGCAATATGAGGACAACCATAACAACTGGTCGGGATGGTCTGCCGAAACCTCGTTCACTACCAGGGCGCTGTCAGTGCCGGCGGCCGCATTTGGGGCCAGCGCTACGGACGTTGTGGCGGGGCAGGATATAGTGACGTTTACCGATAACTCTACCGGCGACATCGATTCATGGGCATGGGACTTCGGAGATAACACTACGGTGACCTGGAGCGCTGCTACCAGGCCCACGGGTGGCACGGTTTCGCATACCTATACAGATGGTGGGACTTACACTGTGTCGTTGACAGTGACCAATGCTGCGGGGAGTGATGTGGAGACGAAGACCGGCTACATCACCGTCCATGCCGCTCCGAAGGCGGTCTTCTCCAGTTTGGCGAAGGATCAGGTGGTGCAGTTCAGCGACAGCTCGACAGGGGAGATCACTTCCTGGGAGTGGGACTTTGGCGATGGCACTGTTCAGGACTGGGATGCGAACGCCAGAGATGCGGCAAGTGGTAAGATCAGCCACGCATATGATAAGTCAGGGACATATGTGGTTTCTCTCAAGGTTACGGGAGCGTTGGGAACAGGCACGCTCGACAAGTCAGTTGAGGTATCAGGTGGTGGGGGATTCCATTTTGGATGGTGGATGGTGGGGGTTATCGTGGCGGTAGTCCTTGTCATTGGTGGAGGGGTCTTCCTGGTGATGAGAAGGGGGAAGTAGGGCCTGAGCAGTCAAGAAAGATAAATGGCCTCGCCGGCGGTTGAAGAAGCCGCCGGCTTTTTATTTTGGATGATCATGGGTAGGGTTAGCATTACCCTCACCCTGCATGGCGTTTTTGATGGCGGGTTACTTCTATTTTCGTAGTAGCGCAGACCTTCAGGTCTGCCTGGGGCAGGGCTGAAGACCTGCACTACATCTCTGAATTGCCACTCATCCCCACGCAAGAACAATCCACCGAGAGATGAAAATGGGACAGTATTTCATAGCAATCACGGAGGGATGCCTCGAAGGTCTCCCCTTTTTCCTTCTTAAGTGACTACCGATTGAAGCTATGGAAGGAGGTCCATGTTGTAGGGGCCGTTCCAGGGAATAGCGGACTGCCCCTGTCGCCGTTCGTTCAATCATGCTCATTCGCTTTGGATTTCTGTTTTTTTGCAGAGGATGATGGAATATTGATGCATGTGGTGCTACGTAATGCGGACCGGATCGAGGACGTTTTGTATCTGCTAAGGAGGGTAAAGCTGAGAATGGCTGATGGTGTAGATCTTGTGTACTTTGCTCTAATGAGCTGCTAAGGGGGAATCAGGTGCCGTCAATCCCGGGTAGCCCGGCATTGGCCATATCCGCCGTGATAGCCTTTTGAGCCTGGGGAAGCTCATCGTCGGCTGCCTGAACCTTGCCGGCACCCCTAGACCCTGTGATGGCTAGCGGAGCCACAGAAGCGGGTACCCCAGGATAACCGCCACCAGGAAAAGCTCAACTAGTCTGAAATCAAATACTGCCGTGTGTGTTTTGACCAGGGTTTTCATTACTATCTTCCTTTCTTGGCAGTTTTGGCCATCTTGGGCTGCGCCTTGATGACTTTTTGTCCCTTGGCAGCTATGGTCTTGGTCTTCTGTACCTTGGTCACTGTCTTCATCTCCTTATGTACCTCCTTTCCTCACAATTTTGCTATAGGGTAAGAGTGTACAAAGGAAATCTCACGGCTATGTCTCGGGGCCAACTGCTGAAGTCACACATTCTCTTCTGCGAGCACAGGAAGTGTCACGAAGTGGTCACAGGTGTTGGTGGGAGCATCCGTGGCCTCTTGACAAGGTGTTGGGCATTCGGGCACAATTGGGGCCGTGGAGGCGATCTATACCGCGCTCTTTGCCCTGCTCGGGCTGGCGGTGGGCAGCTTCCTCAATGTTTGTATTGATCGATTGCCCAGCGGTCGGTCGATAGTGAAGCCTCCCTCTCAGTGTGATTCGTGCCATCGCCGTCTGGCGGCCGGTGATCTGATACCGGTGCTTAGTTATCTATGGCTGCGTGGTCGCTGTCGCTATTGCCGAGCGCCTATACCACAACGCATAGTCTGGGTAGAACTGGCCAGCGGCGCATTGCTGGCTTCTCTCTACCAACTCTACGGATGGACGCCGGAATTGGGCATGACGGCCTTCTGGGCCGTGGTGTTTATCCTTGTCTTTGTCATTGACCTGGAGCAGGGGCTGATATTGAACAAGGTGGTCTATCCATCAATGGTGGTAGCCCTGCTATTCGCTGGTTTCCTTGATCCTCCCTGGATGGAAGATGGAGCGTTGGAGTCTTTCCCCGATTGTCAGTGCTGCTGTGGGTGGTGCTGTGGGGTTTGTGATGTTCTGGCTGATTGCGGTGATATCCGGCGGGGGGATGGGTTGGGGTGATGTGAAACTGGCGGCTCTCATTGGCTTGGCTTGCGGATTTCCTCTGGTGCTGGTGGCCGTGGTATTGGGAGCTTTATTGGGAGGATTGGCAACAGGAGCGCTGCTGATAACGAGAAGGCGGCGATGGGCGTCCGGTCAGACAATACCCTTTGGTCCATCACTGGCTGCAGCAACAATGGTTACAATCCTCTGGGGGGAGCACATCAGCAATTGGTATATGAGGCTGCTCTGACTTACTTGGTTTCCGCAGCCCATTCTGCAATGGCGCCGGACTCAGCTGCATTGATGAAGGCTTGCACCAGTTTGGGGTCGAACTGGGTGCCGGCATGACGCTTGAGTTCTGCCATGGCTTGCTCACGAGAGAGGGCTGTCCGGTAGGGTCGGTCTGAAGTCATGTCGGCGAAGGCGTTGGCTATGGCCAGGATGCGGGCTTCCAGGGGAATTGATTCGCCCTTGAGTCCTTCCGGATAGCCACTGCCGTCATAATTCTCATGATGATAGAGGATAGCGGGCACACAGGGGGCCAAGCCGGGTACATTAGCGATGATGGTGACTCCCAATCGGGGGTGAGCCTTGATTTGCTCCAATTCCTCACGGGTAAGTGGTTCCTTGCTGGTTAGTACGTGGTCAGGGACGCCTATCTTTCCGATGTCGTGAAGCAGTGAGGCAGCGCTCAGTCTGGATATGACATCGGGTGCTGAACCGATGGCTTCGGCCAGGGCTATGGCATATGCTCTTACCTTGTGGGAGTGGGTATAGGTGTAATGGTCCTTGGCATCTACGGCTGTGGTCAAAGCGTAGATGGCTGCCAGACTGGGGCTTCTGGTTTCTCGGCTTATCTCGGGCATCGGAGTGGATAGAACCTTGGTGGGAAGATAGGTCCGATTGCCGCCATTATACTTAGCGTAGTACAGGGCTGTATCAGCCACATTAACCAGGTCGGCGGGTGTTACGCCGTTGTCGGGGCAGTTCGCCAACCCGATGCTGGCAGTGACACCGGTAGAGCTTAACTGCATGTGGCGAGCAATATCTTGGCGGATTCGCTCTGCCGCGTGGTAGGCACTATCGGTATCGATGTGGGGCAGAAGGACGACAAATTCATCGCCGCCGTATCGGAAGGCTTGGTCGCTAGTGCGGATAGAATTCTTGATCAAAACTCCTACTTGTCTTAGCAGGTCGTCGCCGGCGGGGTGCCCGAAGATATCATTGTAGATCTTAAATGAGTCAAGATCGAGCATAAGGACAGAGAAAGTGCCGCCGTAGCGAGCATGGCGAGTGATTTCCTCCTTCAGCCTTTCCTCAAAATGACGGCGGTTGAACAATCCTGTGAGCTCGTCAATGCGGGCCTTTTCTCTAGCTTGATAATAGAGCTGGGAGTTTTCAATCGGCGCTGTGATCTGTGAGGCCAGTTCCTCCAGGAGGTTTATTTGGTTGGCATTGTATGCTTGAGGATAGCGGCTAGCGATAGTTAGTGACCCGATGCTCTTTCCGGCGGAGATCAAAGGCGCGTAGATAATGGAACGAATTCCCTGCTTCAGGTGTTTTTCTCCTGTTGAGAACCTTTTCTGCTTTGCCAGGTCGGGTTCATATGCGTTCCTTTGCTCTTTCATCACCCACTCTGTACCTGTCCCGGAAAGGGGGATTCTCTCTTCGGCCTTCCATGGTGTAGGTGTGTTGCTGGATAGAGCCAGGAAGTGAAGCTCATCCCCGTCAGCCAGGGCAATCGTGGCCCAGTCGACAGGAAGTACCTTCTTCAGTTCTTGTGAGAAGCGATCGAAGGCATCACGGATGTTGATGCTAGAGGTCATGATAGTCATCAAACGGTTGAAGACAGTTAACTCCTCTTCTTTAGCCTGCAGTTGTTCACGGAGAAATTCCTTCTCTATGTTGGCACTGATGCGGTTGGCCACCGATGTAATCAATTCTATTTCCTCAAGGCTGTGTGCCCCGCCACTTCGCTTCTTACCCAGGGCTATTATGGCTACAAGCCTGCCGTCATTGATGATCGGGAAAAACGTCTCCACTCTGGCTGAGTCAAACTCTTTTCTTTCCTCCTCCCACAGAGAGGCAAATTCGGGGAGAATGGACAGCTCTCTTCGAGACAGTGGGCTGGCCTCCCGCTTAAGCCAGGTGGACAAGGGGCTATCCTGTCTTACTCTGAGTGGTGTTGCATCAGTGTTATCCAGGGTGTAGCTGGAGCGGGTTTCAAAACATGCATTCCCTATGGATGGTAGCAATAACCAGGCTCGCTCGCTGTCTGTGGATTGAGAGAGCAGAGAAAGCATCCGATTGCCGAATGCTTCGAGATTAGCGATGGTGGGTGTGCCGGAGATGAACTCTAACAGGTGTTGACGATAGTTGTATTTCTTCCCGATAAATATCCCCTCTATTGCCTGGCGAAAGAGGCTGTATAGCCGGTAGACGAGGATGGTGCAGGCAAAGGTGATAATGATACCTGATACAACCTCTATAGGTTTGAATACGAAGTGAAAGGCCTTGGAGGCGAGCCAGAATAAGACGCTATATACGAGAACGGTGATGGTGGTTAGCCAGAAGTACACCAGTACCCGGCGCAGGGCCACTCCGACATCGACCAGACGGTGGGCTGCAATAGCATACACGAAGATGAGAGCCACGGCTAGATTCCCCATATGAGCGGTGGCATAAGTGGTGCCGAAGGGGATGAGCGAGGTGAGAAGGAAGGGCGCCCCGACCATAGTCGCTGCTATCAGGTATGTTAGCTGGTTACGCTCGGTGAGCTGTACGGAGGTGCGCCACTTTCGCAGCAGCAGATATATGTCGTGGGCTATGAAGACCAGGATAGAAAGGGCTACGGGCAGTATCCAGACACCGTATTCTACCCTGATGGCGTCATGACTGACCTCTACGTGTTGTGGGATGATGTTGGAGATTGTCAGAGCGATAGTAGCCGCGAGTGGAAGATAGACAAAGGGAATTTTCTGGATCTTGCCTGTGCCGTAATAACGCAGGATGTAGTGCAACTGAGTTACCATCCAAATAACGAGGCAGACAATGATCTTCACCAGTAATTCCTGGTTTTCCTGGAAGAAGTTGCGGCGGAGGATAAAATCACACAGGCTCCATAACATGGCAGGTATGAGGTATAGAAGGAAAAGAGTGTCCTGTGCCCGCCAGGGGCGGTGGAGCAACACGATTACCAGCGGAAACAGAAAGACAATGCTGGCAATAAGGGGAATTAGGACGTGACTACTACTCATGACAGCCGATTATTCTCCCAAATACAGTTGCTTGTCAAAGGGAGAGTCCATTTCTTTCTTCCCTGCTGATCACAATCCTGTGTTTTTGATAATAATGTCATGCCGAATTTTTGCATTTAGTGATGATTTTGGGAAGTCCCAAATGGGTAATAGTAATGAGCTGAATAGGTTCAAAGCACTTTCCGGTGGCATTGTTTGTTCGCAAGGCTGGCGCTTCCGGCTGCCCGATTGAGGCAGTGCATGCGAGTCAGCATGGCGGGCAGGGGGCCCTGCCCGCCATGCCCCCCTCTTGCCTGGTCAGAACGCAGTGGAGTTATCGAACTGCACTGACGACCTCTGCTGCTGTTGCTGGTACTGTTGCCGTTGCTGTGGTGAGCAGGGTGAGTGCTTTGCTTGAAGGATTAATGTGGGGTGGTTTCAGGTGTCCCAGGTCAGCCCCTTCAGCCTGACGCTGGGCCACATAGTTAGTGAAGGCGCCCCGGGGAAGGAAGGTAACCTCTATCTGACTCGAATCCCGTCTGCTCTCAGGAGCGATCGTATCATCATAGATGTTGTAGGGGTTATGGTGGTACTTAGTATCCAGCTTATCGAGTTCGCGGCTGATGGCTGCGGCTACGACTGGTTCCCTCAGGCCGTCCTGATATCTCAGCTCGATGTAGATGTGAAGCAGGGTCTTATCACCCGTTGCCTCCTTGCGGGCTGTCCAGTCCGCATAGGGGATGCCGGTGTTCTCGATGGCCTCCCAAATGATTCGTTCGGTGAGTCGACCGAGGCCAGCGATATCAATGAGGTAGTCAGCCCGGCCATAGAAGACCATCTGGGGGATATCGATGTTCAGATTCTCGTTGCGGCGGGAGGTTATGGTGATCATGTCGCCGAGTCTGAATCTGACCAGGGTTCCGCCGTGCAGGTTGGTGATCACAATTTCGTAGTTCTGGCCTGGCTTCACCTCATCCAGCAATATGGTCTTTGGTTGATAGGAGTGATTCATCTGCCATTTGAAATGTTCGTCCTCGGGGATGAACTCAAAGAAGTTGAGATTGGGAACGAAGGTCATGCCTGCGTAGTCCCATGTCTGTGCGGCATAGACCCCTCCCTCGGTGCCGGCGTACAGCTCAAGGAGACGCTTGCCCCACATTTCCTCGATTTTTTTGCCGAAAACCGCTGAGTCGGTGCCGCCTCCAAGTATAACCTTGATATCCCACAGGTCTTTAGGGAGCATAGGTCTGCGGGCGAGCTTGCTCTTGGCCAGACCCTTCGCCAGGCGAAGCATGGCTTTGGGATGCTTTCTGAGGAAGGCAATGTCAGGCTTTTGGGGCTGCTCCTGCATCTGCTGTCCTACGGTTACCAATACCGAAGGAAGGCCGCCGAAGCCATCGAGATCTTCGTAGAGAGCTTGAGTGAAACCGGCCCTTATTCGCTCGGTGAAGGTTAGTTCTCCTACGGTGGAGGGTAGGAAATCGAAGTTAAATGCCTGCTGGGTAAGGTAGCCGACCATGCCGGAGGCATATTCAAGGCTACCGACGGTATACAGTATTTTCCAGTGCTCGCTGGCATAATTGATGTCACCGCGGTATTGTGATAGCCCGAAGATGGCACAAGCTGCGCATACTTTTTCAGCCTCCGCGGTGAAGCGGTCTGACCAGGGAACCCATTTGATATCATAGGTACCGCTGTAGCCGGAGGTTCTTACCCAGTGAGCTGGCTTGGCAGGCAGCCCGTACTCGCGGCGCTCCTGCAGGTCGGGACAGTAGTCGGCATATGTAGTGAAAGGCACATACTTTCGAAATTCCTCGACGGTATCCGGCATAGCTCCGCACATTGCCTTTCTGCCCAATTGAGAGTTCTTCAGCAGTCCGATTTGTTCCAGGAGCAATCGCTTCTGAATGGCCATGAACTGATCAAGTGGAAGGTCGATAAAGCCGCAGCACATCTGCCACAGTTCTTCCTTCCTGCCTTGGCGTAACAGATCGATTGGTCTAGTCACAATACACCTCCCCCCTCTCACTCTTTAGGATGAGGAGTGAGAGGAATCCCCCCATTAGGCATATGTAGAATATGCACATGCGGCTATTATGGGGAGTCTTGATGGAGTTTGGAAGTGATTGTGTTCTAGAAGATAGTTCTAGTGACTGTGTGCAGACAGCAGAAAGGGGGGAAATGAAACAGACAGGAGGGAAACGGGGGAAAAGACTATCTCAGTCGCCCTTATCTTTTTCTTGGGGAGCGATCCAGAGATTGCAGCTTCTGGCTTAGCTGCTGAAACTCACTATCCTGAGGTTCCTTGCCCATTTCAAGCCCGTAGGTGAGAAAGAAATCGAGGAAACTCCGCAGCATATCCCTTATCCCGTCTTGGAACTGGTGTAGTTCCTCTCTGGTTACAAAATCGTCTGTATCGGTTTCTTTCTTCAATTGGGTATCTGTCACGAGACCCTTGAGCAGGTCCTTTATCTCCTCTCGGAACTGGTGAAGGTCGGCGTGAGGTGGAATATCTTCATGCTTGACTTCCTTGTTCAAGTAACTATCCATGAGGAACTCGAGGAATTCCATACGGCTCATATCGTTGCGATTGGCGTCTATTCTCTCGATCAATTCGGCATCTACTATTAGTATTCTTCTTTCAGACACTTGATGGTCTCCTTTCATCATGATACTCCTCTTGCTCCCCTATTCTAGTGACCCATCCGCCCTAGTCTTCATTGCCGGCTTGGAAGCCGAGCACTTCGGTTATGACGTCTATGCTTTCCAGCAGCCGGGCTCCTTTGGGGGTCAACTGATAATAGACATGAGGATTGCCTACAGTCACCCGGTTAACAAAGCCATGGTTTACGAGAAAAACGAGGTATTTCTGTATCTGGGTATAGCTCATGTTAGCGCTGTACATAATCTCTGTCTTGCCAGCACCCTTCTCTCCTATCCTGAGCATATCGGCTATTATTTCGATATTGGAACGGCGAGCGTTCACTTTTCTATTGCCGTTTCCGTTCCGCCTCAGGTCAAGGCTTTCCTTATTCACCTTGATCACCTCTCCTTCTGGTGGAGCTAACGGTAATCAAAACCAACCCCCCGCTCGGTTCTGCTATTTGCTCCTCAAAACCTAATCAATTGCAGCACAGCCTCCGATTCGCCGCACCCTAGGGGGCTTATTGTATTAAGTAGTTATGTTTTTGTCAATACCACTAAGCATAAATGCCGCACATCGGATATTCTCTAGGACTGAATTAAGTTAACGGGTATTGATGGTGGAGTATTATCGACTGCTGGTTCAATGATGGGGGATTAAGGAGGGGTCGCTATGCCATCTGTTTCCAGGTAGTCTTCAGAATTGGGCAGAATGTTGATGCCAGGTTATGGCCGAGCAGAGGCATCAGTGAGACTTGGGGAATGAGGCTATTCCCCTTGTTCACGTCCCGCGGTACAGTATATGGGCTCGCCATAGTTTGAACAGTCTTGCTCCTTCGGTTTCTTGAAGGTGTAACCGATCCCTGGCCTGGTGGCAATGTACTTAGGGTTGCTGGGATCCTCCCCGATCTTTTTCCTCAGGCGTGCGACAGCTACTTGGAGGATGTGTGTATCGCTGCGATATTCTCGCCCCCAAACTTCGGTCAGAAGATGGTCGTGAGTAATCACTCTGCCGGCGGAACGAGCCAGCAGACAGAGAATCCTGTATTCGGTGGGTGGCAGCATAACCTCTCTCTCATCTATGGTTACCAAATGATGGTCGAAGTCTATGCGCAACTGGCCCGAAATGAATGGAGGCTGTGGTTCTTCCTGTGGAAACTTTGCTCTGTGAAGCACCGCTTTTACTCTGGCCAGAAGCTCGTTAATGCTGAAAGGCTTGGTTATGTAATCATCAGCACCGATATCGAGGCCATGAACCACATCTTCAACCCCGCCCTTAGCTGTGATTATTATAATGGGCACTTCTGAGAACTCTCGTATACGTTCGCATGCCTGAAACCCATCCATGACTGGCATCATGATGTCGAGGAGGACTAATGCTGGCTGCTCAGTCTTGATAAGCTGGAGTGCAGTCTTACCTTCAGCGGCTGTTATTACTTGGTAGCCGTCTAATTCCAGGTTGAGGCTAACCAGTTTCACTAGCCCTGCGTCATCATCAACGATTAAGATCAGTGGTTTCTGCTGAGACATATTTATACATCCTTACTCAATAATATTCTTTCTACAGTCATGTCCTGGTCATATCCAGGGATTGACCAAATTCTACTAGGATGGAGTTACGCCTGTGTCTCAGCAGTAACCACTGATCTCACAAATTCTCCTCTGGCTGTACAGAAAATATCACCGAAGGGTCACAGTTGGAGATTGGTTGAGCATCAGATGGTGCTGGCTTGAGGATATTTAACGCGAGCAATGGCGGAGACACTGCTACAGATCGCAGAGGCACTTTGAGCGATGCTGGTTTACTACTGCCTTACACTGCATCAGGGATTAGGGCTTTTTAAGGGTGTAACCAATACCCGGTCTGGTAACGATATATTTGGGGTTACTGGGATCATCACTGATTTTCTTTCTCAGACGAGCCACTGCCACTTGAAGAATATGGGTATCGCCACAGTATTCTTGTCCCCAGACTTCAGTCAGAAGCTGGTCTTGGGTAATGGTTCTACCGGCATTACGAGCCAGCAAGCAGAGAATCCTGTACTCGGTGGGAGTCAGCATGACCTCTTCTTCGGCTATGGTCACTTGGTGTCGGGAAAAATCTATGCACAGCTGCCCTGAAATAAATGGTGGTTGTGGCATTTCCTCTGGGAACTTTGCTCGGCGAAGTACTGCTCTTACTCGAGCCAGTAGTTCATCGGTGCTGAAGGGTTTGATTACATAATCATCGGCACCAACATCTAAGCCGTGTATTACATCCTCAGCACGACCTTTGGCAGTGAGCATTATGATTGACACCTCTGAGAATTCGCGGATACGTTCGCATGTCTGGAAGCCATCCATGCCAGGCATCATGATGTCAAGAATGACTAATGTCGGCTGCTCATTCTCGATGAGTTCTAGAGCTGTCTTGCCATCACGAGCTGTGATTACATGGTAGCCTTCCAACTCTAAGTTGAGGCTAACGAGTTTTAGGATCCCTGGGTCGTCATCAACAACTAAGATCAATGGTTTACGTTGGGGCATTGGCTACACCTCCCGCTTTGCTCTTGTTGTCATTAGCTAGCACTCTAGTCTAAGCTATTACTTTTCTGAGGTGACAGTGGCAGCGTGAATGTGAAGATACTGCCTTTCCCCAGTTCGCTCTCTGCCCAGATGCGACCTCCGTGAGCATCTATTATACCCTTACAGATGGCTAAACCCAAACCAACACCACCACCCTTGTGAGACTGCCCAGAAGCAGCCTGGTAGAAACGCTCGAAGACCTTGTCCAACTCTTGGTGGCTGATGCCGATACCCTGGTCATGAACACGGACGATAAGCTCCTGTTTATTCGATTCGCACTGCACCGAAATCTCTGTGTCCTCTGGCGAGTATTTGACTGCATTGCTCAGGAGGTTGTCCAGTACTTGGCGGATGCGGCGGGGATCGGCTTCCACCAGGGGTAAGAATTCAGCAAACCGCGTGACAAAATGGTAATTCTTTGCCTTCTGTTCCGTATCCTCTATGGCGTTGTTGACGATAGAAGTAATGGCAATGGGCTCCTTGTTCATAAGGAACCCACCAGCTTCGAGTTTTGAAAGTTGTAGCAGGTTCTCAATGAGTTCGGTAAGCCTGTCACTTGCGAGATCAATTTCGTGAAGAAAGTCGTGTTTTTCCTTGTCACTGAGCTTCTCATAATGGCGGAGTATGGTTGTGGTGTAGCCTTTGATTGAAGTTAAAGGTGTGCGCAAGTCATGGGAGACATTGGCCAGAAGCTCGGTCTTGAGGCGGTCAGCCTCGCGGAGTGCCCCAGCTGTGCTTGCTTCCTTGTAAAGTTGAGCATTTTCGATGGCGATAGCTGCCTCGTCAGCAAAGGCGATAAGCAGTTTCGTTTTGCCGGCAAAGGCATTTCGCCTTGTATTGTGGACGAATAGAACTCCGATGATGGTATTCTTAGACTTTATAGGCACACCGGCGTATGATCTAATCCCTGCTGCAAGAAGGACAGGATTGGTGCCTTCGACGGTGTCTACATCGTCGATGATCACAGGTTGACCACTGTCGAGGATTCTCCTGGTCACTCCATGTGGTCGTGCTCTGATAGGAGGTGGTGTAATATCTACTATCCTTCTGGTAACACCATGTGGCTGTGTCTTTGTAGATAATGAAGGAATGCCTACAAATTCCTCACTACCTACACCGAGGCTGCCGTCTTCATTCACCATCACAATACTGGTGTAATTAGACTCGAGCGCTTTGCCAACCTGAGAGACAATCTCCTTAATCACCTTGTCAAGGTCGAGGGTGTGGGTTATTGACGTTAATACTTGATGTAGAGCGGCCAGTTCCTGGTTGCGCTGGAGTATCTCCTCTTCAGTCTTCTTGCGTTCAGTGATATCCTTTGTAAGTGCAATAAATCCTGCTGGTTTCCCAGATTTATCCCTCAGCAGTGCACTGCTTAACTCGGCATCAATTTCTCTGCCACCCTTGGTCAGCAGTGTATACTCAGTATTACCGCTTCGGCCGTATTGTAATGTCTGTTTCATGTTCTCTATGGCTTTAGCGCGGTCTTTTGGGGAAACAAAGTCGAGAGCACTCCGTCCGAGGAGTTCTTCTTTACTGCTATATCCGTAAAGATAAACTGCGGCATCATTCAGTGTAGTGATGGTGCCTTCTAGATCAGTGACCATGACTCCGTCCGCAACGGATTCGAATATGGCGCGCAACTTCTCTTCTGACTCTGACAGTTCATCTTCTATCCGTTTATGTTCGGTAATATCTCTGAAGAAGCCTATGGTGCACTCCTTCATGTTTATCAAAGCCTTGGTTGTGCTTATATCTGCATATATCACAGTTCTGTCTTTGGTAATGCAGGGAATGTCTGATGCTAGCGCTTTTTCCCCTGTCGCCTGAGCCTCGATTTCAGAGAGTATGTGCTCCCATTCATCCGATGGATGAATGGCACTCCTATCCATTCCCCTTATTTCTTCTTGACTATATCCCAACATTCTACATATGGCTGGGTTAGCATACGTGAATGTGTTTGTCTCGTTGTCTATTACAAGTATCCCTTCCTCAGCGGACTCAAACAGTGTCCGATATCTCTCCTCTGATTCTTTTAAGGTTTGTTCTATCTTCCTATGTTCGGTAATGTCTATGAAGCTTCCTAAGGCTGCCTGTTGTCCCTGGAACTGCATAGATATGATCGTCTCTGCTACCCATCCTATCTTGCCGTTCTTGGTGACAATCCTGTATTCATGTGGAGAGGGCAAATCCCCCCTCAGTATCTTTAAAGCATTATCTCTTACCTCATCCCTGTCCTCTGGTACGACAAGCGTGAAATAATCCATGCCCAGCAATTCTGCCTTGCTGTAACCTGTGTATGTTTGGAACTGATGGTTGACATATTGAATGATTCCGTTTTGGACAATGTGGATGACGGTCGGGGAATTACCGAATAGGCTGTCGAGCAATTGTTGAGCCTGGTTGTGGAGGATGTCTGATGATGTTCTCAATTCATCGACCCCTTGACGCAATGTCGCCAATCCATCGATGAGTGGCTCCTTGGATTTTTTTCATCGTTCATTGTATATTTCTGTCCCTATTTAACCACTTTATGATGACTTTTAACAGACTCTTTGTTTTTTCCCTCTTTGACGGGATGTGGCCTGGAATTCTGCTCGTTGCCGCTATCAATTTGTTGAAACTCGACTAGCTGCTTTCTGAGTTCGATGATGCGGTCACGCAGAAGGGCTGCCTTCTCGAATTCTAGATTTCTGGCAGCACTCTTCATCTGGGATTCCAGATCCTTGATCAGGCCGGCTATTTGGTCCTTGGAGAAGGAACGGTCTGCTTCATAAGGGACATGGGCCTCGGCAACTGCCTTGACTCTGTCGGTTATATCTTTTATGGCTTTTCTGATACTCTGCGGGGTAATACCGTGCTCGCGGTTATAAGCTTCCTGGACTGAACGACGCCGGTATGTCTCATCAATAGCAGCCCTCATTGAATCAGTGATGGAGTCGGCATACATGATGACGTGACCATCAACGTGGCGGGCAGCACGTCCCATGGTTTGAATAAGTGCCCCTGTTGACCTCAAATAACCCTCTTTATCGGCATCAAGAATAGCTACCAGGCTCACTTCTGGTAAGTCGAGCCCCTCTCGGAGAAGATTTATCCCCACTACTACGTCATAGACGCCAAGGCGGAGGTCATGCAGAATCTCTACCCTTTCCAGTGTCTCAATCTCTGAATGAAGGTAGTGAGTCTTTACCCCCATTTCTATGAGGTATTCGGAAAGTTCCTCTGCCATTCTCTTAGTGAGGGTGGTTACCAGACAACGTTCACCGTGGTTGACGCGATTTTTGATCTGTTCCAGAAGGTCGTCTATTTGGCCTTTGGTGGGTTTGACCTCAACGGAAGGTTCGAGCAGGCCAGTAGGGCGGACAAGTTGCTCTGCTATCTGCTGACCATGTTCGTATTCGTAAGGTCCGGGTGTGGCCGAGACATAGATAACCTGATTGATGCGATTCTCGAATTCTTCAAAGGTCAAGGGGCGGTTATCCAGAGCAGATGGCAGGCGGAAGCCATATCCTACCAGTGTTTCCTTTCGACTTCTGTCGCCGTGGTACATTCCCCTGATTTGGGGCAGGGTCATGTGTGATTCATCGACAAACAACAAGAAATCGTCGGGAAAGTAATCAAGGAGAGTCGATGGTGGACTGCCTGGAGGACGGCGTGAAAGATGGCGGGAGTAGTTCTCCACCCCGGTACAATACCCCACCTCCTGGAGCATCTCGATGTCATAATTGGTGCGTGTCTCCAACCTGGCTGCCTCTAGCTGTTTTTCCTGGCTTTGAAGCTCTGCTATTCTTTCTTCCAGTTCTGCTCGGATATCGGATATGGCTGCAACTAGTTTTTCACGTGAGGTGACGAAATGCTTTGCGGGGTAGATATCTATATAGTCACATTCTGTCAGCACTTCTCCGGTGAGCGGGTCGATCTCCATAATACGTTCGATTTCATCTCCCCAGAATTCAATCCGCACTGCTTTTTCTTCGTAAGAGGGCTGGATTTCCAGAACATCACCCCGAATGCGGAACCTGCCGCGGCTAAATTCGATGTCATTTCGCTGATACTGCATATCAACGAGTTGGCGCACTATTTTATTCCGATTTCGTTTCTCACCTTTCTTCAACCCAACCACAAAGCTGTGATACTCTTCAGGTGAACCCAAACCGTAGATACAGGAGACTGAAGCTACGATAACCACGTCTCTTCTCTCAAAGAGTGCACGGGTAGCAGCATGGCGCAGCTTATCGATTTCCTCGTTTATGTCTGTTTCCTTCTCTATATATGTGTCAGTGCGGGGAATATATGCCTCTGGTTGGTAGTAGTCATAGTAACTGACAAAATATCCCACAGCATTGCGAGGGAAAAAATCCTTAAACTCAGTGTACAACTGGGCCGCCAGGGTTTTGTTATGGCAGATGACTAGGGTAGGCCTCTGAATTCTTTCGATGACATTAGCCATGGTGAAGGTTTTGCCGCTGCCGGTTACTCCCAGGAGTGTTTGCCGTCTATATCCTTTAGATAGTCCATCTATCAGCTTTTCCACTGCTTGGGGCTGGTCGCCAGTAGGTCTAAATTCAGAGGAGATTTCAAAGGATGACATATGCTTTAACACCCAGGGTTCATCTTATTTGATTTCTACGAAGTCGATAGTTTTGTGGTGATCAGAAAATACATCATAATGGTAAAGTATAAGACAGGAGTTAGCAATATTATCAGCAACGAGAGTATGTCAAGATACTAGCGTCGTCACAAGCTGCAGCCTGAGGCTTTCTCTTGATCAGAAGAAGCAAGGTGCTGAATTTCACACACGGTTTCTATTCAGGTCATGTTTGAGTTTTGGGTTTGGTATTACAGGGTTAAAGAGGATGCTTTGCTGGCATGCCGGCACGACGGGGATACTTTGATGGGGTGGGTAATGCCTTATTCAGAATGACTAGGTGGTGTTGCTCTAGGTCTTTCAGATCCACTTGCCTGATCTCTCCTACCTTACCGCCGAGAATATCTATCGCTTTAGTGGCTTGGCTTAGTTCTCTCTCGATTTGCCCTTTCTTGGGGGCGACAACGATCCCACCATTCTTGCATAGCGGCAGAGTCAACTCGGCGATGGTGGCGAGCTTGCTGACAGCGCGGCATACGACTAAGTCAAACATCTCGCGGTAGTCTGATTGATGAGCGATGTCTTCGGCGCGTGCGGTTAAAACCTGTACTTGCTCAAGACCGAGTCTATTCACCATATGTTGTACAAAAGCTGTTTTCTTGGCCACAGAGTCCAGCAGTACTACTCTGGCTTCCGGAAGGACGATCTTCAAGGGAATGCCCGGAATTCCGCCTCCGGTGCCAACGTCTATTAAAAAAAGATTCCTTTTCGCCCATGCCATATCCCTCAAGGCTGGTACTATAGTGAGGGAGTCCAGGAAGTGTTTGAGCTGTACCTCTTCATAACTGGTGATGGCAGTCAGATTTACCCTCTTGTTCCAGTCGACCAGATCTTCGTAGTAGAGTTGAAATTGCTTAACTTGCTCTGGAGTGAGGGTAAGGCCTAGCTGGTCGGCCCCGTCTAGGAGAAGCTCCAGCATCAATAATTCTAGTAGAGAACCTTCTGTTCTTCCAGACGGGTGATCTCTTCGTCAGTCATGCCCAGGAGTTCTCTAAAAACGTAGTTGTTATGCTCTCCAAATAATGGTGAGCGGTGATGAATCTCAGTTGGGTTTTCCGACATTCTCCAGGCTGAATTGGCCACCCAGTCTACACCTGTGGCGGGGTGTTCGACCTCCATATACGTTTGCCTTGCCTGGAGATGTGGGTCGAAGAACCTTCCTTCAGTGTCGAGGCAGGGTGCCGCTGCGACTCCAAACTTCTGAAGTGTTTCCATTATCTCGTAGTAGGTGTAGTTGATGGTCCACTGTGAGATGAGTTTATCCAGTTCTTCTTGATTCTTAATCCGGCTATATCTATCGGCAAATCTTTCATCCTGTACCCAGGGAGGATTACCAATGGCCTCACAAAAAGCCTTCCATTCCTCTTCTGTCTGCACGGCGATGGAAACCCACTTATCGTCTCCTTTGCAGCGGTAATTGTTGTGAGGGCACATTGTGGGATGGCGGTTACCCATAGTACCCAGAACTCTCCCGTTCATGGTGTATTCCAATACTGCCTCACCGGCAGTGCTGAGTACTGCTTCCAACTGCGCCATGTCGATATGCTGTCCTTTACCAGTTCTCTTGCGGTAGTACAGAGCAGCCATGACAGCAAAAGCTCCGTGAAGGGAGCTATTGATGTCGGCATATGCCTGCTGCAGACCCAAGACACGTTCACCGTAGTAGCCTACCATACTGTCAATGCCAGCAAGACCGGTCAGTGAAGGTCCATAAGTCTGGGCATCCCTCAAGGGGCCATAGCTTCCAGCGGCAGGCAGGGAAATCATGATGATAGCGGGGTTCACTGCTACCAATGACTCATAATCCAGGGTATGATCTTTCATAACACGGGGAGAGAAATTCTCAATCACAATATCACTTATCCTGACGAGGTTCTTGAGCACCGGTATGGCCTCGGGTTTGGCCATATCTATAGTAACGCTCAGTTGATTGCGGACCCCACTGTGAAACCATGGGTCTCTATCTGGGTCTCTGTCCAGATTGTCGGGACTGAGTCTCATAGAGTCTACGCGACTCCTTGTCTCTGCCTTTATTACTTCGGCTCCCAGGTCACCTAACATGCTAGCCAGATAGGGGCCAGCGAACACCCAACCAAAATTGATCACTCGATAGCCTTGAAGGGGACGTTGTTTATGTGGACTCAAATGATTCCTCCCCTGTGAAGTTGAACCAGCTCTTCTCTGGGATATCCGAGGCGGTGACAATAGATTTCCTCGTTATGCTCCCCGAGCAGGGGGGCGGGTCTTTCCATTTTCCAGGGCGTTTCTGAGAATTTGCACGGGGCGCCGGGATACTTCAGTTTGCCAGCGGCTGGATGCTCTATTTCTACGAAATACTCCCGCACTTCGAGATGTTTGTCGTTAACTACCTCTTTTATGTTCTTGACAGGGCTGAAAGGGATCCTTTTTTCCAGGCAGAGGTGATGTATCTCCTCCTTGGTGTGTGTGGTCAGCCAGGGAGCCAGAAGTCCATCCATCTCATCGGCGTACTTCAAACTTATTTCGCGGCGATCCTGGAATCTAGGTTCGTTGGAATACCAACCGGGTACTTCTCCATCGCCAATAAGCTCCAGGAACCTCTTCCATTGGTAGCCTTGGATAGCGATCATGCTCATGAAGCCATCCTTACAGGGTAGTATGGTGTATGGATAAACTCCTGGGGTGCGATGTCCCCACCTCATGCGCTTCATTCCGTGCATTACGAAGGCTGATTCCTGATTCCCGGTGTGAAGAGTAGCCCAAACCTGCGCTTCAGAGACGTCAATATGTTGCCCTTCACCGGTTGCTTCTCGGGCAAATATAGCTGCCATGGCAGCTGCAGCACCGGCTGCCCCGCTCTGGTAATGTCCCAGGCTTAGCGGTGGGGTTAAGGGTTCTCTTCCGGGTTCACCTGCACAGACGCTCTGCCCACCCAGCGCACTGCAGTTTATGGCATACCCCTTGTAGTCTCTGTAAGGCCCGCTCTGTCCGAAGGGGGTGAGAGAAACCATAATAGCATGGGGGTTTACTTTTCGGATGTTTGGATAGGAGAGTCCCAGCCTTTCCGTTGTCGCTGGGGGTTTATCTTCTATGAAGATGTCGGTTTCCTTCAAAAGCTCTTTTAGTATGTTGGCTCCTGTACTACTCTCGACATCGAGGGTTATGCCAAGTTTATTTGCGTTCAGGTAGAGGAAAAGGCCACTCTTTTCAGGGTTTGGTATGTCTTGCGGAAATGGGCCGTGTCTTCTTGAGTCGTCGCCGGTATCAGGTTTCTCCACCTTGATTACCTCAGCGCCAAGATCAGCCAGAAGCTTACCGCAGTAAGGTCCAGCTATGAAATCGGCGCACTCCAGTACCTTTAATCCACTTAAGGCCTTTTTATCCATGAAGAAAATTATACCTGCTGTGAGGAAATTCCGCAACGCTGGGTTAAGGTCTTTCAGTTGCCGGCGGGTATATGGATTGTGAAGAAGGCTGATCGCTATGTTGGATGGTAAGGTAAGGAACGAATGGTCGCACCATCGATGCAACTTTTACGAGAAGCCCGGGCGCTATATAATGGGGCCGTTATGAGAGCGATAGTGATGTTACCCACTTACAATGAGAAGGATAACATTGAGAGTATTGTCGAGCAGGTATTGGAACAGGGTGATGTGGGCATCGTGGTTGTGGATGATAGCTCACCTGATGGAACAGGTGAAATAGCTGACAGGTTAGCAGCGGAGAAACCGGGGAAGATTCATGTGATTCATCGGCAGGAACGGGGTAGGGGTACTGCTGGCATTGCTGGTCTCAAGTATGCCAGAGAGCAAGACGTTGACTGTATTATCGAAATGGATGCTGATTTTTCTCATGACCCCAGAAATATTCCGCAATTCTTAGAAAAGATAAGAGATTACGATGTAGTCATTGGTTCGCGGTTGGTGATGGGAAGCAGATCACAAAGAAGCCCGGTGAGAAGATTGATCAGCAGTGGTGCCAACATATATACGCGACTGCTATTGGGATGGTACATCGGAGATTGGGCTGGCGGGTATAAGTGCTATAGGCGGGAGGCCTTAAGGTCGTTGGATTTCGATGTTTTTTGCTCAAAGGGTTACTCCATCGGTATGGAAACGCTTTACAGGCTGGTAAGAAATGGCTTTAGCTATGTTGAGATACCTATTGAATTCACGGATAGGACAAAGGGCGAGGCCAAATTCTCTGCGAGGGAGATTGTGAGTTACGCAGCTAATGTCATTCGAGTAAGATTTGGGTTTTAGGCAAGGCTAAGCTTCCTGAGCATTATGAAAATCAGACCGATAGGGAATCGAAGCAAAGGCATCACTACCTTGTAGATGAAGTAACTGGTCAGTATTCCCACGGCTGCTCCAGCCAGGATGTCTGAGGGGTAGTATACGGCGGCGTAAAGTTTAGCCAGGGGCATGAGGATAGCGGGTATAAAAACAAGCAACCCCAACTTGCGGTTTCTCTGCCAGATGCTCGTCGCTGCAGCAAAAGTAACTGCGGATGTATTACTGGGGAAGCCGGGGTCATGGATGCGATAGAAAATGTGATTCACGGTATCCATAAGCTGAGGCATATCTTCGAATGGGTGCGGGTGGCGATAGAGGTGATTGAATGCTAGTACAAAGCCGCAGGCTGAGCCCATGCTAATAGCCGCACAGGCAACCGCTCTCTGGTAGTTGTCACGCTGGGCTGGATCTTTGCCCATAAACCATATAAAGAGCAGTATGAGGGCGATGCTCACAGGAATAAAGTAATCGTTAGCCAAGATGATCATGATCCTGTCCAGTATCGAGGACTTGCCTACCAAGCCATTAACCCACAGGACGATGTCTTTATCAATCTGCACTGTTATCGAGTCTTCTCTTGAAATATTGACCTGAGGCTATGCTTGAGTGATTCGAAGTAGCTGGTTTCTCTGAGTGCCCCCAATCCCTCCGGATATTCCTTTTGTTCACGTTGTGCCCTGTGGCGGTAGGCATGAAGTGCAGAGGAAACGATCAGGGTGAGCACTAGAGCGAGGAAGGCTGCTAGATTGAAATAGAGGAATTGCTGTGCACCCTCCAGACCAACTCGACGCATCACTGTATCAATACGATTATTATATCCGAAGAACCATTCAAAAGAACCTCCGATGGCCAGAAGAGCGAACAGATATGAGAGGATCTTATTCTGGAAGAAGAGCAGTCCCTTAAGTTGGCTATAAGATGCTGCGAGCTGCAATACTCCTACAGAGGCTATGAATACGAATAAAAAGTATTCCCAGTGTTGTACTATTGCTATGTTCATGAGTCCAGTCCTAGGATGCGAGCTTGCTACGGTATGCCGGAGTGCACCAGTCGAGGTACTTAGGGTTCTTGCCCCGTATTATGTCGTAATAGAGCTGCTGTATCTTTTTGGTGATTGTACCGACCTTCCCATGCCCTATGCTGCGGTGGTCGATCTCGGTAACCGGAGTCACATTCGCTGCAGTGCCGGTCATAAAGCATTCATCAGCGATATAGATCTCGCTGCGGTCTATAGGTCTCTCGGTAGTATCAATGCCAAATTCGCTTTTGGCCAGTTTGATTATCGTGTCACGGGTGATACCCCTCAAAATATTGTCTGATGATGAAGGAGTAATCAGTTTCCCATCGGAAATAATAAAGATATTCTCACCGCTGCCTTCAGAGACATGCCCATCCTGGGTCAGCAAGATAGCCTCGTCGTAACCATTTTCCCAGGCTTCTGTTTTTGCCAGAGCGCTGTTCACGTACAACCCAGTGACCTTTGCCCGCGGCGGGATCATGTTGTCGTCGATGCGACGCCAACTTGAGATACAACATCTGGCCCCCTTCTCTGGATCAAGATAAGGGCCGAAGGGCGTCACAAAAACAAAGAAATCATCTTCTAAGTTGTGAAGCCGGACACCCACAGTCTGGGAGCTCTTGTAGGCCATAGGGCGAACATAGATATCTTCCCGATAACCATTTTTCTCCACCAATTCCACTGTGAGTTCGCACAGCTTGTCAATGCTGTAGGATAAGTTGATCTTCAGGATATGGCAGCTTTTTTGTATCCTCAGGTAATGATCTTTGAGGCGGAAGAGGTACATCTGGCCTCGTTCACTATTCCAGTTCCCGCGAATGCCTTCGAAGCAGGCCGTACCGTAATTCAGGGCATGTGTCATAATACCCACCTTGGCTTCAGAGAGGGGCACGAACTGTTTGTTGAAGAAAGCCAAATCAGGCATGCAAAACCTCCTTGGAAGCACAACTTCCCAGCGGTGTTAATTATAATCTATGACCTTGCGAAGGTACAAACTTTAAGGAGCTGACTTTTCAGCGACTTGTCACGGGGAAGAAGAATCATTACCATAATTCTGAACGATTTGCCTGTTTATGGGGTGATGCAGGAGGTGGATGCGTTTCGCGTCTCCACTGGGAATGAACTGGGGGCATTAGTGGTGGAAGGTTAATACAATGCTAAGGCAAGGGGAAACGTCTAGTTGAAATTCTCTAAGGTCGTCGTAGCTGCAAAGCTCTTGAGGCCAGCATCTCTCGAAAGAGATGTCCACTCTATAGAATATAGAGTGGATCCTCTTACTCGTGTGCCCTGCCGGATAAATGTCAGAAGGGCAAGCAGAATAAAGCAGACAGCAGTAGAGGAGAATCTGGGTGACATTACTGCTAAGCCCGAGGATTGCCCTTTCTGCCCTGAGAATATTGAGGAAGATACTCCACTATTCACAGCGGACTTCTGCTCGAAGGGGAGAATAAGAAAAGGAGAGTGCTGTCTTTTCCCCAATCTTTTCCCTCTTGCTAAATATCATGCTGCTGGGGTGCTGAGTGGCAGACATTTCCTTGGTTTGGAAGAGTTTCAAGTGCAGATGATCGCTGATACTATGATGGCAGCCAAAGAATACTTATCGCTAATTCAGCTGCAGGATAGGAAGGCCAGGTTCCCCATATATTTGTGGAACTATCTGCCTCCCAGTGCAGCCAGCATTGTCCACCCTCATGTGCAAATACTGGTGGATAGGAAGCCAACCTCATATCAACAGAGGCTTTTGAGGTGCAGTAAGGGCTATTTCATCAGGACAGGGAGAAAGTTTTGGCAAGAGATAATTGCGGAGGAGCGAAGAGGTGAAAGATATATCGGAGAAAACGATTCTGTCGTGGCTATTGCTAGCTATGCCCCCCAGGGTAATCGTGAGATACAGATCATATTCCGCAGAACAAGCAATCTGGCGGATCTGAGTGAGTCGGAGATATCTGATTTTGCCGATTGCGTTACCAGCTTGCTACGCGGATATAGGCAGATGGGCGTCAACTCGTTCAACCTATCTACCTTTTCAGGGCCTTTGGGAGAAGTATTGAACTACTATTGCCTACATGCCAAGCTGATTTCCAGGCCGGTACTTCGGCCATTTTACCGCAATGACACGGGTATTCTGGAGAGATTCCATTACGAGGCTGACATTGAGGTGCAACCGGAAGTGTTTGCTCAGGGAATGAGGGGATTTTTCGGAAGTTGATGAGATGAAATTCTTTAGGCTGAATTCAGATGGTTTAAGTCGCTGGTTTCATCAAACTCGCGTAGGTAGGCTATCAAGGGTAGTTCCTCTGGGGTGGCTGATACCGCTGTTTTTGATAGCTACTCCGCTTATTATCCTCTTTGTATTGCTCCTTTTTCTTTTCTTATTGTTTCTTTCAGTGTTTGGCCTTGTTTTCTACCTTGCCACTCTGAGATCTCGACTGCGTGCAAGAAGGGATAATAAAGTGATCGAGGTGGAATATTGGGTAAAAGAAGATAAGGAGTAAGCCCTCCGGCTTTTATGCGAAACTCCCCTTATTTAACCTACATGTTTTGTATAACAAGTGGTAGCCTTTGCTCTATTTGTGACGTTATTCTTTCCACTTCCCCTGTGCATATTTGATATTTGGCAGCTATGTCTTTTGGAGATACCCCTTGACCAGTGACGAATCTCTTATATAACAGATATATCTCTTGGTTCCTGCTGCTCACTTGCATCTGATCCAAGCCCATTAGCTGGGTTACCTCTTCATGCTGCCTGGCCGTGACCCGAATCTGGCTGGGCTCGTCTTGCATAGCTCTGGTATAGTCGTTCTGTGCCTGCTCTATATTTCCTTTGTTCTCATGGGCAATGGCTCGATTGAAGTAGAAGCGGGCGTTTTCTGGATACAGTGCAATGGCGGCATCATAGCAGACTATAGCTTTGCCAAGTTCGTTATCGTCAGAGTATCGGAGTCCCTTTTCCAGGTGGCGATTTGCCATCATGTAGTAGGTTGTGGCATCAATGCACTGCTGAGGTAGTCCCCTGACATCTGCGAGGCTTTCCAGTTCATCCCGGTTTACATCCCTTATTACCCACCCTGATCCCTCTTTCACCTGTAGACCTATTCTTTGGTGGTTTATGTCTTTGGAACCATACCAAGGATCAATGAAATAGATTCTCTTGTTGGCCAGTTTGAGGATATTAACTATATGGGGAATGTATCTGCCTGCGTTATCGATGACTACGTCTACGGCACCTATGTCCAGTGCCAGTCTCCTCCCCAGCATGTTGAATATCTTGACATAACCCAGGCAGTCGGCACGCCTCTCGCTGAGCACTCGCTCCAGTTCAAAAAACCGGCCCCGCTTGATGTTTGCTCTTATGAAGGTGTATAGCCAGTCCATGACGGTCAATTCAATCCTTGCCTTTTGGAGATTGTCTTTGGTCTGGCTAAAGTTCTTTCTTCACCCGATTGCTCAATTCTTTCAGGTCCATGGTTCTCTCTGGCTGTGTTTTCAGGTACACTGCGAGTTCTGAGGGGAGGAGTGGCAGTGTCCATTGACTGAGTGTCTTGTCCAACTTGGCGGGAGAGATTCTGTCTAGTTTGTCCATCTTGTTGATCTGGGCTCCTGCGTTTTGATGCCAATAGCCAATACCAAATAGTAATACGTTGTGGTGGTTGCCCACAATGTGAGGGCTATTATTGGATGATAACCTTACAGCGCTTGACTATTTGTACGACTCAGGTTACAATTCAAAAAACAGCTTTTCCCACAAGCTGGTTTGATTTCACTGTTTCGCTAACTGAGTTTCCTCTGTTGCAGCTAAGCAGTGACTTGACGTAGAGGAGAGGAAACAAAATGGCTGTCACCTTTGATGAACTCGGTCGACGGTTAAAAGAAGAGCGGGAACGCTTGGGCAAAGCGTTGGATCAGTTGCGAGCGAGTGCTCCGGCTGTGGGTGAGACAAAGGAAGGCAGCCCTTATGGGAAAAAGGAGGAGGGGGCTACCGAGGCCTTTGAACTGGAAAAGAGGCTGGCGTTGGAGAGACGTGTGAGTGGACAACTCAGTGAAGTAGAGCACGCCTTGCAGAAGTTGGAGAAGGGGACTTATGGCCTCTGTGATATTTGTGGCCAGTCTGTAGAAATGGCTCGGCTTGAGGTCCTGCCTCAAGCGAATCTATGCCTCAGCTGTAAAGCACGGCAGGAGGCGAAAAGCGCAAAAGGTAGACTCCCTTCAAGATAGTTTGACAATCCCCAAAAGCCCTTTCATCATTGCCTTTTCAGTTTTGGCTGCGGATCAGCTGAGCAAGCTGTGGGTCAGAGAGAATTTGGCTTTGGGGGAGTCGGTACCACGCGAGGGAATTTTCAGGCTGACCTATGTGGCCAATAGGGGTATCATATTTGGAATTGGGATGCCGGCAACAGTTTCTTTGATTTTGCCTTTGGTCGTGGTAGTCGTTGCCCTTTTCCTCTACTATCGATATAGCCTGTTCAATAACAGCTTGATGAATGTGGCCATGGGTTTTTTCGTTGGTGGGAGCTTGGGCAACCTGGTCGATCGACTATTCTTTGGCCATGTGACTGACTTTGTTGATATCCATTGGGGCCGTTTTCAGTGGCCGACTTTCAACCTTGCTGATATGGCTATCCTTCTAGGTACACTTCTCTTCATTGTCTTTATCTTCGGGTTTCGCCTGCGAAAGACGCCAAAGCATGGCTAATGGAAATAGCCAAAACCATTCATCTCATAGCAGCTAAGGCAGGCCTACGCCTCGATTTGTATATCTGCGAATCAGATAAGGACTTTACCCGTTCCCATGTCCAAAAACTGATCAATAGTGGCCATGTGACCGTGAATGACAGGGTGGCAAAGCCGAGTCTCAAGATCAAGGTTGGCGATGCTATTGTCGTCAACTTGCCCCCGCCTGAACCATCACCTGCTCTTGTTGCTGAGCACATGCCACTGGCTGTTCTTTATGAGGACAGTGACCTTCTGGTCATTGACAAGCCTGCTGGTATCACGGTCTATCCCGCCCCCGGCCATCCGAGTCGCACCCTGATGAATGCTGTCCTGGCTCATTGTCCTGGTATCTCAAACATCGATGGTTCGGTGCGTCCTGGAATAGTACATCGGCTGGACAAAGATACTTCAGGAGTGATGGTAGTAGCCAAGAACAAGGTAGCCCAGTTAAATCTTTCTGCGCAATTGAAGAGCCGCCGCGTATTAAAAAAATACCTTGTATTGGTCAAAGGACATCCTTCTCCAGAAGAGGGTGTTATTGAAGCTCCCATAGGCCGGCATCCCAAGGACCGTAAAAGGATGGCGGTAGTCCCTGGGGGAAGGGAAGCCCGCACGCTCTATAAGGTGAGAAGACGGCTGGACGGTTATACCCTGGTAGAGGCAACGCTCCAAACAGGACGCACTCATCAGATCCGGGTGCATTTCTCGCGCATGGGTTGGCCAGTAGCTGGTGATCCTGTATATGGGATGAGAACAGCATGTCTTGAAAGGCAGTTTGTGCATGCTTTCCTGCTGGGATTCCGGCTTCCCAGCACGGGAGAGTATGTGGAATTCCGATCGGAACTGCCAGCGGACCTCGAGGAAGCACTGGAAAAAGTCTCGCGGTTGTAGGCTTTGTTTCCTATAGCGGCTCGCACTTTATAACAAGGGTGTCATTTCAAAGCTGTTTCTCGATCTTGGCCCACGAATCGCGTAAGGTAACCGTCCGGTTGAATACCAACCGTTCGGTAGAAGAGTCCTTTGAATCTACGCAGAAATAACCTAGCCGTTCGAACTGATAACGGCTTCCCGGGGCCGCTCCTGCAAGACTGGGCTCGACATAACCCCTCAGAATCTGCAGCGAATCGGGGTTTAGGACACTTTCAAAACTGCCCCCATCTGTGAGATTGCCGGGGTCTTCTGCCGTAAATAGCCGATCGTAAAGGCGTACCTCCGCCTCAAGCGCGTGGGCTGCCGAAACCCAGTGTATGGTTCCTTTGACCTTGCGGCCGTCCGGCGTGTCCCCACCGCGAGTTGCTGGATCGTAGGTGCAATGCAGCTCGACCACCTCTCCGGTGCGCTCATCCTTCACCAGCCCAACACAGGTGATGAGATAGGCGTACCGCAGCCGCACCTCGCGGCCTGGGGCCAGACGGAAGAACTTGCTCGGTGGGTCTTCGCGGAAATCGTCCTGCTCGATGTATAGCACGCGTGAGAATGGCACCTTGCGCGTACCGGCACCGGGGTCTTCAGGGTTGTTAATGGCATCCATCTCTTCGGTTTGGCCCTCAGGGTAATTGTCGATGACCACACGGAGGGGGTTCAACACGGCCATAACGCGCGGGGCGCTCTTGTTCAGATCATCCCGGATGCAGTGCTCAAGCAGCGCGATGTCGATAGTGCTGTCTGTCTTAGCAACGCCGATACGGTCGCAGAAATTGCGGATGGAGTTCGGCGTATACCCGCGTCTGCGCAGACCGGAGACTGTGAGTAGCCGGGGATCGTCCCAGCCGGTGACGTGCCCCCGCTGCACCAACTGCAGCAACTTCCGCTTACTCATCACAGTGTAGGTGAGATTGAGGCGGGCGAACTCGATCTGTTGCGGATGATAGACCCCAAGCTGGTCAAGAAACCAGTCGTACAATGGGCGGTGGTCCTCGAATTCCAGCGTACAAATGGAATGAGTGATGCCTTCGATAGAGTCCTCGAGTCCGTGGGCCCAGTCATACATAGGGTAGATGCACCACTTGTTGCCTGTACGATGATGCTCTGCATGCAGGATGCGGTACATAACCGGATCGCGCATATTGAGGTTCGGCGATGCCATGTCGATCTTGGCGCGAAGCACTCGTGTGCCGTTCTCAAACTCTCCTGCCCTCATGCGTTCGAACAGGTTGAGATTCTCCTCCGCAGAGCGGTTGCGGTACGGGCTCTCCTTGCCGGGCTCGGTAAGGGTGCCGCGGTACTCCCTGGTATCGTCGCTGCTCAGGTCGTCGACATAAGCCTTGCCATCTTTGATCAACTGGACGGCGTAGTGGTACATCTGCTCAAAATAGTCCGATGCATAGAATAACCTGTCCTCCCAGTCGAAACCGATCCAGCGTACGTCCTCTATGATCGACTGGACATATTCATGTTCCTCCTTGGTGGGATTCGTATCATCGAAACGCAGGTTGCACAGGCCTTTATACTGGGCGGCGATGCCGAAATTGAGGCAGATTGATTTGGCGTGGCCGATGTGCAAGTAGCCGTTCGGCTCGGGCGGGAACCGCGTGTGCACGCGCCCTCCGTATTTGTTGTTCTTGATGTCGTCATTGATGATATCCCGAATAAAATCGGAGGGAGTTTTTTGCTCTGTCTCAGTCATATCATTTCCCCTGCAATAACCAATTCTGTGCTGATCCTCTGGAATTGAAGTAGCTTTGCCCTGACTATCAGTTTAAATGTCAACTAAAGTACAATTTCTGTTAGGCTTTGTCAATGATCGGATCGATTGAATGACTCTCGAATAGACGCTCAATGCTGATGATGTTAGAATGGAGACGATCGATGGAAGTCGCTGTTCTTATATCAAATAACTGTATCGACAGGGAGCCATGAGTACCGAAAGCGTCCGGGTGCGATATGCTCCCAGCCCAACCGGATACCCGCATATCGGAAACATCAGGACCGCCCTGTTCAACTGGCTGTTCGCCAGGCACACTGGCGGCAAGTTCATCGTCCGCATTGAGGACACCGATCAGTCGCGCAAGGTAGAGGGCGCGGTGGAGGCGATACTTGACAGCTTGCGCTGGTTGGACATTGACTGGGATGAGGGGCCGGAGATTGGCGGCGATTACGGGCCGTATTTCCAGTCGGAGCGGCGGGATCTGTACCAGAAGTATGCGCAGCAATTGCTGGAGGGCGGGCGCGCTTACAAATGCTATTGTACATCGGAGCGCCTGGCCCAGATGCGCGCTGTGACGGCGGAGCGCAAGGAATCGATGCGCAGCTACGACCGCCACTGCCGTGACCTGAGCCCGGAGGAACAGGCACAGTTCGAATCTGAAGGCGTTGCGCCTGTGATACGCTTCAAGGTGCCGCTTGGCGGACAGACGACGTTCCATGACCTTATCCGCGGCAACATAACGTTTGATAACAGCGAGCTCGATGATCTGGTGCTGCTGAAGTCGGACGGCTATCCGACGTATCACCTGGCCAATATCATCGATGATCATTTTATGAAAATTACCCATGTCATGCGGGCTGATGAGTGGCTTTCCTCCACCCCGAGGCATGTTCTACTCTACAACGCGTTCGACTGGGAACCACCCCTGTATGCCCATTTGCCTATGATTCTGGGGCCGGATAAGTCGAAACTGAGCAAGCGCCATGGTGCCACGGCCCTGCTGGACTATCGGGACCAGGGTTATCTACCGGAGGCCATAGTCAACTTCCTGGCCCTCCTGGGCTGGTCACTGGATGACAAGACCGATATTATCGGCCGGGAGGACTTGATCAAGGATTTCTCTCTGGAGCGCATCAGCAGGACGGCTGCAGTATTTGACATAAAGAAGCTCCAGTGGATGAATGGCTTCTACATTCGCAAGCTGAGCCATGCTGAATTGGCTCAACGGGCCTTGCCCTATTTCGAGAGGCATCTCCCGGTTCAGGTGAAGCGCCCGCTGGATATCGGATATGCGAGTCAGGTTGTGGCACTGGTGCAGGAACGGGCGAAGACGCTCTGTGAGCTTGCTGAGGTGGGCGGGTTCTTCTTCCTGGAAGAGATGGACTATCCTGTGGATCTGCTGGTGAAGGGTGGCATGGTCAGAGGGCGCGCCAGTGAGTTGCTGGGGATGGTTCTCTTGAGGTTGGAGTCACTGGAGCCGTTTGATGTGGTTAACCTGGAATCCTCGCTTCGTTCCTTAGCAGAGGAGTTGTCTATCAAGACGGGAGAATTCTTTGGCCTTATTCGTGTGGCAATCACTGGTCGCACCGCTACCCCTCCCCTTTTTGAGACCATGATAGTGCTGGGCAGGGATAAGTGTCTCAGGCGGATTAAGGCAGCGATAGATCGGTTGCAGAGTAACGCTGGCCTCTAGCCACGCGGGGATCGTCAGCAGATCGAAAGGTCAATGCTACTATAGATCCACGTAGTCATCGGAATTCCTTCATGTCATTATTGTCAACGCGAACTGCTCTGGAAGGCCTGCGGATCCTGGATTTGACCAGCGAGAAGGGATCCTTTTGCGGCAAGCTCCTGGCCGATATGGGGGCTGATGTAATCAAGGTTGAGCCTCCTGGGGGTGACCCGGCTAGAAGATTAGGCCCTTTCCTGAATGATGCACCGAACGCTGAGACAAGCCTCTCTTTCTGGTACAACAACACCAGTAAGCGAGGTATTACTCTGAATTTGGAGCACGGTGAGGGACAAAAGGTATTCAGGAAGCTGGCTTGCACTGCAGATGTGGTGGTAGAGGCCTTTCTTCCCGGGTATCTGAAGAAGCTATCCCTGGATTACGAAGCGCTTAAAGAGCTTAACCCTCGCCTTATCATGACTTCCATCACCAACTTCGGTCAAACGGGGCCCTACAAGGACTATGCATCATGTGATCTAGTGGCTTTGGCGCTTGGGGGGCAGATGTATGTCTCTGGTGACTCGGATACTCCGCCGCTGAAGGCCTATGGAGAGCAGGCCTATCTCATTGCTTCTGTCTTTGGAGCAATTGGCACCCTGATGGCCTTGTACCATAGGCATTCGGCGGGCCGTGGTCAGCTTGTGGATGTCTCTATGCATGAGTGCGTAGCCGGGATGATAGAACATGTCAATGTGCGTTACCTCTATGAAGGAGTAGTGGCCGGAAGGCAAGGCAGCTTGCATTGGGACAATGCCTTTCGCGTATTCCCTTGTAAGAATGGCTATATAGTACTCACTCTGTTTCAGGAGTGGGATACCCTTGTAGAGTTGCTGGACAGCGAGGGGATGGCTGCTGATTTGAAAGATGAGAGATGGTGTGACCCCACAGTAAGAAGCAGAGAGGTGGATCACATTATTCAGGTTCTGGGGGGATGGGCCATAAGGCATACGGCGAGGGAGTTGATGGATCTCGGGCAATTGCTCCGGCTTCCCTGGGCAGTGGTGAATTCGATAAAGGTGGTGAGTCATAATCCCCACCTCTTGGAACGGGGATTTTTTGTAGAGGTGGCTCATCCTGAGCATGGTGCTTTCTTTTGCTATCCTGGTGCCCCTTACAGGTTTAGCCGTACTCCCTGGCGGGTATGGAGGCGAGCTCCGCTCATTGGTGAGCATAATCAAGAGATATTCGGAAGAGAATTGGGGTTGTCCTCGGAAGAGATAGCCGGTTTGATCTCTGGTGGTGTTATCTGATGTTGGGAGCATTGTCAGACTTAAGGGTGCTCGATTTTACCTGGGTATTGGCTGGCCCCTTTGCCACCAGGTTGCTGGCGGATTATGGTGCTGAGGTGATCAAGGTTCAGTCCAGGGTGACCATGGGGGAGACAGAGCATAATATCAATGGGTATTTCAATACCTGGAATCGCAACAAGTTAGGCATTTCCTTGAATGTCTCCAAACCTCAGGGGATTGGGCTGGTGAAGAAGCTGGTTCGGGTAAGTGACGTACTGGTGGAGAACTTCAGCCCCCGGGTAATGAAGAACTGGGGATTGGACTACGATACACTGACGGAAGTAAGACCCGACCTGATCATGGTCAGCATGTCTGGGATGGGGCAGACAGGTCCCTGGAAAGACTATGTTGCGTTCGGAGCTACGATCCAGGCCTTGAGTGGGATTACTCATCTGACCACCTACCCCGGTAAACCTCCTTTGGGTCTGGGTTATTCCTATGCTGACCACGTTGCTGGTCTGATGGGTGTATTAGCCATTCTGGAAGCTTTGGAGCATCGGCGGAAAACAGGCGAAGGACAATATATAGACCTGGCTGAGCTAGAGAGCATGAGCGGTTTGCTGGGAACAGCATTGCTGGATTACCAGGCCAATCACAGGAATGCCTCTCCTACAGGCAACTGTTCGGCTTACCAGATTGTTGCACCTCACGGCGTTTATCGCTGTATGGGTGATGACAGGTGGTGTGCTATTGCTGTATTCACCGAGGAAGAATGGCAGGCTTTCTGCAGGGTTTCGGGTCATCCTTCCTGGGCTGTGGATAATGATTTTGCCACTCCAGCAGGTCGTTGGCAGAATGCTGCCCGGTTAGATGTGCTGGTGGAGGAGTGGACGAAGCAGCACGCTGCTGAAGAGGTGATGGAACTGCTTCAGGAGGTGGGCGTGGCGGCTGGGGTGGTGCAGAATGCGGCTGATCTGGCCGGAGACCCGCAGCTGAGATCAAGGGGTTTCTTTGTGGAGTTGGATCACCCGGTGATGGGCAAGACAGTCTCAGATGGAAGCCCGATCAAGCTGGATGATACCCCGGCCCATTTTCACAGGGCCGCTCCCCTTGTGGGTCAGGACAATGACTATGTTTATCATCATCTCCTGGGTATGTCGGAGGATGAAGTGAAACAGTATGCTGCGGAGGGGGTTATTTCCTGAAGTTGGATTGGGGATTGGAGAAATAGGAGAGATAGCCTGAGAGAATCAGCTGGTATTGCGCAGGAAGGTCAGCTTCGGGGAAATGTTCTTTAACGTATTTTGACAGGCGCAGCCATATCTTCTGAGGATCTTCCCCTGCTTGAAGGGCATTCTGAACAATCTGGCCGAAGGCGATGGCATTCATCTTTGCCTGCTCAATAAGCTTTTGCGCATTGGTTCTCATTCCGCAATGGGAGTAGAAGAGCAGTTTGGGACGGAGATGAGCTATCTTGTCCATCGTTGCCAGATAGAGCTGCAAATCAAAAGGCGGCACTGCTGCCGGCAGAGGAAAATCCGGCATATTATCCGGGATAACCCCCAGTGCTTCGCCGCAGAAGATGCCTTGGGTTGAGCTGTCCAGAATCGAGATGTGATGTGATGCATGCCCGGGAGAGAAGAGTATTTTCAGTTCTCTCTTGCCCAGACGAATTGTCTCACCGTCTTCGGCTACGTGTATCTGCTTCTCCGGTACGGCGAGGATGGGCCCGAATGATTTCTCAAAATCATCGCCGAAGACGAGGCGGGTGCTGTTGATTAGTTTTGAGGGCTCTGTCATGTGTACTGCCCCTCGCGGATGGAGTACCACTCTGGCATTAGGGAGATTTTGGGACAGGAAGCCTGATCCTCCTCCGTGATCTACATGGATGTGAGTAGGGATGATATAGGCGATCTTGTCCGGGTTGATGCCGAGTTCTTTAAAACTGCTGAGCAGTCTGGAGGCTGTAGTTGTAGAGCCGGGCTCAATCAAGACTGATATCCGGTCCTCAACCAACAGGTATGCTATCTCATTAATGGAGAAAGGCGTATCCGGTGTATAGGTGAGGAGAAATGTATTCCGGGCTACCTCTGTGATCTGCATGATTGTTCCCAGGGTTACAACGTGACTGCAAAACAGATAATATCACAGCATGAGCTTTTTGGCTTCCCTGCCAGGTGGATCTGATCTGAATTTGGAAGCATGATGGAGTATTGAATCGGGTTGCGTGTTGCGCGGTTGTATTGTTAAGATAGCCAAAAGCGACTTGTTTGGCTTAGCTACAGAGCGCGGTACGCTATTCGGCAAAATGGGCTACCCAAGAAGGAGGTAAGGAATTGTCTGGATTACTGACAGGCAAGGTTGCTCTGGTAACCGGCGGGTCTTCTGGGATCGGCAGGGGGACAGCGCTGGTGTTTGCCCGCGAAAAGGCAAGGGTGGTGATAGCCGACATACTGGTTGACGAAGGGCTGGAGACGGTTCGTCTTGTCAGGGAAGCCGGAGGCGAAGCCACCTTCGTGCAATGCGATGTTTCCCGAGCGGCAGAGGTCAAGGTGCTGGTGGACAAAGTTGTTGAGACATACGGCAGGCTGGACTGCGCTTTCAACAATGCTGGTGTTGAAGGTACCGTGTCGACGACGGCCGACTGTGCCGAAGATAACTGGGACCGCATAATCAGCGTTAACCTCAGGGGAGTATGGTTGTGCCTGAAGTATGAAATTCCGCAGATGCTGAAACAGGGTGGCGGTGTCATCGTCAATACGGCCTCAGTAGGAGGGCTGGTAGGTCTTCAGGGCTTGTCAGCCTACTGTGCTTCCAAGGGTGGTGTGGTGCAGCTGACGCGCACAGCGGCACTGGAATATGCCAGATCCAATATTCGTATAAACGCTGTCTGCCCGGGTGGCATCCGTACCGGAATGTCGAAGCGCCTGGGCAAGCAGCCACAAATAGGTGATCCCCAGCCTACACCGATGAAGCGTTGGGGCAAGCCGGAGGAGGTTGGCGAGGCGGTTGCCTGGCTGTGTTCAGACGCCGCTTCATTCGTTACCGGTCACATGATGGTACTGGATGGAGGCTTTGTAGCACAATAAGGGTGTACCTGGCTTACAAGAAGAGCCATTGCCGGTAGAGCAATGGCTCTTTGCTTTATGGTTGTTCGGCGAGTGGTAGGGAGTGGCTTCCGGTCTGAGCTTCAAGGCATCAGTCGATAATGCTTTTGGTGCTGGGCACTTTGCCCCTGATGCGGTCATCGAGGCGAGTGGCTGCGTCCAATGCCCGCGCCAGTGCCTTGAAGGTGGCCTCTGCCTTGTGATGATCGTTGCTGCCCCTGAGCAGCTTGGTGTGCAGGTTGATCTTGCCTTCAGAGGCGAAGCTCTCCAGGAAATGGCAGACCAGGTTGGCAGGCAAATCGGTGATATTCTTCTCATTGAAGGGGATCTCTATGACGGCATAACCCCTGCCGCTGATGTCCACTGCTACCAGTGCCAAGGCATCGTCCATGGGTACTATGGCATGAGCCATCCTCACAATGCCCTGCTTTTCACCCAATGCCTGATTGAAGGCACGTCCCAGGCAGAGCGCCACGTCCTCTACCAGGTGATGGGGATCGGGCCCCGTAGCGGAGACCTTGAGGTCAAAGGCTCCGTGCTGGGAGAGTTGGGCCAGCAGATGGTCAAACATCCTTATGCCGGTGGTGATCTCGGAGTCACCCTTGCCATCGATGACCAGCTCCAGACTGATGCATGTCTCCTTGGTTTCACGCTTGATGACTGCTATTCTCTTGGACATGTCTGTTATCTCCTTGGCGGCCTCGCCCTTCTATCTGCCCGCATATGAATTCAATTTGTAACTATTTTGTTTGATTATATGTCGATCGTATAAGAAAGTATCCAACAGATCATCGGTATCCCACTATTGCACTCCGGCGATCGCAAGGTGGAATTGTAGCATACCTCTTGACAAAAAGGAAACTCGTGTTCTAAACTCAGAGGCAGAAATTGGGTGCGAAGGGGGGTGATAAATGCGGGTAGGTTGAGCAACCACCTCTCTTGTATTGGGTTGTTGAAGAGTGGTAGGCGGCCCATCTAGGATATTATTGGCAATCATGTAAAGGAGGTCAGAACTAAGTGGTCAAGCGAAAAAGTATTATTTTCATACTGATGGTCGGTCTTATGTTGGCAGCGGCTGTTCTCGTAGCGTTTCCCAAGCCGACTAAGGCTGCCGTACTGGGCCCGTCGGTGAAGTGGGACGGGGCATATTTTGAAGGCACGGATGACTTCTACCATGGCGATACTGTGATAGCCTTCACGGAGAACAGTACTGCTACAGTCCAGTTCGTCTATGTGAATCAGACAGGTTCAGACATAAAGGCCACGCCCTATGTGCAGTTTGACTGGGGAACTCGATACTATGGTACTGAGGTTAACATGGCGGCTGCTGAGACCGCTAACATGTCGGTCCAGTTTACTGTGCCTACAGCTGCAAGTGTTGGCCTGGTGGAACACGGGTACAATATCGGCGTAGAGTACCAGCGGGACACGGGCAACTACAATGTGGAGACCGTCATAGGTGAGGTGACGCTATTTGGTGTTGGTGATGACACTTACACATTGAACACCCCTCCGATAGTGGATACCAGTCTCCAGGTGTGGAAGAGCACGTGGGATGGTAGTGTGTGGTCACCGTGGTCAGTAGTAGCTGCCACTGCATATGACTTAGACATTTGGACGGGCGAGTTCCAGTTGAAAACCGCGGTTACGGTCCTTACACAGTTGCGCTTCAACTACAGCTCCTATGAGTTTCTGGGAGCGGGCGATGGGGTCACTACGGTGTTCTCAGTGTCCCGTAGCCCGGCCAGCGGCTACGGAGAGGTGATAGGCACTCCGACGGTCTATTTGGCGGACGCGACGGACAAGACGAAAATTGATGCCACGACAGCGTTTTCCTTCGATGTTATGTCGGGTGAAGTGACGCTCACCACTGCACCGACGCCGAACCAGGCGGTTTTGGCACGCTATTCGTTCTACGACGCGATTCCGGCCGGGCAGCAGATCACTAACGTGAATTACGGAGCGCAATTCGTAGTCTATGGCGCGGACCAGGCTGCTGCAGCGCAGTCTTATGGACTAGCGGACGCACTTTCAGAAAAAGTTTGGGATTATCTACCCGGCTGGTACATGAGTGACAGTGAACTCAATATTGACAGCGGGGGTGACATCCTGGTTGGTTCTGCCACGGATAACGCTGCTGCAACAGGCGATGCTGCTTTAGAGGAAGGCCAACGGCTTTACGCGATTGGAGACTTCGTTGGCGCCAAGACGCAGTTTGATGCAGCTCAGACTAGTTACCAGGCGGCGATAGATGCTCAGACCGCGCTGCTTGGTACCGTCGAGACTGGTGTGACCGGCCTGATCACAGGCGCCAGCAACTGGCTTGACGCTCAAGCTGCCAACGGCACTGCTTTAGCAGATGCCCAGAAGGCCCAGGCCCAGGCGGAATCCAACAAGGCCAATAAGTACGGCACCTTCTTAATTCTCGCGGGGGTAGGTGTCATCCTTGTGGGTGTTGGCGGACTGCTGTGGGGTTGCTCCCGCGTAATGGGTGCTAGAAAAGCTAACCAGTAAACATCATAGTTGAGGACAGTTGTAATCCGGTGGGGGATGATTCAATCATCCCCCACTCCTTTTATGCTGGCAGGTGGGGTTGGTGCCGGAGAAGAATGTGGGGGTATATCACTCGGGTCGCTTCAATGCAGGTTGGCTTGGCTGGTACAACAGGTCTACACCGGGGTTTGCCTGAACGAAGGCGATCTGAACACCATGCGTGGACTTGGGATGGGTGAAGATGACCTTTCCTTCGGGGAATGACAGTAGTTTCCGGCTGGGGAACGTCATTCCCTTCTCTGCGAAGTCTTTCATGTCGTGTTCTAAGTCGGTTACCTCCAGAGAGATGTGGTTTATCCCTTCTCCTCCGGTCGAGATGAACTTGGAGATGGGGCTGTTGGTGTCCTCGGAGGCGACCAGGCTTATAGTAGCATTACCCAGGTAAAACCGGGCGCCTTTGAGCCCGGGGTAAACATAATGCTCAGGGCCCAGCATTCTCGGCCTGACACCCAGGACCTGAGAGTACTTCTCCACTGCTGGATCAAGGTCTCTGACCGCAATGCCCACGTCAACAAATCGTTTTATCATCCGTTTTGGCTGGGTTTTAGCTCTGTTAACAGAGAGCGGCTAGATTTAAAATCTAGCCGCTCGAATATTATCACGACTGCTGGCGGTCTATTTATCGGGCTGGATGAACTCAATCTGTACGCCGTGCAGCGACTTCGGATGTCCGAAATTGACCTTCCCGCCGGAGTAGGTGAGTGCGTTGGGGCTGACAAATTTGACCCCCTTCTCGGTGAAGTCCTTCATGTCTTTCTCGAGGTTGTCTGTTCTCAGAGAAAGGAGGAATACCCCTTCTCCTCGGCTTTCTACAAACTTATAGATTGAGGTCTCCGGGTTACTGGAGGCAATGAGGTTGATGCTGACACCAGCAATCTTGAAGGTGGCGCCAGTCAATCCGGGGAAGGCAAAGTCCTCGGGCTTGGTATATACCGGTGGTACTCCCAGGAATGCGCCATACCTCTTCACTGCCGCCTCAAGGTCTTTCACTGCTATGTTTACGCCATAGAACTCTTTGATCATATTTCCTTACGCTCCTCCTGTTTTCGAAATACTTGACTAAAGCTATTTTAACAGAATCTCGTTGAGTGCCGCAACCAAGGCATCAGTATGCTCCGGCTTTCCGACGCTGATGCGGATGTAGTCCTTGAGCAGAGGGGTATCAAAGTATCGTATCAGGATACCACGGCGCTTCAGCTCCTGGTAGATTCGGGTTGCCTGATTGCCGGCGGCGGAGCAGAGGATAAAGTTTGCATCCGATGGGTAAGGCTTGAGACTGCTGAACCCGGCCAGTCTGGTGAACAGGCGTTGCCGCTCGGTGATGATGGCCTTGATTGTCTGTTGCAGGTGATCAAGGTCTCTCAGCGATTCTATGGCGGCTATCTGGGCAGCCACATTGACATTGTATGGCGGTTTGATCTTCATCAAATGCTTAGCGATGTTCTCAGGGAAGATGCCATAACCTACCCTCAAACCAGCTATTCCGGCCCATTTGCTGAAGGTACGCAGGACAATGAGGTTGTCATAGTCAGCCATCAGGGGAATGATAGTCTGTCCACTGAATTCGTAGTAAGCTTCATCGACTACCACAATGGCCCCGGTCCCAAGAAGCTCCAGGACATCTTCCCTGGAGGTCGTATTACCGCTGGGGTTGTTGGGAGAGGCCACGAATACGACCTTAGCCTCTTCCTTTAAGGCTTTCTTGACTGCACGGACGTCGATGACGAAACCCTTATCGCGGGGGATACTGACTATTTTGCCGGCCCAGGCTTCGGTGCTGAATTGATACATACCAAAGGTAGGCACACAGTTGACCACACCGGTCCCGGGGTCGATGAAGAGGCGCATGATGAAATCGATGATTTCGTCGCTGCCACTGCCCACCACGATCTGGTCAGCGGGGATTCCAACATACCTTGCTAGTGCTCTCCTTAACTCGCGTTGCTCGGAATCGGGGTAAATGTGGTAATAAGGGTAGTTGGATAGGGCCTTTCTTACCCTGGGAGAGCAGCCATAGGGATTTTCATTCCCGTCGAGTTTGATAAGCCGTTCGATGGGAATGCCGGCATCCTCAGTCGTCACCTCCAGAGGTGTGATGTAGCTATAGGGCTTCATATTGAGCAGATGGGCCCTTATAAGCCTTTCTGAACTTCCATTCGGGTTCACGTGTTTTACCGTCCTCTCTAGGGCATTCTCAGCATGAGCACTTCGAGGGCCAATCGGGGGTTTGCGTTTTGCTCCAGTTGCTCGCCAACCTCTTGAAGATGGTGGATAAAATCGACGATTTGTTTTGTGCTGAGGGCTTGAGCCTGTTGAAGGAGCACAGCTTGCTGGTCAATATTGGTGATGGATCGGCTATTATCGCCTTTGATGAAGAGCAGATCACGCCACCATTGGAGCCATGAAGAGAGGATGTCAGCCACTCTGTCACGACTCTTAGTGAATTGGGTCGCCAGTTCGGCGGCGTAGGTGAGGCGCTTCTGCATGCCGGCGCTGCTCAGATCAATGAAGGTAGCCACTCTTTGGGCTCTCTGCTCTAGCAGGCTTTCATCCTGAATGGCCAAAAGTGCCCAGCCGAGGCATCCACCGGATAACCGGGCCAGTAACTCTGCCCTGTCCTGAGGCACGTTATGGTGCTGGGTTAGCGTCTCTTTGACCAAACCAGGGGAAATGGGACGCAGCTCAACGCGCTGACAGCGAGAAATAATAGTGGGCAGGAGTTTGTTCTCTCTGGCGGCCAGCAGGATAATGAGGACTCTTGGCGATGGCTCCTCCAGGGTTTTCAGCAGGCAATTAGCTGCTTCATGAGAGAGGAACTCGGCTTTATCGAAGATAAATACCTTATGTTTGCCTTCGTAAGGGGGCAGGTGAGATGCCATTTGCATTTCTCTGACCTGGTCAATGCTTATTCCCTTCCTCTCCTGAGAAATCACGTCTATGATTTGAACGTCAGCATGTTTGGCATCTCTGATGCGACGGCAGGAATTGCACTGCTGGCAGGGACTATCCTCTGATTCACAGTTGACTGCCTGAGCCAGGTTGACAGCCAGGGTAAGCTTTCCCACATGAGGTGGCCCTGCAAAGAGGTAGGCATGTGAAAGGCGGCCTTTGCCGATGCTGCGCTCCAATAGTCCGATAGCCTTGGGTTGACCTGTTACCTGCCACATGAGCCTTGACCTGTTCTAGCCATTCCGGATTATCGTAACCCTAAAGAACGTCGTATCGAAGAAGGTCCTCGTAAGTTTCCCGTCGTCTGATAAGGCGGGCCTGTCTGTCTTTGATCATTAGAATCGCTGGTCTGAGAGATGCGTTGTAGTTGCTGGACATGGGGATGGAGTAGGCGCCTGAGGTTGGCATGGCGATGATGTCACCTTCTTCTAGCTTGGGAAGGCGGATATCCTTAATCAAGATATCACCTGACTCGCAAAACTTGCCCGCCACCGTTACCATCTCGGTCTCATCTTCGCCAGCCTTGTTGGCGACCAGAGCATCATACTTGGATCCATAGAGGGCAGGGCGGATGTTATCCCCCATTCCGCCATCGACAAAGACATACTTACGTACACCGGGAATCTCCTTTGTTCCGCCCACCTTGTAGAGTGATACCCCTGCCTGTGCAACGATTGTTCTTCCCGGCTCGACTATAAGCCGCAGTGGATCCAGCTTCAGCTTGCGGCTCAGGCTTATGACTTTTGATGTTATGGCTTCGGCATAATCGCCAATGGAGGGAGCTGGGGAATCCAACTGGTATTGAACAGCAAATCCCCCCCCGATATTTAGTTCTCTGAGCTCAAAGTTATGCTTCTCTTTCATTTGAACTGCGAAGCGGAGCACGATTTCAATAGCTTGGACATAGGGTTCTATCTCGAAGATAGAGGAACCCAGATGAAAATGTAGCCCCACCGGATGCAGGCTCGGAGTAGCCATGGCCTCGACCAGTGCCTCTTCGGCTTGTCCGGTAGTCAGAGGAAAACCGAACTTGCTATCCAGGATACCTGTGGTGATGTACTTGTGAGTATGAGGATCGACTCCCGGTGAGACCCGGAGCAGTATATCCTGAATCCTGTCTTTACCTTTGGTCAGTTTCCCCAACAGGTGAAGCTCGTGGAAGTTGTCAACCACTATACGTCCAATATCCCATTCCAACGCTGATTTCAGTTCATCGGCGCTCTTATTATTGCCATGAAAGAAAACCTTCTCTGGAGAAAAGGCAACGGACTTTGCGATGGCGATTTCACCGGCCGAAACCACATCAAGGCCCATGTGTTCCTCTTGAAGAATGAGAGCCAAAGCAGGATTGATGAAAGCCTTACAGGCGTATATGACTAGTGTATTAGGGTAGCGGCGCTCGAACTCGTGGCGGTATTCAGCACACTTACTGCGCAGTGTGGCTTCGTCAAAAATGCAGAGCGGCGTACCATATTTGGCTGCCAGGGCTACGGTATCACAGCCGCCGATGGTGAGGCGGCCCCTGCTATTCAATGCCGCCGTTTGTGGGAAAAGGGGGAACTTAGGTAATTTCTCTCGGTTTTTCACTCAGGGATGCCAGCCTCTATTCGTCTTCTATTCCTAAGTCCTTAATATACTCAACCGCATCTCCGACGGTTACTATCTTCCTGGCATCTTCATCGGGAATCTCTACTTTCTTGTTGGGGTTGCTGAATTCTTCCTCCAGCGCCATTATCAACTCTACCAAATCGAGCGAATCGGCGTTGAAGTCTTGAACAAAGGATGCATTAGGCAAAACCTCTTCGTCCTTGACACCAAGTTGCTCCACAATAATCAGTTTTACCCTGTCGAAAACTGTAGCCACTATATAGTCACCCCCTCTTCATTCTTTGGATGATGCATAAGCTCGGCGTAAACAGAACCTAAGACGCCATTGATAAATTTAGGAGAACTGTCACTTCCGAAGGCCTTTGCTAGCTCGACGGCTTCATTAATAGCCACTTTTGCGGGAACCACTGCTGATAGAAGCTCATAAATCCCCAGTCGCAGGATGTTTCTATCTACAACAGCCATCTGCTGCAAGGGCCAGGCAGGTGCAAACTTTTGAATCAATTCATCGATAGTCCTCCTGTTTTCCAGCACCTTTAAGACCAACTCTCGGGTGAAGGTAGATGTGTCCTCAGGCAGAGAGGAATCTTCAATCAATCGGCCTAAGGACCCGGTAGGATCATGGCCTGTGCAATCGACCTCAAACAATGTCTGTAGGGCCATTGCTCTAGCCTCTCGTCGTGTCAGCAGGGATGCTTTCATAGGTATGGTGATTCTCCTAAACAGTACTGTAAAACATGCAAATCGTGCAGCCCTAAGTATAACATTGGTTTCCTATCAAGTGAAGAGTCCTAATCTACTTTGAGATTGGCCCGGTGGCATCGGTGGAAACCAACCGTGATCACTTCCTCTTGGTCTCCATACTTATGGCCTTGACTTCTTTGTTTATCCGCTTGATCAAGCCGCTCAATACCTGGCCAGGTCCTATCTCGATAAAAGTGGATACTCCGTTTTCAATCATGTATTCTACGGACCTTTGCCATCGCACACAATTGCATAGCTGGTTCAATAGTTCGGCTTTTACAGCTTCGGATGTGGTTACAGGGAGGGCTGTGGTATTAGCCACAATAGGAATAGCCGGATCATGGAAAGTGAGTTTTGAGATAGCATGGGACATTCCTTCGGCAGCAGGTTGCATCAGTTTAGAATGAAAGGCGCCACTGACCTGTAGGGGGACTACCCTCTGAGCGCCTTTTGCCTTGGCTAACTCCGTAGCCTGGGCCAGTGATTGGATTGAGCCGCTGACAGCTATTTGCCCTGGACAATTGATGTTGGCAATCTGCGTTCCGGCATGTTGGCACACGTCATTTGTTGAGGCCTCATCCAGGCCGATAATAGCTATCATACCTCCCTGAGCCTTTTCTCCTGCTTCCTGCATCAGGCGGCCTCTCTCTCTGGCAAGATAGAGAGCATCCCTGAGGTTAAGTACCTTGGCAGCTACGAGAGCGGTATACTCACCCAGGCTGTGACCGGCCAGGAAGGCTGGTGTCATGGCGTTATCTTGAAGCTCCGGACTGGCTCTCAAATAAGCTATGCTGACTGCCAGTATCGCTGGCTGAGCATTGATAGTCTGCCGGAGCACATCCTCAGGCCCTTCAAAACACAGTCTGGAAAGGGCGAACCCCAAGCTGGAGTCGGCTTCTTCAAAAACGGCCCTTGCCTGAGGTGAGCTTGTGCCAATGTCTTGCCCCATACCCACCCACTGTGAGCCCTGACCAGGGAAGACATAAGCGATTTGGCTGCCCGTACTCATAGGCAATCTTGTTGACCTCCTTAGTGCAGTGTAACAACTCTCCTGAAAGTTGTCACACTCCTCATCCGGTAATGCCGTTTTCAGTTGGGTAGCATGGTTCTCAGTCGGGCGGCGATTGCTGAACTTGAGGTGCTTTAGACGCCAGACCAAGCGATATTGGACACTAAAGCCAGAGACTCATTGTCCCTTGGCGGACCATGTTGATCACCTTTAGTTGTAGATGTTCAACAGCTAAAGGCTTGGACGCGGGTGAGCTATAGGGCTACTATGAACTCTTTTTGCCTTTGCCCTTGATGATCTCCTCCCCGCCATAATTTCCACAGGTAGGGCAGACGGTGTGGGGTAGCTTGAGACTGTGGCATTGCGGGCAGGCCTCAGTAGCTGGTTGCGTGAGAGATAGATGGCTTCGCCGTTCACCGTGGCGTGCCTTGGAAGTTTTTCTCTTAGGTAGTGGTGGCATGTAATTGATTACCTCGACTTTCTTGTAGACTTTAATTTTTCGAACGCAACCGCAAATGCTGTTTGGCGGTTGCGTGTGCAGTGGCAGGTGGTTTCATTCAGATTAGCTCCACACTGTGGGCAAAGGCCGGCGCAATTGGTGTGGCAGAGAGGTTTCATGGGCACGGCCAGCAGGATGTGCTGACGGATGACTTCAGTGAGATCCAGAATATGGCGTTCATCTATGACGGAGGCGGTCGAATCATCAGGTAGAGACAGTGGCTCACCGTTGATGATATCTACTGAAGGGTAGAATTCCTCTTCTATCTTAAACGCTAGCGGATAAGAGAAGAGGGTCAGGCAGCGGCTGCACACCAAATTGCCCTTGCTGGTAAATGTGCCTCGTACAAGGATACTTTTTGCTGCGCGCAGTAGCTGTCCCTTTCCCTGGACACGATGCTCTGACTCCTGTTCAGAGCAGATCGTGTCGTCGAGTTCAAAGCTACGAGTGGCCCCTGTGGGTTCCTTCAGTAGCTGAGCGACATTAATCCTCATAAATAATTAACTGCCTATTTCTTAAACTCAGTTATGCTGCCCCAGCCGACTTTATCAGGTGATTCCACCAGCTTTCTTTGCCTGACCAAGTCCCTGATGCTGGATAATGTGGCGTTTACTTCAGGGGTGACAAGTACCCACTCTTGTCCTGATGGTATCCAGTAAGGAGAATTGATGCGTACTACCTTCAGTTCCCCGAGGTTCAGATAAATGCCAAATTTCTCAGCCTGCATTCAGACTCCTTTTTATTCTCTCTAATTTTAGCATAACTTCCTCTATAGCATTGTCTGGGATTGAGGTGCCAGTGGTCAGGCCGACGGCTCTTTGCCCTTTGAGCCAGGTATCTTCAATGTCTTCAGCTATTTCAATATGGTGTGTCTCTGTTCCTGCTGAGGAACATACCTCGGCGAGGCAGCGAGTGTTGGCGCTGTTCCGGCCACCTACTACTATCATGAGGCTGACCTTCTTGGCCAGTGACAGAGCCTCAGCTTGCCGCCTTTTAGTGATGTGGCACAGAGTGTTGACAATACGCAGTTCTTCTACCTGTGGGAGGAGCAAGGCGGCGAGAGTATCTACGAAGCTGACGAATTGAGCAGGGTTCCGGGTGGTTTGGGAAAGGAGTCCCAGGCGCTGAGGCAGCTCATCAAGCTTGGGAATGACTTCACTGTCCAGAGTAGCTATGCCTTTCTGGTCAGCCCAGCCGAGTATCCCTTTTACTTCAGGGTGAGTTGGGTCCCCAAATACTATTACCCAGAAACCTGCTGTGGATAGTTCCTTGGCAGCCTGTTGTGCCTTTCGGACATTAGGGCAGGTAGTATCGACCACTTTGAGCCCTCTGGCAGCAAGTTCTTCTGATACCTGTGGGGATACACCGTGGGAAGGAATAACAGCAACACCACTCCTCAGTTGGTTGATGTTGTTTACCACCTTGACACCGAGCTGGCTGAATTTATCCACTACCTGCTGGTTGTGCACGACTGGCCCCAATGTTTCTACTTCTCCGTACTCTCTAATAGCCTTCTCCAGTATGTTTAAAGCCCTCTTGACACCGAAGCAAAAACCTATTTCTGTGGCCTTTTCAATTTCCATTGTCACGATATACTCCGCGATAGCTCTCCGGGAGAAGCTCAGCAATCCGCCTCATTATAGTCTCAGTAGAAGAGGCCAGGTCCTTTCTTGTGGGATTCCCCTTTACTTCGGAGAGTCTGAAAGGCTCACCGATGTTGATAGTTACCTTGGGACGGTGAAGCAGCTTTGTCTTGTTCTCATATTTCTGCCGGATCTTCTCCGTACCCGAGATACCTATTGGGAGGATGGAGGCATTACCACGGAGAGCGATATAAGCTGCCCCGAGCTTGCCTCGTTGTAGTTGAAGAGTGCGACTTCTTGTTCCTTCGGGGAATATACCCAGGGCACAAGAATTGTCTTTCAGGGTTTCAGTTGCCAGGTTTAGCGCAGTTCTATCCACCGTACCTCGATCCACTGTAAAGCCGCCAAAAATGCGTAATAAGAGGGCGTGGACTGGAGAATGAAAGTACTCTTTCTTTGCCATGAATACGATTCGTCTTCGAGGTATGGCGACCCCGAGCAAAGGAATGTCAAACCAACTCAGGTGGTTGGCGACAATAATAAGAGGACCCTCCGGTAGATCAACAGGCCGGTTCTTTACCTCCCAGTGACAGAAGATCGACAGCAGAAGTCCTACCGGACGTCGGCAGATATTGTACAAACTCAGGGGCAATCAGCCTCCTTGGCTAAGACCACTATCTGTCCATCGGCCTTTTCCGGCGGGAGTCCTTCAGTTGATAAGGACGGAATTATATCCTTACTCCATTACCTGTCTTTGAATTCAGGGGCTCTCTTCTCTGCAAAGGATTTGAGTGCCTCTTTGTGGTCCTCGGAACGGGTGGCTATGGTAACACAAGCCATGGCGAAGGCCAGAGCTGTTTCCAGGTCCATTCCTAATCCCTTGTATACCTGTAGTTTGGATAATCTGTAGGCTATGGGAGAACCCTTGGCTATCTTGCGGGCTATTTTCAGTGATTCCTCCTGCAACTGCTCAGGAGGCACCAAGCGGTTTAGGAGGCCTATTCTGTATGCTTCATCAGCAGTGCAGGGGTCTCCGGTGAAGATAAACTCGAGGGTTTTGCTCACTCCCATGACACGGGGCATCAGCCATGTTCCTCCGCTGTCTGGTGCCACTCCAGCCGAAGTGTATCCTATGACGAAGGCTGATTTCGGGCAGCCGATCCGGATATCACAGGCTAGAGCAAGATCAAAGCCAAAGCCGGCAGCAACTCCATTGATAACGGCAATGGTCGGTTTGTCGAGGTTCTGCAGTCCCAGTATGATGTGTCGCTGTGCCTTAGGCGGGATCTTCCCTCTTCTTACCTCTCGTGTTGTCTTAGGCCATATATCGATGTCTTCGTCTGTAAGAACCTGCTTGCCCTTCAGCTTCTCGAACTTGAAATCGCCACCTGCACAGAAAGCACGCCCGGCCGCTGTAATGATTAGAACTCTTGTTTCATCATCTTCAGCCACATAATCAATGGCCTGAACAAGGTCAGTTGCCATTTCCTCGCTGGCAGCATTGAGGACATCGGGACGGTTCAGGGTAATGGTAGTGATCCCAGCTTCCTTTTTCAGCATAATGGTCTTGAATTCCATAGCGCCTCCTTAGTCTATATTTTATTTAACTTTTCTCTACTGTTTGACGCAGAATATTGATGAAGTTATCGATTCTCTTTTGCTTGGATTTATTGCTGGCGGTGCGTGTGCTTCCAATAAGGCATGCGGATGACTCGAAGAGAGTATCAATAATCTTGAGGTTATGTTGAGCTATAGTGCGCCCGGTCTGTGTATTCTCAATAAGCATGTCTGCATCTTCAGGCAGGAAGGCCTCACTTGCTCCCCATGTCGGGACTAGCCGATAGGGGCTGAGGTGATTGTCCCGGGCATACCTGTCAGCGATGTTGATATACTCGGAGGCTATCCTCAGAGTAGAAAGGCTTTGCTTTCTCAATGGTACTCTGAAATCCTCGGGGCTGTTGAATGGCAGCTTCTTACTCACTACGGAGACTATTCTTACCTTACCGTAATCTAAGCTCAGGATTTTTCTTGCTGGACTGGAGGGAAATCTGTACAGGTGGTCATAGAGCCAGTCTTCGCCGGTGATAGCCAGATCGAAATTCCCATTGGCGACCTGCAGGGGCATATCCTGGGGTCGAATGACCTTTATGCAGACTTCCTCTAGATTGATACTAGGGCGACGTGGCTCTTGAGCACAATAGGAGACTTTAATACCCGCTTTCCCCAGGAATTCGAGAGTCGGTTCTTGTTGATGCCCATCAGGGAGAGCTAACCACAACGCAGAGTCTTGTTGTGTGGGGAGAGAAGAAGTCTTCTTTGTACTGTCCACTACCCTCTTTGATCTTTCACTCTCGGCTTCGTCCATTTTAGCGGCGGTGCGTAGGCGATTGAGCAAGAAACCCATGTCCTTGGATTCCCAACTGCGCCGGTGAGCAATCAAGAAGGTGCTTGAGCAAAGAACGGAGGTCAAAGGAAGTAAGCCATAGTTAAGGAGAGTATCCGGCGTCAGAGAGATTAAAGCCAGATCAGCGCTTTCCGGGGGGTAGATTTCGGCCCCTCCCCAGAGAGGGAAAATGCTGAATCTCCTCAGCCTTAGGTTCAGAGCGAATAATTCAGCGATGTTAGGGTACTCTGTAGCTATACGTATTGTTTCCGTCCTGGCCTTCAGGTCATCAATCGATGTTAATCGGGCGGATCTGCCGGCAGCTACACACAAATCTCTTTTGCCGTATCCCAGATCTTTCACCTTGACTACAGCGCTGCTGCCATATTTAGACAGGAGTTCTTCCACCCAATCCTGACCGCAGATTCCCAAATCGTAGTTTCCGACCGCTACCTGAATGGGTATGTCCCTTTCATTGAATATCTTCAAGAAGAGGTCAGGGAAGTTGGTACACTGGGGCCTGTAGGAGCGAGACTGTTCGTCGTAGCCGCTAAGCTCCAGGCCTGATTTTTGGAGTATAGTGCTGGTTGGGCGCAGGAGGTGGCCCTTAGGAAGGGCTAGTTTTACTTGCATTTGCTACCTGTAGTATTCCTAGTACCTCAGACGTAGAATCCAATTCTGTAGCCTTACCGCTTAACTGGTCGGTGAGAAGGAATGCGGACTTACCATTGCTGCCGCGGATCGAAAGAATCCATCTGTGTTTGGTTTCACCTGTATAACCCTGGTCAAGGTCGGCCACACAACCGACTCTTCGTAATAGGGTGGCGATTTCGAAGGGCAGGCTCTCCTTCTTGCCTGTTTTATCATCATTTCGAATCATGATGCTGGGTGTCGTGTTTTCCCAACTCCTGGTAAGGCTCATAAGTCGGTCAACATCGAGGGCAAATCCTGAAGCAGGAATATCCCCTCCTCCCATGAGGGGAATTAGATCATTGTATCGTCCGCCGCCCCCGAGCCTTTTCTCTCCAATACGAAATTGGAAAAGGACCCCGGTGTAGTATTCAAAACCCTTGCCTGATGCCATATCAATCTGATAGTCGCAACCCAGATCTTTCAGGAGCTGCGTAATTGCAATAAAATCATCAATGTTTGCTTCAAGTTTGGGGAATACTTCCAGCAGGGAAGCCCTCAGGTTTTGTAGAAAACCTGGCGAATCTCCCTTGAGTTCAAAGAGCAAAGACAGAGTGTCTCTTAGTTGCGGATTTTCTGCCATTAGTCTCTGCAATACTGCTGTGGTATCCCCATCCATGATGCGGTCAAATAGGCGGCTCTGTTCTGATGGAGCCAGTCCTAGCTCGTGGAGCAGGACTCTTATCAGCCCAGCATGGGATAAATATAGCTTTGCATCGCTGATGCCTAATTGGGCCAGAGTCTCCAGAGCCAGCAATATCAATTCCACGTCTGCCGATGGGTTAGCACTCCCCATCATTTCGGCTCCGCACTGCCAGCGTTCCCTCGATTCCTTGCCTGTCTCCTCGAAGCTGAAGATATCCTCAACGTAGAAGAGCTTTGCCAAGTTATCCTGAAGCAGATTCTCAATGTATAGTCGGGCAGCGGGGATAGTGCTATCAGGTCTGAGAACCACTCGCTCTCCACTCCAGCCATCCCAGTCAAGGAATGAATATACTCTGCTGAGCATGTTGGGAGTGAGAGTGCCGGTAGAGGTGAAGAGATGAAGGTACTCTAATGTTGGTGTCCTTATCTCTTTATAGCCCCACCGGAGGCAGCAAGCCCTGAAGACTTTCTCGACATGGCGAAATCTTGCCATGTCCTCAGGGAGGAGGTCTTTACTGCCTTTGCACCTTTGAGTTTCCATAGCTTCCTTCGACTATCTGATTATGGGAAAGTGGAGCATATTTTAGCACGTCGTCTCTACTGAGAGCAATTTGTTTAGGAAGAAATGTATGGAGGGATGAGGGGTAATGCAGTTGGAGTGGCAAGTTCTTGGAAGTCTTTTATGAAGGCGAGACTAGAGAGACACCACCTATCTTTGCATCTGTTACTGCTTCTATGATTTGAACAGTGTGGTCTATGTGCTGCAGGCTGAGAGATAGCCCCATCTTTCTCAGGTCCTTATGATGCAGGCCTTGATAGAGCCCTTGGCCTGCTACGCGGCACATCTCGTCATAGAGGCTCGGCCACTCTCTTCTTTCGCGGGTGCAATAGAGGATGAAGCCGGCAATCTGGGGATTGATATCCACGTGAGAAACTATAACCATGGCATTCTGCAAAATCAAAGGCGTTGGGAGCGATTGAGGTAGCCAAGAAACCCTGACGGCCAAACCTGGGACATTTGTTTCTTGTGCTTCAACCCTCACTTTCTCTTATCCTTTGTTGGGCAAGGAAGGGGTGGGCAAATCTCCTGTCTTGTCTTCCCCTCGTGTCTTTATGTTCTCTTATGTAATTTGGCCTACGAGATATCTATTTGTGAAGCTATTTGGGCGCTGTTATTAAGGCCCAAGCACAGTATATGAAACAGGCATTCCTGTCGTGCGTTTAGAAAGACTGCAAGTGCGTGATGAGATGGTTAAGTTATTCGTCCTTGAGCTTTGATTACTGTGGGGCTAGGGTGGCGTAAGCTGTGGTAATAACTAAACTAAAATAGGGCCGGGAGCATAGTTGATATGCTCCCGGCTGACCAAGTAGACCTGTAAGCCGGGTTCTGTGATCCAGCATAGCTGGACCGGTAACCATCTGTCTAGCCCTGGAGTTGCCTCCAGGGTCAAGCAACCAACCCGAGGACATTGGTCGGGCGTCCTAAGGGTCCTCCTATTCGGTCTTGCTCCGGGTGGGGTTTGCCCAGCCAACTGATCACTCAGTTGCCGGTGAGCTCTTGCCTCACCATTTCACCCTTGCCCCAAAAGTTAGCTGGGGTGGTATGTTTCTGTGGCACTTTCCGTAGGGTCACCCCTCCTGGGTGTTACCCAGCACCCTGCCCGATGGAGCCCGGACTTTCCTCCCTTTCAGAGATTGGTGTTCTCTGGAACGGCGGTCACCCAGCCTACTTGGCTGTCTTCAGTTTACCACTTTTAGGGGCTGGTTCAATGGGTGCGAATCTTGTCGAGGGCCTCATTTGCAAGAGCATCTGCAGCCTTGTTCTGGTGGCGCGGAATGTGGGCGATGCTGTGGGTCTTATATGTTGCCAGTAGCTGCTTCACTTCCTCAAACAGTGGTCTCAGGCCGGCATTTCGTACCTTATAGCGTCCCCGGATCTGTTCTACCATCAGGTTTGAATCTGTCTTGATATCTATATGGTCGGCCTTCAACTTCGAGGCTTCCTGTAACCCCATGATTAGTGCCTTATACTCTGCCTGGTTGTTGGTGGCTTCTCCAATATAGCACGATATTTTCAGTTCGGTTGTGCCCCTGTCATCTTTTATGACAACACCTATGGCTGCAGGGCCAGGATTGCCTCGGGAGGCCCCATCTACGTGAATAGTCAGACGGTTCACTACTTTGTCCATTGTTTGAAATTGCTGAGATAAGTTCGGCAGAGACTTTCCGAGTTCGGCTTCGCTGGTCAAATGAAGTCAATATTTGGATTGAGCGGGCTATCTAACCCACGCAGAGGACACGACCGCAGCTGCCGCATTGTACAATATCCCCTGTTCTGGCTTGAGTTATCTCACTCATGGGGACGTTGATCCTGCATCCCTGGCACCTACCCTGTTCTATCTTGGCTACTGCGTGCCCTTGCTTTTTAGATCGCACGGTTTCATAGAGTTGAAGATGAGCAGGCTCGATTGTACTGGTGAGTTCTCCTCTGCGTTTTCTGGCTGTGTCTATAGCTGCTTGTAGTTCTGCTTGTTCCGAGAGTAGTTGCTTCTGCGTTTGCTGCCACTCTCCTTCCAACTTATTAACATGAGTGGATTTCACAGCGATCTCTTTTTGCAGTATGTCAGTCTGGCCCATTATCTCCAGGACTTTATCTTCCTCGCCTCTTACCTGGCTTTTGAGTTGAGTTACCTGATGTTGCAAGCTGCCCAGTTCCTTTGGATTCTTGACCGAACCGGCATAGAGTTTCTGCTGTAGAGGTTTGAGCTTAGATTGGAGGTCTTCAACTGCCCATTCCACGGTTTTCTCTTTTTCTTGTAGTTCAGCCAGGCGTTTCTGGCTCTCCTCCAGTTCGGATTTTGCGTCCGCCAATGCTTTATTATGACTGAGCTGCCTTTCCACTTGCGACAGCATGTCAGATTTCTTTTGCAGGTCTAGGTCAAGCTGCTGTAGTTCATACAGTCGTTTCCCTAGGTTCACTAACGCCCTCTCATAGGTATTGAGTTGTATCTGCGGACTGTCACTTTCTTATCAGTGCAATTCATAAGTTGGCGCGATGAATTCACAACCTCGGTTGAAAAACCTTCGTGCTTTCTATTATAATCCTTTCGTGAGCAAAGAGGGAAATCTTGCTTAAGACCCATAATTCTGGCGATCTGACCACAGATCATGTTGGCCAGACAGTTACTCTTGCAGGTTGGGTACATCGGCGGAGAGACCACGGGGGCTTGATATTTATTGACCTCAGGGATAGAGATGGCCTTGTTCAAGTCGTGTTTGACCCGAAGGTGTCTGCTGCAGGGCATAAAGTAGCTGATAGTCTGCGTAGCGAGTACGTTATCCAGGTTTCGGGTGAAGTTGGCCGCCGGCCTGCTGGCACTGAGAACCCCAAGCTATCCACAGGGCAAATCGAGTTAATTGGTAGAACCTGCATTGTTCTCAATACTTCAAAGAATCCTCCGTTCTATATCAACGAGGAGATGGAAGTGGAGGAGGGTCTTCGTTTGAAATATCGCTATCTGGACTTGCGCCGACAGCACATGAAGGAGAATATTATTCTGCGTCACCAGGTAGTACAGTGCTTGCGCGATTTCCTGAATAGCAGAGGGTTCTTAGAGATTGAGACCCCCATCTTGATTAAAAGTACCCCCGAAGGGGCAAGAGATTTTCTAGTGCCAAGCCGTCTTCATGCTGGTAAGTTCTATGCTCTTCCTCAATCACCTCAGCAAATGAAGCAGTTACTGATGGTGGCTGGCTTTGAGAAGTATTATCAGATAGCAAGATGCTTTCGTGATGAGGACTTGCGTGCTGACCGCCAACCGGAGTTCACTCAGTTGGATGTGGAGATGAGCTTTGTGGAAGAAGAGGACATCCTCAATCTGATGGAGGATATGTTGACCCATCTGGTGGAGACAGTCAAGCCTTCAATGAGGTTGATCAAGCCTTTCCCTCGTCTATCTTATAGTGATGTAATGGCGCGCTATGGGACTGACAAGCCTGATATCCGGTTCGGTTTGGAGCTTAGGGATTTGACTGACATTTTATTGGGGTCTGAGTTTGGTGTTTTTCGCAGCGCAGTTCAAGGTGGAGGAAAAGTAAAGGGTATCTGCGCTCCGGGCTGTGCCTGTTACTCCCGACATCAGCTTGATGAGCTGATAGAGTTGACCAAGGCCTACGGAGCGAGGGGATTAGTGGCACTGGCCTTGACTGATGACTCTGGCATGTTAGCGGTGGACAAGACAAGTTCTGCGGCTGCTAAGTTTGTGACTCCGGAAGAGATAAGAAAGATGGCCGATCGTCTTGAAGCGAGAGGAGGAGACCTTCTCCTGATCGTTGCTGATAAACCTGGGGTAGTCAACAAGGTTTTGGACCAATTGAGGCGGGAAATGGGTCACCGGCTTGGACTGGTTGATCCCAATCTCCTGGCGATTGCTTTTGTAGTTGGTTTTCCGCTATTCGATTGGAATGAAGATGAGAAGCGCTGGGAGCCGATGCACCATCCTTTTACAGCTCCTAGAGACGAGGATATTACGCTCTTGGACACCATGCCAGGGGGGGTAGGGTCCAAGCATTACGATATCGTCTGTAATGGTTATGAGCTATCCAGTGGGAGCATTCGTATCCACAATCGAGAGATGCAGGAGAGGATATTTCGATTGCTTGGCTATGATCAGGAACGGGTAGAACATCTTTTTGGACATCTTCTACAGGCGCTGGAGTATGGAGCTCCTCCTCATGGCGGTATTGCGCCGGGGATTGATAGGCTGGTGATGCTTCTTGCGGGTGAGGAGTGTATTCGTGAGGTAATACCCTTTCCGAAGAATCAGAGTGGCTACGATATGCTGTTTGATGCTCCTTCTGAAGTTTCCGAGGAGCAGCTTAGAGAGCTGCACCTTACCAGTAGCAAGGAGTGATGAGGCATAGGTTTGTCATTGGGTTATCTGACGTAGCAGTCTGGTATAGTAGTAGAATAGATAGATAGGAATAGGATGGATAGATATAGATGAAAATAGCGACACAGAGTGTGGAGAATAGTCAGGCGGTACTTCAGATCGAGGTTGAGCAGGGAGAGATGGAGGAGTCTCTCGATAGAGCTTATCGTCAACTGGTGAAAAGAGTTGGTGTTCCTGGCTTTCGTAAAGGTAAAGCTCCTCGGTCTGTTCTGGAGCGTTACGTAGGTAAAGAAGGGCTTCAAAGAGAGGCTCTGGAGGATTTGGTACCGGAGTTGTGCACCCGGGTTATTGAAGAGCAGAAGATGGAAGTAATTGCTCAACCCCAGATAGAGATCATACAGTCTGACCCTGTGATTTTTAAGGCGATCTTCCCGCTTCGTCCGCATGTTGAACTGGGTGACTATCATACGATCAGGGTTGACAAGCAGCCTGTGGAAGTCGGTGATGAAGAAATCAACAGCGTTATTAACCAGCTTCGTGAACGTCATGCCGTATGGTCTCCGGTAGAGCGCCCGGTGAATTTTGAGGATCTGGTAGTTGTTGATATAGATGAAGAAGTAAAAGATGGCACTGTAAAAACGTATCAGGCACGGCAGTTCCCTCTAGTGAAGGATTCCTTGATCCCTCTGCCGGGCTTTGCAGAGCATTTGGTGGGCATGGCGACTGGCGAAGTGAAGGAATTTGCACTTACTTATCCGGATGACTATAGATTAAAGGAATTGGCTGGCAGAGACTCGAAGTTTAAAGTGAAGCTGATCGAGGTCAAAGAAAAGCACCTGCCTGAGTTGGATGACGATTTTGCTAAGAGCTTGGGCCAGGGTATGGATAATCTGGAAGCTCTGCGTAACTCTGTGGCTGCTAACTTGAGGAAGGCGGCTGAGGAAGTAGCCAAGAGGGATTATGAGAGGAAGTTGGTGGAGGCGGTTGTGGGCCTGTCTAAGGTGGATTTTCCGCCTGTTTTAGTGGATCAGGAAATAGATAGCCTGCTTAAGGAGAGGGATTTTATATTTAGGGAACAGGGTGGGCTGCAGGGTTATCTTAAGAACCTTAACAAAACTGAACAGGAGATGAAGGAGGAACTTCATCCTGAAGCGGTGAGGCGAATCACAGAATCTCTGGTTCTGGGGAAGGTAATTGAACAAGAGAAGATTACTGTGGATGCTGCTGAGATGGCTGCTGAGATCGAGAGTATGACGAAGGGTGCTGGTGATAAGGCGGAGGAGATGAAGAGGATACTTGACACAGACCAGGCGCGCAATGTGGTGGAGGAAAGACAGCTCAGTTTAAAAGCATTGCAGAAGCTCACAGAAATAGCATTGAATAATGTCGCCGAAGGTCCCGAAAAGACAGCGTAGGCCAGGAAGGAGTAGGACAATGGGGATTCTGCCTAGAGGGGTAATTCCGATGGTGATTGAGTCGGGAGCAAGAGGAGAGCGTGCTTTTGATATCTACTCACTCTTGCTGAGGGAGCGTATTGTTTTCTTAGGGATGCCAATCACGGATCAGGTAGCTAATTTGATCATTGCTCAGCTTCTATACCTGGACCGAGAGGATCCTGATAAGGATATAAGCCTTTACATAAACTGCCCGGGTGGAGTGATCAGTTCTGGCCTCGCCATTTATGATACCATGCAGATTATCAGGCCTGATGTATCTACAATCTGCGTTGGTCTGGCGGCAAGTATGGGCACCGTGCTCCTCGCTGCGGGGACAAAGGGGAAACGCTATGCCTTACCTAATGCGACCATTCATATGCATCAGGCGGTGGGTGGAGCTCAGGGGCAGGCAGCGGATATAGAGATTGCTGCCAGGGAGATCATGCGCCTGCAAGAGATGCTTCGAAACATCCTGGCAAAGCATACCGGGCAGCCGGTAGAGAAGATTATCCATGATACTGATCGTGACTTCTATCTCAGTCCTGAGCAAGCGATACAATATCACCTGGTAGATGAGATTCTAGCGAAACAGTCGAAGTAGGTGTGGGCTTTGATGTGGTCAGCAACTGCTTTTTATAGCAGTCCTTTTTGTCGTATGGCCTCATCTATCTCTGGTGTCAGATCATAACCTGCGATAGCCTGCCCACTGCGATCGACCACTTTACCAGCTTCTATTTTGACCTTGCCCTGACTGAAAGCCTTTATAGTGGCGATTATGAGGGGTAATTCTCTAGCGAAGCCGTGTTGTCGGATAAGCTTGAATAATTGGTTCTCTTCTCCCTGCTGTTTGATTATCTGTGCTACCGAAAGACCTTCTATATCCTTCCAGTGCCTGTCGAAGGATTGACCTCTGATAGGGAAGGTGCAATATGTGACCGGGGGCCCTTTGTCTAGTTCCGGGGTTACCAGATGCATCATTGCCCCTGTGCTCTCAGCTTTGTTTTCGATCAGTTTCCAGATTACCTCTTGCCAGGTGCCCGCCGGCCCGCCGGGGGCTGCCGGGTGCAGATTGATCATCGTGTACTTTTGACACATCTCACTTCCCACAACCAACATATATCCGGCAAGTATACATAGATCCTGGTGAAACCCCTCCAGACGTTTCATGACTTCCTTGTCGTATTCCATTCGCCACTCTGAGGGAGATTCACGTCTTTTTTGAGGTAGGAAGCGTCGGGAGGAGAAGTGGATGAGAGGGATATGGTAGCTTTTCACGAGTTCAAAGAAGAGGTCACTTCCTGGTGCGTCGCCCGGTTGCCTGTTACTGAAGACGAAGGAGATCCTCGCTTTTATATTGCCCTGCTGTATGCTGTCCTGAACCACTGTCAGCAGGTCACGCGAACCTTTACCACGACCGGTCGAAAACCAGCCAATGAGATACATGGCTACTTAGACAGTCTCCTTTTCAAGGCTTCCAATGTAGTGGGAATATGGACTGTGAGGCAGGCATGGTGGCCGAAGACATGCCCTTGTGCCAGAGAGGTGCGGAATTCCTCAGCACTCTTGAACTCGGGTAGTTCTACATATGCGTGACCTATTTCGCGGCTGGTGTGAGCATCACTGCCGGCGCTGCAAAGCAGGCCATGTTCTTCAGCGAATAATCTTGCCTTTTTGTCCGGATTGCCCAGCGGAAAAGCACGGGAGTTGAAAACCTCAACAATGTCAATGTCTGGGGCTAGCTCCTTGAGCACTTGATGGCCATTATGATTTGCTCTTTTTATCCCTCTGAAGCGGTCAAACGGATGCGGCAGGCAGACGAGGCCATTTTGCGCCCTGATTCGAGTGATGGCCTCTTTTGCTGAGATACCGCTGGGTATTTGTTGAGTGAGGAACAACCCCATGATCTCTCCCAGCGGAGTGAGGATTTCTTCGGCGATGATCACTTCAAATGGGGCGGTCTTCTTGAGTTCAAGAGCGCCCTCAATGGTCCCGTGGTCTGCTATGGCGACACAGTTGATCCCTGCTTTGAGACAGCGCTGGATGATGCTTTCCAGCGGCATAGCAGAGTCAAAGGAATACTCGGTATGAATGTGAAGATCAGCTTTCAACATGGTTCTAATCTATCCTTTGTTAATGTCCTGCTGTTAGCTGCTGCCTGTGTGTCTTATCTGCCTTGGTTAGCGTCTTGGCTTTGCCATTTTCAATCACTGCCATATCCTCGATTCTGATTCCTCCCCAGCCGCTGACATAAACGCCAGGTTCAATAGTGAAGACCATGTTCTCCACAATATTATTGGTGGAATTGGGGCCAAGTCTGGGTTCTTCATGGACGGCCAGGCCAACACCATGACCCAGCCCATGACCAAAGGCATCTTTATATCCCCCTTGATCGATGATCACTCTGGCAAAACTGTCCACTTGTGCGCCGGTCATTCCGGCTTCCAGATTGGCTATGGCGGATGACTGGGCACGGAGAACAAGATTATAGAGTTTGGAGAAGGTTTCGTCTTGTGGGCCGAGACATATACTTCGAGTGAGATCGCTCGTGTAGCCGCTGATGCGTGCCCCGAGATCGATGATAATTGGCTCTCCAGTGGAGATGGTCCGCTCTGTGGGTTTGGCATGTGGCAATGCAGCATTTGGCCCTGAAGCAACTATAATATCAAAGGGGATGGGCTCGCTGCCGTTTTCCCGCAGATATTTTTCTATCCTCCAGGCGGCTTCCTTCTCCGTCATCCCGGGGCGAATTTGGTCTGTAATGTATTTGACGGCGTTATCAGCGAGGTTGGCTGCTCTGGCCAGGCAGATTATCTCTTCTTTCTCCTTCACTGCTCTGAGGGATTCCACCAGTCCTTCGGTGGGTAAGATTTGTAGTTCCAGCTTGTTGGCTTCTTCGGTCAGGCGGCGATAGTCGGCAAAGCAAAGAATGTTTGACTCGAAACCAAGCCTCTTTATTTTCTGTCCGGACAGCAGTACTGTGAGCCCATTGAGAAGCATTTTTGATGGTGACAATGTTGAATTCAGGAGCTTCCCTTTTGGCTTGCTCAAAGTGGATGAAATCGGTAGCCAGGATAGTGCTGTCTTGTGAAATGAGCAGAGTTCCTGCTGAACCATTGGATCCGGTAAATCCGCTGAGGTAGCGGCAATTTTCGGGCTGTGTGACAAGGATGCTGTCTAAATCTTTTTCAAGGAGCTTTTGGCGCAGTCTTTGAAGTCGCTGGGTTATTGCCAAGCCTTCCCTCTCAGTTCTGCTACCATGGTTCTCATTGCAGCAATATAACCCCTCCAGCCTAGTCCTGTGACCTGCCCTTTAGCAATGGGGGCAATGACAGACCTGTGTCGGAATTCCTCTCTGGCATAGATATTAGACAGATGCACCTCAATCACAGGCAGGTTAGTATCGGAGAGAGCATCTCGAAGAGAGAGACCGTAGTGGGTCAATGCTCCCGGATTGATAATTATGCCGTCTGCATTGGGTGACTCTTTTTGGATGAAGTCGATGAGGTTTCCCTCGCTATTTGACTGTATGGTGGATATATCTACCCCCAGTTCCTTGGCGTGCTGCCGAAGCATAGCATCGATTTTATTCAGTGTTTTATCTCCATAGATTTCCTTTTTTCTCTTGCCCAGCAAGTTCAGGTTTGGCCCGTGGATAATCAGTATTCTCATTTTATTCCCTCCGTCAAAGGGATGTTATTCTCATGCTTCATCTTTAGGTGGTGCTTCCTGCTCTATTTGGGCTCCTGCTTCCCGTGGCTTTCTCGAGGTTGCTCGCGCTTAACTGCAAGTGCCTTGGTGGTCTTGCACTTGGGATATCCGGTGCAAGCCAGGAATTTTCCGTAACGTCCTGTTCTGATTACCATAGGCTTGCCGCAATTGACGCAGACCTCATCTGTGGGCTGATCGGGTTCTTTTACCTTTACCATCTCCACGCTGGCTTTATTAAGCATTTGCTCGAATGGGGTGTAAAAGTCTTGAACTGCTCTCACCCAGGGTCTTTCGCCGCGGGCTATCTCATCGAGTTCCCCTTCCATCTGAGCTGTGAATCCTGTGTCAACGATTTTGGGGAAGTGTGTCACCAAGGCGTTGTTGACTGTTACACCAAGGTCCAGTGGGTAGAATCGCCCTTCTTTGGTTTCCACATATGCCCGGCGGCGAAGAGTACCTATTATAGGCGCATATGTGCTGGGTCTTCCGACCCCCATTTCTTCAAGCGCTTTTACCAGTGTGGCTTCATTGTAGCGGGGTGGGGGTTCGGTGAAATGTTGTTCCGTTAGCAGATCCAGAAGACGGAGAGCCTCACCTTCGGTGAGTGGTGGGAGACTGGATTTGCCCTCTTCATCGCTGTTTCCTGTGTCATCCTTGCCCTCGCTGTATAGGACCAGGAAGCCGAGAAAATGAGGGACAGTGCCTGTGGCTCTAAGCATATAGGTTTTGCCACTGTCTGATGCCTTTGCCTCGATGTCTACGGAGGTGGTATCGAACAAGGCATTTGCCATCTGACTTGCCATCATTCGCTCCCAGATAAGCTGATACAGTCTGGCTTGGTCTGAAGTGAGGTATGACTTGATCATGCCGGGTTCTCGCCCTGGTTTAGTGGGACGGATGGCCTCGTGTGCTTCCTGAGCGCCCTTGGCTTTCTTTATGAACAGTCTGGGGTGAGGAGGGACGAATTCAGCGCCATATTTCCCGGCGATGTAATCACGGGTATCCGCTATTGCTGACTCAGCTACCTTGGTGGAATCGGTTCGCATGTAGGTGATGAGCCCTCCTTCTCCCTCATCACCAACAGGCAGGCCCTCGTAGAGCTGTTGCGCAATAGCCATGGTATGCTGGCCGGTGAAATGGAGCTTGCGCCATGCCTCTTGTTGCAGCGTGCTGGTGATGAATGGAGGTGGGGGTTGGCGGGTGACTCGTTTCTTCTTTATCTGCGAAACGGATAAGGTTGCTGTTCTCAGTTCTCGCTCGATTAGCTTCGATTCGTTTTCGTTGTGGAGTTGCAGTTTTTGCGGTTCGTTTTTTATAGCTACGAGTTTGGCTTTGAACACAGGAGATTTCTTGGCTGTCGAAGTCTTGGTTAATTCAGCTTCAATGGTCCAGTACTCTTGGGGGACAAATTTCTGAATCTCCTGCTCCCGCTCCACGATGATTCTCAAGGCTACGGACTGAACCCTTCCAGCCGACAGACCTTTTCTTACCTTTCTCCATAGTAGAGGACTGATCTTGTAGCCTACGAGCCGATCCAGCATACGCCTAGCCTGTTGAGCGTCAACCAGGTTCATATCGATTTTTCGGGGATGTTTAAAGGCTTCTTTGATAGCCTGTTCGGTTATCTCATGAAAGACTACCCGATACGTTGTTTTATTCTTCAGGTTGGCTGCTTCAATGAGGTGCCAGGAGATAGCCTCTCCTTCGCGGTCAGGGTCAGTGGCCAGATATACTGCTGTGGCCTTGTCTGCTGCCCCTCTGATTTCCTTTATAATGGCCTTCTTCCCCTTGGGGATAACGTACTGGGGGGTAAAGCCGTTGTTTACGTCTACACCGAGAGTCTTTTGTGGCAAGTCACGCACATGTCCCATAGACGCTTTGATGGCATATTGGGATCCCATGATCTTGCCCAAGGTTTTCGCCTTGGCTGGGGATTCAACAATAACCAGTTTTGTTTTAGCCATTTTCCTTCAGCAATTCAGGCGAGTACGTAGTTCATGCCGCCCAATTGTTTTACCAATCCTTTCAGTTCCAGTATTGCCAGAGTACCGGTCACGGTGGCCACAGGAAGACCACTGCAACGACAAAGATCATCAACATGAGTCGCTTCTTTGGAGAGATGACTGAGCACCTGAGCTTCGGTGTCAGTGGCAGTTGCTGTCTCTTTCATCTCCAACTGACGGGCTATTGTGTTCAAATTCAATTCCTCCAGGATATCTGCGCAGTGGCGAACCAGCTTTGCGCCCTCTTGGATGAGACGGTTGGTGCCCTTACTAAGCGGAGAGAAAATACTTCCTGGGACAGCGAAAACCTCACGGTTCTGCTCCACCGCACGGTTTGTGGTGAGCAGCGCCCCGCTCTTGTCCCCAGCTTCCACTACGAGCACTCCCAGGCTCATGCCACTGATAATGCGGTTACGCTGTGGGAAATGCTCTGCTTTTGGCTTAGTGCCCAATGGGAATTCGCTTACCAAGGCACCATGCTCCATAATCTGCCGAGCCAGGGCCACATGGTTACTGGGATAGACCATATCAAGCCCACAGCCTGCTACGGCGATAGTCCGCCCACCGGCCTGTAAGGCGGTGCGATGGGCTATGGAATCAATGCCGGCTGCTAACCCGCTGACGATAGTGATTCCACGGCCAGCCAATTCTGCTGTAATTTCTTCGGCAACCTGTCGCCCATACACTGAGGGACGCCGAGTACCGACCACCGCTATGGCACACTCATCCCCGGGTGTAATGGTTCCTCTTGTGTAAAGCAGCGGCGGGTAGTCATATATTTCCTTCAGTCGTGGGGGATATCCCGGATCATCTGCACTCAGTGCCTTTACTTTGTAGTGTTCCAGTTTCTCCATTTCGGCGTCAAGCGATATACTACCGCGCATGGCCAGGAACGTCTCTGTTGCTTTGGCATCCAGCCCTGCCAATCCCAGTTCACCTGGTGAGGCATGCCAAGCCTTTTCCAGATCACCGAAGTAGCTTTGAAGGACGGAGAGCTTTACTCGGCCAATGCCTGGAATATGACTGAAACCTATCAAATATTGTGTCCGGTTAGAGTCCATGCTGCAAATCAGAGGTTAATGTTATCACAGTCAGTTTGGGAATGAAAATACCATGGGGACTAAGTGGATCAGGGTAGGGAACGGAGAGGGTGGGATTCGAACCCACGGTCGCTTGCGGCGACACACGCTCTCCAGGCGTGCCTGATAGACCACTCCAGCACCTCTCCGCGGAGAGGGTGGGATTCGAACCCACGCTCCGATATAATCGGAGTCCGCTTTTCGAGAGCGGCACCATAAGCCACTCGGTCACCTCTCCAAGTACGCTTTTTGAAGCTAGCTAGGCTCTTTGTGGACTTTTAACGAACCAGACATAACACGGAATTGCTAACGGATTGCTAACCGACTTTGCTTCTAGCCAATCCATTGTAGCTGACAGTGAATGACTCGTCAAAGCTCTTGGCTGCTGCTTGCTGTAGACCTGGCGACACGTGCGAGTAGGTGTCTAATGTAATCGCTATACTGGAATGGCCAAGGCGCTCTTGGACAATCTTCGGGTGTATGCCTTGCTTCAACATGATCGAGGCGTGGGTGTGTCTGGCATCGTGAAAGCGGATCACCTTGACGCCAGCCCGTCTGGCGGTTGTTTCCCAGGCCCGGCTGATGCTGTTGGGACGCCAAGGCTTGCCCTCTGAGTTGCTGAAAACGAGGGTATCACTGCTCCAGAGCATCCCCAGCATAGCCCAGTCCAGTCTCTGTTTCTGCTGGTGCTCGTTGAGCAATAGTGTGGTGGATGGGGGCAAGGCTATGCTGCGGCGGCTCTTGGCTGACTTGGGTTCTGTGAATACGTAGGTGCCATCGTTCAATTGTGCCAGACTACGGTTGACGCTTATCTGACCTAGGATGAGGTCAACATCAGACCATTTTAGGGCAAGCAGTTCTCCTCTTCTCATGCCGGTGAAAAGGGCAAGGTGAAACAACGCATGGTAAGGAGTAGACTTAGCGGCCTCAAGAAACCTCATAATATCGTCGTGATCCCAAATCTGCATCTCCGGGCGGCGGGCCTTTGGTACGTCCACGCCGTCGGCTGCATTACGGCTAACCAGTCCCCACTTTAGGGCTGTCTGCAGGGCTTTGTGAAGCACTACATGGTGGTATCGCACACTCCTGGGGCTGAGAGCCTTGTTGAGCCCGGAGGCGTAGAGTTTCTGGATGTGTGCGGGCTTCAGCTGCGTTAGTGGGATATTGCCCAGACTGGGTATAAGATGAACGCGAGCTATGCTTTCATAGCGCTCGTAACTTCGTGGCGATAGATTGGGCTTGGCGTAGTCCTTCAACCATCGCTCCAAGTAGTCTTTGAGCGTTGTCTTCCCTGGCTTCGCGAACGTGCCAGTATCAATCTGGTGAAGCAATTCGGCCAGTGTCTTTTCGGCATCCTTCTTGGTGCCTTTGATGCTTACCCATTGCTGCTTACGCTTCCCAGTGGTGGGATCAGTACCCAGGGGAATGACGATGGAATAGCTGTTCTTGCCTCTCTTTGCGATGTGTCCTCTCATTGTTTTCCTCCCTTGTGAGCATATTCAGACAGGAGCCTTAGAGCTTCGTCGGGGCTGGGCAGGCGATCGGTGTAGCTCACGACATGTGCTTTGTCATCGTTGCGTGTGATTTTCAGGTGTAGGGGTTCCTCGGTGGCACGGTGGATTAACTGCTGTGTCTGCGACCACTTGCGCAGTGCGAGAATAACCTCTAAGGCCTGATCGGCCGTAATTTTGGGCCAGTGTTCGGATTTCCTGATATGAGTGAACCAGGAGAGATAGATCATTTCGTTTTCGGGATTTAACTTAAGCCTTGGAAGTGCGGGAATGTCGATGAGTTTGTTGATCAATTCCTTGTCGCGTTCATTAGAGATGATGCCATTGAGTATGGCGTTGTAGTGCTCGATCGGATGGGCGGCTTCTTCGATGAGCAGATATTCTTTGTTCACTGGCCGACCTAAGAGAAACGGATCGGTGATAAAGTGGCCGCGGTTGAGTTCGAGGTACGTGTATTGTTCTAGGCCGTGCATGACAAGGTTGACATCCTCTAGGAATGTCTCATGGTTCTTCTGCGAGGCTAGAGAGAGCTCTTCCTTGCGGGCATACATATAGGAAATAGACCAGAGCTTGGCTATGGACTCGGAGACCAAGGGAAAGTGACACACTCTGGAAACCCATTTAGCTTGTCGAATCGTAAATGGTTCATCGGTGTGGCTGCAATACCTCCATACTTGCATGATGTAGGGCAATGATTCAACGGGTAGCTTGTAGTCGTCTAGCCGTGCCATGGACCAGAGTCGTTGTTGCACTTGCTGTTCCTGTGGGAGGTGATTCTGTTGATTCCTGGCCTTTCGCAAGATTACTTGAAACTCCCTAAGGCTAGGCAGAAAGATATTGTTCCTTCGGTTGTCATTGATATATGTTTGAACTGCACGCATTACCTGTGGGGCGGAAGGATTTGGGTGGATGTTTTTTAGGTCTAGCCAGATCTTGATAATCAGCTTCTCGGTTGGTTCAGTTACGCGGTAACCTCCCATGTTGTCTTCCCCTTCCTTGGCGCATATGTGGCGCATTCATGAGATTGCCTAAACGCATTAGCGCACTGTCTTAGCAGCTAGTACGCAGATGCGTTATTCATTGTGTCAAAAAGTTTACAGCGTATTGCGAATTATTGCAAGTGGAGGTCTGAAATGGAAAAGCTACTACTCAAACCAGCGGAAGTCGCAGAGGCGTTGCGGATAGGGCGCTCTCTAGTCTACGGGATGTTAGCTTCCGGGGAGCTGCCCTCAATAAGGGTTGGGCGCTGCGTAAGAGTCTCGAAGGCATCTTTAGAGAAGTGGATCAATGACCACGAGAAGGGAAGGGGCGATGGGACGGGGGAAACGAAGTCAAGCCCTGCCTGATTTGAAGCTGAGCGGACGCCAGGAGTGGCAGCCGTGAGCCGGAATGCTGGGCAGGTGCCTGGGTAGGATGGAGCCGCTGCTGGTGCTGGAGCTGGCCGCCTGCCCAGGTTCCCTGGGACAAACTCAAGGGTTGTGGGGGGTGAGAGGTGTTGATCCCCCCTGGTGGTTTGACGTTGGTTGATCCTCGGGGTTGTCGGGCGATGGGAGTGTGAGTTCCTTGGATTATCGAAAGGCGTACGGTGTTCGTGGTGGGGGAAGAGGCTCGGCTTCAGCCGAGCCCTCGTCCGAGGCGGCAGCCGAGGGGGGCGTTTCCTCTTCACTAGTTACTCCAGTCACAACTGCACGGACGCTACAGACAGGGTATTCTACAGCGTCAACTGTGGATTATGCCAATAATCGCATAGGACAGCGGAGTTACTGGTCTGAGGAAGAGGATGATAAAAGTGGCAAAACTCAACGGCGTGTTCGGCGTGCATATCACCGCTTCTTTACTGGTGCAGAAGTTGGTGGGCAGTTGCGTTTCCTCACCCTGACCAGCTCAGATGAGGCGTTGTCTAAGGGGCTGGATATCCATAGATCGTGGACAGCTGTGAAGATGAGGCTGCGGCGGCGTCTGGGTCCGTTTGAATACTTCGGTGTGCGTGAGGTAGATGAAGATGATGGGCGGGTTCATCTTCATATTGTGTTTCGTGGGAGCTATATAGATCAGCAGCTCATTTCACATTTGTGGAAGGAGATCCACTGCTCTCCTGTGGTGGATATCCGCAGGGTCTGGAATGCTGGCAAGGTGGGCGGCTATCTGGCAAAGTATCTGACTAAGCAGATTCGGAACCGCTATTGGCAGAGCTATGGTTGGGTCTTTAAGGGCTGGGTGGGCTGGTCTCGGAAGGTGCGTCAGGTTATGGGATACTTCCCTTCTCGTAGTATTCTGGTCACTCTAGCACGGTTGGATGTGGAGAGGCGTGAAGTGGCTCAATCGTTCCTGCTGTGTCGTGGCCGTCTTGCGCCGCGCCGTACTTCTCCTGGTGGGCTTTTGTTGCCTGTTCCTCTTGTGCATCCCTGGGGCTTCTAATCTATTTACAGCTTCTTAGCCACGCATCTGCCTTTACTATTTCTTCCCAGTAGTTTATGAGGCTGGCCTGTTTCTCGATGTTGGGGTTCTCTGTGAGCTTGCTGGGTATTGAGGTGATTCTTCCGTCTGGTGTGAACATTGCTTGCCTGTTGAATGTGTGGGTTGTTGTTTCCATGTCTGATACTCCTTTCATAGTTTTCCTTTTACTTCAAGCCAACCGATACCTGAAACCCTCCGGCGAAACCATCAGGTGTCAAGGCCACGAGTGCAGCATCGTGTGTATTTAGCCTTGACTCCATGATGGTAAGCGGTATCGTGGTGTTATCGGTTGGCGTCGGGCGTCGTATCCTGGCGTTTCAGAATAGTCAACTACTACTCTGCTGGGGCGGGTGAAGTGAAGGAAGTCAAGGGCGATGAGGTCACATTATCCTTGCGGCCGCACCAGCCCACGATAACAAGCCCACGTTTACTCTTTTCTTGTATGTTCGGGGGCTTGTTTGTCGTGTCGGGTGGCCGTAGTGACTTCATCGGCCTGTGATCACACTATGATTTGTGAAGGATATCAGCAAATGATAGTGAAGATCGACAGCTTCCCTTGACGTACTAAACGAGCCAGCCCCAGTATGTTGACACTACTTTAGCTGACTCGGGCCGCGCTGTATTTTTCTTAAGGGGCTACTGTTGCCTGTCTACGTTGAGCATCCCTGGGGCTTCTGAATACTGGTCATCTGTCGTCGTTCTATGGGCCTTTCGGGGTATTCCGGAGTGGGAGGAAGTGAATGTTGTCAAGGTGGGGTGTGATGTGGGCAAATCTGAGATTTAGGGCTGAACTGCTGCAAGTAAAAGGCAAGAGCCATCTAGAGCGGCGAACGCCGGGGCGGTCTAGTGGAAGCCTTTATCATCCCGCCCTGGTCTTCTTGGAAGCGAGCTTGGGGTTTTCCGTAGGAATACGCTTTGACTGTGAGTGATTGGCATATGTGTGCCAAGTAGGCAAATAGTGATCTGCCTGATTTCCCCAGGAACACCAATTTGCTCTGTTCCCTCTCGCAAAGATTTCCAGGTATGGACCCGGACTGCAGGACTCAATTATGGCGTATTGTTCATCAGGCTTACGGCTATGCTCTCTTTTGTGGCTGATTATCATGTTCTCTTGGGTTCGCCCTGGTTGCAGAGTTCTCGTGTTGTTGCCTCGGACACCAAAGAGAATCATCTCTGTGACATTCCTGAAATAGAACCCGACACCTCTTCTGTCAGGGCCACCATCCTTACGAATCTTGTACCAGATTAGATTAGTCTTGTAGGTGAAGCCCCATGAGTGCATCACCTGCAGGCCTTCCGCCAATAAGGCATTTGGCACCCATAAGTATAGGTGAGCGGTGTCTTCAACCACTTCCTCGACTGGAATCTGTTTGATTTGCTGTAGCGTCAATGTTGGGTATCTAGATAGCCTCTTGTGTTCAGGAGCCACCTTTCCGGTACGATTTTGAAACTGCCATGGCGGGTCTGCCAAAACAGTGGAGAACTTTAGGCCTTTCGCAAATTCTCGAAAGTCATCTTCAGCAGAGGGGATTTGTTGTTTGGACATGTGGTTTACACTTCCTGAACTAGTCTTGTTGTTATACCAAAGACCAAGACGGGACAGCCGCCATTTCGTCCGGCCTCCAATCTGGGAAGTAGTTTGCTCATCTGAGTCGTGCTGCGTCCATATTTGTGATAAAGTCCGAGTTGCTTAAACCAGGGATCAAGATCGTTACTTCTCGTCGCAATCACAGCGACGCTTATTTGGCCATATTCAAAGAAAGCTCTGAAGGCATAAAGGTCGCGATCATATGTTTGATCTTTGCTATTCCATTCGAGTTCGAATGCAACTCGCCCTTTCAGATAGTCTATATAATGGCTTTCGAGCGGAAGTTCGTGCTCGTCCACGATCAGTCTTGCGCTGAGCTTCTTCTGTGTCCAACCCATTGGCCGTAGTATCTGTGAGAAGGTCTTGGGAATGGCGCTTTCACTTCCGCCTGGATCGCGAACGTTTGTTTCAGTTAAGCGGAAAGCCCGCAAAGCATCACAGATCTCGGAAAACTCTAGAGGAAATTCGTTCTTTAGAATCGCAGCGGCGTGCCTATGGTCATACACGTCATAGAGTGCGGAAATGTCTTCTGGAATGTATTCTTGCCAACTCATAGGTGAGTCCTGTCAGTGTGTTATTCCGTGATAGCGCTTCGTGTGTGACATTTCATTGTACTATGCTAGGATAGCTGCAAAATCTTACAGCGGATTCGGGTGCAACGTCAAGCTGGTGTGGCTGCTAACAAATTGCTAACGGACGCCAGATAACGGGGCAACAGAAAACGGCAGTTTGAGCACAAAACGGCTTGTAGGGCACAAATGAGAAAACACGAATTTGAGCGTGAAAACACCCAGGGGACAATAGATGGTAAATTTCGAGAGCGGCACCATAAGCCACTCGGTCACCTCTCCAAGCAACCTATTCTACCTTCGGCGCTATAGAGCGTCAAGGAACGTGGAAAGAGAGCAGGGGGTCTAAGCGTTATTTGGGAAGAAGTGGGCATGAATGTTGCACCACCTGTTCAGATAGCCTGGTGGGTTGGACAGGGTCAGATTAACTCGGCAAGCGGGTTGCTTGTTAACGATAGTGATACCTTGAGACTGTACGGATTTGGCGGCACGCCGAGATTGATGGCGGATGTTTTCCCGGCTAGATTTGCTTATGCGTATCTAAAGACCAGGTAGATGTTGCAGAGTGCGACAACCAATAGCATTGCCGGGAAAGCATACTTGCAGAATCTTCTCCAGCTGATCTTGTAGCCTTCTTTTTCTGCGATAGCTATCCCTACTACATTGGCTGAGGCTCCAATGGGTGTACCATTGCCCCCGATGTCTGTGCCCAGGGCCAGAGACCAGGCCAGGGGGGCTGAGCATGGGCAGGCGGGCTGATAGTGGCTGCCAGTCTGCCGATAACCGGGCACATAGTGGCAGCGAAGGGGATGTTATCGATTATGGCAGAGGCAAAGGCAGAGATCCATAGGATGAAGGTGATGGCTATCATAAGGCTGCCGCCGGATACGTCCCCGATAAGGTCAGCCAGCTTTTGGAGAACCCCGGTCATCTCCAGCCCGCCTACACAGATAAACAAACCAAGGAAGAAAAGCAAAGTACGCCAGTCTATGCCTTTAAGGATGTGTCTTACCCGCCCTCTAGCCGCGATCAGTGTGAGGGAGGCAGCGATGCAGCCGATCAGGGCTACTGAGAGGCCAGTATTGGCATGGGTGACCAGCAAGAGAATAACAAGGATGAAGATGGCTGTGTTTATCCTGAACAAGCGGGGGTTGAGGATGGCCTCTCCTGGTTCAGGGTATCGACTTGGTGTGCCTGCCGGATTTCCTGAGGATGACTGTGTTAGAGTTTTGCGGAAAACAAGATAGAAGAAGGCCAGGGCTACAAGCATTCCTATCCAGGCGATGATTCCAGTGTTGAGAATGAAGTCAGAAAACGTGTAATTGAAATGGGTGCCTATGATTATGTTCGGAGGATCGCCGGACATGGTGGCACTACCTCCGATATTGGCGGCAAATATCTCGGCAATTATGACTGGTACCGGATCGAATTTAAGCAGACGAGCCAGCTCAATAGTCACGGTGGCCAGGAACAGAAGTACTGTGATGCTGTCAATGAACATGGATAGAAAACCAGACAGCAGCATGAAGGTAATCAGAATAGGGATAACCCGGTACTTGACGAGCTTGGCCACCAGTAGACACAGCCAGCGGAAGAACCCTGCTGCTCCTAGCCCCTCTACCATGACCATCATGCCGCCGATAAAGATCATGGTTTGCCAATTCACGCCGCTGATTTGGGAACTGGCGTTGGACGCTGTCTCTGCAGCATGCTTGCCATACCACCAGTGAGGATCGACGAAGTCAGACAGCCGGAGGACATGCCACAGGTTCTGGGGACCCGGTTCCACAAGAGTGAGGATCAGGATAGCAGCGAGGGCACCACCGATGAGGGCAGGGATATAGCGGTGGACCTTCCCTGACATGATGGCGATGAACATAGCGACGAAGATCAGGATGGCGAGAATCTGCTCTATGCTCATCGATTTCTTGCTGTACTTTGCGCTATCTTACAGTCTGCTTGGAGCACATTGCAAACGGTAGGCGATCACAAGGAGGGCCATCAGTATCCAGGGTATCGGCGAGATGATGTAATAATAGGTGGTTGCTGCTACTAAGGGAACCCCGATGGGGGCGCTTTCCACGATACCCACGAGCAGGGTCACAGCCCAGGCAAGCAATACACCGATGCCAAATCCGTACCATGGGCTATTTCGGGGTGATCTAATGATATCCAAGCCGAGTTTGCCCGCTATGATCAGTGAAACAAGGAGAGCTATGGCGCCGAGAAAACCGGTATTAGAGTAGAGTTCGAGATAGGCGTTATGGGCATGGGTAATTCCATGGGTAATTTCAATGGGGATCACTGTGCTGTGGTAGTAGGTCAGAGCCCAGCAGCCCAAGCCGAGTCCGGAAAGAGGGGAATCCTTCAACATAGTGATAGTGTTATGCCATTCGGGTATTCTTCCCCTGATACTTTCCCCGGTGATGAGGCTTTTCAGGGATTCATGTGTCAGAACCAGCGCGACGATAAAGAAGAGGAGACAGATGGCGGCAACAACTAGCCTTACCCTGGTATTTTTGCCAAATGCGGTGATTCCAACGAGGATAGCGACGGTGATGATCAGAGACACAGCCAAGCCATGGTGAGTGCCTGCCCCCCCCAGAACAAGGTTGGGTTGGCTTGAAAGATGAGGCAGGTTAAAAAGTGTAAGAAGAAATGCTGCCAGGATACCTAAAGTGCAGAAAGGGATAAGCCATTTCAACATAATTGCGGGGTGCGGATAGTTGCTCCATGAGTAATATAAGAGGGAGAGAGCGAGCATACACTGAAAGGCTCCAAGGCTGATAGCGTAGTCAGGTGAGATGCATAATCCGACGAGAGCGCCAGCCATGAGCAGGGCCAGAGGAAGGTCAAAGGGTGTACCCACCCTCAGAGTGCCCTGACTGATGAGGCGCAGGGGGAAAGGCAGGAAAACTAACCCCAACCCAATCCAGGGGAGGACTGTGCTGAGGTTCAGAAGGTACGACAGGAAAACGAATGTTGCTGCAATCATAGCCCATAGGGGTTCGATGGTGAGGAAGAGGGTGACAGCTCTTCCCAGCGCCTGACGAAGAGTATTGAAGAGGGGTGAGTTGAGGTAAGGATGTAGCCAGGATGGCGCTTTGAGACGGTGCAAGTTGAGGCGCATAGCTCGAAGTATGATAACGCGAGGGTTTACCTTTTGCAACCTGCGAGTTTTTCTCATGGGTCTAAACGTGATGGCGATTTCACGACGGCGATCTTTACCTGTAATGGAGGGGGCTCTATAATTGTGGCTCAGTACTTAGGAGAGCGGCTGAAGACTAATGAAGCATACCCCACTAGTTGGTGGGCTGATTGGATACCTCAGAAATCCCCTGCATAAGAATGCTGTTTTTCTTATAGCTACTTATGGGGTGATTGGTCTCCTGGGGTTCTTCTTCTGGGCTATTGCCGCCCGCCTTTACAACACCTGAGCAGGTTGGGCTGGCTACGGCCTTAATTTCTGCTGTGTTGTTGCTACATGTCTTCGCCCGGCTCGGACTTGATATTGGCCTGATTCGTTTCTTGCCTGGTGAAAGAGACAAGCCGGGGATGATCAACACCTCTTTCACACTGGTTGGCTTGTTTTCAATACCCTTTATGTAACTGAGAAGAGGATCAGGCAGGAGGTGATGCCTGTCATAATCATATATGCTTTTGTAGCCCTATCCACAATTGGCGTGGGATATGTGCTGATGAAGGAGACGGGTCTGGTGGGCATTGGTATAGCTTGGCTGTCGAGCAATTGTGTGGCTGCTCTCTTCATAGGCTTGGCTATGGTGAGAAGATGGGCTGGGAGTCGTAACAAACGGGGTCAAGGGAGAGCTGATCTATCGACCTGATAGACTCTGATGTTGCTGATGCCATCAAGTGGATAGACGAGCTTGTAGTAGGGGCAGTTGTCAAGCCATTCTTCTATCCCCGGTGGCAAGTTGCTCCAGATGGGTGAGTCAGGGCTGAGATCAACAGCAATATAATCCACGGAATTGTCTTTGATGAGTCGAGGTACCTCGTAGTAGGTAACATCTGTGCTGCTGTCGATATGCGGTGTGGTGATAGCGAAGTTGAATGTTATCGAGGCATCAGTGCTCTGCATGTCGAAGGATAAATCTATTTGCTGGTCCTGTTGGTTGGTTATTTCAAGCATACCGCCACTGGTGTCGATGGTTAGCCTTGTGCCCACTGAAATGATACCATCGAATGGTGTTTCCAGATCCTGTACCGTTTCGATGGAATGCAGATCGGTGTCGATTGATATCGACTTCGGTTGAATACAGAAAAGCAGAGGAATATCTAGATGGACTGGCGCGGAGCCAGAGCCGCGAAGACTATAGGAGATTGTGGCTGCTTGGCTACCTCGATCCAACTTCACCGTCTGAACTACTTCTACGTCGAAGATCTGGTATGAGGCTGTTACCTGCATCGAGTCAGCGTCCCCGGTGGTTACGGTTTGCTCGTTCGGGGCACTGGCCAGAGTGGCCATACCCCTCCCTTCAACCTGGAGTTGGGTCTGGCCGCTGTCAAACATGAGGATATCCTGATAGAAGCCGCCAACATAGGCAGCGAGCAGAGGGTCGCCAGGAGCGTTGTCATACGGCCAGCTCATTGCCAGCAGGAGTTTGCCATTGTCAAGACCCATGTTCCGGGAAAGGATTTGTTCTGCAATCAGAGATCGGTCTCTCAGTAGGGGATAGGGTGCCGTGTTGCGGTCAGTGACACTGGCGACTCTTCTTCCGGCTTCTGCTTCAATCCACCAGCCAAGGTCCTCAGGGTAAGTGGCGATAAAGGCATCCTGCGGCGTGTTCTCTTTGAGCCACTGCACTGCTTCCCAGCGACTCTCATCCAGGTAACCAAAGTAGTCCATGCCGCTCTGCAGTTGGCTTTGCGATGCAACTATGTTGGTAGAGAGCAGGGCGGCTATGATGGCAATAGCGGACAACTTCGGAAGCCAGCGAATTCGGCCTGATAGTAATGAAGTACGCCATGCCCAGAGGTGGGATAGCACAATACCTGCAACAAGCCAGAGCGGAGCATACAGGAAGTAGTGAGCACGCCGATTAAGCTCAGCGAAGGGTGGTGGCAGTAGGAAAAGGCTCAAGACAAGTGAGTACATGAACATTACTGTTATAGTGATGGCTATGTTTTTATTCTGATGCCACATCCATTTCAAAGCGATGATGGCTAATGCCACGGCGAGGACGAGGCCTAAAAGGTACGGTAGGTAGTAGACGAGTTCGGTGCCGACCTGTTGTAATGGTGCGGTGGAGAATGCTGCAGATGAGGTTGGGCTTGACTCCCAGCTCAGAAGTCGGAGGTATATGGGTATGTAGGGGATAGAGAGGATAATTGCTATGGCAAGGGCTGCTAGGGCAGGCTTGAAATTGCCGAGGAGTGTCCGTCGGCTGAATAGCAGCAGAGCGCCGACAAGAAGCAGAAACAGGGGGACAAAGTAGGCGAGGGAGAGCTGATGAAAGCCGACTATCAGAGAGGCAAAAATCCCAGTTAGAATCACATTCTGTTTAGAGGGTTTCTCCAGTACAAGGAGGAAGAAATGAAGAGTGAGCAAGGTAAACAGTATGCCCGTCATGGTGATATAGCCCCACGAGAGCATATTGGAGTACCCTGGACTGAACACGAACAGGATGGTGGTAGCGACTGCTATCCAGGGAGGTGAGATTCGTCTGGCTAGTAGATAGAAGGGTATGCCAATTACGACCGAAAGCAACAGCCCAAGCACTTTGACACCGGTGAGGTCGCCAAATACCAGAGTGAAGAGTTTGAGAGGCAGAGCAATGAGCGGAGGGCGATCTAAGCCGACTCCTGCGACATCCCGTCCGAAGAGGGTGTGCATCGTTGACAGGTAGGTTGCAATGTCCTGCCCCATGTCGAGATGGCGCATGGCAACTACGTATCTAAGGGAGAATATGACAGCGAGAGAAGCAAGCAGGACTATTGCTGGAAGATGAGGCTTAAGTCTCTTCATTGTGGTAGAAATGTTGATGTTTATGGGGTCTCACCTTGCTTGATAGAATTGCTCAATGGAGTTAACTATAGCGTCCCAATCATATTCCTTGGCGAAGTCCTTGCATCTCCCTTCCCAATCGCCTTTGGATCCCAGCGCCATCAGTATCTTTTCTGCCATGTCTCCCTCTGATGGCTCGCAGACATAGCCATTCTTGCCGTCCGTGACCAAATCTTGTGCGGCGTTCAAGGGGTGCTTTATGGTGACCACAGGGATACCACAGGCATTGGCTTCTACTACTACCAGCCCCAACCCTTCCCTTAGCGAGGGAAGGGCAAAGACTCTGGATGACTTCATGGCGGAGAAGACGTCACTATCATTCTCTACTCGGCCCTCAAAATGAACGTTGGCTTCCAGAGCCAGGTCACGAACGAGATACTGAAGATGCTCCCTGTCCGGGCCATCCCCGATGATGAGGCAATCTATGTCCTGGCGTTGTTCTTTGATAAGGTGCACTGCCTTGATGAGCAGGAGAATACCCTTTTCTCTTGTAAGCCTGCCGACAAAGATGATATCTGTGGCCTTGGCAGAAGACGGGACACTCTCGATCATCTGAATATCAACGCCGGTAGGGATCACTGCGACCTTCATGCGCCCAAACCTTTCCAGACTTCTCTTGGTGCTAGGTGAGACGGCGATAGCTTTGTGAGGCAGACTGACGGTAAGCCGCTCAACGATCTTTCCGAAAATGCCCTTCTTCCCCAGATACTCGTACCAGTAGTCGCCCCATATCTCATGCCAGGTGATTATTAGGCGAGACCTCCTGGTGAGTGAGTTAACTGATGCCGAAAAGCAAGGAAAGTAAGGGAAATTGGCGGCATCAATGATATCAAATCTCTCTTTCATCAAAGGAGGCAGCACCTTCCAGGCGAAGTAGACGGCTTCTCTTATAGAACGGTGACCATCTACAAAAAGCTCCTGAGGGGTGCAGACTCCCCAGAGTCTGACGCCTTCCTTATACATGATGTCGGCGCCTTCCCAGTGCTTCATGCCGAAGATGGTCACCTGGTGCCCTTTCGCAGCAAGCCTTGTGGAAAACTCCCATATCCGCTTCTGTACCCCTCCCTTGACATAGGGGTAGATGGCATCATAAATATAGGCGATCTTCATTGCTTCAACGGACTACTCGCTTCTTTGCTATGTGAAGAAATTTCCCAATAGGCCCACTTTCCAGCCCCTCAGCAATTTGCTTTGCCGTCGCGGGTCTGTATCTGGATGGGCACTTCATGCCAACGGGCGTTAGCGTAATGGCAGGCCTCGATTTTGATCTCGTGCGAGAGCGGCCCGTGTCCGAATGCAATCTCAGTTTTCTAAGATGCGCCTTCCTGAAAACCCACATACCCGGATTGGGGTCGCTCGATACCGAAGCCTGAAGAGACACCCTGGTTTCGAGTCTCAGTATGGCATTGCCGATCCTGTTCTGAAGTGGACATTGCATCTTTCTCCAGCTGGCAAATCGGTTGGTCGTAATGAAATCCAGGTTCTGGGTGTCCAGGAGTTTGAACCAACCTGGGAATGTCTTCCAACGGGTAGGTAGCATCGGCGTCGGCGGTGACAATGACGGTGCCTGCGGCGGAGGCGAAACCTGCCTTCAGGGCACTGCCGTAGCCGCGTTTTGGCTCGGAGATGACGTCTGCTCCTGCCTTTCTGGCCAGCTCAGCAGTCTTGTCAGTGGAGCCATTGTCGACAACCAGGACCTGTAGTTGGTAGCCTACCTGCTTCAGAGCGCTCCTGGGGATAGCCTTGATGGTTTTCTCTATGCCCTTCTCTTCGTTCAGTGCAGGGATGACGATGGTGAGCCTCTTCCTGCTCCTCCGTCACGTGACTGTGTGAGTTCCTTAATATTGTCCATGGTCTTTCTATTGAGTGTTTATTGTAGCTTAAAAGGGATAAGAGGGACAATTGTACGACAATCAGACTGGGAAACCTGCACTTAGCCGTGAGGCCTCAGTTCTTCAAGGTGCCAGTGACATCACGTGTGGTTGCCGATGCCTCTGCTTGGTTGTATCCTCCTTATCAGGAGAGTGCAGCAACGGAGCCAACCGGTAGAACGGTAAAACGGTCATGAAAGTTACCCGCTGTTATGAGCGGAGATGTGCCGAACTCCAGAGTGACATCATATTCTCCTGGTTCCAGGTAGAAACTATTGAGGCATTGGTCAATGATCTGTGATTTCACCTTCTTGCCGTTGGCTTCTGCCGTCCAGGTCGGGTAGTATGACTCCGACAGGACCAGGTAGGACGGCGAGTCGAAATTCACGTGCACGGTATATTTACCGGGTCTGACCTCGGTGTACTCGATGTTGGTGTTCATTTCCTGGCTGACTATCGAAAGCTTGTCGAAGTACAGTGAGAATTCACGGGTCTGGTTGCTGTCACCCTGTTTCCCCACTCCGATCCAGAGCCGATTGATCTGGTCAAGGTCGAGGTGGTCATTCTCATCGGTGGAGTATCTCAAGATGAGAAGGGAGATAGGGAAATTGACTTCATTCCAGCCTGCCTGGATGCCGTCGACTACATCCAGCACAACATCGTATCTGCTGCCATCACGCTCGAGCAGGTCCAGGCTCAGATGAACATCAGGCATATCGTACTGGCTGTAGAAGACTAAATGAATAGCATCATTCGGGGTGAAGCTTATCCCCTCGACATTTGCCTCCAAGCAGAGGTAGTCGGAGGGAGTAGTGAAGTGGTAGGAGCTCTTCACAGTGGGTTCATCTGAGAGGTTGTACTCGTTGCTTAGAGAAAGCACAGGCTCCTGCGTACCCTCGGCATAACTCAGATTGATGGTATTCCCGTCGTAGAGGTCAATGACACGTTCATTGGTGTTGGAAAAGGAGAATATCCGGGGCTTCAATGCGTGATTTTCGTATATGTCTATGGTCTTGCTTGTCCAGACCAGTTCGAAGTTCTCGTCCAGGATAACGTTGGAGGAAAGGGGATTGGTCTTATCGAGGAGAACGTACTTCACGTTGAAGATGCTGAGCCATTGGCTCATGTCAAAGGGGCCTCTTTGGAGGTCGGTGTTAAGGGATTCGAGCTCACTCGCTGTATATTTGACTGCTAGTGATGTCCCCGCGCCAAATACAGTTTCTTTCCCAGTCAGATATGTCCAATAGGTGGGCTTATTATATGAACGTAGCGATCCTCAGCAGTATAGACATATGGGTCGAAGGGCGGATCTGCTATGCGGTAGTCGCCGCCTTCTGTATCACTAAGCCAGGTAAGTGCGTTTTCCTCGTCAGCAGGCAAGGTGAGGGTGCTGAAGGCTGTTCGGGTTTCTTGCCATGTGTTGCCAACTATAATCAGGCTCACCAACACGGGAATAAGGAGAGGGATGCTGAAATAGCTGAGCTTTCTAAGGTGCATATGCCCTAGTTGCTCCGTAATGCCATAGACACAGAATCCTATCAAAACCGCATAGGCAAGACTAGTGAAGAGCAGGAATCTTACAGGAGTTCTTAGTCCACTGAAAAAAGGTATATACCGATAGGCAACCCCAAAGATATTTATGGGAGAGTCTGGTCCCATAGCGAGGAGTACGGCTATCAGGATTGAAGCTGAGAAAAACCAGACGTATTTGTTCTTGCGGTTGAGGATTATGCCGAGCAATACCAGAATGAGAGGGAGCATGCGCAGTATCTCAAGAAAGATTGATCCTGCTGATCCGTAGGCACTTGAGGGGGCATAATCCAAGGCGGGTCTCAACGTAATTGCCTGAAGAAAAGTGGCGCTGGACTCGCTAGCGGCTTCTACAGAAAAGCTGGTGGCATAGGAATAGCGTATCTCCGAGATCAAGGGAAGCCACCAGAACGCGGTCAACAGAAGCGAGAGGCAAAAGGTAGCTACAGAAGTGATGGTGATCTTCTTGAGATATTCTGCGCCTCTGTGTCGCTCCCACCAGATTCGCAGAATGACGTACAGAGCCAGGAATGGCCCAACTAGAAGGGGGAATACCTGTGGGAAGGTCAGTGTCAATAGTGCTAATAGGACTCCGTTGATGAGAACGTATTTGATGCCAGGCTTCTTGATCAATCTTTCAAGGCATAGCAGTAGCAATGGGATTAGCATATAGGGCATGCCGAAGGATCCCTGATGGCCTTCAAAACCTACGTCGATTATGTGGTAGGGGAGGAATACGTAAGCTAGCCCGGCAACGAAGCTGGCACACCGATTCTTGGTCAACTCGTAAACGTAGAAGTAGGCAAAGACTCCGGAAAGGACGAAGAAGGATAGATAGAGCAACTTGGTGCCAAGCACCCATCCGAACGGAAAGCTTAAGACCAAGATCAAGTAACTAAGCAACGGCGAGAATACAGAAAACTGAGGATATCCTAGAAACCAATCATTGCTCCAGCCAGGCAACATGTGGTAGAGAAAGATAGAATTGCTGGCAGCTCGAGCAGATAACATATCCGCCACAGCGTCATGGCCTTTAGGAATTCTCAGATTGAACCAGTTGCTGGTTGCGGCTAAGCTGACTAGTATGAGAAGACCAATGTCATATGCTCTATGCTTTAGCAAGTGGTTTTTCACCTTCTGGATCATCGATTGCTTCTTTCCGTGTTTGTTCTGCTCCCCAAGAACTGTATAGTATGTCCTGGACACCGCATATGAAATTGTTTGTGGTGTTATGTTATACTACTCACGTTTTGTAAGCAAAGCAGCTGGCTAAGCAAATCGTTTGAGGTGATCGATCATGAAAACTATTATCCTTTGCGGCGGCAAGGGCATGAGATTGCATGAGGAAACCGAATACCGTCCTAAACCGCTGGTCCCTGTAGGAGGACGGCCTATACTCTTGCATATCATGCGGATATATGCCCAAGCCGGTTTCCGTGAGTTTATATTATGCCTGGGCTACCGTGGTGATATGATCAAGGATTACTTTCTTAATTACGAGGCCATGAGTAGTGATTTCACCATGCGCCTCGGTTGTCAGCATGCTATTGACTTCAAAAGTTCGCATGAAGAACAGGATTATCATGTTACGCTTGCCGATACAGGCCTGGAAACGATGACAGGCGGCCGCATTAAAAGGGTGCAGAAATACGTTGATGAAGATACCTTCATGCTGACTTATGGTGATGGGGTTGCTGACATAGATATCGATGCGTTACTGAAATTCCATTACGGCCACGGCCGTTTGGCAACCATAACAGCTGTTCACCCCACTTCCCGTTATGGTGTGCTCGAAATAGGTGGCGAAGGGTGTGTGTCCAATTTCTCTGAGAAGCCTGTGATGAATGACTGGATGAGTGCCGGCTTCTTCGTATTCAACCGAAGGTTTTTTGATTACCTGGAAGGGGAAGACAGTTTCATGGAGTCTGGCACACTCCCACGCTTGGCCCGGGAAGGGGAATTAATGGCATACAAGCATGAAGGCTTCTTTTTCTCCATGGATACATACCGTGACTATAAATATCTTAATGACTTGTGGGATAAGGGACAGACACCTTGGATAAGAAAATAGTACGGAACACGTCATTCTGGCAGGACCGGCCGACTCTTGTCACCGGGGGTACTGGTTTGCTGGGTGGCTGGCTCATCAAGCACTTGCTTGGTTTAGGCGCTGATATTGTGTGCCTGGTTCGCGACTGGGTGCCTAAAAGCGAATTGGTCCGGTCAAATCTTATCGAGCAGGTAAAGGTAGTACGGGGGGATATTTGCGATTCAGCACTCTTGGAAAGAATATTAGGTGAGTATGAAATTGAGGCGGTTTTCCACGTGGCCGCTCAAACCATAGTTGGGATTGCCAATCGCAATCCAATATCCACTTTCCGGACAAATATCGGTGGCACATGGTCGTTGCTTGAGGCATGCAGGCGCAGCAGCAAGGTCAGCACTATTGTAGTTGCCTCATCAGACAAGGCATACGGAGACCAGGATAAACTGCCATATGATGAGAGTACGCCTTTGCAGGGCAGGCACCCTTACGACGTGAGCAAGTCCTGCGCTGATTTAATTGCCCAGAGCTATTTTGCCACTTATAAACTGCCGGTTGGCATTACGCGTTGCGGTAACTTCTACGGAGGGGGCGATTTAAACTGGAACAGGATAGTACCTGGGACAATTCGGTCAATACTTCGCGGCAAACACCCGATTATACGGTCGGACGGCCAGTATGTGCGGGATTATTTCTATATAGAGGATGGGGCGGCTGCGTACATTCTGCTGGCAGAGCAACTGGCAAATAATCCGGAACTGCATGGGGAAGCATTCAATTTTTCCAATGAAACCCCGGTATCAGTGCTTGAGATTGTTGAACGTATTATCAAATTGATGGACTCCAATCTTAAGCCTGTGATTCTAAACGAAGCAGACAATGAGATCAGGCAGCAATATTTGAGTTCGTCTAAAGCGAAGAAGATGCTGAACTGGGAGCCTCTTGTTACGCTGGATGAGGGACTGAGCCGTACAATCTCCTGGTACCGTGACTTTCTCTCGAACGAATGATAAGTCCGGTTCTGAACAGATTATTCTCCGTTTCTACAGGCTAAGCTGCTCGTTTCGTGGTTTTGTCTGAGGCATTAAAAACAAATCTTCTGTTTATAAAAGAACGTAAGAGAAGCTATAGGTAGAATTATATGGAGATCATTAGAGACATATCGTTGATGGATAGATGAGGTGCTTGTCATAAGTTGATCTGGAGCCTGGTTGGCGATAGTGGTCATCCTGCAATTGCTGAAAGATTTCAGAGAATAGCAGAATGATGGACTAGGTCAACGCACTGTGTCGTGCAAAAGACGCTGGGGCGCAGCGCTAGACTTGTTGATCAGGGGCAACCGTCGACTTGATCCTTAGGAGGCGTGGCAGCGTCAGCATGGCGGCCACCGATTGGCTTGCCAGCCAAGCGACGGCAGGGGCAATGATGCCGAGGTGCGGTACTAGAATAGCCGTCAAGGCTATGGTGGCCACAGAAGTGGCCCCGGCAAACACGATCACCTCCCCGACCGTCTTTTCGAGCCTCTTCCTAGCGAAGTAGAGCAGGTTCAGGGTGGCGGGCAGCGAGCCAAGGGCCAGCAGGCGAAGAACCGTGGTCCCATGGGCAGAATACCCTGAGCCAAAGGCTAGAAGTATTTTGCCGGCAAGAAGTACGACGAGTAGTGTGACCGGCAACAGAAACAGAAGCACCAGCTTCAGGCTCCGCCTCGTGTTCACCGATACCCCCTGCACATCGTTCGACAACTCCGCCAGCAAGACCATCTCCAGCGAAGAACCGAGCGAGGTCAGCAGCGTTGAGGTTCTCCACGCCATAGAGAAATATGCATTATGCTGGGCATCCATCATGTTGATAACGATCAGCGGCAGAACAAAGCCTGGTAGTGCCCAGAGGAAGCTGGCCGCGAGACTCTCGAGGGAGAACCCCAGCAGTTGATGGACCTGCCGCCGTTTGATCATCGGCATAGGCCGGTACCCAGACTGTGCCAGCGGCATGATTAGAATGCTCACAGCCGCTGCAGCAGCCATCGCCAACATCCACGATATGAAAACCCCATATGAGGCAGCGCGTGCCATCAGAAAGGGAAGTGGTGCGAACCTCAGGAGACCAAAAACAAGACCTGGGACTATACTTAGCCCTGAACGTCTGCGGGCCACGAAGACTTGCTGAGTCAGTATCCATAGGACATTTGCCATGACTGAGACTATGAAGGCCCCGATCAGAAGTGGGGTCGTGCGCATCTCGTTCAGCCTATGGGACCAGAACGGCACCCCTAGAATGAAGATACCTGAGAGAACCACGGCGAGAATTGAAGCGATAGTGAAACAGGAATTGGCCAAGGCTGACGGCTGCTTTGAGTCAGGCAGGAATCTCACCAGGCCGTAGTCGAAGCCCAGAGTAGAGAGACTGGCGAGAAGGCCCATGGCTGAGATAGCGGCCGCGGAGACTCCGACAGCATCTTCGGTGTACAGCCTTGCAGCTACTATCCAGAACACGAAACCTGTTGCTGTGATCAAGACGGAGCTATTCAGCGTCAGGTGAAGCCAGTTTCTGTAAAACGAAATGCCATAAAGCCTCCTGAGGGCCTTTATCGAAGTAACGGTTTCTAGTGCATCAACGATGCTCTTGCGCAGGAATGAGGTGAGCTTGGCTAACATAGCGTGTGATTAGGAGTTGATGATTGGCGGCACAGCGAACGGGAAACCCCACTGACTCCGTCATGAGTGGGGCTTGACAGATCTATTCCTGCCATTTGTCTATTCCAGGGCATCAGATTACCACAACCCGACAGCGATATTCAATTACTCCACTCTTGAACACACAGGTATCTTGTCTGTTGCCACAGCTTGTTTCGTTCTAACCGCTGCCAGAGTTTTCTCACCTTCTTCAGAATAACCACTAGGAATCTGAATTGACCAGAGTCTGCAGATAAGGTCAATGATCTTCAGAATTGAAATTGATCCGCTCCTTCTCAATTACCAATGGCCGATGCAAAACCTGTGTGTAAATTGCCCCGACATATTCCGCAACGATTCCGAGGAAAAACAGTTGGATTCCCCCGAAGAAGAAGAGACCAATCACAAATGGCGCTAAACCAACCGTAAAGCTTTGCCAGTAGATGAGTTTGTATACAAAATAGAATAAACCAATCAAAAAGCTGATCGCAGCCGTGAGAACCCCGACTACAGTCGCCAACCTCAGCGGTTTCCTAGTATTGTAAACGAAGCCAAGCATGGCCATATCGTAGAGGGTATAGATGTTATTCTTGGTTATGCCCCGCTTGCGCGTCGGCTGCAGAAACTCTACCTTAGCGGCTTCGAAGCCTAGATCCGGGATCAGCCCACGGATATAGGGGTAGGAATCTTCGATCTTGCGCAGTATCTGTACCACCTCTTGATCATAAAGGGCGAAACCTGTAAAGTTCTCCACGAGCGGGATATCAGAGAGCTTACCCAGTACCCGGTAGTAGAGTTTGCGCACCATAAAGAGGAGCCTGGTTTCCTCGCTGCGGGTCTTTACCCCCATGACTGCCTTGTAGCCCTCTTCCCATTTCCTGATGAATTCCTTGATCAGGATGGGTGGTTCCTGGAAGTCCGAGGCCATACAGATCACTGCGTCGCCGTGTGCCTGCAGAATACCGTGGAATGGAGAACGGATGTGTCCGAAGTTACGTGCATTGAGGATGACCTTTACCCGCGAGTCTGTTGCAGCCAAGCGGCGCAGGATGGGGATAGTCCCGTCAGTAGATGCGTTGTCTATGTATATATGCTCAAACTCATATGCAGGTAATTCAGACATGATCTGAACGATCTGGGCGTGCAGATCCTCAACGTTCCCCTCTTCGTTATAGCAGGGGGTCACTATACTAATCAGTTTCATTGGCGATGAAACCCATCATAATGAACGCTCCACTTCTTGCAGAGCGGATCGCACCTCTTGAGCTTCAAGGTCATTCACCCGGACCATTTCATTCGCATCTGTTAGCATTATCAGCGCCAGCCCACTACCAGTGCGTTTCTTATCTTTGCTCATAGCTTCGACAATAGCTGCGGGCTGTAAGTCTTCTGACTGCAATTTCGTGTTTAACGTCGGTGCCAATAATCTTGTCTCGATGAAGCGGCGTTTTTCTTCCGAAAGTATCCCCCTCCGTTGTGCAATATGATTCGCCAAGATCATACCTTCGACCACTGCCTGGCCGTGGGGAATACGGAAATTCGATACAGATTCAAGTGCATGACCAATGCAGTGACCGTAGTTCAGCATATTCCGCCGTCCAAGATCAAACTCGTCGTCAGTAATATAGTCTACCTTGATCTCCAGCGATGTCTGGATTGCGTGCTGAAGCGCGGCCATATCCATCGCACATATTGACTCATAGGCACCCAATAACTCTTGGGTTGTTTGTTCGCCGGTCATGATATGCAATTTCACAACCTCACCCAGACCGCTGTAGAAATCCTGCGTCTTCAGTGTCCTCAAAAAGGAGGGATCAATCCATATCGTGGAAGGCGGGTAAAAAGAACCGATGAGGTTCTTATATCTCCCATAGTTAAGGGAGGTCTTGCTACCAATGCAGCTATCCGCTTGGGCCAGCAGGGTTGTAGGTATGAAGATCCAATTGATCCCGCGGTATAGTGTAGAGGCGACAAAACCGGTGACATCCTGCAAAATGCCTCCACCTATGGTTATTAACGTGAGGTTGCGTTTGGCCGATCGTCCCAACAGGTGTTCATAGATTTCCTGAACACCTTCCAGTGTCTTCCGCTCTTCCTGGGCAGGGAAGGTAATCGTTTCAGATCTTGGCAGCGTGGCCAAAATGCCGTCTGCGTAACATCGCCAGACGTTTTCATCAACCACAAAGGACTTGTGCTCTAAGCTGTCCAGGTATTTTATGAAGTCATGGGCCGGGCCGATATGGACTTCGTAATCCCTCAAGCGGGATTTCACTTTAATCACAGGCACGTGTAACCGCCATCTATGACTAGGCATTGACCGGTCAGGTAGGTGTTCTGTTCCGAGCAAAGGAAAGTCACTAGTCGGGCGATTTCTTCTGGTTCGGCCAGGCGCCGCATCGGGATCATTCTTTGGATATTCTGTATATCCTGTTCACTATTGTTTTGCCGTGTGAGTTCAGTGTTAACATATCCGGGAGCTACGGCATTAACCAGAATGTTATAGGGTGCCACCTCGACCGCAAGAGAGCGAGTAAAAGCGTTCAACCCGCTCTTGCTCACGGAATACGTGACTCGACCAGGTTTCGATACTATGCTCCAGATAGAACTCATGTTTACAATTCTACCGTACTTGCGCTGTATCATGCCGGGCATCAATCCCCGGGTCAGGCGGATAGGTGCAATCAGATTTGTCCGCATAGTGGCTTCCAGATCAGCATCGGAAAAAACGGTAATCCCCCCGAGACGGTTGATGCCCGCATCATTGACGAGAACATCCACTGGTTCGGTTAATGTTTCTAGGAAGAGATCAATCGAGTGGTTTGACAGCAGATCCAGCTCTTTGCGTGAGGGAGTTAGCAGCCGTAGCCCATCTTTTTTCAGTTGCTCGGCAATGACTTTGCCAATTCCGCGGGATGCACCCGTAATCAGCGCTGTCTTCTGAATCATTGAACTTGTCTCAGGCAGCTTGTTCAATCAGGGCTTTGTAGCGCTTCTCCAACATTTGTAACCGGTCATAGTCCTCCAGGGAGATGGAGCCATAATAGTCACGCTTGTTTTTCAACCAGAGCAACTCGAAGCCAACAGCCTTCAAAATGCCCTTCTCAGCATCATGGTTGAGCGCCTCTGGGCACTTGAAGATCACCTTGCGTGTCTCGTAGCGGTCGATTGCGCCGGTCGGCAACTGGCGGAAGAAAGGCAGTGAATCTGCTGAAACACCACCGCCTACAGCATTCTCAAGTCCCTTGGCCTTGGATTTGACAAATAGATCTCTGGTGATGTCAAAGATACGCTGACCCTCAATATCTTTACGGCTCATCCCCAGTGAACCCGTCAGATCCACCCTGCCCATGATGATGCCGTTCAGGGCATCCGCTTCAGGCAAATGTAACATAGCATCGAAGTTCTGGCAGCCTGTGATCGTCTCAATATTGGCAGCAAACCTAACATCCCTGCGTTCATCTTCTGGAAACACCATGAGTGCGGCTGAAATGAATTTCTTAAGGGCAAAGGGGGTTTCAATCATCGGGGCTACCAGCCGCTCAACCCCGATTGAGCGGCACTCATACATGTCTCGCAATGCCTCGCATCCGCCGATCTTTATTGTCAGCCCGAGCCCGGCCCTCATGACCACTTCCTTCAAGCGAAGCGCTTCTTCCAGACGCGTGCCTTCCGCTTCAAACTCTGCCTTGACACCAATTACAGCATGATTATCACGTAGGTCTTTAAGAACATCCACCATCTTACGTTCGAGTGAGTTCATGACTGTCCCTCCTGAATATGGTCAGATTATATATCATTTATCATTCCGGTTGCCAGTGCGAGATGATCATGTTTGATAGAAACTCGTCTTTGGGAAGGAAGGGGTACATATCCTCTAGTGGGCTTGATACCATACGCCCGTCCGGCATTCGCTTCGAGGCAATGCGTGGCATAAAGAGTTGGGTGGGGTCCATGCGTATGTCACAAAGTACCGGGCCGTCTAATTGAAGCACCTTGTCTATTTCTCCCTCCATGTCCTTATGATCCCGGATGCGGCAGGCATGGATGCCGTACGCTTTCGCTACCCGGACAAAATCGGGGAATCCCACGCCGCTCTTTTCGCTTTCGCCCACTAGGTTGCCGGGAAAGAAATTGCTTTGCGTAGTGCGAACGGAAAGATAGCCGCCGTTGTTGAAGAGAAATAGCTTGACAGGCAAGCGGTGGTAAGCGATCGTCTCAAGCTCCTGGATATTCATCTGGATGCTTCCGTCGCCTTCAAGACAAATGACTCTCTTTCGGCCATTGGCGAAACATGCCCCTATTGCGGCTGGGAGCCCGTATCCCATGGCTGCAGAACCTGAATTAACAATATGACGCTGCCCGCGCTTGATCTGCATTGCCTGTATGGGAATAACGCAAGACGCGCCATTCGAGCTTACTATCACATCTTGAGCATCAAGGCATTCCGAAAGCACATCACAAAACACATAAGGGTTCACGGGCGTTCGCCGCCGGTGGTATTCGGGCAATACCACCGGGTAACGCTGAATCCGTTCCTTGCACCATGATAACCAAGCTGTTTTTTGGGGTAACTCTCTTGACCTGAGCCGCATGTCCAATACGCGAATGAATTCGCCGGCATCAGCATTGATTGGCAAGTCAATTTTCATGGTTGGCTTTCTTAGTTCAGCAGGGTCAATGTCCACCGATATCTTGTAAGCTGCCCTGGCCACTGCCGGAAAGGTATAGCCGATTTGCCGGACGTTCAAACGGCAGCCCAGACTCAGGAGCAAATCGGCGTTCTGAAAGATGAAATTGGCGCCACGCTGTCCCAGAGTACTTGGCCTTCCAGCATACAAGGGATGGACGGAAGGGAAAAGGTCAATAGCATCCCAGGCTACCTGTACAGGGATGCCCATCCTTTCTGCTAAGTAATAGAAAGCATCTGCTGCCCCCGCCAGCCTTATACCCGCGCCGGCAAGGATAACCGGCCGTTCGGACATGGACAGTCGTTCTATCAATTCATTAATCTGCTCTTCGACTACATCTGGAGCAGTTGTGTTAGCGTCTTCTTTGGGATCGTACGATTTCAGGGTTGCCTCTTCGATCAAGCTTGACTGAACGTTGAGAGGTATGTCCAGCCAGACGGGCCCTGGCCTGCCGGAAACCGCTAGGTGCATGGCCTTCTCCAGGTGATAGCGGATGAGTTTTGGGTCAGTGACCATGACCGCATATTTTGTAATAGGACGGACGATGTCAACAATGTTGGCCTCCTGGTCACCTAACTGGCGAAGCGGAAGGTCAGTGCTGGCAATCGTTGTCTCAAAGCGTACTTGGCCGGAGAGATACAGCACTGGTATCGAATCCATCCACTGCCCCAGCACGCCGCTCAGGGTGTTCGTTCCCCCGGGGCCGGAGGTGACGCACACGACAGCCATTTCCCCCACAGTGCGGGCATATCCTTCAGCCGCCATGGCACAGGCCTGCTCGTGGAGGTTGCATACATACTGTATGCGCTTTTCAAGGCCAAAAGCATCATTCAGGTGCATGGCGCCGCCACCGGTGATCATGAAAACATGCTTCACGCCTTTATCTGCGAGTGTGCGAACTACATAATCGGCAAGTCTCACCTTTATTCCTTTTCTCCTTGTAAACAGGTATCAATACAAAGCAGGTAAATCATATCAGCTTGAGCGTGGATTTTCCAATCTCTTATGAATAAAGAACAATATAGGGTTTATTGATTGTAATTTCTCGTAAACGAAACGCAAGGCGGAGGCTATGCCTTTTATGGAGAATGCACCCGGAATGATACAGATAAGCAGACCTATTAAAAGCAGCGGGTTGATGACCATGCCGATATTCTGGAAAGACTGTAAACGGTAATAGTTTTTGGGCACTAATAGCAAACCCCACAAAACTATAATGAGCAGATCATTTCGCGTTTTTTCATTGTAGCCAGATACATTAGCATAGGAACAAAGAGATAAGTGAGACGATAATCATGCGAAGCATATGGAAATAAGATTATCAATATTGTCAACACGGCCATGACTTTCCACAAAGGAAGAGACTTTTCCCAGAGGTAGATTACAAAGTAAATGGATACGATGATTGCTATTATCGCATAGGCTATTCTGGCCTCCGGGTGCGCCGGTAAATCAATTGTTGTTCCCAACCTATCTCCAACGAACTTCATTCCGACTGTTAATAAAGAATATAAATCCGAGGTGAAGGCTAAGACTTGTTGATTACCGGCTGACGAATAGTCAACATTGTTAAATAGTGCGTGAAAGTAATTCTTTGTTTCCACAAATAAGCCATCTTTAAATAGAGAGAGGCTCAATACGGTCAAAAATGCCGCGTTGAAAATCACCAATAGGCCATCTCTGAATCTTCTGTCAAAGACATAAATTATAATAAAGATAGCTGCTAATGGCTTGAGTGCGATTGCCAGTGCCAGGAAAACCGTGCTGGCCTTGTATTTCTGCCGTTCATAGGTAAAGGCGAACAGGAAAAGACATGGGATCACAAGCAGGTCGAAATTCGCGCGGTCCACAGCAAAAAGAACCGGGTATGTCAGGAACACGATAACGAAAATGGCAAGCAGTTGGTGGGAAGTAAGTTTTGACTTCAAACCATAAAGATGATGCTTAACCATTGGAATAAACACAGCAAAAAAAGAGGCGAAGAATATGGGCAATCGCAGCAACTCAGGCTGTATGAGCGAAAACAAATAACCAACAAATTGCCCAAATGGTGATCCTGCGAAGCCGCCTATATTTTGGCCAAAGGGATCCAAGGCAGCAGATTGACGCACAACCATGTAGAAATCAAAAAACCTTGCCTTTATATCCGGATTGTCTAGAAATGTATTTGCAGGCCATGGCTTACCGAGGTAACAACCCATTACATAGTGATAAGCTACTGCGATGCAAAACCCGGCTACGATGATCAAAACGAGAAGCATAATTCTTTCCTCGTTCTGCATTGTTTGTCCCCTTGAACTAAAAAACCACAACCAGTCTGATGCTTTAGCCAACCGTGAACGCAGGGCTTTAGGAAGTCTAAATTTTCCCAAGACCAGGGCACATTTTTTCTTCATGTTAGGTATATCTCAAAGTAATGAGTTTCAATAAAATCATGGCTAACTTTCTCAGAAATTGAAATAATTGTTTATATCCACATTGCCATGTTCGTCCAGCCTATCTTTTAGTTTATAAGGTGTTTTCACGATCTGGAATTCCTTGCCCGAGTAGATAATATCGGCGCTATTAATAGAGCTTTGTTTCAGGTCATCGTCAAAGATGATAATGGCCACGGGCATTTCAAGATAGGGTTCCTTTATGAGGTTTGTGTTGTTATCTCGCTCATAGACAAAGTTATAAAAATTCATTTTTACTGTGGCGGCCATTTGTTCACACTGTAAGTCATGACGTTCGGACGGTGTCATCAAAACATAGTTGCTTAATGGCTTACTATGGTACTGAAGATCAAACATATCTTCAGTAAAATAGCTGCTCTTCTGGTAGTACTTTTCTATATATGAGGCTCCGCTAAAAGCAGTCATACATATGGATAAGGCAATAGTCCCGTACAGAACGTACTTCAATCGTGAATTGACTATCCTCACCACGTAGAAGGAGGCCGCATACACGAGTATGAAAATAACCGGTAAAAATGCGGTGTATGCTTTGTAGTACTGATAATTATTGATAGTTTGACCCCACAAAATACATTTTGCATAGACTAACGAAACAAAAAGAACCGGCGCCAGCCAGAACGCCCGGTCCAACTTCTTATTTGAAACAATATAATATTCTCCGGCTGCTATGATCAAAAGGCTTCCTAAAAACACAGACACAATTTCTACAGAGTCGCGTGGAAGTATACTTGGCGGCTGGCTACTGTGCGCGTATATATTTAACCAGCCCATTATCTCTGGTAACGTTGCCCATTGAGGCTGCCACCACCCTCCCTGGTTTAGACTTGGCAAAAGCGAAGTAAATAGATATCTTTTATAAAATAGAATCAAATTCCACGTAAGAGGCGCAATTAATATAAAGGCAAATAGGGCACCAAAACCGAATACAATCAACCAGGCCTTTTGCGTTTTGCGCACCAACAGTAGGTCTAGAATCAAAATTATGAAACAGACAATCCCTAAAAAGATAAATGCTTCATTCCATATCGATATAAGGCTGGCACAGAGAAATCCCACAAGAGCAACCTGTTTTATCCAGCCGCTTTTATTTTCAAAAGTATTATTCTTGCGCAAATCGTAGAGATACAATAGCAACATGAATAAAATGGGCACAGCCATGACCTGTGCATACGAACCCTCACAATATATGTTCAGCAGGTTACAATTTAATGCCAGCGCAGCCGTAAGCAGCAAACAGATATACCATCGTGCTTTGATAATAGATCTGATGGCATAATAAGCCAGCCCCAACAACATGGCCCACGAAAAGACGAGTAAAACGAAGTCCAGCCTGTAAACGCTGCCCAGGTCGGTTACCCACGTTATATTTGCCAGGATTGTAGGGTAGCCCCACCTCAGGGCTTTTAACAAAAACTCGCTGCTGCAATGTAAATCGAATCGCAACAGTTGGGAATTTGCTTTCTCGGCCTCTTGCAGATCCTCTTTACCCGTCGCTGCCTTAAGGTCCTCTGCTATACTTGAAAGAGTCCCGCCGTCAGCCAGCGCCTGTGCTGCCCCCGCATATCCTATTGCATCAGGGCCTGTTCTCAAAGGAGTTGTAAAATTTCCTTCTCTTATCCCGGGAAGAATGATCAGGAACAAAATACCCAGCAATAAAATGCTGCTTGAGAGGACTTTAAGGAGCGTATTTTTTGCAGGCCTGAATTGTGTAAAAGATATTTTCTCTCTGATATTTGCCCGCAACAGCACAAATAAATTCAAGCCCGTTGCAATAAGTAGGCTCAGTATCATCGTCCATGTTATTGCTATGTTTGTCACTATGACCCATGAACCGACAATTGCCAGCAGGCAAAACCCGAATCCTGGTGCAACAAGCGCATATAAATATGGCTTCTTAAAAGAATCTGGGGTGATCAATGCGAAAATGCCGATACCCAGGTAGACCAAAACCAGGTAGAGATAGATCAATATCAGTATATTCTCAAACACGTTTGACGCTACGCTATTCGACTATTAACCAGCGTACAGTTTTCTGTATAGCCTCTTCCAGTGAAACCCAGGTTTCCAATGCCAATTCATCCCGGGCACGTTCAATGGACGGAACATATCGTTGTCGAAGTTGCAATGGATCAGGCTGACGGGCGATGGTTACCTCGATTCCGGGGTCTATTAGTTTACGTACTAAAGATGCAAGTTCTGCAATGCTTATGCTTTTGTCTGAGCCGACGTTATAGGGGTGGCAGGACTGTCCCTTGAACAAAATAGTCCAAAGCCAGATAGCAAGGTCTGCTGCATACATGTAGGAACGTAGCGGTGAGCCATCACCATTCACACGAATTGGACCACCTTGAACCGCATCGCGAATGAAGTTCCCCATCGCAAAGTGGATATCCATAGGTAGATATGGTCCCACCTGCGCAAAGCATCGGGTAATCTTGGTTTGCAGCCCAAAATGGTGTGCGTAAAGACGGCAGAGCACCTCGGCTGCCCACTTACCCTCCCCATATGCAGCACCCGGGTCCATAGGGTCCGGGGCACCGAGGTAGTCCTCAGGGATATGTGTCATCTCAGGTGGCTGCTTACCATACACTGCCCCGGAGCTTGTCAGAAGAAACTTGTATGTCCCATGAGTGCGAGCGAACTCCAGAGTTCGGCGAGTTCCCTCAACAATTGTCTCAAACATAAATAACGGGTTCTCCTGGTTGAGCTTTGCACTTGCCTCCGTAGCCGCATGGATCACAAAACGGAACTCACCTGCAGGAAATTCGAATGTCCGCACATCGCCTTGAATCAGGTGAACAGATGGATGATTTGCCAGATGGGGTACTTTGGCAGCGAAGGCTTCAGGGTTGCGGCTTAGCACTGTTGCTTTGGCGCCAAGGTTAAGCCGGTCATTGGCCCAGGTAAAACTTTCCAACAGCCAGCACCCGAAGTAACCGGTACCACCCGTTATGAAAATGCTCTGGCCTCGAACTTCTTCCCAGAGATGAGAAGTGTGCTCGATGATATGGGCCAGGTCCTTCTTGTCAACTCGTGGTGCCATTTGGCCAGTAATTATATTACCTTCTATGTTCATAAACAGGCTTTTCTCGAAAATCCTGTTCGATTTGCATAGATGTTTTGAATCCTAGAGATGGTTATATTGTACTGCCCATGTCTATTCATATTCTGCTAATGCGAATTTCTCTTTTGGGCTATCAATAGAATGCTTACACCAAACGGGAGATCGGCAAACCGCAGGATTGACTTTTCCGTCGAAAAAATTCTATAGAGTATGCCATTGACTAATTTGTTTGGATCACCGAGTGAATAGGACTTCCTATTTCTGGCAAGCAATAGTTTATCAACTATTGCCATTGGGAATAAGAGAGTGTTGAAATATGAGACCTTTCTTATGATGAAATCGCGTGGGATTTTCTTGATTAGTTCTTTTCTACCATATCTTCTATAGTGATGATTTATTTCATCGTGTCTATTCCAAAGAAACATGTATGCTGGTACAGTCAATATGAGGAACCCCTTATCATTAACTAGCGCTTCCATTTTGGATAACGCTTTCTCATCATCCGCAATATGTTCAAGCACATCAAAGCATGTCACCAGGTCATATCTTTCTGTCTCCGCAAAGGACTCAAAAGTACCATGATAAGTGTCTATTTTTAGATTATCTTGTAAATATGATGCAGCATCTGAATACGGCTCAATTGCTTTAACCGACCCAAAATTGGATAACATACTTGTCATGCCACCGAAACCAGCGCCGATCTCCAGTATATTCATATCACGCGACATAACTCGTTTCATGCATTGATGCACTATTTCCCTTCGTGCCTTTCCCCACCACCAGTTAGCATCTTGCCCTTTTGTATGGAATGCATCCTTTTGTTCCCACACTTGAATCTCTCCTGATTAAGACTTTGTTTATTAATAACTTTATTCAAAAAGTATTGCTTCAAAGTGCCTTGCCAGATCGGTTGACCAGCCCCAGTAGTCGTACCATTTGTTAAGTTAGTATAGGCATGTTGTCAACTGGCACTAGTGGTTCAGGCATCTCCTCAGTCTTTCGGACATATTATATCATATAGGATATGTATCTGTCATCCGTTTGTACTCGTCTGATGGCTTCAGGAGCAGGTGGGCTATAAGCAAATGCACTATGAGTACCGTGTCCGATTGTAGTCATTCCGCCGCTGCTTATCAATACCCTCGCCTCTGTTAATGTCGTGAATACTGGCTACAATCGCTTGGTGTATTGCGAATAAATTCTTAGTGTCATTCAGTCCCTGTATATCCTCGTGGTTGTCTTGTGATCCATTTCCAGGCGCTGTCGATGATGGGTTCGAGTTGAGGGAATCGCGGCTTCCAGCCAAGTTCTGATCTGGCAAGGCTGGAGCTGGCCACCAGAACGGCGGGATCACCAGCGCGCCTGGGGCTGACCTTTGCTGGGATATCCACACCAGTGACCTTCCTGGCAGCTTTGATTACTTCGATCACCGAATAGCCCTGTTGATTGCCCAGGTTGTAGGCTCTGCCATTAAAGAGGTCGAGTTTCTCCAGCGCGAGGACATGTGCCCTGGCAATATCTACCACATGTACGTAGTCACGAACGCAGCTTCCATCCTTTGTGGGATAGTCCGAGCCAAATATGGAGACAGACTTCTTAGATAGGGCTGCGTTTAGAACATTAGGAATGAGGTGTGTTTCGGGACGATGGGCTTCTCCCAGGTTCTCTGTTGCCCCGGCGGCGTTGAAATATCTGAACGAGACATGCTTGAGTCCATAGGCTCTGCTGTACCATTCGAGGATCTGCTCGAACATGAGCTTGGAGGCACCATAGGCATTTATGGGACTCATGGGGTGGGTCTCCTCTATGGGCACTGTGTGCGGTTCTCCATACACCGCAGCAGTGGAAGAGAAAATGAGCCTATGGACATTGTATTTGAGCATGGCATTGAGCAGGTTGATCCCACCAATGGTGTTTGTCTGGAAGTATCTCTTGGGGTCAGTGGTGGAGTATTCTACTACTGTCTCTGCGGCCATGTGCATCACGGCATCGATCCCAGACTGGCGGAAGAAGTTGCTCAGTGCATCCGGATCGCAGATATCGGCCGGGATGAACTCTGCTGTTGGTGAGACTGCTGCCCTGTGGCCCTGCTGTAGGTTGTCCAGGACAATGACCTGGTGCCCTGCGGTGAGGAGCTCATTAACGACCACACTGCCGACGTATCCCGCTCCTCCAGTGACTAGGACTTTCATTGTGGTCTGTCCCTCAGATCAGACAATAGGTTCTGTGAGGGGGTTAGGAACACTTCTTGAAGAGAACGAAGATTTAAGTGCATCAGACTGATGACTCTCCTTGGCTTATGGTGAATATACCATATTGAGTCACGGGTGATCAATATGGCAGAACCATCGGTTCAGTTCACTTATGGTTGATGGTCACGAAGGTATGTTAACTCAAATCAACTGCGGCCCTGGTTTCGGACAGAGCTTTAGCTCTGCCCCTACAACTACAAGCAACCCTATAACTGAGATTTGACTAACCGAGTCATCCGTTGATCTGGGGGCATGCCTGGTGCAGGTCTGAAGATCTGCGCTACGTTTTGTGATGCCCCACACACCACACCGGGTCAGTTCAGGTAGCTGACACCCACGCAGTAGCATGGTAGAATCAGGAATGGCGGTGAATAGATGGTGGGGAGTGGATGGCAAATGTGAGGCAGGATCGATGATCAGGCCCAGGGTGTATTTGTTCTAACATGAAAGCGATGATCCTGGCTGCGGGAGAAGGGACGAGGCTGAGACCGCTTACCCTGAAGAACCCCAAAGTGATGTTGCCGATAGCTGGCGAGCCTATTCTGGAGTATACCTTGGACCTGCTGCGGTTCCATGGTATTACTGATGTAGCTGTTAATCTTCATCATCTGCCAAATGCGGTGATAGATTGGCTTGGTGATGGCAGCAGGCTCGGCATTCGTGTGATCTATTCTGTGGAGAATCTCATCCTTGGTACTGCGGGGGCGTTGACCAGATTACGGAGCTTTTTTGACGATACCTTTGTACTCATCTATGGTGATGTGCTGACTGATCTGGACATCTCGTCCCTGGTGCTATTTCATCAAGCCAAGAAAGCTCTGGCTACGGTTGCCCTTTTTGAGGCGGATGACCCCGGCGCCTGCGGCATTGTTGAGATGGATGATGATTGCCAGATCGTTCGTTTTGTGGAGAAACCGGCATCGGGGATCACATCAAGTAATCTGGCTAATGCTGGTATCTATGTACTTGAGCCTTCAGTGATCGACTACATCCCGTTGGATACCTTCTATGACTTTGGGTTTCATCTCTTCCCGGCCCTGCTTGGTAAGGGAGCCAGATTATACGGGTATGTGACCAGAGGTTATGTTATTGACACAGGGACGATGGAAAACTACCGCCGGGCTGAGCGAGATGTGCTGGGAGGCAGGTTTGTTCCAAAGAGAGCAGCCTCCACGAGGTAGCAGATAATATGCCCGGCAACGATATGGGCTTCCTGGATCCGCGGTGTGTTGGTTGAGGGGATTGAGATGGCATATTCAGCAATTTTCCTGAGCTTGCCTCCCTGGCCGGTAAGAGCTACAGTGACAGCACCATTTTCATTTGCTTCCTCTATTGCCTTGATTACATTAGGGGAGTTGCCACTGGTGCTAATGCCGATGACTACATCACCTTTGTTCAGCAGCCCTCGGAGTTGCCTGGCAAAGACCTCGTCATAGCCGAAGTCGTTGGCAATTGCAGTCAGGGAAGAAGTGTTGGTGGTGAGTGCGATGGCTGGTAAGGGGTCTCTATAGATGGAAAATTTGCCAGCCATCTCGCAGGCGATATGCTCGGCATCAGCAGCACTGCCACCATTCCCGAAAAGGAGCACTTTGTTGCCGTGGCGGAAGGCCTTGACCATTTGAGTGGCTATCTTAATGATAGTGTCTGCCTGGGTGATCAGATCTTTCTCCAGAACAATGCTGTCCTCAATTTGCTTTATGACTACATCTTTGTCTTTCATGGTCTTCAGTCCTCGCTGACCTCCCAGCTTTGCATGCCACTGAGGTCAAAAGCAAAGCCAACGATCTTGCCGCCGGCTTGCTCCAGCTTCTCAGCCACAATGTGCCACTTGTCGAATTCGCAGAGGAATAGTAAGTAACCACCACCTCCTGCTCCCAGCAACTTACCACCTATAGCCCCGCTTTGTCTGGCCAATTCGTAAAGCTCGTCGATGCGATCATCCGTTATCTTCCCGGAGAACTGCTTCTTGCAGCACCAGGCATCGTGCAATAGCAGCCCGAATTCGTTGATTCTTCCCCTGAGAAGGGAATTCTTCATACGATAGGCCAGTTCCTTCGCTTCCTGTAAGGCTTGAACGACCTTTTCCTTCTTCTCGACGTATGCATTTACCTGGTCATTGAGAATACCCGCAGAGACCCTGGTTCCTCCGGTGTAGCAAATCATCAACCGATACTGAAGCTCATTGAGGGTATCCTGCCTTATGCGAAGCGGATTGACAATGGTAGTCTTGCCGAGAAACTCGATAAAATTGAATCCGCCGAAGGTGGCTGCATATTGATCCTGTCTTCCTCCTTTGATTCCGGCTTCATCCCGTTCGATGCGGTAAGCCAGTTCGGCAATGTCATAATCTGTGAGCGGTAGCTTGAGCCATTGTTTGAAGGCACCGACGAGAGCTACAACAAGCGCCGATGAGGTTCCCAGCCCTGAGCCCGGTGGCGAATCGCTGTGCAGGAAAAGGTCGAAACCGGTCTTCACGTCGATGGTACGGATAGCCGCTTTAACCAAATCCAGCTTGCCGTCGTACTTCAATTCACCGTTGATCTGGTATCTGGCAACGAGGTCATAGTCCAGAGATTTGACGTTGATGCAGTCATCGTCACGCCCCACCAGTGTGCAATAGGCATATTTATCGATGGTGGTACTGAGGACTGCCCCCCCCTTTTCTTCCGGATAGGGTGGGACGTCGGTGCCACCGCCGCCGAAGCTGATTCTCAAAGGTGCTCTGCTTCTAATGATCATGATGGCGGTCCTTTATTTGCTTCTCACGCATTGAATGGGCCTAGATTTTGTATCCTCTACCACCCATTCTACTGCCTCGTATAGGCTACCAGCAATATGATCTGGCAATTGATGCTGTTGCTTGTTTTCTGCTTGGCTTGGATCTGCAGTCAACCAGACTGTCCGACAACCGGCGGCCTTACCCTGCCTCCACATCCTTGGCATCATCGCCGATCATGTATGATATCTCTAAGGCTATGCCCATCTCCTTTGCCGCTTGAAGGAGAAGTGTCGGCTTTGGTTTGCGGCAATCACATCCATCATCGGGATGGTGGGGGCAAAAATAAATAGCGTCCACAAAGGCATGATGTTTCTGCAATTCCTGCTTCATCTTCTGGTGAATGAGGGACAAAGTCTCCTCTGTGAAGTAACCCCGGGCTATTCCTGATTGATTGGTGATCACCACAACCTTGAAGCCATGTTGATTCAGTAGTCTAATTCCCTGTGGTGCACGGGGCAGAATCTCAAAGTCTTCCACACGGCGGCAATAGTGGACATCTCTGGCGATGGTGCCATCCCTGTCAAGGAATACGGCTCTGTCCAATGCCATAGCCCTTTTCAGCCCTCTGCTCTAAGGCAAGAGGACATCACGTGACCCAGCATGAGATGTACATCCTCGACCTGCTCTATGGAGTTGTCAGGCACCATAACGCAGAGGTCAACGAGGTCCTTCATTTTCCCTCCGTCTAAGCCGGTGAGGCCAATAGTGGTAGCGCCGATGGACTTTGCCAGCTTCAGTGCCTTGAGCACATTGGGTGACCTGCCGCTTCCGCTGATGCCGATGACCACATCCCCTGGCTCAACCTGGGTTTGCAGTTGTTGAGAGAAGATATCATCGTACGAGGCATCATTGGCCCAGGCAGAGATAAGAGGCATGTTGTCAGTCAGGGCTATGGCTCGCAGGCGGGGTTTATCTGGAGCGATAGTTCCCTTGGTTAGATCAACAGCGAGGTGAGAAGCAGTGGCAGCGCTGCCTCCATTACCGAAAAGGAAAACCTGTTTCTTCTGAGCACGTGCACTCTTCAAAACCTGAACTATCTGTTCTATGGTCTCTAGTGGCAGCTTGGTTAAAGTAGTGCGCATCTCGTCCAGATAGACTTTTATGATTTGGCTGCTTCTAGTCATTGGAACCACCTCGTTTGTCATTTTGCTGTCCTTATGACCCCCTTTGTCTCATGACCTTCGTGGCCTGAATGGAATTATCCAGGGCCTGCGGCTGCTCCTGTACCCAGTTCAAATACTCTCTGGCTATTTGTCTCAGGGGGGCAGTAGGCTTCCATCCGAGACTTTGGAGTCTCGTACTATCGGAGATAATATGGCGGACATCTCCCCAACGGAAGTCGCCTTTGATTTCGGGTTCAATACTTTTGTGGGTCAGGGTGATGAGCAATTTGGCATACTCAAGCACTGTGGCGATTTCATTGCCACCCACATTGAAGACACGATGATTGGCGGCTTCATTCTCCATGACGAGCACGTTGGCACGGGCTACATCGCTCACATAGACATAGTCTCTCAATTGCTGACCGTCTTCATAAATAGTGGGGGGCCGGTTATTCAGCAACTGAAGAGAGAAGGTTCGTAAAATACCTGAATAAGCATTAAAGAAGCTTTGACGGGGCCCCTGGGTGATACTATAACGCAGAATGACTGTAGGAATATCGTGTCTTTTGCCCAGAGTTGAGGCATATAGTTCCTGGCAGTATTTTGAGACCGCATACTGATTATTCGGGTTCACCTGTGCTTCATCGGTGGGAAGAGGTTTCATATCTTGATGGCACAGAGGGCATTTTATCTCCCAGTCCTTCTTGTTGAGTTGGATTGAAGACCGGGGTGTTGGGTACTGAATATCGTGAGTGGAGCATCGATATTTTCCTTCACCGTAGACGGCCTGGGAGCTGGCCACGATAACCTTCTGAACCGGAAGGTGATCATTCATAATGAGCTCATAAAGAAGGGCGGTGCCGACATCGTTCACCTGGGCGAACTTGCTGAAATCGGTGAGGTAGTCCTGATAGGCTGCGAGGTGAAAAACGACATCAATACCCGTTAGCGCTTTCCTCAACTTGTCCCTGTCGCAGATGTTGCCCTGGATTAGTTCTATTTCATCTGAGATATAGGCTGGCTTCGTTCGCCGGGGATGTACCGGCGGTTCAAGACTGTCCAGAATGCGTACTGTGTGGCCCTTTTGCAGGAGCAAATCAGCGGTATGGGAACCGATGAATCCAGCACCACCCGTGATGAGAACTTTCATAACTGATCCTGTCGTGATACCTCAATATTCTAATGCTGCTATCTAAGACTAATGTCTACGAGTAGCTAAACCCAAGAATACTTTTGAGAATCCACTTTGTCAATTTTTATGAGAGAACTTCTCCGGAAGAAGCGGGAATAGTGGAAGGCGGCTGATGGAAACGGGTAGAATAAACTGATTTTGAAGAGAAGGCGGGGTTTGAAGTTGAAGCCTTTTAATATATGGAAGGATGTATATGCTGTTGGAGGGGCCGAACTCTCGCACCCCTCCGATTGTCTTGTTTACCTGATCGGTGGTGAGGAGATGGTGCTGATTGACTCGGGAGCAGGAGAGAGCTTTGAACGGATTGTAGACAACATACGCAAGCTGGGGCTTCAGCCGGAGAGGCTCAGAGCAGTAATCGCCACTCATGCTCACATTGACCATATCGGATCTCTCTATCGATTCCGGGAAGAATTTGGTGTTCGGGTTATTGCTCATAAATTGGAGACAGAAGCAATTGAAACGGGTGTAGGCACAGGGGCCGAATTCTATAGGGTGAACTACAAGCCCTGTAAGGTAGACATAGTTTTGAACGGATCGGAGGAAGTGCTGCGGTATGGAGGATATGAACTTAAGGTCATTCATATCCCCGGTCACACACCGGGGGGTATTGCGGTATACCTGGATGCAGGTGAGAGACTTCTCTTCGGTCAGGATATTCACGGTCCCTACTTTCTCAAGGGGTCGAATATAGCCCAGGCGAAGGTCTCGCTACAAAAGCTTATTGATCTCGAAGCAGACATCCTGTGTGAAGGGCATTTTGGCATCTATCAGCCGGCGGAGGAGGTGAGGAGGTATATCGAGGGGTATCTTTACGGGCTTAATGACTAGAGTAGATGATAAGGTGGACTATTCCAGGTGAGCGATGAAGGGATTGCATGGGGTATAAGACAGGCAGCCGCTACTGTAGATATCAGGATGCCGTGTAAAGAGCTACTACAAGCGGCGGAAGGACGAATATCAAGAACACAGGAATAAGACAGGCAGCAGCGGCCCTGGCAGGTGAGAGGTTGTAATTGTGGCGCACGGCGATTATGCACAGTGTCAAAATCCAGAGAGAGAGAATGAAGCAACCGGTGAAATAGATAGTCTGGCCGCTGGCTGAGCTAAGTAGGGCGCGCAGGAGAGACAGTGGCCCGACGAACACTGCAGGAAAGGAAGCAAAGCCTACTCCACATAGTATCCCCAGGTAGCTGCCCTTGCCTCGGAAGAGCAGGGCGAGCATGTGGAAAAGCCCGGCCATCACGATCAGGACTGCCAGGAACATAAGGACCCAGATAAATACCACGGGGCCAAGTCGCAGTGTGTCTCTCCCTAACCCGAGTATGGCCTCGACGAGTTGAGGAGGATTGGGGAGTAAATCAAAAGCAAATATTAGAGAAACGGATATGGCTATGAGCAATGCCCAATGCCAGGGTTTCTTCCTGGTCACGGTGGAGAATGCCTTTGATGGTGATGCCAGTACCTGATAGAGAATGTCCAGTATTAGCGGTTGCATTGGTTACTGCCCATGATAACAAGCTTAAGCGGCGCAGAAAAATGTTTTGTTGCGGCCGATCTGCCGCCGGACGGGAGTGATCTGCGTTTGCCTTGCCTCTGGCGTCCATTATGGGTTATATAGTCTTCAAAGGCAAATGATGTGTGTTGAGCTATCCTTGACAAGCAGTAGAACCGGTGATAGAGTAGACAATTAGCAGTCTCAGTAGGAGACTGCTAATTTGCAGGGAAAAAGATGGATCGTTTGCTGGAAAGAAGAGCCACTATTCTCAGTATCGTTGTAGGGGAGTATATAGCCTCTGGTACTCCTGTAGCTTCTGAGAGTATGGCACGGTGCTATTCTTTGAAGGTCAGTCCGGCAACCATACGCAACGACATGGCTTCTCTCGAAGAGGAAGGCTACATCCGTCGTCCCCATACCTCTGCCGGGGCTATACCCTCCGATAGGGGTTATCGTTACTACGTTGAACGCCTGATGAAGGAAGCGGAAATCAGCCGGAAGGATAGACGGGCTATACAAGACTTCTTCTACCAGGCGGAGCAGGAACCAGACGAGTGGGCGCGATTGGCAGTATCAGTGCTTACCCGGAGGCTGAGGAGCATTGCCCTGGCCACCCCGCCGCGGGCTACAGGCTGCCACTTCAGACGTTTGGATCTCATAGCTCTTCAAGATTTGCTTATCATGCTGGTGCTGGTTCTACAGGAAGGTGGGATCAAACAGCGGCTCGTTGCGGTGGAGGAAGTTCTCTCTCAGGATGAACTCACTGCCGTGGCTAATAAGATGAATGAGGTTTATCAGGGACTGGATTATGCTGAGATCCGCGCCGGGGCGACTGATTCGCACCTGTCTCCCCTTGAGGAGTCGATTACCGGGATGATAGTGCACATGATGGAGGCAGAAAACGAACGGCGACATGGGCCATTTTATCTTGATGGATGGCGTTATCTGTTAGGTCAGGAGGAAATCGCCAGGAGCAGGAGGCTGCCTGGTCTGATTGAGGCCCTGGAGGAGAGGAGCATCCTCGGCAACCTTATTGATGATCCGGATCAGGAATCGGGAATCAGGATTATCATAGGCAGTGAGAACGAAAACGAGGCTTTGCAGGAGTGCAGTGTAATTTTGAGCAACTATGGGGCTTGTGGTAGGATGGGAACAATCGGAATCATCGGCCCCACGCGCATGTCCTATAGTCAAGCGGTTCCTATGATAAACTATCTATCAAATCTTATGAGTAATTTGATAGTTGAGGTATACTCTTAAACCAAGAGGCTCAGATGGAAGAAAACAGGCAGGAAGAAGTCGTAGAGGCGGCAGCTGAGGGTAAGGAGGATCTGAACAAGGCACTGGAGGAAGAAAAGGCCAAGGTAGAGAAATATCTGGGCAACTGGCAAAGGGCAGAAGCTGATTTCGATAATTACCGGAAGCGGGTTGAGCAGGAGAAGGGTGACATCGTCAGATTTTCTAATACATCGCTTATCCTTAACCTGTTGCCGGTGCTCGACGATATGGAACGGGCCTTTAGGTCGCTTCCCGACAAGCTGGGGCACATGACGTGGACGGACGGCATCCGGCTTATTCATCGTAAGCTCCAGGCCACTTTGGAAGCGCAGGGAGTCTCTGAGATCAAGGCAGTAGGAGAGTCCTTCGATCCTGCCGTTCATGAGGCAGTGGCTCAGGGTGCGGGAGAGGAAGGGAAGATAGTTGAGGAGTTGCAGAAAGGATACAAATTGCACGGCCGGGTAATTCGGCCTGCCTATGTGGTCGTTGGCAAAGGTACAGAGCAAAAAGAAAATGAAAATGAAGCGGAACAGCCTGGTGGTTCCGGAGATTGAGGAGGACAAACATGGCTAGAGCAGTAGGAATAGACCTGGGAACAACGTTTAGTGAGATAGCGACGATGGAGGGAGGCCAGCCCAAGATCATCCCTTCCGTGGAAGGCAGCACCCTCTTCCCCTCGGTGGTAGCGATGGGAAACACGGGTGAACGCCTTGTGGGGCAGCTGGCAAGGCGTCAGGCGATCGTCAACCCTGAGAATACTATCTACAGCATCAAGAGATTCATGGGCCGGAAATGGGGGGAGCCGCCGGGGCGGGAGTTGCCGGTGGAAGAGGATGCCCGGCGCAAGACATACAGGGTGACGAAGGGGCCGAACAACGAGGTCCGGGTGGTCATGGGAGGGAAGGAATACAGGCCGGAGGAGATCTCGGCCGTGATTCTGCAGAAGCTTAAGGCGGATGCCGAGACATATCTTGGTGAGAAGATAACTGATGCCGTAATCACTGTCCCGGCCTACTTCAACGATGCCCAGCGGCAGGCGACGAAGGACGCAGGGGCCATTGCCGGACTCAATGTGTTGCGCATAATCAACGAGCCGACGGCTGCTGCCTTGGCCTACGGACTGGATAAGAAGAAGGAGCAGACTATCGCCGTATATGACCTTGGGGGCGGGACCTTTGACGTATCCATACTCGAGATAGGCGAAGGGACATTCCAGGTCAAATCCACCGCCGGGGATACCCACCTGGGTGGTGATGATTTCGACCAGAGAATCATGGATTGGATCTGTGATGAATTCAAACGGGCTCAGGGGATAGACCTGCGCCAGGACCGGATTGCGCTGCAGCGGATCAGAGAAGCAGCTGAGAAGGCCAAGATAGAGCTGTCCACCATGCAGCAAACGGAGATAAGCCTCCCTTACGTCACTGCAGACGCCAGCGGTCCTAAACACCTCAGCATGCCTCTCACGAGAGCAAAGCTGGAACAACTGGTAATGGATTTGGCAGAAAAAACGCTAGGAGCCCTGCCGGCAGGCATTAACGGATTCCGGCAAGACGGCAGCACAGATTGATGAGGTGATACTGGTTGGTGGGCAAACGAGGATGCCGCTTGTTCAGCAAAAAGTGAAGGGGTTGTTTGGGAAGGAACCTAATAAAGGGGTGAATCCGGATGAGGTAGTGGCTATCGGTGCGGCTATTCAGTCCGGCGTACTCAAGGGCGAAGTGAGAGAGGTACTCCTTCTGGATGTTACCCCGCTGACCCTGGGTATCGAGACTCTGGGTGGCGTGGCCACGCCTCTGATTCCGCGCAATACCACTATTCCCAGCAGCAAGAGCCAGGTCTTTTCCACTGCTGCCGACAACCAGCCCAGCGTAGAGGTTCATGTCATACAGGGAGAGCGCCCCATGGCGACCGACAATAAGACGCTGGGTAGGTTCATGCTCGATGGTATTCTTCCTGCACCGCGCGGCATGCCGCAGGTCGAAGTCACCTTTGACATCGATGCCAATGGCATCCTCAAGGTGAGTGCCAAAGATAAAGGTACCGGCAGAGAGCAGAAAATCACCATCACTGCCTCCAGCGGCCTCAATAAGGATGAAGTAGAGCGGATGAGGAAAGAGGCCGAGGTGCATGCTGCGGATGACCTGAAGAAGAAGGATGAGGTCGAAGCCCGCAACACTGCCGATACGCTGGTCTACACTGCTGAGAAGACGATGCGGGATCATGGAGACAAGGTGCCGGCCGACGTGAAGCAGCAAGTCGAAGGCAAGGTCGCCGCTGTCCGCTCAGCGATGCAGGGTCAGGACATAAGCTATCTTCGCCGCACCGTTCAGGAGCTTTCTGAGGTCCTGCAGAAGGTCGGCGCCAGTGTCTATCAGCAACCGGGAGCGCCGCCGCCGGGTGGTGAGGCCCCGCCGCCTCCGGAAGGCCAGGGTCCCGCCGGTGGCAAACCTGATGAGGGCACTGTCGAGGGTGAGTTCCGCGAGGTATAGTCTCCCCGGTCGTACCTGATTTTTGCCTCGCTACGAACTTGCAGTCAGGGAGCGGGAAGTCGTATCCTGTTGATGTTGTTCGGGGTGTAGCGCAGTCTGGTAGCGCACCTGAATGGGGTTCAGGTGGTCGTGCGTTCGAATCGCACCACCCCGACCAATATACCTGAATAGCTCCATTTGACCCCTCTGGTGTGCTGCAGGGGAGGGGTGTCCGAGCGGTTTATGGAGACGGTCTTGAAAACCGTTCTCGCCTTATGGCGAGCGTGGGTTCGAATCCCACCCCCTCCGCCAATTTTGAAGCTAAAGTGGACATAATAATGGTTCCCAGGGCTCCCGCAAAACGGGGGCCTTTTTGTTTTTGCTAACAGAAGGAGAATAACGGGGCAACAGTTGACGGAAGTTGATGCACAGAATGGCATGTAGTGTAGAGACAAGAAAACACGGATTCGAGCGTGAAAACACGTCGCGGTATGTCTCTTGGCAGACTTGCTTACTGATGTAGTCAAGTGTCAAGGGTCAAGGGTTAGTAGCCAATATGGAAGAGCCTGCTAGTCACGTGGTTGATGCAGCAATTCAGATGGGCGGTGAAGTGGTGGGGGTGGATTGTGGCCCACAATTGGAGTCGCCTGCACGTCGTCGACCTAGGACCAAGTGTTGTTGACTAAAACGCCTGCCCGTGCTACATTGTCGCATTGCACAAAGGTTGAACATCAAGGTTCTTGCCTATGGGCCGATTCGAGCAACGCCCACAACAACCCATGACAAATCGCAAGTTTGATCCAGCGGGGAAGATGAAGTGGATCCAGTAGAGCATCGTGTTAGGTCCGTGCTTTCCGACAACGGGTTCATCCGAAAGTGGGACCGAGGAACTGATAAGGTGTCTGACGGCTTGTTTGACGTGCTCGTTCAGGCAGTATTATGGGCTGAACCCCACTACCAGCAGATTCTTAGGCTGTTTCCTGAGTATACGCCTCACGATTTCACTGTGCATTCGCTGAACATCTTAGACACGCTTGATTGGCTGGTCCCCGAGGATGTGGCGTCGCATCTCTCTCATTGGGACATCTTCTTCATCATAGCAGCCAGTATTCTTCACGACATCGGGATGGGCCCGAGTCCAGAGGCGACCGCCGAGATTCGTGAATCGGGGCCATTCCAAGAACTCCACAGTCGCGTGCGGGAGCAGACCTTGGAACCGATCTCCGACGAGGCTGTCCTACGACTGTATGTAAGGCAGCACCACCACACGATTTCCGCTGCACTGATTAGGTCGTTCTTTCGTGACATTGACCGTGGAGCTGGTGAGGTAGTAGCCCTGATCGCCGAGGCCCATGGGTGCGCGGTCACCACCATAGCGAGTGATCCCAAGTACAGCAAGACGTTTGCCTTCCGCCTTGGTGCTACAGCAGACATCCCATATCTGTCAGTCATCGTCCGGATGGCTGACCTTTTTGATGCGACACGCTACCGAGCACGTCTACGACTATATCAATTCCTGCAACCGATGGCTACGGAAAGCGACCTCGAGTGGGGGAGACAGCAAGCGACGTTGGGGATAGCGCGCCATCCGACTAGGACTGGCGTTATCACTGTTAGTGCAGTCTGTACGAACCCAGAGGCATATCACGAACTTCGGAAACACGCAGGCTACGTCAATCAGGAGGTTCGCGATGTCGTGGCGTATCTTTCTGCTAGGCCGGATGTTCCTGACCTCGAGATCCGGAGCATCGAGTTCGATATTAGGACGGAGGGATTCCTTAGGAAGGAATGGAAGTTTGAGCTCTCGCCCAGTGGCATCGTCCAGCTACTAATGGGCGATAGACTGTATTCAGACGCTGTTGTGGCTATCCGAGAACTTGTTCAGAACAGCATCGATGCTGTCAGACAGATGGCAAAGATCTCTCCGCGGGACTATCAACCCAAGATAGAGGTGTCTCTGGAGTTGGTTGGCGATCGGTACTTGCTAACAATCAAAGACAATGGGATTGGAATGGACGAGCACGTTGTCGAGGAATTCTTCTTGCGGATCGGTAGGCCATACTACCAATCCGCAGAGTACAGACTCAAGTATGAACCGAGGCAACGAATCGAGCCGATTGGCCAGTTCGGCGTTGGTTTCGTTTCCGTTTTCATGCTGGCAGAGCAGGTGTCCGTGGACACGTTGAAAGGTGGAGCGAAACCGATACGTTTTGAAATGACTGACGTTATGGAATACTTGGTGGCAACGGAGTCAAATCGTACCATCCCTGGTACCACTGTGGAACTCGTTTTGAAAGCGGGAATGGCCGTTCGGAAAACTGCCAAGCTGGACGAGCCTGGCACCCAGATCAGGACGGTCCGACCAATGGAAGTGGAAGCGGGTGGGGTTCTGTACCAACCCTCCTGGCAGGATTCACCACTCAGAGGCTCTTGGTCTCCAGTTCTTCTCTCCTATCGAGATACTAGCGATCAATTTAGGGTCAAACACGGTCAGCGCAAGGTGTCCGTGCTGTCCTTAGAGGCATGCCTTGACGTTTTCATAGGCTACCTAGAGTTTCCAATCTACTACAAAGAACTCTGGGAAGAAGACTACAGCGAGTTTTGGAGAGCCCGTCGTGAACCGCCCGTTGATAGCATCGTTATTGCTGCAGATGCCGATCGGGACCATGGTCTGAGTGGGTGTGTGGTCCTGAGTCCCCCGATGGGATGGCTCGGGCAATCCATAGTGTCTCAGAATGGAATGAGGATTAGGGTTCTCGAGAACGCGAGACTCCTGCCCCGGTGGTGCAGCTTGCACTACATGGAGTTGGATCTCTCTGGCTCGGCTAGGGTGGACGTACTTGCCTCTCGTGAGGAGGTGTCCAATAAGTCCGTGGCGCAATTGACTCATCGTATAGACGATTTGATTCGAAGAGGCATAGGAGACGAGTTCGATCTCTTGCGTAGCCAGGTGGGCGCATCGCAGGCAACAGTTTCCATCGCTTGGCGCTTCTTCTGGCGGCAACTGGCTCACCTCATGCGAGGGATGGCGAGTCCGCTTCCTGGGCCTGAGGATACAGTTGATCCTAGTATTTGGCTCGCGGGCTATCTCCCGTTGGTTGCAGACATGCCTGACGGGAGACGCGTGGTCACGTTGTCCGAGGTACGGGAGACGGGGGCCAAGTTACGTCTAGTATTTACTGCTAGTGAAGGTGCGGTTCTCAGGGACCCAGGCGTTGTTCAGGTGTTTGTCGCACCTGATGCAGCATTGTTCTTCTCCATGGTATACGGGTTGAGATCCGGGGTTTCTGACCAGTGGGAAATAGTGGATACTGCCAGCGGAATATTGATGGAAAGCGAGCTCGCAGTGGTGCATGGGTCTGGCATACCCCTAGCTCGGGGTGCAACGAAGTCATACGAGGTTCGTATGATGGTGCCCAGATTGCTGCTGGGGAGCTTGGTGAATTCAAAGCTGGTGGTTCAGAGACTTTCTTGCCTCGGGAGTCCCACATATGTCTTGAACAGCAACCATAGGGCAATGCGCGACTTCCGTAACGCGGGATCAGAGTACGATTTCCTCTCACCTCTGGTTAAGGACCGATGGTCACAGATACTTCGCTCCGGTCCTGACTTCGTAGACGGTGTGAATGAGGTGTTGGGGGCTTTGGATACGCTGAGTGGACTTAAGCAAAGCGTCGCATCTTCGGATCAGTTGATCGACAGCTTGAACAAGGGTCTGGACACCCTCCATCACCGGATTTCAGGCAAGCGTGCTGCCCGTGTCCGTGCGGAGGACCTGCCGCCCTCTTGGGTCATCCCATAGAAGATGGGATGACCCAAGACCTGTTGACCTTCGTATTGTGATGCAATTGTCCTGTGGTGAGGAGACTGCGCTGCATTTGGCTTCACTTGCCTCATGGTGGTGAAAGAAGAGGTCAAGAGATTCTGCTAACAGATTGCTAACAGACGTAAGATAACGGGGCAACAGAAAACGGCAGTTTATGCACAAAATGGCTTGTCAGTGAGAAATGGGAAAACACGGATTTGAGCGTGAAAACACATCGGGGCGCTCCGGCACACTGCCTTATTTGTTGACTGACACATTGGCCAGCAGGGGGATGCCAAGCGGGCTGAGGGTATAGCCTGTTACATACGGTTTGACCAGTACGTAGTTCTTCCCGAACCAGAGGGGCAGGCAGGCAGCATCGCTGACTATCTTTTCCTCGGCCTGTCTGTATAGATCAAGGCGCGTGTTGCTGTCCTGCTCTATCGCTGCCTGGTCCAGCAGACTGTCAACCTCGGGGTTGCTGTATTGGCCCATGTTGTTGGCAGTCCCGGTACGGAAGAGGATATCCAGGAAGTTCTGGGGATCGGCGTAGTCGGCTATCCATCCGAAGAAGAAGGCTTCATCCTCTTCGTCATCGAGGCGGTAATAGTAGACGTCAGATTCCAGCTGTCTGATCTGTATTTGGACACCCAGGTTCAGCTGCCACTGGTAGAGGATGGCGGTGATTGAAGTTGGGACATAGCCGCCCTCACCCGGAATATCAAAGGTGATTACCGGCAGGTCAGTGCCATTACCGTACCCTGCCTCTGCCAGCAGGCTTTTTGCCTTTGCCAGATCGTAGCTCAGCCCCTCAAAATTTGCGTCATAACCGGGCATGCCGGGGGGCAGAATTCCGTATGCCGGGGTTACCGAGTCCTTAAGCACCTGACTTATTACTCTTGCCTTGTCCACAGCGTAGCAGAAGGCCTGGCGTACCTTTGGGTTATCGAAGGGGGGCTTCCTCGTATCGAACCCGATGTAGGTCAGGCTTAGTTCCGGAAACACCGTTAGTTGTGTGTGCAAGGAATTGGCCTCATCCGTAACGCGTTCCAGGTCCGACAGGGAGACATCAGTGACATCGATTTGGCCTTCCTCGTACATCTGCATTGGCGATCCCGAGAGCAGGAAGGCAACATGGCCTACCTTGGCTTTGTCCCCATAGTAGAGATCATTGCGCTCCAGGAGCAGATCCTGGCCTTGTGTCCAGTCTTCGAGTTTGAAAGGCCCTGTGCCGTTGGGTTTGCGCCACCACTCCTGGCCTGATTCTACATTAGCCTGGTCTACCACGAAGGCCACGGGGTAGGTCAATTTGGCCAGGAAATAGGCCTTGGGCTGGTCGATGGTGACCCGAAGAGTGTAGTCATCGACAACCTCAACACCCTCAATTGTATCCGCGGTGCCGGCCAGCATCTGGTTCACACCGACGATATCATTGAGGTAGGTGGCAGCAGTGGGAGACGCGGTCGCAGGGCGGCAGGCCCTCTCCCAGGAATATTTGAAATCTGCGGCGGTAACCGCCCGGCCGTCGTGGAACTTTACGTCTGAGCGGAGGTAGAAGGTGTAAGTGGTGCCAGCGGCAGTGGTCTCTGTGTCCCACCTTTCGGCTATGTCCGGCACTACCTTCATATCCTGGTCGAGGGATACCAGCCCGCTGAAGATCTGCGTAATGTAGGTGTGCGAACCTGAGTCCTGGGAGATCGCCGGGTCGAGTGTCACAGGATCGCTGCCATAAAGGGTTAGAGTATCGGTCTGAGGAATGGAGATGGACTGAGACTGTATCGACGAACCACAAGTGGTACTGAGACACAGGAAAACAATCAGTATCAGCAGGATTGACCGCCAATTGAGCTTACTCATTCGTTAACCTTTCAAGTTACGGGATGCAGTGCTATATATGCGCTCCACAGGTCATTTAGTTTGTCAATATCAAGGCCATATACGTTATTCAGTGCTTCGTTATAGCCGCTGCCTTGCTTGAAGGCATTCAGAAATTCCTGCATTTTGGCTTGGCCGCCGTATTGTTCAAGGAGGTATTTGACCAGGCTGTAGCTTTCCGCATAGGCCAGCGTGGCTGCGTTGGCCTCGGCAGGGAAAGGACTGCAGAGACTCCTGGCTGAGATGAGGTTGTTTTGAATGATGGCATTCCTCAATGCGCTTACCATATCGGATTCTAGACTGCCTTCGGTATACATGGCGAGCCCTTCATCGAGCCATGTGGGCAGTTCAATACCGTAGCCGCTGAAGGTAACCTGGCTGACTACGAGGTGAGACAGTTCATGGGCTATGGCCCCTTTCCCCCAGTCCAGGTTGTCCGGAGAAATGCCGATGGCTATGGTGTGGTATTGAGGATAAGCGACGCCCCCCGTCCATTCGTTGGGATAGATCATAGCACCCTGCAGGTCCGACGTGCTGGCATAGATATATATGCTCACATTGTCCTGTAGCTGGGCACCGATATCTCCAGCCAGCCTGTCCAGCGCCGCTTTGAGCCGCAGTCATCAGTTGTTGTACAAAGGAATCGTTACCTTGATACCAGAGCAGCGTTATCCCGTTCTCGGATAAGCTTTTCCACGAGTGGCGCTGGTCATCGAAACTGAGGGTGCTTACAGGGGTTTGCGCGGTGTTTCCCTGAGCATCTTCGATGGCCCACCAGTAACTCAGGTCGGTGCCGGGAGGCAATCCGCCGGTTTGTGTCATATCCCATTTCCAGCTCGTTTTCACTCTGGACGTTGATGTAAATGTTGGAAAGGCAACGCTGGTAACCGGGAACACGCTCACTTGCTGTACCTGATACTGAAGGGTTATCTTGGAAATATCTGCTTTAGCTGCTACATCGATGTCGAAGGTGATGGAGTCGGGGAAGTCGACCTCGGGTTTGCTGAGGATGACGTTAAACCCATTGATGTTCACAGCCCCTGGAGAGGCCTTGCTGCAAGCTGTCAGGACAAGAGAGACGAGAACAAGGATGGCGGCGATTGTTGTGATTAGTCTCTTGTTCATGGCGTTGCCACTTTCTCTCTGATGAAGTGGAGGGCGTTCCTCTCAAGGTCGTCCTTTATGTCGAACCAGTGAATCCGGGGATCGGACAAACGGAACCAGGCGTACTGGTGACGGGCAAAACGGTGAGTTTCGAACTTCATCTTCTGGATGGCGGTGGGCATATCCAATTCCCCCCGGAGGACCTGGCCGATTTCCTTGTAACCTACACTGGACATGGCCGGTAAGTCAAGTCCGTAACCCCTCTTCAAGAGACCTTTCACTTCTTCCACCAGCCCTTGCTTTATCATATCATCCACCCGGCGGTCAATCATCTGGTACAGCGTCTCTCTCTGGGTGGTTAGCCCGATGATAATGGTATCAAATGGCGGTGGTCTCTTGCTTTGAAGTTCCGAAGAGGATTTATGGGTTGTTTCGTAGACCTCGAGGGCCCTGATCACCCGGCGCAGGTTGCGGGGATCTGTCTTCATGGCGGTGACAGGATCGATGTTTTCAAGCTGGCGGTAGAGCGCCTCTGATGCCTTCTACGGATGCTCTTTCCTCCATCTGACGCCTGAATTCAGGGTCGGGGGGGGCTTTGGGGATATCCCAGCCTTCAAGAACTGACCATATGTAGAGGCCGCTGCCCCCGATCACTAGTGGCACCTTGTCATGCTGCATGATCTCTTGGATGCTGCCGTAAGCCAGCGATTGGTACAGGGCGAGACTGAAGTTGTCATCCGGGTTGATTATATCGATGAGATGGTGTGGTATGGAACGTTGTTCCTCAGGACTTGGCTTGGCAGTGCCGATGTCCATATGGCGGTAGACCTGACGGCTGTCCGCATTGACAATCTCAGCATTGAAGGTCCGGGCCAGAAGAAGGCCCAGTTTGCTCTTGCCTATACCGGTAGGGCCAACGATGGCGATGACAGGCTTCATCCTCGCTTGGCTGCAGCACTTTGCTCTACAATGCTGATGAATTCTGCGGCTTTCAGGCTGGCTCCTCCCACCAGAGCCCCATCGATCTCCGGCTGTGAGATGAACTCGGCGATGTTAGCGCCGGTGACGCTGCCGCCATATTGAATGCGTATAGCCTGAGCCGCCGGCTCACCATATAGCCGGGAAAGAACGCGGCGGATAAGACCGATGGTCAGGTTGGCTTGTTTGCCGGTAGCCGCCTTGCCTGTGCCGATAGCCCAGATCGGTTCGTAAGCCATGACCAGGTGATGCGGAGAATTGACCTCAGCCAGAGCCCCTTTAACCTGTCTGGTTACTACCTCCTCCGTTTTGCCTGCCTCATTCTCTGCCGGGCTTTCCCCGACGCAGAGAATAGGCTTGAGTCCGGCCTTGATGGCTGCTTTGATCTTCCGGTTGACTGTCTCATCGGTCTCCGCGAAATATTGACGCCTCTCCGAGTGACCCAGGATGACATAGTCACACAGGCCGGCCAGCATCAGGGGGGAAATCTCGCCGGTGTAGGCTCCCTTCTCCTCAAAATACAGGTTCTGCGCTCCCAGTTTGACAGAGGAGCCGGCTAAGAGCTTCTTGACGGCGGTAAGCGAGACAAAGGGAGGACAGATGACCTTCTCTACTCCATCTGTCTTATCCAATTTGCCGAGCATATCTTGAACAAGTGAAACAGCCTGGTCGACGGTGGTATTCATTTTCCAGTTGCCGGCGATTATTGGTAAACGCATATATCTTCGCTCCTCAGGCACCGAATTTGGTCAATCTCCGTGCATTAGCCAGGGCCAGGGGCATTACCTCCAAAGCAGGGAATCTACCCAGGGAACCCCTGGAGCAGGCCCGTTCGGAGAATTCAGTCACTTCATCCGGTCTGCAGAACTGCGAATGAAGAAGGAAGGGTACGGGATGCCAGCTATGAGACTTCAGTACTGCAGGGGTGGAGTGGTCGCCGGTGACGACGATTACTTCGGGTTGGAGTCCGGTCAGGCGAGGCATAGCTGCATCGACCTCTTCTATAACTTGGACCTTCCTCATGAAGTCGCCGTCTTCACCGGCGCTGTCGGTCTGTTTGATGTGTAGAAAAATGAAGTCGTGTTGGGCATAGTGACTGGTGAGGGCAATGAACTCGTCTTCTATGGAATGGCCGCTATCCACTACCTTCATCCCGACCAGCTTGGCCAGCCCTCGATACATTGGATAAGTGGCAATAGCCAGGGGTTTCAGCTTGTAGAGTTCACCCATAGAAGGGAAGTGAGGAAACTTTGAAAAGCCGCGCAGCAAGACCATGTTGGCCGGATGGGAACCTGCCAGGATGGCTCTTGCTTTGGTGACCCACTCGTTGGCCAGGGTGGCAGTCTGAGCAGCCTCAGAGTTAAGGGGAAGGATTTGCTTTGGAGCCAGACCGAGCTGCTGCGGGTCGGAGTCACTGAGATCAGGATGGAGGTTTTCGCCTCGCAAAACCAGCAGGAAACGATGTTCTTCCACCGGCGCAACCAATGGCTGTATTCCAGGTATCTTGATCCCGCTTAATTGTTGACATAATCTATGGCATTCTTCGGTCGAGATGCGGCCGGCGCGGCGGTCCGTAATGAGACCCTTATCATCTATGGTGCAGAAATTTCCTCTTGCTGCTATATCGCCCGGCTGGAGGGGGAAATCTATTCCCAGCGCTTCCAGCATGCCCCTTCCGATGGTAAATGTGAAGGGATCGTATCCAAAGAGGGCAAGATGTCCCGGCCCGCTGCCGGGGGTCAGTCCGGGGCTGACGGGATCGGTAAGGCCGCAGATGCCTTCCTTTGCCAGCCGGTCGAGGTTTGGTGTCTGAGCAGTCTCCAATTCGGTTTTGTGAGTCCCGGGATGAGGAAGTCCCCCCAGTCCATCCATGATCACAAAGACTATCTTGGCAGTCGACGTAATGGAAAGCTGGCTGAGCTGTGATGAAGTAATCATTCTCACTTGTCCAGCAAAGCAGCTATTGCCGGTAAGGGTTTCCCCTCAAGAAACATGAGGGAAGCGCCTCCACCGGTGGAAACGTGGGTCATCTTGTGGACCAGGCCCAGTTCCTGCACTGCTTCGGCAGTAGAGCCGCCGCCTATAATTGTGGTCGCGTGAAGACTGGCTAGAGCTATGGCAACGGCCTGGGTACCCTTTCTGAATTGCGGGAATTCAAATACGCCGACGGGGCCGTTCCAGATGACCGTCTTGCACTTGCGCAGTTTGGCTTCGAAAAGCTCGATTGTCCGCGGGCCGATATCCATGACGTACCAGCCGGCAGGCACGTTGCTTATGGGGACTACCTTGGAGTTGGCCTGGGCGTCGAACTTATTGGCCACAACTACATCCGAGGGCAGAAGCAGGTGGACTCCTTTTGCTGCAGCTTTGTCCATCAGTTGCTCGGGCAATTCCGATCTTCTCATTTTCCACCAGGGATTGCCCCATGTCGTATTTCAAGGACTTCAGGAAAGTAGAGCCCATACCGCCGGCAATGAACAGGGAATCGACCTTATCGAGTATATTCTCGATTACCCCTATCTTGTCGCTTATCTTCGCACCGCCGATAATAGCCGCAAAGGGATGCTCCGGGTTGTTCAAGGCTTTGCCCATAATTTCAAGCTCCTTTTCGACAAGGAAGCCGGCTACTGAAGGAAGATACTGGGTCACTCCCACAGTGGAAGCATGAGCCCGATGGGCGGTGCCGAAGGCATCGTTAACAAATACTTCTGCCAGTTGGGACAGGGATTTGGCGAAGGCGGGGTCGTTTTTCTCCTCTTCAGGATGGAACCGGAGGTTCTCCAGCATAAGGACCTCACCTTGCTTCATGGCAGCGACAAGCTGTTCCACCTCCGGCCCGATGCAGTCGGAGGCCATCTTTACCTGTTGACCGAGCACTTGAGCGAGCCGTTGTGCTATAGGAGCCAGGCTGGACTCTTTCTCGGGGCCCTTGGGACGTCCCAAATGGGAACAGAGGATGACCTTAGCTTTGTTATCAAGGAGATATTTTATAGTAGGTATTGACTCACGGATACGGGTGTCGTCAGCAATGACTCCGCTCTGAGGATCCAGGGGTACATTGAAGTCCACCCTGACCAATACCCTCTTGCCACGCACATCAATGTCTCTTATCGTTTTCTTACTCAATATTCGTCCTCCTCCATTTTTCTAACGGTGGATTATAGTCGATAAGGCCTGCAGCCTCAACTTCCGGGTGAGTATCCAATAGTCCTTGACGGACTGGCGGGCATATCGCTGTGCCCACCCCTCCCTTTGTCAGGATCAGGCATAGTGAGTTTTATCCCTTCTCCCGGAACCAGGGCTCTTGCCGGAGGCATCTTGGCCGTCATTATAAGTTAATATCTCACAAAAAGCGATGTGGTAGCAAGGGGGACGAAGACGAGCAAAAGTTGTAGCGAGTTTTATACAGTAGTCTTCTGAATCATCTGGAGATCGGATGGTAGATGAGAGCTATTGTGCCTCCATGGCTGGTGCTCAGGTCATAGACTGAGGGAAAAACACTTATATAGACGAAGATGGCTTGCTTTGCTCGCAGCTCGGCTGCATCTTCTATCTTACAGGTATAGAACTTGACAGGTAAGAGCATTTATGATATACCGTCGCCATACAGTCGTTGTAGATATCCGTCTAGGTAAAATACTTCGATTCTGCACATTAATTAGCAGATCTAAAAAGGGGGGATGGTGAGTCTGCTGAGGAAGTTTGCATCTATTACTTCTTGTTTAGCTGTAGTTCTTAGCATTGCACTTGTACTCGCATGGTCATCGCCGGTATCAGCCGAAACACCGGCGTCAGGACGTTTTTCTCTTACAGGTGTTGTGGGTACAGGGACTTTCAATCCTGTGACTTATGAATTGACCGGAGGAACTGTAGCTGGCAGCAGTGTCAATACTGCCGGGAAGTATGTCTCGGCTAGCCGGAGCAGTTTCAGCACCTATACCCCCTTGGGTGATCAAGTGGAAGTGGCAACTGCTACCGGTACGGGCATTGCAGGGTTTGATGCGAGTTCAGGCACAATCTCGGACCTCACGGCAGTACCTGAGTCTTCATTGCCCTTGGAAGGCAAGCCTAACCTTATCTTCCCTCACGGCTTCTTTGAGTTTGTGATAAAAGGGATAACAGCGGGACAGTCTGTGACTATTACCATCACGCTTCCATCAGCGGTTCCTGTTGGCACGCAGTACTGGAAGTATGGTCGAACTCCAGACAATGGCAACCCCCATTGGTATCAGATAACAATGGGAGATAACGATGGCGACAACGTCATCACCATCACTCTGACCGATGGTGGTCTGGGAGATGATGACCTGCTGGCAGACAGTGCGATTGTTGACCAGGGAGGCCCTGGCCAGCCTCCCGCACCTAGCGGAGGAGCTACAGGCGCCCCTGTCTTTCCCAGCATCTATATCGGCATAGCCGCAGCTCTGGGAGCGGGGATTCTGGCCTACTTTGTCCGCAGGAGGTGGGCAAGACAGTAGCAGCCGAAGCAGTCAGTGATCTTGAAAGGGTGGGCAGAAATGGCCACCCTTTTTGTTTGCAGAACCGAGGCATGATGGGTTAGCAGTGCACCCTTGGCTTCGGTGTATCAACTCTCAGTCAAATCCTCCCGATGATAACTGGACAACTTTCAGTTTCCAATCATGTTCCTGTGCTCCACCGCTGTGACATTAGATCGAATTTGAAATAGTCTTCGGCGGATGCTCCTCTGAAATCTGGACTAGCGCAGAGGTGTGGACTAAAATCTAAATAGCCTTCTGTTCCTTTGATGCTCTCTGCAATGGTGGATGGGAAGATGGGTCGCTGGCTTATCTGGGTAAACAGGCACGCGGGGGGAGGCCGGATTTGGAAACAGACTTTGCTGCAGCACGTTCGATGTTAATAGAACAGCTGCGGCGGGAGATAACAGACGAGAGGGTGCTGGGGGCAATGGCACGCGTTCCGCGGGAACTGTTTGTGCCTGCTGCCTATCAACACGCGTCTTACGAGGACAGGCCGCTCCCTCTCGGGCAAGGGCAAACAATCTCACAACCTCTTATAGTGGCGATGATGACAGAGGCCCTGGAACTGGGCGGGCAGGAAAGGGTCCTGGAGATAGGTACCGGGAGTGGATATCAGGCGGCTATTTTGGCTGAGCTGGCTAATTGGGTGGTCACTGTGGAGAGGCATCCTCAGCTGGCCGAGAAAGCAAGAGAGGTACTGGAGGAACTGGGCTACATCAACATTGAGGTACACTTGGCTGAACCAATGTTGGGATGGCGCCATAAAGCACCCTACGACGCCATCATCGTTACAGCAGGTGCCCCCAAAATACCGCAGCAGCTTTTGGACCAGCTTGCTGTCGATGGGCGTCTCCTGATTCCTGTAGGCTCCCGTCATGAACAGAACCTGTTGAAGGTTACCAAAAGAACCGATAGAACTGCTGTTCATGACCTTGGCCCTTGTCGTTGGGTTCCCCTCATTGGTGAGGGGGCATGGAAAGAAGAAGAGGTTTGACTCTCGAGGCTGCATCGAATAATATACTAAGCTAATGCGTCCGTAACGGAGGGATCAATATAATGGCAATTAGCGCTTACGCTGAGAGATATAGAAGTTGGAGATGGCGGGCGTTCAGGTGGTGTCATGAACTGAGCACGGTCCAGAAGATCGGCCTTGCTTTAGGTATGGCCGGCATAACGGGCCTCTTCGCTCAAATCAGGATCCCTCTGGGTTTCACTCCGGTGCCGATCACCGGGCAGGTTTTTGCCGTGCTGCTTAGCGGCGTGTTACTGGGATCGGGATTTGGTGCAATGAGTCAGGTGATGTATATTGCGCTTGGGGCCTGCGGCGTTCCCTGGTTTCAGGGTTGGAATGGTGGCCTCGCCTATCTTGCTCAGGTTCCAACAGTAGGATATCTTGTAGGGTTTGTTTTGGCGGCTCTGCTGATAGGCAGGCTGACTGAGAGATATGTAGGAGCAAGGGGATTTTGGCCTCAACTGGGGCTCATGCTGACCGGTGTAGCCGTTATCCACCTGGCTGGAGCTGTCTATTTTGCAGCAGTAATGCATACGGGGCCTTTGACAACAATGGAGATGGCGGTTGTACCGTTCATATACCTTGATATCGCCAAAGCTGCGGCGGTGGCCAGCATTGCTACTGCTCTCTTGCCCAAGACCTCATACAGTGATGAGGTTGACAGAGCGGAACACCTTGATGGACGTTAAGAGCTGATGGAAATAACCTATCTTGGACATTCATGCTTTAGGATCAAAGGTAAGGAAGTCACCTTGGTTGCTGATCCTTACTGTGCAAGCCTGGGTTATCGCTGGGTTAGGCCTACGGCAAACATCGTAACCGTGAGTCATTCACACGAAGGTCATAGCAATTCGGCAGGTGTCGATGGTAATCCTAGGGTGATTAGCCGGCCGGGTGAATATGAGGTTGGCGGTGTTTTCATTATGGCCGTTCCGAATTTCCATGACTCGGAGCAAGGGAAAGTTCGGGGGAAGAACATCAGCTATGTGATTGAGATGGAGGAGATGAGACTCTGCCATCTGGGTGATCTGGGGCACCTGCCATCAGCGCGTCAAGCGGAAGAGCTAGGCAACCTCGATATACTGATCGCACCGGTTGGTGGTCAATCTACTATTGATGCCAAGGGAGCGGCTGATATAGTGAGGCACCTTAATCCGAAGGTTGTTATCCCTATGCACTATCAGACCAACGTGGTAACATGGCTGGAGCCTTTGGATAAATTCCTTACAGAAATGGGGCTGAGGGAGGTTATCCCTCAGCCGAAGTTCTCCGTCACCAAATCGAATCTCAATGTCGGAACGGTGGAGACAAAGGTCATATTATTAGATTACCGTTCCCAGTGAGACAGAGTGCTCTGGTCGGCCCCTTTATTGAGATCGAATACCGGACATAATTCCAGAAGAGCACTGTTTGCTCTTCTACCGCTTGTACCCGGTTACTTAATCTCGGCTGCTGCTCCAGCGGCCTGAAGCTTATCTTTAACAGTGGTCGCTTCCTCTTTTGAGACCCCCTCTTTCACAGCCTTAGGTGCGCCTTCCACGAGCTCTTTGGCTTCCTTTAATCCTAAGGTGGTTACCTCTCGAACAGCCTTAATGACATTGATCTTGTTGGGGCCGATCTCCTTGAGGATAACACTGAACTGCGTTTGTTCCTCTGCTGCCGGTGCTGCTGCGCCCGCTGCTGCTGGTGCTGCCGGCCCGGCTACAGCTACTGGTGCTGCGCTGACTCCGAATTCCTGCTCCAGAGCCTTGATCAACTCGGCCAGTTCGAGAACCGTCATCCCTTTGATAGCGGCTATCATCTCCTCTTTGGTCATTATCTTAACCTCCTTCTAGTTGTTGTTTTCTTGCCTGTAGTAATCGTGTAAGTGCTGTCAGTTCGGCATTCAAGACAATCACGATAGAGTAAATGGGCTTTTGCATCTGCTGCAGTAATTGAGCGACCAATACCTCCTTGCGTGGAAGTAAGGAAAGAGCTGATACATCTGCTGCAGTAAGTGCCCGCTTCTGCAGTACCCCCCCTCTAATGGTGAGGGACGGTTTGGACGTGCGAATGTAGTCGATCAGGACCTTGGCTGGCTGGTTGACCTCGCCATAGCCAAAGGCTATTGCCGAAGGGCCCTTGAGGAGATTCTTCAGTTCCTCTCTACCGCTCTTCTCTGCTGCAAGAGAAGCCAGACTGTTCTTGACGATATGGTACTTGATGCCGGATTCCTTTAGCTGGCGGCGCAGTTTGCTTAGCTCACTGACCGGCATTCCCCGATAGTCAGTAACAATAGCTATTGTGCAACTTGAAAGCAGCTCCTCGACTCTCTTGACATTCTCTTCTTTCTTTTCTCGTATCATCTATTTTCTCCCATTTGCATTACTTGAGAACCCTGGTTGGCTCTATTCATTGGACAGGGGCTCAAAAAATAGGCCCCTGAGCATTGCCTTGCCCCGGGGCTCTAAAGATAGCTGCTTCTGAGGTTACCGATATGCCTCAGCAGGCAAACATTTTAAGCCCTGGGGACACCTGCTATCTACGGCAATGCTGCAATTTATTCTTTGCCGCTTATTATACAGTAAGCGGCTATGGAAAAGAAAGACCTCCTTATAAAGATGGCGGCTCACCGACAATGGTGATCCCGCATACAAAGTTGCCGGGATGACCGCCCTGGTTGTGGGCCAACCCCATCGTCACGTTCTTCAGTTGGCGGGTAGAGTCTTCGGCCTTGCCCTGGAATTGCTTGTAGAATTCGTATACCTCGCGGCCTCCGCTGGCGCCCGCCGGGTGTCCGAAGGCTTTGAGCCCGCCGCTGACGTTAATGGGGATCTCGCCTCCCTGCTCCCAGGCACCGGAGTCGATGTCCTCTTTGGCATGGCCCTTTTCGCATATGCCCATAGACTCCACTGCTATCATCTCCGCTACGGAGAAGCAGTCATGGACCTCAGCCATACTGAGCTCTTTTCTGGGGTTCTTGATTCCGGCCATGGCATAAGCCTGCTTGGCAGCTGCCTCTGTCTCCTCCCAAACGGTGTACCCGTAGTTCGTTCTCTCCTTGCCCCAGCCCGGTCCACAGGCAATGGCTGAAGCCTTGACGGTGATGTAGTCGCCCTTGGGGCGATAGCGCTTGGCGTCCTCGGTGCGGCACATGATGGCAGCCGACGCTCCGTCACAGATTCCACAGCAGTCGAATAGACCCAGAGGCCAGGCTATGATAGGAGCATTCAGTACCTGTTCTATGGTTATCCTGTTGCGCAACATCGCTTTGGGGTTGCGGGAGCCGTTGTAGTGGCTCTTGACTGATATCTTAGCCAGCATCTTCTTGCCTTCTTCCGGGCTCAGTCCATACTTCGAGAAATACTTCGTAGCCGCCAGCGCATATCGGCCTACGGCTCCGCCCACTTCCGGAGCTGCCCCATATACGGGATGCCACTTGCCGGGCCAAGCCTGTCCGATGCCGCCGAACCCTGCGTCTTTCATCTTCTCAACGCCCAGGGCCAGCACAAGGTCATAGGTCTTCGAAGCCAAACCAAGGGCTGCTCCCCTTATGGTCTCAGCACCGGTGCCGCAAGCGTTTTCCACATGTGTTACGGGGATAAACTGCAGCTGAAGAGCACTCGACAGTATGATGCCGGTCATGGCAGTGTCCGACACGGTGTATCCCACCCAGGCGGCCTGAATGTCCTTGGCCGTTACACTGGCATCAGCGAAAGCCTCATCGGCCGCTTCGACTATGAGGTCGACCATATCCTTGTCCCAGAACTCCCCGAACGGGGTGCAACCCATTCCGACGATAGCTACTTTATCCTTTAAGCTTTCCATTCTCTTCTCCTTAGCACCTTATTGGGCGGACTCGCCAGAAGTAGTTGTACAGCCCTGACCCCTCCTTAGGAAGACTCTCTGAGGGACCCATCTGTATCCTGAAAGTCATCTCCACCGGCATGCCCACCGTGATCTTTGAAGTGTCACGGTCTGTCATCACACTGTAGAATCGGCCACCGCCATCCAGGTCGACCACGGTGAATACCTTCGGCAGAACGACCTCCATGGCCCTCTGGTCCATGCTGAAGGTGAACACCTTGCCAGTCTTATCTGACAGCCGAATGGGATCGAAGTTGTCTTTGGCCTGACAGTATATGCAGATTCTCTGCCTGGGGTACTGTATATTGCCGCAAGATCGGCATTTCTGACCATACAGTGCAAACAGCATCTTCCTTTCGCGCCATATGACCGGCAGCGACGAACGCCGTGCTCCGCGTCGCGCCGGCTCCCACTCCATGAGCTCACGTATCTCCACATACTTCCCGTAGTTGGGGAGCATAATCTTGGAAGCCACGTGGCGCTTTATTCCTCTTCTGTCTCTTATCTTCTCAATCTGTTCCGTTACCTTGAATAGGAAGGCATCGGCTCCATCGCCGTAGGTAGCAAAAAGGACTCGGTCTCCCGGTTTGGCCTCTTCCAGAGCCGAAACTAGAATCATTGGAGCTAAGGCGGTGCCCGTGTTACCCACATTATCCAGCATGGGAGACTGCACCTGAGTTTTCGGATCCAACTTCATGGCACTCGCGATCGAGGCATGTGTTCGGGCATCCGGCCCGTAGAAGGCTGCCTTGGTCACGTCCTTCGGGGAGAGGCCAAGCTTCTTGAGCAGGCCATCGACTGCCTGCGGGATCATCTTCATGTAGGCTTCATCTCTCACGAAGCGGTCTTCCCAGACCTGCACATATTTGTCTTGGGGTTTTCTCCAGATGTCGATGAATTCGCTGGTCAGGTGGTAGCTGCCCTCCAGAACTGCTGCTACGTCAGTGTCCCCAACCAGAAATGCCGCTGCACCGTCTCCTAACTGCAGCTCGAACTCTGAATTCGGAGCGGGAATGCGGCGCTCGGCAGCAGCTACCATTACCCTCTTGGCCGACCCGGCCTTCACTGCGTCCATGGCTGCTTTCATGGCAGAGCCGGCTCCCCTGAGCGAGTGGGAAATATCGAATGTTAGAATGTCTTCGCGAAGGTCCGTAGCTGCCCTTATTATGCTGGCTGCCTGCTTCTCAATGTAGGGCGGCGAGTCGGTGGCGAAGTAAAGACCGTCCACCTGGTTGCGGTCCATGCCGTTCATACAGTCCAGGACGGCTTCCACTCCCATGGTTACAGTGTCCTCATCGGCATTGGCCACGGCCTTCTCGCCCTTTGCGACGGCTTTGTTCCACATCGCACCGATGGCCTCTCGGCTCAGCCTATAGATAGGGACATAAGCACCATACGAAACTATACCTGGCATTCTTCTGCTCCTTCCGTGATGGTTTTCTTACATAAGATATGGAAACTCTTGCCGTAAGAACAATGGCTTTGGAGTTGAACTCATCTTGCCCTTAAGCTGTGCTCAGGGCAGATTTTAGGTCGAGGGGTATACCAGGGCCCATTGAGGTCGATATTGTAGCGCTCTTTATGTACTGGCCTTTTGATCCGCTGGGCTTAGCCTTCACTATTGCTTCCAGTGCTGCGGCTAAGTTTTCCACAAGCTTGTCTGTCTCAAAACTTATCTTTCCTATGGCCAAATGGATGTTGCCCGTACGATCCAGCTTGAACTCTGCCCGGCCCTTGCTGGCATCCTTGATTACTCTCGGGATATCCGAGACAGCTACTACAGTGCCCAACTTCGGATTTGGCATCAGCCCTTTGCGGCCAAGTATCTTGCCAAGCTTACCTATCCTCCCCATCATGTCAGGAGTGGCAATAGTGACATCAAAATCGAGCCATCCCTCCTCGATTTTCTTAATCATGTCCTCACCACCCACATGGTCTGCTCCAGCTTCCTCAGCAGCCTTTACGCCCTCGCCCTGGGTGAAGACCAGGATGCGGACCTTCTTTCCCAGCCCATTGGGAAGCAGGGCAATGCCTCTTATCTGCTGGTCAGCAGCACGCTGGTCCAGGTTCATGCGAAGATGGAGCTCCACGGTTTCATCGAATTTGGCATGAGCCGTCTTTTTCGCCAGATCGACGGCTTCTTTCAGTGTGTATGCCTTATCTTGTTCTACTAGTTTGATGGACTCTTCGTACTTCTTACCATGTTTTGCCATAAGTTATTCACTCTCAATTCCCATGCTGCGTGCAGTACCTTCGACGATCTTTGTAGCCTGTTCGAGGTCAGACGCATTAAGGTCTTTCATCTTAATCTTAGCAATCTCACGCATTTTCTCTCGGGGAAGCTTGCCAATCGGGGTTGTCCTGGGGGAACCGCTCCCTAGCTCAATTCCCATAGCCTTCTTTAGGAGATCAGCGGTTGGTGGTGTTTTCAGGGTAAAAGTAAACGAGCGGTCTTCGTAGATGGTGATCTCTACCGGGATGACGCTGCCTTCTTGGGAAGCTGTGCGCTCGTTGTACTCTTTGCAGAAGGCCATTATGTTGGCTCCATGCTGCCCCAGAGCAGGACCTATCGGGGGAGCCGGGGTAGCCTTGCCGGCGGGGAGTTGCAGCTTAATGATTGCCTTTATTTTTTTTGCCATCTTAAAGTCTCTCTATCTGCAGGAAATCGAGTTCGACAGGTGTTTCGCGCCCAAAGAAAGAAACTAGCACTCTCACCTTACCCTTCTCCGGGCTGATCTCATCGATTATGCCAGCGAAATCGAGGAAGGGGCCATCGGTAATGCGGACGCTCTGGCCTTTGCTTAGGCCAACCTTAACCTGAGGCGCCCCGACCTTCGTTTTTTCCAGGATGGCAGTCACTTCCGCATCTTCCAATGGCGCGGGGATCAGTTTACCCTGTTCATCCTGGGTGCTTACAAAGCTAGTGACTCCCGGAGTATTGCGAACTACGTTCCAGCTCTGATCATTCATCGTCATCTGGACGAGTACATAGCCAGGGTATAGTTTTTTCTCTACCTTACGTCTTTGTCCTTCCTTTATTTCAATCTCTTCAATCTTAGGTACTACTACATCGGCTATATCTGCACCGGCATCCATGGACTTAATGCGTTGCTTGAGGTTGGTCTCAACCTGGTTCTCATGCCCGGTGTAGGTATGAACCATGTACCACTTCTTGTTGTTCTCTTTGTCCCCCATCTCCTATATACCTTATGGCATAAAAACATCTCGCACAAGGCGGGAGAATCCATAATCTGCCAGGGCGAGGAATGCACCTATTACAGCGCAAACGATAAGAACCATCACGGTCAACCTGATTGTCTCTTGTCTTGTGGGCCAGGTCACCTTTTTGAGCTCAGCTATAGTCTCGCCAAAGAAACTGAACCTCGAGCTAAGCCTCTTGATGCCGGTGGCCCTTTTGGTGACCACTATTTGGTCTCCTTGTGCAGGGTATGGGTCCGACAGCGGGGACAGTATTTTTTCAATTCCAACCGCTGTTGATCATTCTTCCTGTTCTTGGTAGTGGTATAGGTTCTCTCCTTGCACTCGGTGCAGGCCAGATAAATAATACCTCTAACGTCAGCTTTCTTTGCCACTTACGTTCCTATTCAATGATGCGGGTGAATACCCCGGCGCCTACAGTCTTGCCTCCCTCTCGGATAGCAAAATGTAGACCTTCTTCCAGGGCTACAGGGCTGATTAGCTTGATGGTCATTTTTACGTCATCACCAGGCATGGCCATCTCCATACCTTGCGGCAGTAGCATTTCTCCGGTTACATCTGTGGTTCTGATGTAGAACTGTGGTTTGTAGCCATTGAAGAAGGGGGTATGCCTTCCACCCTCCTCCTTGCTCAAAACGTATACCTGGGCTTCTGCCTGGGTATGCGGCTTGATCGAGCCTGGCTTGGCCAGTACCATGCCTCTGGCTATCTGCTCTCGCTCTACACCTCTCAGCAGGATGCCAACAGCATCGCCGGGTTCGGAGTAATCCAATATCTTGTGGAACATCTCCAGGCTGATAACCACAGTCTTCCTTGTTTCTCCCAGGCCTACTATCTCTACCTCGTCACCCGACTTGACAGTACCACGCTCCACCCTTCCTGTAGGCACAGTGCCGCGCCCCTTGATGCTGAAGACGTCTTCAACCGGCATAAGGAAAGGTTTATCCTTCGCTCGCACGGGATTCGGGATATATGAATCCACTGCATCCATCAACTTCCAGATGGCTCCACACCATTGACACTCCCTCTTACCACAGCCGCATTCACCGGCCTTGAGTCCGCTGACTCTCACTATCGGTGTCGCATCGCCGGGGAAACCGTATTTGGTGAGCAGCTCTCTTACTTCAAGCTCCACCAGGTCCAGCAGTTCGGCGTCCTCCATGAGGTCCACCTTATTCAGGGCAACCAGGATATAGGGCACTTCCACCTGGCGTGCCAGCAAGATATGCTCTCTTGTCTGAGGCATGGGGCCGTCAAAGGCACTGACAACCAGTATGGCTCCGTCCATCTGGGCGGCTCCGGTGATCATATTCTTAATATAGTCAGCGTGGCCGGGGCAGTCCACATGGGCATAGTGACGCTTGTCAGTCTCGTATTCAATATGCGCAATCTGTATCGTTAGTCCCCTGGCCTTTTCTTCAGGGGCATTATCGATCGAATCATAGGCTCGATACTCAGCTTTACCCGCTGTGGCCAGCACCTTGGTAATAGCTGAGGTCAACGTTGTCTTACCGTGGTCGACGTGCCCAATCGTGCCAATGTTGACATGTGGCTTTGATCGATCGAATTTCTTCTTTGCCATTAATAGCCTCCTCTTTTATAAGCCCACAACCAGGGTCGAACTGGTGACCTCGCCCTTACCAAGGGCGTGCTCTACCAACTGAGCTATGTGGGCACTTATTCAATTGTAGCAGATTCACCTCTATACTGGAGGGGGCAGGATTCGAACCTGCGAAGCCGTTAGGCGACAGATTTACAGTCTGTTGGTATTAGCCGCTCACCCACCCCTCCGTAGCCCGAGAGGGGATTCGAACCCACTAACCTACCGATTACAAATCGGTTGCGCTACCGTTGCGCTACTCGGGCAACTGGTGGATAAGTATAAAACAAGCCTCAACTGCAAGTCAACATGCTCTCTATTCGTCGATCAATCCTGCTAGCTGCCCTGGTAAGTCTATAGAATGTCCTCCTTTATATACAGCCGACACTGTGAAGAAGATGATGGCTTCGGCTGTGTGAGCCCTGTGATAAAATGGGACAGGCGGTGCCAGGCATGATTTGAGATCACTGTATGGTGAATTAGGAGAGAAAACTTGTCAGATACATACGCACACATGAAAAGCTTGATGGAGACCCTGGCCAGGAAGGCGGGGGATTTGCTGCTGGAGCATTTCCGGGAAGATCCACAGCTACTCAGGCTGCGGACTTCAGCCAAAGAGGCTGCCACGGTTTATGACAAAATGGCTGATGACCTCATCATTCAAGGAATAAGGAAAGCCTATCCTGACCACAGTGTGTTGACTGAGGAAAGCGGTCTCATCAATGGTGATCCCGGCTGGCTGTGGATTGTGGACTCCCTGGATGGCACCGGAGACTTTGCTGATTGGAATCCTTTGTTCTCGGTATGCATGGCCTTGATGCATGAGGATGAGCTTGTCCTGGGAACAATCTATGCGCCTGCTATCAACGAATTCTATCTGGCGGAGCAGGGAAGTGGGGCTTACCTTAATCAAAGGAGAATCCGGGTTTCGGAGATTTCATCTCTTGGGCAAAGTTATCTCTTCTACTGTGAGGGTGGCGAGAAGAACAGGTTGAGAACTGGCGAGATGGTAGGCAGGGTCTATCCAAAGGTTGTGGATCTGCGGAAGCTTGGATCGGCAGGCCTGGAAACGGCCTGGGTAGCGGCTGGTAAAGGGGAGGCCTACTTTACGACAAAGATTGACCCCTGGGATGTTGCTCCTGGGGTGTTGCTTGTTCGTGAAGCAGGTGGACAGGTGACTGACTTCGAAGGCGATCAGTGGAAATTGGAGAGAAGCGATCTCGTGTTTTCTAACGGCCGGGTTCACTCAGATCTGTTGGACCTTCTCAGGCCGGAGTCAAAAACGAAGAGGCACAGATAAGGCAGCGAAGCAGGAATAAGGGTCTGGTTTATCTGGTAGCGCATACGGGATTCGAACCCGTGGTCTCCTCCTTGAGAGGGAGGTGTCCTAGGCCAGCTAGACGAATGCGCCACTTGCAGCGATTATACAGAACTTCTCAGCCTTAGTACAAGTACTTGTACCCGTCCAGTATCCCAGTAAGAAATAGCCTGCAATGAAAAATCGGGAACTTCAGTTCCCGATTTCGTCTTCTTCTGGCTGGGGAACGTGGATTCGAACCACGGCTAACGGATCCAGAGTCCGCTGTCCTACCGCTAGACGATTCCCCAGTGCTCAATTGGGAATTATAGCTGGAAGAGCCACCTGTGGCAACCCTGTGTTGCCCCGAAATGCTCAACATTTTGCTTGATACTTTGTTGCTGGGTGGCCTTGTTGCCTACCACAATTTCCTTTATTGTTCACCTTGGCATCCGAATCTGCCACGTGGGCAGAGTCTGCTGCAGATCGCTCCGAATTTTGGCCGGAGGGTTGAGGTTTCCAACAGGGGCTATGTATAATGTGTGGCAAGCGGATTACAGGCTACAACCAATGGAGAGAACAAAGAGGTAGAGATGCAGGCAGTTTTGCTGGTTGGAGGGGAAGGAACCCGGCTGCGCCCGCTAACGTGCAACACAGTCAAGGCTATGGTTCCTGTGTTGAACAAGCCTTTCCTGGAACACCTCATTTGTTACCTTGCCGGGCATGGGATAGATGACATTATTGTGACCCTGTGTTACCTGCCTGATTGCATTGAGAGCTATTTTGGGGATGGCAGCAGGTTCGGGGTGAAATTGACCTATGTCATGGAGAAGACACCTCTGGGCACTGCAGGGGCAGTGAAGAATGCCGAGAAGTACCTGGACAAGGTTTTCTTCGTATTCAACGGGGACATCTTCACAGACCTGGACCTGCTGGCGATGCTGTCTTTCCATCGCAAACGGAAGGCGAAGGTTACTATTGCCCTGACCCCTGTTGAAGACCCAACAGCCTACGGAGTGGTGGAGATGGACTCCCGCCGGAGGGTGAAACGTTTTGTGGAGAAGCCGCCGCGGGATGAGGTAACCTCTAATCTCATCAACGCCGGCACATATGTCCTGGACCGAGACGTCATCCATGATATCCCCCCGAACACCCCTTTCATGTTTGAGCGCCACTTGTTCCCTATACTGTTAGATAAGGGAGTACCTGTCTATGGCTACCCTTCCGATGCCTACTGGATAGACATTGGAACTCCCCAGAAGTACCGTCAATTGCAGTACGATCTCCTCCAGGGTAAGGGCACTGCAGTCCCTGGCGGTCAGATCAGGCGCGAGAGAGCGGACTCTGATAAGGGATGTCTCATTCATCCTACGGCGATAATAGAAGGCCCGGTAGTCTTGGGAACCAACTGCAGTATCGGTGCAGGAGTTCGAATACAGGGACCGTCAGTAGTGGGGGATAGCTGCAGGATTCTTGATGGCGCCCTGATCGACAGGGCTGTCTTGTGGCGCAATGTTGTGGTGGCTAATCAGGCTTTCTTAAGGGAGTGCGTCGTAGGTGATAACAGTTCTATTGGCGAAGGCTGCCTTGTTGAGCAGGGTGCAGTTATCGGGGATAACGTGATAGTCACCAAAGGCAGCCGCTTAACAGCTGCCGAGAAGATTGGGCCTGATACCACGGTTTGATCACTTGCCCTCCAACACAGCTACACCCAGAGCACCTGGGCCCAAATGTGTACCCACGACTGCGCTAATAGTGGAAACATAGACACGCTCCTTGGGGAAGGTGGAGTCCAGCTTTTGAATAAGTGCTGCGATATCCTCGGGGGTAGTGGTGTATGCCAATGCCATTTCTTCTACATTGGTAAAGCTTGTGGCGAATCGGCGCAGATGCTCGATGGCTTTAGCCCGGGTGCGTTCCCTGGTCACCGGAGTGGTAATACCGTCCTTTAGAGTCAGGATTGGCTTAAGGTCTAACATTGTACCCAGGAAAGATTGTGCTGCTCCAATGCGTCCGCCTTTCCTGACATATTCCAGGGTGTCAAAGGCCATACGAATACGCATCCTGGAGCGCACGCTATTTGCCACAGCAATAACCTGGTCCAGACTGGCCCCTTTCTGGGCTTCCTTGGCGGCAGCGATAACTACCAGGCCGAGAGCCATGCACATGAGCTGAGAATCGATTACTTCCACCCGCACCCGGCGATTCTTTGTCTTCATCAGTTCTTTGCCCTGCAGGGCCACATCATAAGTAGCACTTAGCTTAGAGGAGAGCAGGATAGCTAGGACTTCATCGGTTTGCTCAGCCAGCCCATCGCATATCTGTGAGAATTCGCTTGGTGACACGGTAGAAGTGGTGGGAAGGCGTTTACATGTTGTCAACTTGCGGTAGAATTCCTCCGGGCTTAAGTCAACACCATCGCGGTAGACCTCATTATTGCCGAAATTCACATACAGGGGCATCACACAGATTTCTAGTTCTTTAGCTATCTGAGGTGGAATGTCTGAGGTGCTGTCAGTGACTATCTTTACTGGCATGTCTTGAGATCGTTGGGCTGATTCTAGTGCAATAGCGTTGCTCTGTCAAACCCAGGCGCAGCAAAGGCCAACCTCTTCAGCATTAGAAGACTCTATGCGCAGCTAGATCTGCTCTCTCTTAACAGAGAGGTATCTGACTTCCAGATGCCCGGTATCATTCAACAAACGAAGCCTGTATCTATCGCCGGTACGTTGAATCACTGTCAGTGAGGTATTAGTCACTTCGAGGCGACGATAAATCGAAGTACTCACCTGAAGGCAATAGGCCACCAGTAGCCTTACTATAACATCATGAGTGACTGCAAGGACCTGTTGCCCTTGGTTGTCCCTCATTACAGTCTCCAAAGCTGATGTCGCTCTCTCATTAACCTGTGACAGCCTCTCTCCGCCTGGCATTTGAACATCTGAGGGGTCTGTTCTCCAGGCCTTCCATAATTCGGGGAATTTTTGTGCAATCTCCTCAGCGAACATCCCCTCCCAGGCACCAATCCTGATTTCCCCTAAGCCGTCCAATTTCTGAACTGTCAGGTCATGTGGAGAGGCCACTATCTTTGCAGTTCTCAGAGCTCTATTCAGGGGACTGCTGAAAATGGCAGAGATTGACCAATGGCTCAATCTCTGTGAGAGTTGCTTGGCTTGCCAGACACCTTCCTCACTCAAATCCTCGTCTATCCATCCCATGTAGCGCCCTTTTGTGTTTGATGCAGTTTGGGCATGCCTTACCAGGAGCAATGTTGTATTCATCATCTAATAACTAAACGCTAAAAAGGAAGGTGATAACATCACCATCATGAACGATGTAGTTCTTACCCTCCAACCGGAGTGACCCCTTCTTGCGTGCCTCGGCCAGGCTCCCACAGGCGACCAGATCCGGATATGCTATGACCTCAGCCCTGATGAACCCTCTCTCCATGTCTGAGTGGATTTTGCCTGCTGCCTTGGGAGCAGGAGTACCCTGCGGCACTGTCCAGGATCTTATCTCTCCGGAGGCAATACTGAAGAAGGATATCAGCCCCAGGAGCTCGTAGGAAAGCCTGATGATGCGATCTACCACCCCCTCCTTAACCCCAAGGGCTGAACGGAATTCCACAGCCTCAGCCTCACTTAGCTGACTCAGTTCCATTTCCAGCTTGCTGCAAACTGCGGCCACCCCGATTCCGGCATAGCGAAATCTTAGCTCTTCCTCAAGCTGAGACACTTGTGGTATTTGTGCCTCTCCGATATTAAGTACGAGCAATTGGGGTTTGGCAGTGAGGAACTGATAGTTTTCCATTATCTTGGCCTCATCCTTAGTCGGTGGTTGTTCCCGGATAGGTATCTCCTTCTCCAGTACAGATCTGATCCGTAGGAGTATACTTTGCTCCTGAAAGAGACGCTCTCGGTCTGGTGGTTTCGCCCCTTTCAGTGAGTCTTCGATTCGAGTCAACCTCCGCTCGACAATGGCCAGATCAGAGAGGATCAGCTCCAGATTTACAACGCTGATGTCTCGTGCTGCATCTATGCTGCCTTCAGGATGTGGAATGCTCTCGTCCGAAAAGGCTCTTACCACGTGGATGAAAGCATCTACCTTGCTGAGATGAGTCCGGAATTCACCGCTCAGTCCTCCCCCTTTGCCTTTTGAGATAGCCACATCTACATACTTGACCTCAGCAGGCACGACTCTCTTTGGATTCAAGACAGCTTGCAGTCCGTTCAGGCGTAGGTCGGGGACTTTAGCTACCCCAAGGTTTGGCTCCAGGTTAGCCGGGCCAAAGGCATGAGTCTCAACTCTACCTTTGGTGAGGCTGTTGAACAGAGTCGTCTTGCCGCTCTTGGGTAGGCCAATGATGCCAAGTTCCATTTTGTCGGCTCCAGCTTACCATACCCAGTTATGGCTTGCTATATATGGCTGTGGTAGAATTTGCAGGGTGAATAAGGCTTGATCTACATACTCTTTGGCCCTGATGATTTCTCCTTAAGGGAAAAACTGGCCGAGCTCAAGAAGGAACTCGGCGATAGCGAATCCCTGGCGATCAACACAACCACTTTTGAGGGTAGCCACTTAACCATAGCCCAGCTTATCAGTGCCTGCAATACAATCCCCTTTCTGGCGACCAATCGACTGGTGATTGTGGAAGGGCTCCTCAGCCGCTTTGAGCAAAAAACGGGCGGGCGTGACCCTGATTGGGATGAGTGGAAGGGCCTGAAAGAACATGCCTCCAACATGCCTCCCACTACTGTGCTTATGTTGATCGATGGGAAAATAGGCAGGGGCAATCCTTTGCTTAAAAGAATCGCGCCAATCTCCAAAGTATGGGAATTTCCCCTTCTTAAAAGCGCAAGCTTACAGAATTGGATCCGCTCCCGGGTAGCCAAATGTGAAGGCAGCATATCACCCCGGGCGGTGAAACTCTTGACTGAGCTAGCCGGTGAAAATCTGTGGGTGTTAGCCGGCGAAATCGATAAGCTGTGTCTTTATGCGCGGGGAAGGCGTATTGAAGAGGAGGATATAAGACAGGCAACCAGCTATGCCAGGGAGGCATCTATCTTCGCTCTGGTCGATGCCATAGTCGAAAAAAAACATTCTGCTGCCATGCGACTCTTACATCAGTCATTAGCCGAGGGGATGGCTCCTACATATATACTATTCATGCTGGCGCGCCAACTTCGTCTAATTGTTCAGGCACTTGAGGTCAGGGGACAAGGGACTTCTCTAATAGAAAAACGGGAATACTTAGGCCTCTCCCCAAATTACCCTATTGAGAAGCTTCTGGAGCAGAGTGCTGGCTATCCTATGCCGCGATTGGTAGAAGTCTACGAAAAGCTGCTGGAAACGGATATGGCTATCAAGACAGGAAAGTGGAAGGATGACCTTGCTCTTGATCTGCTGGTAGCTCACGTCTGCTGTTAGAGCGGGCTGCAAGGCGCTGTCACCCTGCGAACGATGGAGTGTTTGGACATATGCACAGATAAACGCTAAAATCTTCTAAGGTGACTGTACAAGAAATCGTGGAACAATATACGGAACTTATGGCACAACCCGGTGATTTACGCTGCAATTAGATGCTCTTCGAAATCTCAACGCTTGATGTAAATATATACCTTGGCGAAGATTTTACGGTACGACAAGCTAGCCAGGTGCTGAGCAAATGACAAAACCAGCACCTTATGCCGGCGGAATGAGCAACCCACCGCTGGAGTATATCTTCCACCCACGGTCGATCGCACTGGTTGGCGCTTCCACTGACCCCCTGAGATGGTTTATCAATGAGTTCTACATTGAGCCGCTGATCCGGATGGGGTACCAGGGCAAAATATATGCGGTAAACCCCAGAGGGGGTGAGATATTAGGGCTCCCTGTTTATGCTCACTTAAGGGATGTTCCTGGGCCGGTGGATCACGTTATATCCTGCATCCCCGCCGGGGCAACAATCCAACTCCTTGATGAGTGCCGTGAGGTAGGTACCAGGATACTACAGCTTTACACTGCCGGATTTGCTGAGACTGGCGAGCCGGAGGGCGTTGAGTTGCAGAGAAAGCTTTTGGAGGCTGCCCGGCGCAACCATGTACGCATCCTCGGCCCCAACTGTATGGGCATCTATTGCCCAACATCGAGAATGAGTTTCTGTCTCAACTATCCTTACGAGGCCGGACCAGTTGGGCTTATCTCCCAAAGCGGCAGCAATGCCACATATATTATCCGCAGTGCTGTGGTGCGAGGTCTTCGCTTCAGCAAAGCTATTAGCTATGGTAATGCTTGCGACATCAATGAGTGCGACCTCCTGGACTATCTGACAGATGATCCTGAAACCAAGGTTATCGCAGCCTATATCGAGGGTACTTCCGATGGACAACGTCTGCGTAAGGTGCTTGCCAGAGCTGCTTCTACCAAGCCGGTGATTATATACAAGGGAGGATACACTGACGGCGGTGCCAGGGCTGCTGCTTCTCACACCGGTGCTTTGGCCGGATCAGATGCTGTGTGGGAGGGTTTGCTGAGGGAGGTCGGTGCCATAAAAGTACATAGCGTTGATGAGATGGTGGATATGCTGGTGGTACTCCTGCACATGTCGCCACCTCGGGGATTGAATGCCTGTGCTGTGGGCAATGGTGGAGGTGCCAGTCTGCTGGCCACTGATGAACTGGAGCGGGCTGGTTTCAGGCTGCCACCTATACCACCCAAGACAAGAGACAGTATGAAAGAGCTCATTCCTCTGGCAGGCAGTATGCTCCGTAACCCTATAGACGCCAGTCCTCTGATGGGTATTGAGCAGGGACGGCTGATTAACTCAGCCGGTATGTCAGGGTGGGAAGAGGCCCTTCCGAAGATGCAGTTCCCACAGGGAGACAAGGGGATGGGCGATTTCATAAGTGCTTTAGAGGATTGGCCGGAACTAAATTTCCTGGTGATTCACTACTCTATCGACTCGCTCCCCGGCATCGTTCGTGATTGGGCAATAGCCACTGGAGTAGGGCCGCTGATTATGGCTGCGAAGGCATGCCGCCTGCCGATAGCCACAGTAATCCACTTTATAGCAAATGAGGACTCATGGGTGCCATCCCTCAAAACGCAGAGGCTCTGCATCGAAGCCGGGTTTCCTCTTTTTCTATCAATGAGAGGGGCTGCCAGAGCTATTCGTAGGCTGATGGATTTTGAGAGGGCTCACCCTGGAATGCTGGCCCAGCTACAGAGAAAGGTGAAATAACCTACTTTTCCTCAGGATTCGCCGCTGCGGTGTCGGATAGATTAATAGATAGTAAAAGGGCAGTGGCGTATTCAGGAAGAGACCTGCTCTATATCGAAACGATAGGTCTCGATCACAGGGTTGGCGAGAAGCTTACGGCACATTTCCTCTAATTGAGCTTTAGCCTTAATCAGACTCTTTTCCTCTAACATTATCTCCATGTACTTCCCTGCCCGTACGCTGCTCACTTTTTGGAAACCCAGATCGTGGAGAGCTCCCTTAATGGTAAGCCCCTGCGGATCGTTGACTGTTGGTTTGAGCGTAATATAGACCTTAGCTAAGTACATTGTCTTTAATCATCCCTGATAGTGTGTTGCCTGTCAATCTTAGATATGCTTCCTGGTATCTCTCTGAAGTCTTCCTGATGAGATCAGCAGGGAGCATCGGCGCAGGTGGTTCCCTGTTCCAACCCGAGGCTGTTAACCAGTCTCGAACCATCTGTTTGTCAAAGCTTGGCTGAGGTTTACCGGGTTCATAGCTGCCGGCATCCCAAAAACGGCTGGAGTCTGGTGTGAGGAGTTCGTCAATCAAGATAACCTGGTTGTCAACAAGACCGAACTCCATCTTGGTATCAGCAATAATTACATTTCTGGTTCTGGCATATTCGTCAGCAAAACTGTAGATAGCCAGGCTTTTCTCTTTCAGTTCTTCAGCCAGGGCTTCTCCAAGCAATTTGACCAGGTCCTTCATTGAGAGAGGCTGATCGTGTCCGGCATCAGCCTTGGTGGTGGGGGTGAATATTGGTTGCGGCAGCTGCTGTGATTCCTTCATACCTGAACGCGCAGTACTGCCGTGAATAGTACCATTCCGGGCATATTCTGCCCAGGCTGAGCCCGATAGATAGCCCCTGACAACGCACTCGACAGGAATCCGTTTTGCCCTTTTAACGATCATGGATCGGTTGACTAAGAATGAAGGATAAGTGTATCCACTGATATTATTAACGTTAAGCTGGCTGATATCCTTGATCACTTCAATCAAGTGATTGGGCATAAGGTGAGCAGTCCTCTTGAACCAGAAAGCCGAGAGGAGATTGAGCACTAGCCCCTTCTCAGGTATACCGCACGGTAGAACCACATCGAAGGCAGAGATACGGTCGCTGGCTATAATCAGGAGTTTATCACCCAGCTCGTAGTTGTCCCTCACTTTGCCCCGGCGAAGGAGAGGAAGGGATAAATTGGTCTCAAGCACAACAGCCATAAGGCATCAGTTCTATGATTCGTCTTCTTCAGGCAGGTCTTATTGCTGCAAGTTTAACACGGCACGCTTTTCTGTGGCAACTGCACATCCTCGCCTTGACTTGGGGTGGGAAGTCGGGTATCATAGGGCACTATTGGAGCACGATTGTAATGCCGAAGCGGACTTATCAGCCTAAGAAGCTTCACCGGAAGAGAGTGCACGGGTTCAGGATCCGGATGAGAACCCGTGGCGGGCGCGATGTTTTGAAATCCCGGAGATTCAGAGGGCGCTATAAATTAACAGTGTAGGGTTGTGTTAGGATGTACTCCTTGTGCCCGCACTAGCAATGAGAAGGGAACAGCGCCTTACTCAGAATTGTCAATATAACGCAGTCTACAGCCATGGTAAGTCTTGGGCCAATAAACTACTGGTGATGAAAGCTCTCCCTAATGGGTTGGGATATAGCAGGTTCGGATTTTCCGTCAGCAAGCGAGTGGGCAAAGCAGTAATACGGAACCGGGTAAAGAGATTGCTGCGAGAGAGTGTGCGATTGAGTTCCTGGAAGCCCGGGTGGGATGTGGTGTTCATTGCCCGCAGTGCTGCTGCCACGGCCGAGTATAGTGAGATCAGGAAGACCCTGGATGAGTTAGCCCGTCGAGCAAGGTTGAGGGATTAAGTAATGAAATAATGAAAAGGATTGCTTTAGGCCTGATTCGGTTCTATCAATCGACCTGGTCGAGAGTTGTCCCTTCTGTCTGCCGTTTTGAACCTTCTTGCTCTCACTACACCTATGAAGCAATCTCAAAATATGGTTTGTTCAGGGGCATATGCATGGGTATGAGAAGAATTCTCCGCTGCAATCCGTTCAATGCCGGGGGTTTTGATCCCGTACCTTGATGTGTAACTCGCATTACTTGTTTAGAAGCTATTAGATTAATGTTCTCCAAAATCAACAAGTTGAGACTGACTAAAGTAATCCCCATTATTCTGCTTCTACTGTGCATTCTTCTCGTAACAGGATGTGCCAGTGCCCCAAGCAGAGGATGGTCCGGGCCTCTGGTCAGTGAAGGTGTTCTCTACGTTGGCACTATTGATGGCAAGGTTATTGCTTTGGATCTCACGTCCATATCCAACGGCGAGCCGGATCTTAAGTGGGAGCAGGACGTAGGGGCACCAACGGGGGGAGGAGGGTTTTCTTGTTCAACTAAGGTTTCCAAGCCAATGGGAGTATATGGAACCCCCGTTGTGAAGGATGGCAAACTATATGTGGCAACATATAATGGTGAAGTTTTATATATAACAACAGACGGCAAGACTATAAGTTCTGCGCCCTACGACACAGGAAATAATATCGTTGGCAGTCTGGTGATAGATGGCGATGCACTGTATGTGGGTAGCTCTAATGGAAAGCTGTACAAACTCGATCTCGACCTGAATCTCAAGTGGGAGTTCCAAACCGGGGACAAGATCTGGTCAACGCCGGTGGTTAGCAATGGTGTTGTCTACATTAGTTCTGCGGACCACAAGCTCTATGCCGTGGATGCCGATTCCGGCAAGGAGATATGGCACTTTGAGGCAGGAGCAGCTATTCTATCTACCCCTCTGGTGGTTGATGGAACGATCTATATAGGTGCTTGTGATCGTAAGTTTTATGCCATTGACGCTACTACAGGAGAAGCGAAGAGTGTTTTTGATGGGGCGGGCAACTGGTTCTGGACCACGGCTCTAGCCTACAATGGTGAAATCTGGGTGGGATGCCTGGACCACAAAGTCTATGTCCTTAATGCCGAAAATGTGGCGGACGAAGTCTGGGAATATGAAACCCAGGGAATGGTATATGCGCCTCCCATTTTGTTAGGGGACCTAATTGTTGTGGGCTCGCAAGACGGCAGGATATATGCCATCAATCCTGAAACCAGGGATGTAGCAGTATATGCAATTGATGCTAAGACCTTGGAGGTATTGCAGCCGCCAGACGTACCCAAGGAGCCGATCCCGCCCATTTTTGCGCCTCTCTATCCCGGCTCTGACAATGATACGGTCTATTTCCACGCCCAGGACGGAACCCACATGCTCTATGCCCTTAAATTGTCAACTAGGGAAGTCCTCTGGACTTTCCGGACAGATAAGATCAGTGAGTGAGGAATAGCCTTGGGCATATGGAACCTCATTATTCTCCACCCCATACTGAACGTCCTGGTAGTTCTGTCTAACGTTCTCTTCCACAACTTTGGCCTTGCCATCATAGCCCTCACCATCATCGTGCGCCTGGTAATACTCCCTCTCACCGTGTATCAGCTCCGCAGCTCTAAAAAGATGTCCGAGTCCATGAACGAAATAAAGCCGAAGTTGGAGCAGATAAAGAAGAAGTATGCCAAGAACCCGCAAAAGCTGCAGCAAGAGACGATGAAGCTTTATAAGGAAGCAGGGATCAGCCCTTTGGGTTGTCTTTCCTCTCCCATGTTGCTCTCGCTCATCATCCAGATGCCTATCTACATTGGTCTCTACCGGGCCGTTGTCCAAGCGCTGGCAGTGACCCCGCAGGACTTTCTGGGGCTGTCTCAGAGCCTCTATTCATGGTCAATAGTTAACCAGGCATTGCCTGTCTCAGGGCATTTCCTGTGGCTCCATCTGGCGAGTTCTGATCCTTACTTCATTCTGCCGATTCTGGTGGCAGCAACCATGTGGGTGTCCCAGAAGATGATTACTCACGCCGTCAACTGATCCACAGTCACAGCAAATGAACACCATGATGCAGATCATGATGCCGCTGATGTTTGCCTTTATCACCCTTACTCTGCCTAGCGGACTGGGATTGTACTTTGTCATCAGTGGCATTGCGAGTATTGTCATACAATACTTTGTTTACGGATGGGGAAACCTTTTTGCCAAGTCACCAGCAAAGCAGGACGTGGCGAAAAAAGCCGGAAAAACAGAAAAGGCCGAGACAAATACAGCGACTGCGGAACAAACATCCAACCCGGAGGGTAAGAAACCATGGTGGAAAGTCTGGAAGTAAGCGGGAAGACGGTTGAGGAGGCTACTGAGCATGCTCTCCAGCAGTTAGGATTGACCAGGGATCAGGTGGAGGTTACTGTTCTGAATAAAGGCAAATCGGGGTTTTTGGGCATGGGAGCTGAAGAGGCTATCGTTAAGGTGACACCGCTGGTGCAGGCTCAGCAAGAGGGCGACACGGCTGCGGTGGCCAAAGAAGCGCTGGAGGAGCTCCTCAAAAGGATGAAGCTCACTGCCCAGGTTGAAATTGGATCCGACACCCCGGAGACATCGGAATCAGAAGCTGCTCCAATTGCCCTGGAAGTCAAAGGTGATGATCTGGGAATCCTTATTGGAAGGCGTGGCGAGACACTGGCTGCTTTACAGTATATCCTTCGGCTTATCGTAGCGCATCACCAGAAGGCCAGAGTGCCCTTGACCATCGACATAGAAGGATATAGGCAACGCCGTTATCGGTCGCTGAGGGAGTTGGCATTGAGACTGGCTCAAAAGGCGATATCCACTGGCCAGTCCATGACCCTAGAGCCTATGCCGGCAGATGAGCGACGCATCGTCCACCTTGCCCTGTCGGTTAACCCCGATGTAGTCACCCAAAGCATTGGTGAAGGGGAAATGCGCAAGGTGGTTATTATGCCACGGAAGCGATAATCCGGCTCCGTCGAGCACACCCACCATGCTCATCCTGCATAGACTATTTGGTTTCATGTTTTATCCCCGGGGGTAATGCAGGACAGACAGAGCAGCAGTAGCACCGTCTCCGACAGCGCTGACGATCTGACGAGGCGAATTATTGCGGATATCACCGGCAGCATAAATACCAGGGACCGAGGTAGCCAGGAGTCCATCAGTGATAATATGTCCCGTTTCACTCAGTTGAAGAATACCGGCAAAGGGCTTAGTGTTGGGCACCAGTCCTACGGCCACAAAGACACCGGCTACATCTAAAGAGGAAAGTTGTCTGGTGTTGACATCCCGTAACCTCAGGGCCTGTACCATTTGCTCACCGATGATCTCCCCTACAACTGCATTCCAGACGAACTCTATCTTCGGTTCAGCGAAGGCTCGCTGCTGAAGCACCTTGCTCGCTCTGAGTTGATCCCGGCGGTGTACAAGATATACCTTCTGTGCATATTGACTTAACTCCAAGGCATCACTCACAGCAGTATCACCACCGCCTATCACTGCCACCTGCTCACCACGGAAGAGAGGGCCATCGCAGGTGGCACAATAGGATACTCCATGACCGAGGAATTGGCCTTCGCCCGGCACATCCAGCCTTCGATATTGTGAACCGGCAGCGATGATGATAGCCTTTGCTTCCAGGCTATGCTCGGTGGTTATAACGCGATGTAGCTTTCCAGGACTTATACTGGTGACATCATCCGTTGACGTCTCCACTCCGTATTTGGTGGCCTGTTCATGCATGAGCAAACCCAGATCGAGGCCTCCAATGCCCTGTGGGAAGCCAGGATAGTTTTCTACCATTCTGGCATTCACCATTTGACCTCCAAATATGCCCCGCTCGATTAGCAGGCTTTTCAAACCAGCCCGTGAGGTGTAGAGGGCAGCAGTAAGCCCTGCAGGGCCACCACCGATGATGATCACTTCATAGCTGTCCATTGTTTGCCTCCATCGTGCCATAGGTGATATAAGGCGCAACAAGCAGAATCATCACCTTGAGTTTTAGTCACCCTATTTCCTCTCTATCCTTAAGCGGAATTTCTTCCTAAGCATCCATATCAGCACAACAAGAAGAGCAAGAGAACACACCGCTATTAATATGAGTTTCCAGGGAATAACCTGGAAATTGCCTGTTGCAGCCTTATTCACGAGTTCCCCATTTTGATCAAAGTAACCAATGACAATGCTTGTCTTCACCTTGCCGATAAAGGGCGTCCCTTCCCAGGTGGCTTTAATTACCCGTTCACTATTAGGTAGAACGACTGCCTGGCCAAGGTCCAGTTCACCAACTTCTCTCCCTCGAAAATCAGTGAAATAGGCTTTGGCAGCTATGGGCAAATGCACGTTGCCCGTATTGCGGACTATTACCCCAACCTCTATGGAACCTTTTTCTACCACGCTGGGTAACAGAAGGGAGGCGATTTCAGCATTAGTGATGATATCTGCCCCGGTAACACCGGGAATGGTGATGTAGAATAGAGATGGGATTCTGCCGGACGACAGCTACGGAAACACCTGATTGAGCTTCCGGGGGTACCATCTCAAAAAAAAGGGCAGCATAGTGACCTCCGGGTTCCAACTCCTGAGGCACTGAGATGGTGACTATGACACTCTTGCTTTCCCCGGGGGCAAGATTGAATTCCGGCTCCTCCATGCTCAGCCATGCGGCGCAGGAGTAGCTCTCATATCCTGGTTCGGAAAAGGTGAAATCTGTTTTCCTTGTCTATGGAAAAGTCCATGGCGTAGGTGTGAACCCTGGTCGTTTCATCTCCTGTGTTCCGCACGCTGATCTCTTGAATGGCAATCTCACTGCTGCTAAGGGTGAGGTCTATTTTGGTGGGCGAAACCGTGATGTTAACGCCAGCCAATGCAGGGAGTGCAAAGATGTGCAGGCTGACGAATAGCGTCAGAAATATTGCTACCGGGTATCCGATGTACCTTGCCATGTCAGTATGAGATGCTCAGAAACCTGAAGAACTATGCAAAAGTGGGGGAGGGGCTTGTCTCCTCCCCATTGCGGGAGGCCTTTGTGGCCTCCCGCACATTCGGGAATAAAAAGCGATGGTTGAGAAGACACTACTCTGATGAGGTCAGGGTATAGGTATGAGTGGCAGAGTATTCCTGAGGATACTGATTGCCGGGATATGACGAGGTTATAGGTTATAGCTACACTTGCAGTCACCGATAGCATGCCTCCTGTCCAGACGTCCGTGTTGGTATTGTAAATTGCTGTCAGTTACGCCGCTGCCAGTGTGGAGCTTGGACTGCCCGAGCGGAAGTATACTTGAAGTTGGAACTGGAGATATGATGGTCTGCCATCAGCCCCGTTCAGGCCACGTTATGCCGGTATCGGAGCCTGTACAGAGAGTGTCCAGTTTGTATTGGAGCTTACTCTGGCTTGTATTGTCCCGGTCTTCGTGGTTCCAGCAGCCGTTGTACCCCATTGTACGTTATTGGTGTTCTCCAGTGTGAGAGACAGTGTGCTATTCACAGTGACGCTGGGGGTGACAGTACTCGTTGTAGCAGCCCCGGCTGTTCCAAAGAGATAAAATAGGGAGACGATTGCCATTGCACATAGGGAAAATACCACCAGTAGGATTTTGAGTTTCACCGGCCCCTCCTTTTGAAAAATATGAGAGATATTATAGCAAGGCTGGCTCCTTGAGTGCAAAACGATTGTGTGCTCTTGTAGAGGCGCGACATGGTGGTGCCAGGCAGTCACTGGTTTCATTGTACGAATAGTGGAACTTGAAAAAACACGAGACGTGTGGTAGAGTCGCTTCACTCTGGTGTTATGTCAGTATTACCGCGGATTGATATAGAGAAATAGCAGGAGTAGCCTGGCAAGAGAACAATGACTACAGAAGGACCAAAATCGGTTGAAAAGAATGGCCGCAAACCGTTGATTGTTATTGCCATACCCTGCTTCAATGAAGAGCGGTTCATTGGAAGCGTAGTCTTAAAGGCCAGGAAGTATGCAGACAAGGTATTGGTCATCGATGATGGGTCAACGGACTCCAGCGCTGAGGTTGCCAGGGATGCCGGGGCTACCGTCTATCGTCATGACTGCAACAAAGGTTATGGGGCTGCCATCAGTACGTCTCTTCAAAAGGGCCGGGAACAGAAGGCAGACATTCTGGTAATACTGGATGCTGATGGGCAGCATGACCCGAAGTATGTTCCCAGCCTGGTGAAACCCATCCTTGATGGCCAGGCAGATGTCGTAGTCGGCTCACGATTCCTCGGAGAGGGCCAGAAGGTGCCGTTCTACCGCCGTCTGGGGCAGCGTGCTTTGACAGCCATTACCAACCTTGGATCAGGTCATAAGCTTAGCGACTCGCAGAGCGGCTTCAGGGCCTACTCCTCTAAAGCGCTCAAGGTGCTGAACCTGAGCGAGTCCGGGATGTCGGTGAGTTCGGAAATCCAGTTCGCCATAAGCAAAAGCGGTCTCAAGGTAGCTGAGGTGCCCATAGCCGTCTCTTACATGGACAAGGCCAAGAGGAACCCGCTGGGGCATGGAATGAGCGTTTTCAGCAGGGTGCTGGTCCTGATCAGCTTAAGGCAGCCGCTGGTGCTGTTTGGAATACCGGGGATTATGCTTCTGTCAGGCGGACTGGCATTAGGTGTGCGTGTACTGGACATATACAGTAAGAGTAACCAGGTAGCTATGGGCAATGCCTTCGGTGCCGTGCTTCTTTTACTCATAGGCATTCTGGCGCTGTTTGCTGCGCTGATGCTGCAATCGATGAAGGAGCTCCTGCGGCGGGAGTGGGAACAGCTTGAGAAGAGGGAAATACCCTCGCATGGGAATCAAGAAGGCGAGGCGGACTCTGAGTCCAAGTAGAAGTGCGCAACTTCCTCGTATCCTTCATGCATTTCCCTCAGAAGAACAGTGCAGGCACTAGTGCGGGTTGGCCTTTCATCCGAGATATGTAATTTGTATTTGCAGCTACAGCAGGGATGACTGCTTTTTAATCTTTGTCAGCGAAGGCTGAGGAAACATTTTGAGAATCCTTCAGGTTTCACCGTATTACCCCCCTCATATTGGGGGGATTGAATTTCACGTTGAGGCCTTGAGCCGGAAGCTTGTTGAAGCTGGACATGAGGTTGTGGTATTTACCTCAAATGTACCCGGATCAAGAAGCCGCGAAGTAGTCGACGGCGTAGAAATACATAGATTTACTCCACTCTTTGCTCCTCTCAACAATCCGGTTATGCCTGGTATGTTCTTTAAGCTCCTCAGCAGTGATGATTTCGATATCATTCATACTCATGGGCACTTCCATATATCTTCTACCTTTGCTTTGCTCTCCAGAGTCTTTAGAAGAAGACCTGTTGTGCTCACATCTCATGGGGCTCTTCTGAACCTTAGAGGATGGAGGAAGGTTGTTGAGATAGTTTTCAATAAGACCATTGGCAGATGGACATTGAAATCAGTCGATAAGATTATCGCCCTTTCAGCAACCCAGGCTGATATCCTGGAGAAGCTGGGGGCCGAACGCCACAAAATGGCCATTATACCCCTCTGGATAGATGAAAGTAGACCTGTCTTGCAGGCGGATGTGGCTAAGTTTCGAAATATGCATAAACTGGATGATAGAAAGGTGGTTCTGTTCGTAGGTCGACTGCTGCCGATAAAGGGTTTGACGTATCTCATAGAGGCTGTGAAGCATACCGAAACGAAACCTGCCGCAGTCATCATTGGCGGTGAAGCACCAGGCTATAGCGGTACTAAGCAGGCGTTGCAACAAAAGGTTCAGGAACTGGGATTGGAGCAGGACGTTTTCTTCCTGGGAGAATTTGCCAAGCAGGACCTCGGAGCAGCTTACATGGCAGCCGACATATTTGTGCTGCCTTCGCTTGGGGAGGGAATGCCACTATCACTTCTTGAGGCAATGTCCTATGGCAAGTGCGTAGTGACAACAAATGTCCCGGGTAATCGTGATGTGGTAAAGGACGGGTGGAATGGAGCTCTGGTTGAGCCCAGGAACCCTGCGGCGCTGGCTCAAAAGATCGACGCCTTGCTTGGCGACGACAACTTGCGCGCGAGTCTTGGAGCACAGGCGCGGCTGGAAGTTGGGCAGAACTACAATCCGGATACAGTCCTGGACAAAATCTTGGGGGTATACGAGAATATCTTGGTAAGGTAGTCCTCTGTCCTTCGGAGACTAGGTGTTTCTCTACACCATGAGGTGATAGTCGCACTTACAGGTGTGGGCAGGACAGCAGTTGACGGCTTGTTGGTGGCAGATGAAGATAGTGTGTTTCAGTTTCATGTTCATAGACTATACGGTCCAACTGGCCAATGCGTTGTCCCAGAAGGCAAGCGTCATGCTAGTTCTGCCAAAGGGGATAGAGGCAGATGAGCTTGTTCCTATAGCTGGTGGCGTTGATCTGCGTCTTTTTGGCCAAGGGAGGGTGCATCCTTATAACCCGAGCTATGCGCTGGCCTTCTTGAGAGTGGCCCGTCTGATCCAGGGGTTCAAGCCTGATGTTATCCATGTTCAGGGGGCGTTTCATCCTTGGTTCGGATTCGCGGCTCCCTTCCTTAAGAGGTATCCGCTCGTAAGCACGTTCCACGATGTGAAGCCGCATCCAGGTGAGGAGAGCCGGTCCCAGGCATTTCATGAATGGTGCGCCAGAAGGGTATCTGATCAGATTATTGTGCACGGACACAAGCTGAGGGCACAGATGATTGCTGAATATCAGATTCCTGAATCGAGAGTTAATGCAGTACATATTGGCGAACACCAGGTGGCGCCTTTTAAGAAATATGAGAGGCAAGATGTCAATGAGGATGGCAACCTGGTACTGTTCTTCGGTAGGATACATAAGTACAAGGGACTGGAATACCTTATCAAGGCCCAGCCTTTGATCAACAAGGAAGTACCCAATGCCAGGATAGTTATCGCTGGCACGGGAGAAGATTTCGCGAAGTACGAGAACATGATGGGAGATGCCAGAGCGAATTTCATCGTACACAACTATCGTATTCCATATAATGAAGGTGCGGCATTGTTCCAGAGATGCAGTGTTGTGGTGATGCCATACACTGAAGCGTCCCAAAGTGGCGTGATCCCAACGGCGTACGGATTCAGGAAGCCGGTAGTGGTCACGGATGTGGGCAGCGTCCCTGAGATTGTCGACGATGGCAAGACCGGATTTATTGTGCCGTCGAAGGACCCTGAAGCTCTGGCGAAGGCGATAGTGAGATTGCTGAAGGACGATAGGCTACGGAGGGAGATGGGAGAGAGCGCCTTCACCAAACTGAAGACTGATTTCTCGTGGGACCAGATTGCAGACGTGACCATAGGTGTCTATCAGAAGGCGATAGAAGCTCGTAGATAGCGTGTGGGATTTTTGATGCTGGGACTTTCGGCATTTCGCCGGCCCGCTCCGCACTGCGGAAACAATCACTGCGACTGGAGCCCTCTGGCCATTTTGGCGTAGCCCCATAATGCTCACGACGGCATGTCGTTTGTACGTGTTACCAGAAGAAAGAGACTTTCATCCCAGTAGGGCATTAATCAGACCGAGGCATAAGACAATCATCGGCCCGATGTCACGACGGCAGATCAGAGATACGGCTGCTGCAAAGCGAGGCTCTGAGGAAGCAGATCGAAGTCGCGATAGGGACTCTGCACTGCAGAGTCCCAGTTGGGACGCCACCACGAAAGAGAAGGTCAGCGCATATGACGTCGATGGAACGCTGAAGAATCGGAAGCAATAGTCAACCGACAGATTGTAGACATCCCCACCCATGGGTTCCGGGCACTGGAGGTGTCACAGCGGTCGCCTTGCTTCGACAACCATCGTTTCGAATCGGTTCATTTCTTCGTCTCCAGCAGCAGCGTGGGATTCGATTCCGCGGAATACCTCGTCGTCACTTTCTCCGACATTGTACCTGGTAATGGCAACAAACCCCGCCTTCTCCAGGGCCGTGCGAAGCAGGGCAAAATCATAGAGAAACTGATGACCAAAGTTCCTGAAGCTACTGTTGATAACAACACTCTCCTGGTAAATACCGATCTCAGGATAAAACTTGTCAACGACCCAATGTATGTACCTCTGCTGGACACTGCTTTTCTGAGGCGTGTATAGTCCGATCAAGGTCTCCAGATCAGGAGTGGCAGTACGAATGCTTCCACCCGGTTTCAATACCCGAAAGCATTCTCGGAGCATCAACTGGCCCTGCTTGTAGGTCAAATGTTCAATGAGATGTTCGCTATATATGTAGTCGAAAGTAGCATCTCTGAATGGAAAGGGGTTTGCTGCATCAAGGAACAAAACTCTAGGCAGACTGGAGGACCTGTCTGTGTTAAGCCATCCTGGTAATATGTTCGAACCTGCCCCGATGTGCAACTTGCGTACTTGATGGGACTTGAGGTACTGTTTTATCACCAGTGGACGTATAGCCCGAGAGATTGCCTCGTGACACTTCCGTGAGCAGAACAGGATCGTTCTTGCAGTCGCGAGTAAGAACCTATGACGTTTCACAAGTTGTCTCAAGCTCTCTTTCACGGTTCCGTCTTCCCTCCGTCTAAGAGGCCCCTTGCGAAAGTCCAAGGTGTCATTAACTTCACCTGGTGATTTGTATCCCAGTGTTGAATGTAAGTAAATGCCGTAGTGGTACTCTATCCAACTGCCCTAAATATCTGCCAGCTCAAACCGACTGGTCAATTCCCTCAGCCACAGCAGCTCTTCTCTCATAGTTCTGAATGCACACTTGGCGTCAGCATTGCCTTGCAGATTATTCCAAGACCCGCCTGCCTTAACTCAAACCATTCGGCTTCAGAGACTCACTCCAACTTATTTATTTACTTGACACCAGATAGGATAACCAAGGCTCTTAATTGTATAGCCTTGTGATAATAGCAGTTTTTCAATTGGTTCCTGTGTAGTTATAGCTTGACCATCTATACCATGCGGTTCAAAACCTATCGCGGGACGAAATTTGGCTATTGTCTTCTGGGCTCCCAGGATTATTTCATATTCGTGTCCTTCAGTATCTATTTTAATAATATCCGGAGGTTTACAAATATCGTTATCTATTAAATAATCCACAGCAACGCACTTTACCTTAATGGATCCTGTTATTGTACTGAAGAAACTAGCATTATACATATGCAAAGAACTGAGTGCTGGTTCTGACGAAATAAAGAGATCACTCATTTCATTCTTGCTGCTCAAAGCCAAGTTTAGTAAGGTAATTCTTTTTTCTAACCCTGCTGTTTTTACATTTTGTTCTAGTAACGAATAAACATACGGATTTGGTTCAAATGAGTATATGACCGAATTAGGAATCAATTGCGCTAAAACGATAGAATATAACCCTTCATGAGTACCTATATCATATATGACACTACCTTTTGGGGATTGCTCTATTATATATTTAAGTAAAACTTCCTTACGTCGGTATCTGGAAATCTTAACCCTAAACCAAATTCGATAGGCTAGTTTATTATGAGACAAGATAAACCGTGCATATGTCACTAAGCGCAGTTTTCTTACCAAATTTATAAACGTTTCGTACATAATTCCCTCATCAGTAGTTTTGGAAAGTGATCTGCACCCTCTGACCTCAGGTCACCCACCCCCAATAGTTATACCACTTCTTAAGTTACACTTGCTAGGGG